>JBGTFE010000026.1:0-55071 GCA_041747435.1 Pyrinomonadaceae bacterium | reverse complement strand
AAGAGAGTTCCTTTATGGACCAGCTTTCTCAAATCATCGAACAATACGGAATTTACGCTGTTTTCGCGCTTTGTACGGTCGAAGGCGATATGACGCTTTTGATCTCCGGCGTGATGGCGCACGGCGGATTTTTCGGAAATTGGGGATTTTTTAAGGTTCTGATCGCCGGAACGCTCGGTGGAATGGTCGGAGATATGTTCGGCTACATGATCGGACGCGTGTTCCGCGAAAGCGTCAAAAATTATCGTTTTTACACAATGGCGCAGCCGCGAATCGAAAAATTGATCGATAAATTCGGCGGTTCGGCGATCATCATTTCAAAATATATTTACGGTCTACGCGTGGCAATGTGTCTTTTTAACGGTATCGGCAGAATGCCTTTTTGGCGTTTTCTGATGATGGACGCCATCGGCTGCGGCATTTGGGTTTTGCTGCTTTCCGGCGCGGGCTATTTTTTCAGCGGCGCAATCACCGGAATTCTCGGCGATTTTACAAAAGCGGGCATCGCGTTGTTCTTTATCGTTCTAACGGGAATCGTTATTTTTTATCTGATCGAGCATTATTGGCTGTCTGAAAAGGTCGAGGAAGTCAAGCCGGAAACGATCCATATGATCGAAGAAAAGCTGCACACAATCGAAGAAGCCGCGCAGACGAGACTTCACGATCTGGGCGAACGGCTGCACTTGACCAGCTCGCCCGACCGCGAAGAAAAAAAAGCGGAGCGAAAAAAGGAAAAAGCGGCGGCGGGCAAGGATTGAACTTTGTAGCGCCGGCATCTTGCCGGCAGTCCTGGTGCATTCTACCGGCAGTTCAATTAAAATCGAAGGCGGCAGCAAGATGCAGCCGCAACAGCCGCCGGGACGGCGGCGCTACATCCGATCAAATTTATGATAATCGAATCATCCGCACCGACACGCGTTGATCTTGCGGGCGGAACAATTGATATTCCGCCGCTTTTTTTGTTTCACGAAGGCGCGATGACGGTAAATTTCGCTGTCGATCTGATGGCGCGATGCCGCATCGAAACGCGTTCGGACGAGAGAATTATTTTGGAATCTGTCGACCGCGGCATTGGTTTTGAAACCGCGCTAAACAATATCGACGACCTAAAAGATGAGCCGCGTCTTGAGCTGCTTGCAAAGCTTGTTTATTTCTTCAAACCCGAAACCGGATTTACGATGACGACCAATTCCGAAGCGCCCGCCGGCGCCGGACTCGCCGGTTCTTCTACGCTCAACATTGCCTGCATCGGAGCTTTGAATAGATTTGTCGAAGATCGCTACGCGCCGGAGAAATTCATTTCAATCGCCGCGGCGGTCGAATGCCAAGTCATCAAAGTTCCGACCGGCTTTCAGGATTATTTCTCGGCGCAATTCGGTGGCGCGGCGGCGATCCATTTTCGCGCGGACGGAATGGAGCGCGAGGCGCTTCAAATCTTCACAAAAACTTTGGAAAAGCGCATCGCGATTTGTTACACGGGCGAACCGCGGAATTCCGGTACAAATAATTGGGAGATTACAAAACGCCATATCGACGGCGACGCCGAGATCTTCAAACTTTTTGAAGGCATACGCGATTCGGCGGTGAATATGCGGAGCGCTTTGATTGAAAACGACTGGAGCAGTGTCGGCGAAATTTTGAAGGCGGCGTTTCCGCGGCAAAAACGGCTTTCACCGAATATTACGACGCCGCAGATGGATCGCTTGATCCAAAAAGCTTTGGCGAATGGAGCGATCGCTGCAAAAGTTTGCGGTGCCGGCGGCGGCGGCTGCATCGCTTTTTTCTGCGAAGAAGATGCGCGCGAAACGGTCGAAAAGGCTCTTGCCGAAGAAGAAGGTGCCGAAGTTTTGAAGTGGAATCTCGCGACCGAAGGTTTGGTTGTTAACGAAATTGCGGCTGAAGCGAAGTATTGAATTCCAAATTTCAGATTCCAAATTCCAAATTAAATTTGGAATTTATGCGGCAACCAGAAGTAATCGATTGCATTCAAATGACACGGTTTGTCTTTCCCCTTAAAAATTTTGGTTAGGAGACAGCATATGAAAAAATCTATTCTTTTTACTTTTCTTTCCCTTTTAATCTTTAGCTTTGGCGCTCAGGCGCAAAATGCAGAACGTTATGGGTCAAGCCGTTTGACGAATCTGAGCAATCAACTAAAACGCCAAACGGTCGATCTGGCTGACAGGACATCCGAGGATCTGCGTCGAAGTAATTCAAATTCGCGCGCCGACATCGAAAACGCGTTCCTGGCTCACCAACTCGACGCCGGCGCAGGACTCTTCCAGCAAATGGTCGGCGACCGCAGCCGCGCTTCCGATCTTCGTGAAGCGGTTAGCATTCTTTCCGGTATTGCGCGCCGCGCGCCTTCATACGGATCGCAAGGCAATCTTTGGCGCGATGCGCAGAGAACCATTACCGACATTGAGCGCGAGCTCGGAAACTACGGCGGCGGCGGCGGAGACGATAACGACGGAAATTCTTCGGGACGCGTCACGTGGCGCGGCATGGTTGACGCAAAAGTACGAATTGTGATCAGCGGTAAGAATTTGGACGTAAATACCATCACCGGTCAGACTTACAACGCCGGAACCTATAATTTCACGTCGGCGCTTCCAAGACGAAACGTTACGGTCGATGTAACTAAAAGACGTGGTCGCGGCGATGTGCGGATAGTGCAGCAGCCGAATAGAAACAACAATTATACGGCGATCGTCGAAGTTATCGACAGCGACAGCGGCGCGCGCGAATATGAGCTGGAAATTTATTGGAGATAAATAAATTTCAAAATACCGATTACGAATTACGTTTCAAGAATGATTGTCAGATTCGTAATTCGTAATTTTTTAATTCGCGATCGATCTTATGGAATTTGCCAACGAGAGAAAAATGTCGCGCCCATCGTCGGATCCGAGCAATCCTTCGCAGGCGCGTTCCGGATGCGGCATCATTCCGAGCACGTTTCTGTCGAGATTGCAGATTCCGGCGATATTCGAGCGCGCGCCGTTATGGTTCGCGGCTTCGGTTATCTCGCCGTCTTCTTCACAATATCGAAAAACTATCTGATCGTTTTCTTCCAATTGATTAAAAACAGCGTCATCGCAAACGTAATTTCCCTCGGCGTGCGCGATCGGGATCGAAAGAACTTTGCCCGCTTCAAGCTCGTTTGTGTAAGGCGTTTTATTATTCTCGACCTTGATATTTACGTGTTTGCAGATAAAGTGCAGATTTTCGTTTCGCATCAGAGCGCCGGGCAAAAGTCCGGCTTCGCAAAGGATCTGAAAGCCGTTGCAAATACCAAATACGTATTTTCCGAGCGCGGCAAAATCCTTAACCGCATTCATCACCGGCGAAAAACGCGCAAGCGCTCCGGCGCGTAAATAATCGCCATACGAAAATCCGCCGGGGACTATCACGGCGTCAAAACCGCTGAGATCGGTTTGCTTGTGCCAGATGAAATCGACCGGCTGCCCGACGTGTTTTGAAATAACGTGATAGGCGTCGTGATCGCAGTTCGAGCCCGGAAAAACTACTACTCCGAATTTCATATTTTTTGGAACGCGGACGCCCTCGTCCGCAGAGATTGCGCGAGCAATCTAATATTTGTGCAATTTGCGGCGCTTACACGCCGCTGCGGACGAGGGCGTCCGCGCTCCGATTAGTTAACTATCTCCACCATATAATCTTCAATAACAGGATTTGCCAAAACGTCTTTCGCGATCCTTTCGGCGGCATTTTTCGCGTCCGTTTCGGGTAGCTCATCGTCCAAAACGATCTCGAAATACTTTCCCTGGCGGACGTCCGCGATCTTTTCAAAACCCAGCAACTCAACCGAATGATGGATCGCTTTTCCCTGCGGATCGAGCACGCCGGGCTTTAATGTGACGTAAACTTTTGCTTTCATTTTGACCTTCCTTCCGATAAGAAAAAATAAATTCTTACGCAATTTCTTGTTTTTAGCAACGACAGTATGATAGATTCTCGTAATCAAGTATTAATTTCAATTGTTCAAATTCTTTCCAACAAAAAAAGGAGAATCTATAAAATTATGCAAAATATGGACGGTAAAACAGCTCTCGGCTTGGACACAAATGTTGGCGCAATGCTTTGTTACATTGGGAACCTTGTTTGCGCGTTGGGATTGATCTACAGCATCATTGTGATCGTCACAGACAAGACCAATAAGCTTGCGCGATTTCACGCTTTTCAATCGCTTCTATTATCTGCCGTGGGCGTGGTTCTGGGAATTTGTATTAACATCGGCGCCGGAGTTGCGGCAGCCGCAAATTCCGGTTTGCTCGGCTTGTTTGTTCTTGTCGTCTGGCTGATTTTCGCGCTTGGAATGTTTGTCGCCGTGATTTTCGCCGCGATAAAAGCTTATCAGGGAAATCTCTTCAAGCTTCCGATCATCGGCAATTTTGCCGATCAATGGTCGAGCTAGTTTAGCCGAAAAACTCTTTCGAAAATTTTGTCGACATTTCGCAAATAATGTCGGATATCAAAGGCGCGGGCGATTTCTTCTTGCGATAGTTTAGAAGAAATGTCCGCGTCTTGTCTTATCAACTCTTTAAATTCGCCGCCTTCGTCCCAAACTTTCATCGCGTTTCGCTGTGTCCAAAGGTAGGCATCTTCGCGCGAAACTCCTTTTTGCGTCAGCGCCAGAAGCAGATGTCCACTAAAGACCAAACCGCGTGTGAGATTCAAATTTTTCAGCATATTTTCCGGGTAAACGATCAAGGAATCGAGCAGCGAAGCCGTTTTCGCGAGAATATAATCGGTCGTCGCCGACGAATCAGGCAAAACGATTCGTTCAGAGCTTGAGTGCGAAATATCGCGTTCATGCCACAAAGCGATATTCTCTAATCCGACGATCGAATTTGCGCGAACCGTCCGCGCCATTCCGCAAATTCTTTCCGAAAGGATCGGATTACGCTTATGCGGCATCGCGCTTGAGCCTTTTTGTCCCGTTTTGAAATTTTCCTGCGCCTCGCGAACTTCCGTGCGCTGCCAATGCCGAACTTGCAGGGCGATCTTTTCAAGACTCGAAGCGATAATCGCCAGCGTGCAGAGATATTCGGCGTAGCGGTCGCGTTGTATCACCTGCGTTGAAACTTCTGCGGGCACTAAGCCGAGTATTCCGCAAACTTTTTCTTCGACGATCGGATCAAGGTGCGCGAACGCGCCGACCGCGCCGGAAATTTTCCCGACCGAAGCAAGTTTTCGAGCTTTTCTGAGCCGTTCCTTATTTCGCTCAAATTCCGAAAACCAAAGCGCCCAAACCAAACCAAAACTTGTCGGTTCGGCGTGAATTCCGTGCGTTCTGCCGATCTGCGGCGTGTCTTTGAATTCAAATGCGCGGCGTTTTAAGACCTCCAAAAGCGCGTCGATCTTTACCAAAAGAACGTCGCAAGATTCTTTCAGCAAAAGCGCGTTTGCCGTATCGACGACGTCCGACGAAGTCAAACCGTAATGCACAAAGCGCGCGGCATCGCCAATATTTTCGGCAAGATTCGTCGTAAAAGCGATAACGTCGTGATCGGTCGTGTTTTCGATCTCGTTTATTCTATCGACCGAAAAAGCGGCTTTCGCCTTTATTTCTTCAAACGCACTTTCGGGAATCGTGCCCATTTCGGCGTGAACTTCGCAGACGGCAATTTCAACGTCAAGCCATTTTTGAAATTTATTTTGCTGCGACCAGATCGCGCCCATTTCGGGCAAAGTGTAGCGTTCGATCATATTCTTGTCAGAACCGGAAGCGGTAGCGACCGGTTTAAGTTTGAAGAATCTGCTTCCCATTCTTCCCATGCATTGTCGAAATTTTCGAGACTAGTACCTTGATCGTATTTTACGTAATCGGGGGCAAATGCAACATTTTTTTCACTCCATAACCGACGTTTGCTCCCCTTTTCCGCCCATGGGGTAAGATCAGACGACCACGCGAATTCGGCACGCATCAAGCGCGTTGCATTTGCCTTGAAGGCGGTCAATGCAATTTCCGGTCTTTTAGCTCCGATTGAAACTACTACGTGAACATGATTTGTTCTGACATTGCTGGCGTAAAGGATCCAATCACGAATCGCACAGGTTTCTTTGACTGCTTTATCGACCAATTCACGCTGTATTGAATCCAGTCGAACCGCTTCCCGCTTCATCCGAGATTGATTGGTTGCGAGCCAGTTAGGTTCATGAGGTAAGAAGGATGTCCCAAATGCATTACAGTGCCGGCTTACCGAACCGCGAACATCCCCGTTAAGCCATGTTCCATAAGTTCTGAAAGTAATTAGATATCTTAATGGAATGTCAGTATCGTTCCACATCCTAAATTTCCTTAGTTCAACCGGTCGCTACGGCTCCCGGTTCTGACTTAGATCACTCTTTTATCAATTAAAAGCTCCGCGTTCAAAATCGCCGAACCGGCAGCGCCGCGAACTGTGTTGTGGCTCAAAGCGACAAACCGATAATCGTAAATATTATCGGGAAAAAGCCTGCCAACGGTGATCGTCATTCCGCCGCCGCTATCGCGATCGAGCCGCGGCTGCGGGCGCGAAGGTTCTTCGCAAACATGTATGAATTTCTCCGGCGAAGAACGCAAACTCAAACTCGGGAAATTCTCCATCGCTTCCATAACGTCTTCGAGCGTCGAAGTTTCCTTCAATTTTACGCGCACCGAAGCCGTGTGACCGTCGAGCACATTGACGCGAAAACACTGCGCCGAGACGATAAAATCCGCTTTCTCGATATGCTCGCCATTAAATTTGCCGAGAATTTTCTGCGCTTCGGTTTCGACTTTCGGTTCCTCGCCCGCGATATATGGGATTACGTTGTCGAGAATGTCGAAGGACGACACGCCGGGATAACCGGCGCCGGAAATCGCTTGCAAAGTCGTTACAAAAACCGATTCGACACCAAAATTTCTTTCGAGTGCGGCGATCGGCGGCGCAAAACTCGCGACGGCGCAATTCGGATTTGTAACGATAAAACCGCTCGTAAATCCGCGCGTTTTGCGCTGAACGTCTATCAAACCGATGTGTTCATGATTGATCTCTGGAATCAGAAGCGGAACATCTTCGTCCATCCGATAGCTCGAAGAATTGCTGATGACGGGAAATCCGGCGCGCGCAAAAGCTTCCTCGGTCTCGCGCGCGACATTTGACGGAAGGCTGGAAAAAACAAGGTCGCAGTCAAGCGGCGGCGCGATCGGCTGAACTTCTATGTCGCGGACATATTCGGGAATTTCACCGGCAAGTTTCCATGCGCAGGCTTCCGAATACGGCTTTTCCGCAGAACGCTCGGAAGCGGCAAGCGCGGTGATCTCAAACTGCGGATGATTTTCAAGTAATTGGACGAATCTCTGCCCGACCGTTCCCGTCGCACCCAAAATTCCGACTCTGTATTTTCTGCTCATAAAACAAACGTAAATGCTACGCCATTTCTCAACATAAGTCTATTTTAGCTGCCCAACAACTATAGGTAATAAGTAATCGGCTGATGGTCAAGCAACCCCGTTACTTATTACCTATTGATGTGCTAAATCTCTTAACGGCGCGAAACCGAAAAATTTCCGCTTTGCGTTCTCAGTTTCGAGTCGGCGATGCCATAGCCTCCGCTGATCTTATCGCCGGAAACCGTTGCAGATATCGATAAACTTTGCCCGTCATCCAATGTTCCATCGAGCGTCAGTTTCCCCTCATCCGTTACTTTTCCGGTCATCGTCGCGCGCCCCTGCAAGCCATTCGAAGCTTTGGCAAAAGCTTCAACATTACCTGACGAATCTACCGAATCGATTCTTAGCAGGATATCGCCTTTTTCATTGGATGTAATATTTGTAGCCCTGCCAGTGTAGGTTCCGGTTTTGAGATTCAGGTTTGTCTCGGCGGTCTTCGCGGTCGGAGATGGCGTGTGGCTGGTCGGTGTTGAAGTTGGCGTCGCGTTTTCACGCTCAAAAAAGTTCTTCTGGCAATTACAGCCCAAAACAAACAGCAAACACAAAACAGCGATCAAAGAATTCCGGTTTTTCATAATTTTCCTTCTTTAATATTAAATATTTTTCGCGGCTATTTTGCGAGCGCTTCCTTCATTCTCCGCACGCCTTCCGTCATTCGCTCTTCCGCTTGGCAGAAGGAAACGCGCAAAAAGCCTTTTGCTTCAGAGCCGAAAGCGACGCCGGGAACGGTTATGACGCGGTTTTGCAAGAATTTTTCGGCGACTTCCATGTCGTCGCCCAAATGCCGCACGTCGACCATCGTGTAAAATGCGCCTTCGGGCGATGTTCCGCGCAAACCTAGTTCTTTTTGCAATAAATCAATCAAAAATTCACCGCGAGTTTTATAAATTTCCCGCGCCTCGGCTTTTGCTTTTTCAGCGTCCGTCGTCCAGCCGAGAAGCGACGCTTTTTGCGAAATTGTCGAAGTGCAAACGGTTAAAAATCCATGCAAAGTGAGCGCGGCTTTGACGACGTCCGTTTGCGAGCTCGCGACCCAACCGACGCGCCAGCCCGTCATACTCAAAGATTTCGACAAGCCCGAAACAATGATCGTGCGATCATAAAATTCCGAAGCAGAGCGCGGTTTTTCCGGCGTAAAATATAGATCCTCGTAAATTTCGTCGGAAATCAAATAAATTCCCGTGTCGCGCAAAACTTCTGCGATCTGCCGCAAATCGTCCGCCGAAAAAATTTTTCCCGTCGGATTTGACGGCGAAATAACGACCGCGACTTTTGTTTTCGGCGTAATGCGCGACTTAAATTCCTCGACGTCAAAACCGAAATCTTTTTCCGCCGGAAGGCGATAAAAAATCGGTTCGGCGCCCGCAATTTTCACGCAGCTTTCATAAGCCGGAAACGAAGGATTCGGGATCAAAACCTCGTCGCCTTCTTCGACGATCGCCAAAAACGCGGCGGTCATCGCTTCCTGCGAACCGACCGTTACACAGATCTGTTCCGGCGTTAGCGAAAGATGCGGATACTGCTCGGCGATCTTTTCCCGCAATTGAAGCAAACCGGAATGATTCGTATAACCGTTTTGCTCTTCAAGCGTGACGCGCGCGGCTTCTTCGCGCAAAAACCGCGGCGTCGGCAGATCAGGTTCGCCAAGTCCGAAGTTTATCGAATCGGGCAAAGCTCGATTAAAGATCTGGCGTATTAAAGTCGGCTGAACGCCTTGTAGACGTCGCGGGAGGCGCAAAGTTTCATTTTGCTGCATTGCTTTCATAGTCAAATTTAACACACGGAATTGTTTCGTTTAATTGCCGCCGCGAAAATAAAATTTCACATTTTTGCGCGATGAATCCTTCGCTAATTTAATTTCAATCTTCTGAGATTTTCCTTTCCCATCAATTACGGGCGTGTAGCTTAGAGCGTATTGCGACTGCGAAAGCGACGTCAATTGAGCTGCCGCAGCGGACGAATCCTCGATTCTTTTCGGAAAAATCGCCGCGCCGCCGCTTGCGGCTACGATCCTTTCAATAAAATCCTTTGCTTTTCCTTTCGAACTTTTCGTCATATAGCCGCCGTCTCGGGATAATTCATTGCCCAACCCAACGAAGAAAATTTGCACGTTTTCTTTTTGAATTAGCTCAGAGAGCGTCTTTTCCGTATTTGAGCTCATGCGGTCTTCACCATCGGAAATCGCGAAAACTACGCGCCGATATCTCTCGCCTTCTTCTCTTTTGTGCTCCGAAGCCTTTTTGACAGCCGTGTAAAGCGCGTCGATCAACGCGGTTTGCCCGCCTTCTATGTAGAAGTTATTGATCGTTCTCATCAAAACATTTTTGTCCGAGCTGAAGTTTCCCATTCCCCGGAATTTATCGGTGCTGATGAAACTGAAAGCCAACCCTTCGTCGCCTTTTCGACTTTGATCCACGATCGTCAGAGCCGAGTTCACGATATCGTCGAGGATCGTACGCATGCTGCCCGACGTATCGACCGCAAGCGCATAAATCAAAGGCGTCTCCTCTTTTTCAAAAGACATGATGCCCTGCGGTTTTCCATCGATCAAGAACACGATCTCCTCTTTTTTGAGATCGACGACAGCATTTGACATTTTGTCTACGGCGATAAAATTCAGCTTTGCTGTTTCCTGCGCAAAAACGCTGGAAAAAATCAAAGTGCTCCATAAAACTGCGATAAAAATTCTAAACATATTTTATTTCCTTTTCTTTTAACGTAAATAATCTTCCAATTTTGTCGATGCGTCGGTTTTTTCGTCGCGGTATTTGACGATGATCGGCGCGTAGATCGACAAACCGCTTTCCTTACCGAATCCTTTTGTGATCGCACGCGAACCTTGCACCACGACCGCGCCCGCCGGGATTTCAAGCGGTTTCGCGCCGTCGCTTTTGATGATCGTTTCGTTGACGAGATCAAAAACCGGCGTCGAACGCGTTAAGATCACGCCGCTTGCCAAAACTGCCCGCTCACGAACGATCGCGCCTTCGTAAACGCCGGTGTTTCCGCCGACAAGAACATCATCTTCGATCACGACCGGATTCGCGTTTATCGGCTCTAAAACGCCGCCGATCTGTGCCGCCGCCGAAAGATGAACGCGTTTTCCGATCTGCGCGCAGCTTCCGACCAGCGCATGCGAATCGATCATGGTTCCTTCATCGACGTAAGCGCCGACATTTACATAACACGGCGGCATCAGAACGACATTTGGCGCGACAAACGAGCCGTCTCGAATAGTCGAACCGCCGGGAACAACTCGAATTTTGTCGTCCAAATTCATCGGGCGAAGCGGAAAAGTTTCCTTGTCAAAAAACTGAAAAGTTTCGCCGCTGAACGACATTGCAACCATTTTGCCCATCTTAAAACCGCTCAAAATTCCCTGCTTTACCCAAGCGTTCGTTTGCCAGTTTCCGTCCGCGTCCTTCTCCGCCGCGCGAATCTCGCCGCGCCGCAGCGCCGCTTTAAATTCTTCAAAAATTTCGCGGTCGTGCGCGTTAAATTTTGATTTTGTTACTAAATTCTGAATTTGTTCCTGTAATTTCATTTTTCCAAATCTTTCAAAATCTCTTTTAATTTCTTCCGCGTCGGCTCGGTAACGGGTACAAGCGGCAGCCGCAGATTTTCTTCCAGCAAATTCATTTCCTTCATCACAAATTTGCACGGCGCCGGCGACGCTTCGATAAAATTCGCTTCCATCAGCGGCAGAATTTGGTAATGAATTTTCCGCGCCGCCGTCCAAGCGCCGCTCAATGCTTTTTCGACCATTGCAGCGGTTTCTTTCGGAATTTCGTTCGAGCAGACGGAAACAAGTCCATCCGCGCCGACCGCGATCAAAGGCAATGTCGTCATATCATCGCCGGAAAGAACTTTGAAATTTTTCGGACGCATCGCGATAATTTCCATGATCTGCGAGAAATTCCCCGAAGCTTCCTTGGTCGCCACGATGTTTTCGTATTTTTCGGCGAGTTTCAGCGTCGTTTCGGCTGAAATATTCGATGACGTTCTGCCCGGCACATTGTAAAGCACGAGCGGAAATTTTTTGACGGATTTTGCGATCTCACCGAAATGCGCGAGCATTCCTTCCTGCGTCGGCTTGTTGTAATACGGCGCGACAACAAGCGCGGCGTCGGCGCCGGCTTCGCGCGCTTTTCGCGTAAATTCGATCGTCGCGGCGGTGTTGTTGCTTCCAGTTCCGGCGATAACTTTCGCTTTATTGTGCGCGACTTCGACCGTCATTTTGATAACATGAAGCCGTTCGCCTTCAGACATCGTCACGCTTTCGCCGGTCGTTCCGCACGGCACGAGCAGCTTTACTCCATTCTTAATTTGCCGTTCAACAAGCGCCCGAAACGTGTCGCTATCGATTGAGCCGTCCTTTTTGAACGGCGTCACCAGAGCCGTCGCGCAGCCGCGCATCCAATCCAATTTTATCGTCATAATTTTCCCAAACTTTCGGTATAATGATGCGTAGAGTATATGTCTTTACTTGCCACAGTTACAAAAATGAATCCGAAAAAGTTTATATCTTTTGTTTCCCTCGTCGCCTTTTTCAGCCTGCAATTCGCCTGCAGTTGGTCCGACGCGCAAACGGATACGATCGGTACGAATTCAAATTCGACCGCAAAGATCATTGCCGAAAAATTCGCTTACCCTATAGGAAAAACTGAAACAGTAACGCAGGCGAAAGACTCGAAAGAGGATTGGTTTAATGCGCAGGATTTCGGCGTGAACAACCATCTCGGCGAAGATTGCAACAAAAATTCAGGCGGAAATTCCGATTGCGGCGAAGCGGTTTACGCGGCGGCAAACGGACGCGTCGTTTATGCCGAAAATGCCGGAACGGGTTGGGGAAACGTAGTCATCATCGAACATATTCTGCCCGACGGCAAAAAGGTGCAGACGCTTTACGGACATTTGCAAAAGATTCTAAAAACTTCGGGCGAAGTAAATTTTCGGGAACAGATCGGCACGATCGGCAACGCCGATGGCAGATATCTGTGTCATCTGCATTTTGAATTGCGCGAAGAAAATTGTCCGATGTGGAATCAGGCAGGCGCGGGATATTCGGCAGAAAGAAAAGGCTGGCTTGATCCGTCGGAGTTTATTGATAAAAATCTCTAAGACTACCGCTTCAAGATCTCGCCCATTACGTCCGCAAATTCAAAAAAACCTTTGCGCCCGACGATCCATTCCGCCGCCAGAATTGCGCCTGCCGCAAAGCCTTCGCGCGAACGCGCCGTGTGAATTAATTCAACCGTGTCGGCAGTTCCGTCAAATCCGATGATGTGAGTTCCGGGAATATTGCCGGCGCGGGTCGATGATACCGAAAGATCTTTTTTGATATGTTCAGAAACAATATCTTTCAATTTCAAAGCCGTTCCGCTCGGCGAGTCTTTTTTGCGTTTATGATGCCGCTCCTCGATAAAAACTCCGTAATCATCAAATTTTGAAAAAAGTTCCGACGCAAAATCCGCGATGCGATAAAACAAGTTCACGCCGACCGAAAAGTTTGCGCCAAAGACAAACGCGCCGTCATTTTCTTTGATGAATTTTTCAATTTCTGCGCGCTCGGCGTTCCAGCCCGTCGTGCCTTCAACCAACGGAATATTTGCCGAAACGCAAGCTTCGACGTTTCTCCGAACCGCTTCCGCCACCGAAAAATCGATCACCACATCCGCGCCTTTCAGTTTTTCTGCCAATTCCGCAGCGGTAAGATTTGCGTCCGCGTCGTCAACGATCAGAACGATTTCGTGATTTTGATTTTTGGCAAGTGTTTCGATGAGTTTCCCCATCGCACCAAAACCGATCAAAGCAATTTTCATAATAATTTTTTTACCAAATTAACATACAGGTCGACAGATTTCTTCAGATCTTTTTTTAGTACAAATTCGTGCGACGTATGCGCGTCGAGGATCGAGCCCGCGCCGAGAAGCAGCGGCGTTCCCCAATTTGGAAGATGCGGAATGTCGGTCGTAAAACGCACAACTTTTTGATCAAAACCTGCGACTTCGAGCATTTTTACCGGCTCGCTGACCGATAAAAGCTCAAGCTCGCCGCGTTCGCCGACCGTTTTCTCCAAAATTTCCCAGATCGGCTCTTTTTTCGTCGTGAGGCGGATCAAAATTCCCGCTTCGGCACGGGCAGGAACAATATTCAGTCCGTTTCCGCCGCTGATCGTGCCGATATTTACTGTTGTTTCGCCAAAGAATTCGTCGTTTGGAAATTCGATTTGGCGAATGTCGTTCAAAATATCGAGAAGCTTTTCTATCGCCGATTCGCCCATTTCGGGATAAGCCGAGTGCGCCGCTTTGCCGAGCGTTTTAACCAAAAACCGAAGCGAGCCTTTTGAACCGATAGCGAGATCATTGTCGGTCGGCTCGCCGTTGATCATAAATTCGCATTTTGCCGCAAGCGGATGAAGATTTGCAGCTTTCGCGCCCGCCGAAGACTGCTCTTCTTCGACCGTGTAAAGCAGCCCGATGTCTTCAATTCCCTGTTTTCGCAATTCTTCCGCCGCAAAAATTTGCGAAGCAATGATCCCTTTAGCATCGCACGCGCCGCGACCGTAAATTTTCTCGTCGTCTTCCGTCGGCGCGATAAACGGCGGAACGGTGTCCATATGCGTCGAAAGAAAAACGCGCGGCGTCGAATTTAAATAAGCGATGACGTTGTTTTGATTGCCTGAGACGGCTTGCAGCTCGACCGTCCAGCCTAGCGCTTCGAGATGATCGCGCAGAAAAAATCCGACCGCTTCTTCCTCGCCCGAGAGCGACGGAATTTTCATCAATTCGGTTGTTAATTCAAAAAGGTTCATTCCATTTATATCATTTTGCCTCGAGCGAAATTTCGACAATTTTACCGAACTCGCTGTATTCATAAGTCAAAGCTCGTCCAATACTAATTGTGAGATCGCTATGGACAAGTTCTGTGATAAACGGTAACCCGGGAACTTTAACAAAAGGAGAACCTTTCTTGGTTTTGTTAATACTATCGGTTGTGGAATTTCTTGTAAGGATCGCGCCATCGATTGTGAGAACACCCGAAAAACTTGCTCGAGACCAAAATTCGTAATTCATGTCGGAGTTATTAACTACAACACTCAATTGGTGAACTTTTGCTTGGTTTTTTCTTTCGTAGGCAATCAACCCCAATCCATCCCAGGTATAAATAGTATTCAACTTGTCAGAGCGACGATCTGGTTGTCCTAGAATTTCAAACAAGGCATTTCTTTCAGCAGGAAGCTTAATCGGCGTCTTGTTTAAAACGATTTGAGTGCCCGTGATGGCTATGTCAATCTTTTTCGGTGTAACTGACTTTACAGCTGTTTTGACCGAATTAAAAAAATCTGTAATAGCTTTTTGCGGGAAACTACTCGACTTACCACCAACCGTTAATGTGATTGCCTCTTTTCTGCCATAAATAAACATTGTTTCAAAAGTAGCGGGTACGTTGGCTACGGTTTTATATCCGCGTAGCCGAGCGAATTTACCTAAATCATTGCTTCCCGTTTTTACGGTCGCGTTCGATAAACCGTTTGCATTTCCATATGCCAAAGCTATTCCTGCTAATTGCTCATCCGTAAGTCGCGATGCATTTGTCGCTTGCTCCGAATTCATAGTCAAAAGCTCGGCGCGTAAAAAACAATCACTCAAAGTGACTTCCGCCGATTTTCCCGTTCCGTCATTAGCGTATACGTTTTCAATTTTCGGTATAGTAGGAAACATAACTGTAAATTCCATCGCGGGCTCTGGAAACACAAATCCCGCCCGTTGCTGTGAAAATGAAAAAGTGGCGCAAAGGCAGGAAATCCAAATGAGACAAACTCCGTACGATAATGTTTTGTAGTTCATGCTTTTTCCTCTTTGAGAAACGTATGACAAACATACTTATGCTGCGAAAAACTCATCGTGCAATCTTTTTATCACATCAGCCGCGGCATCTTCCTTGACAACAAACGTCATATTCACGCTCGAAGCGCCGTGCGAAATGAGCGAGATATTGAAATCCGCGATCGCCGCAAAGATCTGCGCCGCAACGCCAGCGGTATCGCGCAAACCGCTTCCGACGACGCAAACGACCGCTTGATTCGGCTCGATCTCGACCTTTCCGATGCGCTCGAGATCTTTTATCACGGCTTCGAGCGAATCGGTGTTATCGAGCGTTAAGCTTACGGAAACTTCCGAAGTCGTGACGACATCGACGACCGTGCGATGACGCTCAAAAATTTGAAAGATCGCGCTCATAAAACCGAACGCACCGAGCATTCGCGCCGACGTAATGTGCAAAATCGTTATGCCTTTTTTATATGCGATCGACTTTACTTTTCGCGGTGTCGATTGCGCTGACGGCAAGATCATCGTGCCGCGTTCCGCCGGTTGGTGCGAATTGCAGACGCGCACCGGAATTTGCAGATCGACGGCGGGCTGGATCGTTTTCGGATGCAAGACTTTCGCGCCGAAATACGCAAGCTCGGCGGCTTCTTCGTAAGAAAGCGTTCGCAGCGTTCGCGCTTCCGGGCAAATCCGCGGATCGCACGTTAAAACGCCGGTCACGTCCGTCCAAATTTGAATTTCTCTCGCGTTCAAAGCCGCACCGACGAGCGCCGCCGAATGGTCCGAACCGCCGCGCCCGAGCGTTGTCGTTTCGCCGCCGCGGCTTGCCGCAATAAAACCGCCCATGATCGGAATTTCGCCTGATTCGATCAGCGGTTGCAATTCCAATTTCATGAGTTTTTCGGTTTCGTCCCAGATCGGCGTTGCCGAGCCGTATTCATCGTCAGTCACGATCAAACGGCGCGAATCCATCTGTCGCGCTTTCAAATTCTTCGCGCTGCAAACCTCCGCGAGCAAGCGCGACGAAAGCTGTTCGCCATAAGAAACGATCGCGTCTTTGAGCATTTGGAGCGGAAGCGAACGGCGCTGAACGCGCATCAGCAGATCGCTCAATTCTTCGTTCGCAAAATCGAGCTCGACCTGAAAAAGCTTTTGCTGCACGTCGTTTAAAAGTTCGCGCGCAACCGATTTATGTCGTACAAAATGCGTTTCGAGCGAGAGAATCGCGTCTTCGACCTCGCCGCGTTTTGCAGTTTCAAACGCCGCGAGCAGAGCGTCCGTAAAGAGTGCCATCGCCGAAGTCACGACAACCGGCGAATTTTCGCGCTCGCCCGCGATAATTTCCGCCGCGCGCGCAAAAGCCTCGGCGTCCTGCACCGAAGTTCCGCCAAACTTCATCACCGTCGGATTTTTCTTGTTGGTCACAACTAATTTGTAAAGTTAAATTAAAACGGCAAATGAAGCAAAGGCGTAAGGAAAATTAACAGGGCTGAAGAGGATGAAATGGATTAATTCTAGTTTTATCCCTGTCTATCCTGCTATCCCTGTAAATTTTTAACCGCAAAGCACAGCGCCGCCGTTGATGTTGAGAATTTCGCCGGTGATGTGGCGCGACCAGTCGGAGAGCAGAAAGCAGATCGAAAGCGCGACGTCGTCGGTCGTCGCGACGCGTTTTAACGGGATCGAATCTATAACGCTTTGCTTGTATTTTTCGTCTTCAAAAACCGGACGAACCATCGCGGTTTCGATCCAGCCGGGCGCGACGGCGTTGACGCGAATCTTGGGTGCAAGCTCGCACGCGAGCGCTTTTGTAAAGCTGATCTGCCCGCCTTTTGACGCGGCGTAATTTGAATAATTCGCTTCGCCGCGCTGCCCTGCGGTCGAAGAAACCATTACGATCGCGCCCGCGTCCGCCTTTCGCATCGCCGGAACGCAGGCTTTTGTCATCGCCCAAGCCGCTTTCAGGTTCGTGTTCAAAACTTTGTTCCAAACCTCTTCGGACATTTCCTCGATCGGCGCGCCTTCCCAAATTCCTGCGTTTAGAACAAGCAGATCGATCGACGCGAATTCCTCCAAAGCCTTATGCGCTACGTTTTGCGCTTCGCTCCAAACGGAAACGTCGCCCTGAACGGCGATTGCGGATGCGCCTTTCTCTTTGCATAACTCGACGACATTTTTTGCCTTGTCTTCCGCGCTCAGAAAATTTACGACGATATTTGCGCCCGCCTGTGCCAATCGCAACGCGGTAGCGCGCCCGACGCCACGGCTTGCACCCGTGATGACGGCTGTTTTTCCCTGAAAAAGATTTGCGGGTAATTGGATTTCGAAAGGTTTTTCGCTCATATATTTCCTTGGCGTTCTTGGCGAGCTACGCGTGAAAATCAGCTTCGCGCAAAGGCGCAAAGTTCGCAAAGATTCAGATGAATTTTCTCGCAATAACTTTGTGTTATAAAATATCGGTTAATTTTTCAAATAGCAAAACTATGCACGATACAAACCTTCTGGAAGATCAGCCGATTGCGTGGAAGCCTTCGGAAAAAGTCGTCAGAAAAGCGCAGCTCACGAAATTTATGAAGCAGGTCGGAGTTTCCACCTTTGACGAACTTTATGAATTTTCAATAAACGACGTCGAGAAATTTACGGAAGAAGTTTTCAAATTTTTGGATGTACAATTCGATCCGCCTTATACCAAACTTCTCGATATGTCGGACGGAGTCGAATTTCCGCGCTGGTGCGAGGACGCCGGATTCAATGTCGTCGCGGCGTGCGTTGACCGCTGGCAGACGGAAAAAATGGAAATGCAGCCGGCGATCATTTGGGAAGGCGAGACGGGCAGGCTCGAACATTGGACGTACAGTCAGTTGTTCGATTCCGTCCAACTCTGCGCCGCCGGGCTTCGAGCGAGCGGTCTCGGAAAAGGCGACGCGGTTGGAATTCACCTTTCGATGATGGCGGAAACAGTGATCGCGCTGCTTGCCATTGCCCGGATCGGCGCGATCGCGGTTCCTGTTTTTTCGGGCTACGGCGTTTCCGCTATCGAATCGCGCTTAAACGCTGTCGGCGCAAAAGCGCTTTTTACGTGCGACGGTTTTCCACGCCGCGGCAAGTTTATCGATGCATTTTCCGTCGCCGAAGAGGCGGTCGCCAATTGTCCGTCGATCAAAAATGTCTTTGTTGTTTCGCGCGTCGATCCGCGGTTTACGGTTCCCGAAAGCGACTTGTTCGCCGATTGGGTCGACCTCATTCATTTGGGACGAAAACATCTCGATCTGCTCGGCGTGGAACCGACTCTCGCCGAAGACCCGCTGATTATTCTTTACACCTCCGGCACGACCGGCAAGCCGAAAGGCATCGCGCACACGCACGCGAGTTTTCCGATCAAAGCGGCGCAGGATATGGCGTTCGGCACGGATGTCGGTAAGCGAACGCGCATTTCGTGGCTGACCGACATCGGCTGGATGATGGGACCGTGGCTGATCTATGGCGCACTGATTAACGGCGCGACGATTTGCATCTACGACGGCGCGCCCGATTTTCCCAAAGCCGATAGAATGTGGGAATTTGCCGCGAAACATAAAGTCGAAATTTTGGGAATCTCGCCGACGCTCATCCGTTCACTCGCCACGCACGGCGACGATCTGCCGAAAAAACACGATCTTTCCGCACTTCGCGCATTTGCTTCGACGGGCGAGCCGTGGAATCCCGCGCCGTGGTGGTGGCTGTTTGAAAAAGTCGGCGATTCGAAATTGCCCATCATAAATTATTCCGGCGGCACGGAAATCTCCGGCGGGATTTTGATGAACAATCCGCTTGTGCCGATCAAACCATGCGGCTTTTCCGCGCCGTGTCCGGGCATGGACGTTGATATTTTGGACGAAGAAGGAAATTCCGTTACGGCAGGCGAAGTCGGCGAACTGGCGATCAAAAAACCCTGGATCGGAATGGCTCGCGGTTTCTGGAAGGAAAAGGAAAGATATTTGGAAACTTACTGGTCGCGTTTTGAAAACATCTGGGTTCACGGCGATTTTGCGATGCGCGATAAAGATGGTCATTATTTTATTCTCGGCAGAAGCGACGACACTCTAAAGGTCGCCGGAAAACGAGTCGGACCGGCGGAAGTCGAATCGCTTTTGGTCGGCGATGAGCGCGTGGCAGAAGCCGCCGTCATCGGCATTCCCGACGAAATTAAGGGAACGGCAATGGTCGCGTTTGTTGTTCTACGGAGCGCGGACGCCCTCGTCCGCAATGCGGGCGAAGCACGCAAAGGCTGGCACGAACGCGGTTACTTGCCGCACTACGACGGTTCTGTCACGCAGTTCGTAACATTCCGGCTTGCTGACTCGCTTCCGCAGGAAATTCTTTCACAGCTAAAGCGCGAGATCGAAAATGAGAAACTCTCCGAGCCCTCAAAAGAGTATCGGGAAAGAGTGGAAGACTATCTCGATAAAGGTGCCGGTGAATGTTATTTAAAAGATCCGGCGATAGCGGAGATCGTGCAGGAAACCATTCTCAACGAGCATCAAAAAAGCTGTCGCGTAATAAGCTGGGTAATAATGCCAAATCACGTTCACCTGCTCTTGAAGCTCAACGAAGGCAGTAGTTTGTCTGAAGTAATCAAGACCATCAAGGGCGTTTCGGCGCATAAGATCAACAAAACGCTCGGTCAGAAAGGTTCGTTTTGGCAGCCGGACTACTTCGACCGGTATATCCGCGACGCAGATCATTTTGCCGAAACGGTGCGTTATATTGAAAATAATCCAGTCAAAGCGGGACTTTGTGATTCGCCGGAGGAATGGAGGTTTTCAAGTGCTTCGCAGCAAGCTGCGATTGCGGACGAGGGCGTCCGCGTTCCATTAGAAGATGAACTCAAAGCCGTCGTCGCCAAAGACATGGGCAAACCGCTCGCGCCGTCACGCATTCACATCGTTTCCGCCCTGCCGAAAACACGCAACGCCAAAGTGATGCGCCGCGTCATCCGCTCGGCATATCTCGGCGAAGACGCAGGCGATCTATCGGCTCTGGAAAATCCGCGGTCGGTTGATGAAATAGCGGCGACGCATGAGCGCTAGAGCATCTCCGGTGTCTCTGATTGTTGATTTAGTCGAACTTTTTTATCACCTTCTCGAGGCGTTTGCGCGCGCTCATTTTTTCGATGTCGTCTAATCTAAGGGTTAGCGTTTTAATAAACTTTTCCTTATTTTCAGCAGTAATTATCGGCAGCGCGTAGTCCGCGTACATTGGCACTTGATTTATCGGACATGTCAATAATTGCTCATTCAATAAAGGAAAGGTCTTTGCGTTGTAGGGTTTCTGCTCAGATAGTTTTACAAGAATTTTGACGCAATGATCGCGCGTGATCACCGAACCTTTGTCGGCGGCGTCGATTATCTTACCGAGCGACGCGAAAATTTCCTTCGGTTTTTCCGAAACTATGCTGCTCAGCGCCGTCATCGCGCCCCACTGCATTCGATTGTCTCTATCGTCGATGAGCGAAAAAAAGGTTGGAAAATATTCGGCGATGAGTTCGGGTTTGAGATAGCCGATCTCGTAGAGTGTTTTGATACAGTCGTGCCGGATATTTTTTTCTCGCGCGCCAAGATTTTCGATCAATTCCTTGACGGCGTTTTTATCTTTATTGGCAACGATGTCAGCGGCTAATTCCTGATTCGGTTTTTCATCGCGCCGACCGAGCGACGAAGCAAGTTTTTCAATTATGCTCATATCTTTTCTCAATTTGGTATTTTAGAAACCGGTGACAATCATAACCTTAAACGAGCAAAATCTCACAGAAGCGTGCAAAAAATTGGCAAAGATCGACTCCGACCTTGCGTTTATTTTTGAAAAATACCGCACGCCGCCGCTTTGGAAACGCGAGGCTTCATTTTCAACGCTCGTTCACATAATTTTGGAGCAGCAGGTTTCGCTCGCGTCTGCCGCTTCGGCGTTCAATAAATTGAAAGAAAAGCTGGGTGAAGTCACGCCCGAAGGCGTTTTGTCTCTTTCGGACGAAGACCTGAAAGCCGCGTATTTTTCGCGTCAAAAAACGATTTATGCGCGCGAATTGGCGAAAGCATTTTTGAGCGGCGAGCTCGATCTGCGCGTTTTGGAAGATCTTCCCGACGCAGACGCAAAACACGAGCTCAAAAAAATAAAAGGCATCGGCGATTGGACTGCGGACATATATCTCTTGATGGCAATGCTTCGCGCGGACGTGATGCCGAAGGGCGATCTTGCTTTGCATATCGCATACAAAAATCTAAAGAATCTGGAAAGCGCGCCGAACTCGGATGAATTTCAGCAGATCGCGGAAAAATGGAAACCATTTCGCGCAGTCGCGGCGCGTTTGCTCTGGCATTTTTATCTGAGCAAAAAGGCAGAAACACGCACGAAGTAAGTGTCCTAATTAGTTTGCGCCTTGCTTCTAGCAAACTTCTCGCAAAATCGAAAAAATCGCTATTTCTTGCTACAATAAAAAATACGCGGATAACTTGAGCTTTTTGCGAGATCATAGCGCCCGAAAAGGAGAATTGACAAGATGTTGACTGAATCTGTTCCGACCAAAACCGAGCCTGCCTTTAGCGTTTCCAATTTTGAAGTAAACGACGAAGATCTGCCAGAATTTCGCGATCTGAAGTTTGAAGATATAAATCAGCTTGATCTGGATCATCCCGGCGCAAACGATGAAGAATATCGCGAGCGGCGCGATTATATTGCGAGTTTGGCAAAGAAATTTCGCGAAACAGGCGTGATAACCGACGTCGAATACGACGAGCGCGAGCAAAATATCTGGCGAATTGTCGCCACGCGTTTGGAAGAAATTCAGGCAAAACGCGCGTCGAAATTTTATCTTGAAGCAAAGCGAAAGTTGGGAATTTCGACCGACAGAATTCCGCAATTGACGGAAATGAACCGCCGCCTAAAAGAGCTTTCGAATTTCCGCCTCGCGCCTATCGAAGGGTTGGTAGAAACGCGCGGATTTCTTTCGTGGTTGTCGTATCGCACGATGCTTTCCACGCAATATATTCGCCATCATTCGCGTCCCGAATACACGCCCGAGCCGGACATCGTTCACGAAGCGATCGGGCATATTCCGATGTTTACAAACCGCAGCTTTGCCGATTTTTCGCAGTTCATCGGGCACGGCGCGCGCATCGCGACCGACGAGCAGCTCGAAGAACTCGGTCGACTTTACTGGTTCACGGTCGAGTTCGGTTTGATCGAGGAAAATGGCGAATTAAAGGCGTACGGCGCCGGACTTTTATCAAGCTTTGGCGAATTGGGAAACGCCTTTACCGATAAGGTCGAGCGGCGCAAATTCGATCTTGAACAAGTTATAAATACGGATTACGATTATTCGGAAATGCAGCCGATACTGTACGTCGTTCCGTCATACGAATACTTGAAGGACGTGACGCGGAAATATATCGAGAGTTTTTAGAATATGAACATAAAAGTTTTGATCGAAAAAGGCGAAGACGGTTATTTTGTGGCAAGCGTTCCTTCGCTAAAAGGCTGTTGGTCGCAAGGCAAAACACGCGAAGAAGCTTTAGCGAATATCCGCGAAGCAATTGAGCTTTATCTTGAACCGAACGAAATCGAAACTGTTGATAAGGAACGCGACTTTGTCGAATTGGCAATATGAAAACTCCGCTTCTCTCAGGTCGGCGAGTCGTAAAGACATTAGAACGGCTCGGCTTCGTTGAAGTTCATCGGAAAGGAAGTCACGTTAAAATGAAACACGAAGACGGAAGAATGATAGTGTTCCCGTTTCATGACGAAATTGATCGGTTCACGCTTAAAGGCGCATTACGTGATGCGGAGGTTGATTTGGAAGAGTTTTTGAAAAATGTTCGTTGATGAAACTCAATATAACCGCCTGGTGTCGATGCTCGACAAGCTAATCGATGAAGTCGGCGAAGACGAAACGCATCCGCTCGCTTCGTTGATGGATGTCTTGTCGGCTTTGATAGAGAATTACGAAAACGCTAATGTACCGGAATTAGCTTTGGAGTAAAAAAGTTATGCGTTATTTTTCACGTTCAATTTTGCTTTTGATTTGTCTGACGGTTTTGTGCGCGTCTTTTGTCGGTGCGCAGGAAAAACAGTCGAGAGATTTATTTATTGTTATCGTTAATGACAAACGCGGATTTATTGATAGAAGCGGCAGAATTGTAATTGAACCACAATTTCGAGGTGCAAATAATTTCTCTGAAGGTCGCGCTGTTGTTGCCGTAAGCAATCCTGATTACAAAGAAGGTTATATTGATGAAAGCGGTAAAATTGTAATTGAGCCTAAATTTGATGCGGCGAGAGATTTTTCCGAAGGTTTGGCGGCAGTTGCAATCGGCACTTTTGAGTTACACGGAGGCGGTGAACATAAATGGGGCTTTGTTGATAAATCAGGAAAAATGGTTATAGAGCTTCAGTTTAAAGCTGTCAGAGATTTTTCCGAAGGTTTAGCGGCGGTGAGAAACAATAAAGGTTTGTGGGGTTTTATTGATAAAACAGGAAAACTTGTTGTTCCTTATAAATTTAAAAACGCTTTTGAATTTTCGGAAGAATTAGCTAACGTAAGAGTAAAAAATTGGGGCTTCATAAATCATTCGGGAAATTTTGTCATCAAACCAAAATATACTTTTGCAGGTAAGTTTAGTGAAGGTCTTGCCGTAGTTAAAAAGGGCGGAGTGTTGGTGACCTACGAGGACTATACTGAAGATTCTTCCGATGAAAATTCACCCGAAAAGTGGATGTATGTTGATAAAAACGGAAAGGTTGTCATCAAACTAGCTGGTAACACCGACAGCGTAAGTAAATTTTCAGAAGGCTTGGCTTCGATTGGAATAATAAAAAAAGACGAAATTTTAAATCACGGCTACATTGATAAATCGGGGGAATTTGTAATTGAGCCGCATTTTGGAACAGCCGAAGATTTTTCTGATGGTGTTGCTAGGATAATTACTGATGGTAGCTTTGGTTTTATAGATAAAACAGGCGGATTATTTTTCAAATGTAAATATCCGTCAGAATGTGCAATGGTTGGGGATTTTAGAAATGGACTTGCTTCGATTCAACAAGGAGGAGAAGACCCTTGGAAAAATTTTCGAGAAGCAAAATACGGCTATATAGACAAAACAGGAAAATACATTTGGCAACCGACAAAATAGAAATTTTATAAACAGGCAATTATGACAGACGAAAAAAATCCATTAGGTTTGAAAAAGATACATCATGTCGAGTTTTATGTCGGCAACGCGAAGCAGGCGGAGTTTTATTATCGCAAGGCGTTTGGGTTTTCGCGCGCGGCTTATTCGGGGCTTGAAACGGGAAACCGCGAGACGACTTCGTATTTGATGCGGCAGAATCGCGTCAATTTTGTTTTGACAACGCCGCTTTCGCCGGAACACGCTGCAGCCGAACATATCAAGCAGCACGGCGACGGTGTGCGCGACATCGCGTTTCAGGTAGAAGATGCCGATCACGCTTTTAACAAAGCCGTGAAACGCGGCGCGAAAGCGCACATCGAGCCGCACGATTGGAAAGATGAAAATGGAAGCGTCAGAAAAGCCGCGATCCATACATACGGCGACACAATCCATTCGTTTATTTCGTACGGAAACCCGCGCGTAAGCAAGGGTGGAAACGGAAACGGAGCAACCGCCCCGTCAGCCGAAGCGGCTGCCACCCCTCCTTTGAAAGGAGGGGAATATAATTATTCCGGCGTTTTTCTGCCCGGATTTGTCGAGCAGAAAGTTGAAGGCGAAGACGTCGGGATCGTCCTTGTCGATCATATCGTCGGCAACGTCGAGCTTGGAAAAATGAACGTCTGGTGCGATTTTTACCGTGACGTGATGGGCTTTCATCGCTACATTACGTTTGACGACAAAGATATTTCGACAGAATATTCCGCGCTGATGTCGATCGTAATGTCGGACGGCGGGCACAATATCAAATTCCCGATAAACGAGCCGGCGGAAGGCAAAGGCGGAAAATCCCAAATCCAGGAATATATAGATTTTTATCGTTCTGCAGGCGCGCAGCACATCGCGCTTTTGTGCAAAGACGTTCGGCAAACGGTGGCAAAATTACAGGCAAATGGTTTGGAATTTCTGCGAGTTCCCGACACATATTACGACGAATTGCCAAACCGCGTCGGCGAAATTGACGAAGACATCAACGAATTAAAAGAACTCGGAATTTTAGTTGATCGCGACGATGAAGGCTATCTTTTGCAAATTTTCACAAAACCCGTCGAAGATCGCCCGACGGTTTTTTTCGAGATTCTCCAGAGAAAAGGCTGTAAAGGATTCGGCAAAGGCAACTTCAAAGCGCTGTTTGTTTCTATCGAAGAAGAACAGCGGCGGCGCGGAAATCTTTAGAAAACAGTAAATGAAAATCCTAGACGTCGGATGCGGGACGAATAAATATGAAGGCGCGATCGGCTTGGATCAAAATCCGCGCACGAATGCCGACGTTATTCACGATCTCGGGAAATTTCCGTATCCATTTGAAGACAATGAGTTCGATTTCGTTTACGCGAGCCATGTCGTCGAGCATATTCCGGACGTAATGCGTTTTGTCGAAGAGCTTTATCGAATTACAAAACACGGCGGAAAGATCGAAATACTCACTCCGCATTATACAAATCCGGATTGGGCTACGGATCCGACGCACCGAAATCATTTGAATTCTTATTCGTTCGATACGTTTGATCCCGAAAAGCAACTTTTTGAATTTTATACCGATGTAAACCTTAAGGCGGTAAAAAAATACGTAACGGTTTTGAATTTATGGAAATTCTTAGGCGTGGAATTTTTGATAAATATCGATCACAAACTGCCGAGCCTGAGGTTTTTACGCAAATTCTGGGAGCATTATCTTAATTTAATAATGCGCGGAAAAGATATCGATTTTGAGTTTGAAGTCATAAAAAGCGATAGCAAAAATGGAAATGAAACTTGAATATCAAAGCGGATTCGGCAATGAATTTGCGACCGAAGCCGTCGCAGGCGCGGTTCCAGTCGGGCAAAACTCGCCGCAAAAAGCGCCGCTCGGACTTTATGCCGAACAGTTTTCCGGAACGGCTTTTACCGCGCCGCGCATGTTTAATAAACGCACGTGGACATATCGAATTCGCCCTTCGGTTTTGCACAAACCGTTTCGCCAAGTCGAAAACAAACTATTCAAATCTTCGCCGTTTGATGAAGTTGTAACGACACCGAATCAACTTCGCTGGGATCCGCTTCCGATTGCTTCGGAAAAAACCGATTTTATTGACGGAATTGTCACGATCGCGGGAAACGGAGATTCGTTTGCTCAAAGCGGAATGGCGGTGCATATTTATCGTGCTAATACGGGTATGACCGACCGTTTTTTTTACAACGCCGACGGCGAGATGCTGATCGTTCCCGAACTCGGACGGCTCGGAATTCTGACCGAACTCGGCGCGCTGCAAGTCGGTCCGGGCGAGATCGCCGTTATTCCGCGCGGCTTGAAGGTCGCCGTTCATCCCGGCGATGCGGAAGTTCGCGGATATATCTGCGAAAATTACGGCGCGCCGTTTCGCTTGCCCGATCTCGGACCGATAGGCGCAAACGGTTTGGCAAATTCGCGCGATTTTGAAACGCCGGTCGCGTGGTTTGACGATAAGGAAGGCGAGTTTGAACTCGTTGCGAAATTCGGCGGAAATCTTTGGTCGTGCGCGATCGATCATTCGCCGCTCGATGTCGTCGGCTGGCATGGAAACTACGCGCCTTATCGATACGATTTACGGAGATTTAATACGATCGGATCGATTTCATTCGATCATCCCGATCCAAGTATTTTTACGGTTTTGACTTCGCCATCCAGCGAAATCGGCACGGCAAATTGCGATTTTGTCATCTTCCCGGACCGCTGGCTTGTCGCCGAAAATACGTTTCGTCCGCCGTGGTATCACCGCAATGTTATGAGCGAATATATGGGATTGATCTACGGGCAATACGATGCTAAGGAAGAAGGCTTCTTGCCCGGTGGGGGCTCGCTTCACAATCAAATGTCGGCGCACGGACCAGACCTCGAAGCATTTGAAAAAGCTTCCAGCTCCGATTTGAAACCGCAAAAGCTCGAAGGAACCTTGGCGTTTATGTTTGAATCGCGCTACATAATTCGCCCGACAAAATTTGCGATGGAAACTAGCGAACTCCAACACGAATATTCCGAAGTTTGGCAAAAATTGAAAAAGAATTTTTCGAATGGATAAGGACAAAATACTCGACCATATCAGCCGCGGTCGAACCGATCTCGTGTTCGAACTGTTGAAATTGTCCGACTGGCAGAGCGTTTTGCACGAAGGACAATTCAAGCCAATGCAATGGTTTATTTATTACAACGACTTGACGGCTTTGAAAGCGATCTTAGAAGCGGGCGGCGATCTAAGCAGCCTCGATTTGAACAAAGAATTATGTAACGCAGCGTTTTTCGGACATTGGAAAGTTTGCGATTTTTTGATAAAAAACGGTGCCGATGTAAACAGTTCGGTAAAGGAAACCGGCGAAACGCCGCTTCACAATTCGCTGTCGAAAGCAGGAAGACCTTATTTTTATTACGTCGTGCGACTGCTTGTCGAACACGGCGCGAACGTCAACGCTAAAACTATTCCCGGAAAAGAGACCGGCGCTTTTATGCGCGATGTTCGGACAAAAGGCGAAACACCGCTGCATCGCGCCGCGGCTTATGCCGATGAAACGACCATCCAGTTTCTTTTGGACAACGGCGCAAATCCCGAAGCGCGCGACGCAAACGGCGATTCGCCCATGACGTGGGCGAGCGAACATCTTCGACCGGGCGCTGTTCTCGCGCTTCTTTCCTTCGGTGAACATCGAATCGGCGAAGGCTCGCGCGAATCAATTACAAGCGATCACGGCGCAGGCTGGGGTTACGGAATGGAAAGAAAATTTGTCGGTGATTATCTCCCCGAGAGTTAACGCGTTGGACGATATTAAACTCCTATTCTACAATAATTAAAGATGCCCCAAAATTCGACAGCGCTTTCCGTTTTGCTTGATCAAATAATCGATTACGCCGGACTTTTTCCGCCCGCCGCGCTTCCGATGTCAGACGCGGTGATCAATTACGCAACTTACAAAAACAGCAATTACAAATGGATGCTCGGGCGTTTTATCGTCACGGTCGATCGGCTCGACGAATTTTCAGAAAGTGCCGGCGAATTTATTTCACGGACGAGCGAGCCATGGAAGCTGAGCGTTATTGCGGGCGAAGATATTTATTCGGCAATTCGAAAAATTGACGATTTTAACGCGGATAGCGCGCCGGGCGCCGTCATCGACGTGATCGAAGTGAAAGCCGACGAAGCTTCTGAGATCGAAAAAATAGTCGAAGCCGTTCCGCCGGGAATTCAGACCTATTTTGAAATTCCGATCGGCGCAGAGCTGCCCGAATTAGCCGTAGATTTGGCGTTAAAAAGTCAGCGGGCGAAAATTCGCACCGGCGGTGTGAAACCGGAAATGTTTCCGCCGATCAAGATGATCACGCGTTTTATTCGCACGTGCATCGCCGCAAATGTGCCTTTCAAGGCAACCGCCGGGCTGCATCATCCGGTTCGCTGCTACAAGCCTTTGACCTACGAAGCCGAAGCGCCGGAAGGTATGATGAACGGCTTTCTGAATCTGTTTTTGGCGGTCGCCTTTGCGCGCGCAGGATTCAAACCGAGCCTTTTGGAAGAAATTTTAGAAGACGAATTTGTGGAGAATTTTGAATTTGACGAAGGCGGCGTTCTCTGGCGACAGGAGCATTATTTGAGCACGCATCTATTAAAGCTGGCGCGGGAAAAGAGTATTTCTTCATTCGGTTCGTGCTCATTCGAGGAGCCGATCGCCGACCTGCAGGAAATGGGACTTTTATAAAGTAGTCAGTAGCCGGTAGACAGTAGCCAGTTTTTTCTACCGACTGCCGACTACTGCTTACTGACTACTTATGTACGAAATAAACGAAACACACGACCCGAACCTTAAAAGTTGGGTAGAATCAGCCAACGCGCCCGACACGGATTTTCCGATTCAAAATTTACCTTTTTGTTTTTACGACAAGCCAAATTCTTCGAGTATTCGGCGACGTATCGGCGCGATCATTGGAGATAAAGTTCTCGATGTTGCTGAATGTTGGCGGTTCTTCGCATGGGAACGCGACACTGCAGACAGACGCGCTCGGCGTAAAACAGATTCTGAACCTGACTTGTATGGTTTTACGTCCCACGACTGGTTTAATGATCTCAATAATTTGGTTAGAGACTTTTCTGCAACCGGAGATAAAGGAAAACTAGGAGAAAATTTATCTATTGCGCGTAGATTTTTTTCCGAAATCTTACGGGACACAGCCGATCCGAAAAGCCGCGAAATGGTTAGTAGATGCCTGCGACCGATCTCGGAACTTTATTTTTTACCGCCTTTCAAAATCGGCGACTACACCGATTTTTACTGCTCGATATATCACGCGATGAATGTCGGCAAACTGTTTCGCCCCGACAATCCGTTATTGGAAAATTACAAATGGATTCCGATCGGCTATCACGGACGCGCTTCTTCGATTGTCATTTCCGGCGAAGAAATCGTGCGCCCGAAAGGTCAGAATCATTCAAAGGAAGACCAACCGCCGGTTTATATTCCGTCGAAAGCGTTAGACTACGAAATGGAAGTCGGTTTTTTCGTCGGCAAAGGTAACGAACTCGGAGAAACGATTGACATCAAAGACGCGGAAGAACATATTTTCGGTTTGTGTCTCGTCAACGATTGGTCGGCGCGTGATATTCAAGGCTGGGAATATCAGCCGTTAGGTCCGTGTTTAGGAAAGAGTTTTGCGACGACCGTGTCGCCGTTCGTCGTCACGATGGAAGCACTCGCGCCGTTCAGAGTTCCGGCGTTTGAACGCGACGCAGACGATCCACAGCCGCTCGATTATCTCGCAAACGAAGCCAACAAAAAACACGGCGGACTCGACATCAAACTCGAAGTTTATATCCAAACCGAAAAAATGCGCGTCGAGCATATCGAACCTTTTCTCTTGTCGCGTTCGAATCTCAAAGATTTATACTGGACGATCGGACAAATGCTGACTCATCACGCTTCGAACGGCTGTAATTTGCAAACCGGCGATCTGATGGCGACGGGAACGGTTTCCGGCAAGGAAGATTCGGAACGCGGCTGTCTGCTAGAGATGACAAAACGCGGCGCAGAACCCGTCGAACTGCCGTCGGGTGAAACGCGCAAATTTCTCGAAGACGGCGACGAAATTATTATGAAAGGTTTCTGCGAACGCGAAGGTTTTCGCAGAATCGGCTTCGGCGAATGTCGCGGAAAAATTATTCCGGCAGGTTAAGATGTTAAAATGAATTTGATATTTGAATGAATGAAAAGAAGGCTGAATCGAACTTTCGAAAACATAAAGTCAGTTTCGATGAAGCGAAGACGATTTTTAATGATTCGTTTCTCGTAACTTTTGCCGATGATTTTCATTCCGACGGCGAAAAAAGATTTATCAGCATAGGCAATTCGGCATCAAATCGTGTTTTGCTCGTCGTACATTTGGAGTTTAGCGAAACAGAATATGAAATAATTATCCGAATTATTAGTTGCCGTAAAGCGACGGCATCGGAAAGACAAATTTATGAACAAGGATAAAGAAGGGATGCTTGAGGAATACGATTTTACCGGCAAAAAAGGTGTTCGCGGAAAATATCACGAGGCTTTTAAATCCGGTTACACGGTCCGAATAATTAAAGAAAACGGAACAACCGATGAACAGCATTTTGCCGCGATCGATTCGGACATTCACCGTTATTTTCCCGATTCGGATTCGGTTAATAATGCTTTGCGCTCTTTAATTTCAGCCGAAAAATAATGACCGATTTTATATTCGATAAATTCAAGGAAGAATGCGGTATCTTCGGTGTGTTTGGTCACGCCGAAGCTTCGACGCTCACGCAGCTCGGACTTTTTGCGCTGCAGCATCGCGGGCAGGAAGCCTGCGGAATCGTTTCTTCCGACGGCGAAGAACTCTATCAATTTCGTTCGCAAGGGCTGGTCGCCGATGTTTTGAGCGAAGAGGTTTTGACGAATCTTATCGGAGATTCCGCGATCGGACATACGCGTTATTCCACCGCCGGGAAAAATACGATCAAAGAAGTTCAGCCGTTTTCCGTAACGTGCCAGCATGGGCGAATTGCCGTTTGCCACAACGGAAACCTTCCGTTTGCGGCGCAGAAACGCATCGAACTCGAGCGAGCCGGCGCGATCTTTTCTTCAACTTCGGATACGGAAACGATTTTGCATTCGATCGCGCGCGCGCAAGCGCGAGACGCAATTGAAGCAATTTCAAAAGTTTTGAAGGAAACCGAAGGCGCATTTTCGCTATTGTTTCTGACGCCAAAAGCGTTGATCGCCGTTCGCGATGCGCGCGGCTTTCGCCCGCTTGTGCTCGGAAAACTGAAAGATGCCTGGTTTGTTGCGTCTGAAACCTGCGCGTTCGATCTGATCGACGCCGAATACGTTCGCGAGATCGAGCCCGGCGAAATGCTCGTGATCGACGAAAAAGGCTTGCACTCGTCGCGCCCGTTCGACGAAAAACCGCGCGCGGTTTGCGCCTTCGAGCACGTTTATTTTTCGCGTCCGGATTCGATCATTTTCGGACGATCGGTCAATCAATCGCGCCATCAGATGGGAAGACAATTGGCGGTCGAACAGCCCGCGGACGCGGATCTCGTTGTGCCTGTGCCGGATTCCGGCGTCGCCGCGGCGATCGGATACGCAGCGCAATCCGGGATAAATTACCGGCAGGCGATCATTCGCAATCATTACGTCGGGCGCACGTTTATCGAGCCGACTCAGCAGATCCGCTCGTTCGGCGTGCGTTTGAAATTAAATCCGATAAAAGATCTGATCAAAGATCAGCGAATTGTTCTGGTCGATGATTCGATAGTCCGCGGCACGACGTCAAAAAAGATCGTGCAGATGGTGCGCGAAGCCGGTGCGCGCGAGGTTCACATTCGCGTCAGCTGTCCGCCGACGATCTCGCCGTGTTATTACGGAGTCGATACGCCGCGAAAAGCGGATCTGATCGCCGCGCAAATGTCGGTCGAGGAAGTTTGTCAATATATAGAAGCCGACTCACTCGGCTATCTTTCGATGGAAGGAATGCTAAAAGCGATCAATTTTGAAGAAAACACCGCTTGCACGGCGTGTTGGACGGGAAAATATCCAACGCTTATAGCCAACGCGCAATCGGGATAAACAGGAGATAATATGCGTTTTAATTTATTTATTACTTTGGTGGCGCTCACGCTTTCGTCCGCTTGCCAGCGCGCGGCAAATACAACCTTAGAAACAAAAGCTTCGCCAACGACCAGCGTTTACCAAAAAGCACCCGATCAGGCAGACGGAGTTCCACGAATTACCGCTGAAGAAGCGAAAAAGGAATATGACGCGGGAAATGCGGTTTTTGTGGATACACGCGCCGAATACGCTTACCGAATGGAACATATAAAAGGAGCGATAAATATTCCGATGGAAGCAATTGAAGCACGATATCGCGACATTCCCGAAGGTAAGAAAATAATCGCCTACTGTGACTGACGAAACGAACACACGAGCGCCGGTCTGGTGCTGAAATTAAAAGAAAAAGGAATTGAAAACGCTTACGCGCTGATAGACGGAACAAAAGGCTGGGTTACCGCGGGCTATCCGATGGAGAAACAAGAGCCGAAGTAATCGTTTCTTTTACCATTTTGCGCGTGCTATGATTCAATTACAGAAGATTTTTCGAGCCGATCGACAATATCGAAATCATCGCCCAACGTTTTTCGATATGAGAATTAGAAAATTTACGCCAAAATTTTGGCGGCGATAGGTGGCGGAAATTAAAAGGAAGCGCAAATGTAGAACTACTCGATGGTTCTATTCGCTTCGCCGAATTACATTGGTATGAATGTCACGGAATTGGCAAAAGAAAGATGAAAATAAAACGCCTTCTTGATTGATTATGACGATTATCGGTTTCGCACTTTGTTCGGAAAATTCGGAGTGCGACGATTTACAATTAAATAAGATTTATGCGGTTGTCGAACCTGAAAAAAATGACCCGCAGGGATATTTGCGGGTTATAGACGAATCCGAAGAAGATTATCTTTACCCAAAACAAATGTTTGAAATCGTAAATTTCTCGGAAAACATTCAAAGTCGTTTGCGAGAAAATGTCGCCGTTTAAACAGTTAAATTTCTAATAGAGAATTACAAATACGTTCCGCTGCTTTTCCATCCCAGAGCGGCGGAATTGTTATGTCTTTTTGTGGCGAAACTTCTAAAATTTCGAATGCGTTATGTTTGATCTTTTCCGGATTTGTGCCGACGAGAACGTTTGTTCCGAGCTCGATGGTGATCGGTCGCTCGGTATTTTCTCGAAGCGTCAAACACGGAATTCCGAGCACGGTAGTTTCTTCCTGAATGCCGCCGGAATCGGTCAAAACTAGCCGCGCGCCGCTGTAAAGGCGAAGAAAATCTACGTAGCCGAGCGGGTCGATAAGGCGAATATTTGAATTCTCGATCCGTTCGGAAAAACCGAATTCTTCAATGCGAACTTTTGTGCGCGGATGGATGGGAAAGATTATCGGCAATTTTTTGCTGATCTCGATAAGCGCGCCGAGCAAACCTTCGAAAATTCCTTTTTCATCGACGTTTGACGGACGATGAAGCGTGAGAACTGCGTAATCTTTTTCAATTAGATTCAAATCTTCGCGAATTCGAGATAATTCCGCTTTTTTCAGGTTAAAAAAAAGCGAGTCGATCATTACGTTTCCGACAAATTTTATCTTTCCGGCGGAAATTCCTTCGTTTTTTAGATTTTCGTCCGCGTCGCGCGAAGTCGTAAGAAGCAGATCGGAAATCGCATCGGTCAAAATCCGGTTGATCTCTTCGGGCATTGTTCGGTCACGCGAGCGCAAACCGGCTTCAACATGCGCGACCTTTACACCAAGTTTTGAGCAAACCAAAGCGCAGGCAATCGTCGAATTCACATCGCCGACGACGACGACCCAATCGGGCTTTTGTTCGAGCAAAACCGGCTCAAACGCGGTCATAATTTTTGCGGTTTGAACGGCGTGCGAATGCGAGCCGACTTCGAGATGAAAATCCGGCGCGGGAATGTCTAGATCGTCAAAAAAAGAATCGGACATCGCGGCGTCATAATGCTGTCCGGTATGAACGATCAGCGGAAGAAATTCATCTTCACGCCGCTCCATCTCTCTTTGAAGCGGCGCGATCTTCATAAAATTCGGACGCGCGCCGACGATGTTTAGAATTTTTAACATACGGAGCGCAGGCTGCCAGCCTGCAGTGAACGCAGGGAGTCAAAAACGATGAAGCATTTACGTCGGGCGCGACATTTGCAGGCTGGCAGCCTGCGCTCCATCACAGTCTAACGATTTTTGCATTACTTCCGTTTCTGACCTCGGTCGACAGCGCGTTTCGCGTATCGACAATTACCGAAGCCATCTCGCAGATCCAATGATAATCGATGCCCGAATGCTCGGTGCAGATCACGACGCAGTCCGAAGTTTTTATCAGTTCCTCGGTCAGATCGGCGCTCGAAAGCGGCTCGCCTCCGGCGATCGTATAGGCGTGATCGAAATGAACTTCCGCTACGAACGGATCGTGATAGACGACATTCGCGCCGCGCGAGCGAAGCAGATCGATCACGGACAGCGCCGGCGATTCGCGCATATCGTCGATATCTTTTTTATATGCTACGCCGAGGATAAGAATTTTCGCGCCTTTTACCGACTTTTTGCACTCGTTCAAAGCATCGCGCACAAGTCCCACGACGTAGCGCGGCATCGAGGAATTGATCTCTTCCGCCAACGTGATAAAGCGTGAATCGAATCCGTGCTGACGCGCCTTCCAGCTTAAATAATGAGGGTCGAGCGGAATGCAGTGTCCACCGATTCCCGGTCCAGGATAAAACGGCATAAACCCGAAAGGCTTCGTCGCCGCCGCGCGCACAACTTCCCAGGTATCGATTCCAAGCGCGTTGCAAACTTTTGCCATCTCGTTCGCCATCCCGATATTTATTGCGCGAAACGTGTTTTCCCACAATTTGCAGGCTTCGGCGACGCGCGCGCTGGAAACAGGATGAACATTTTCGACGATGTTTGAATAAAGCAGCGCTGCGACTTCGGTCGAATCGTCTGAAACGCCGCCGACGACTTTCGGAATATTGTGCGTCTGAAACTGCGGATTTCCCGGATCGACACGCTCGGGCGAAAAAGCAAGCAAAAAGTCTTCATCTAATTTGAATCCTTTTTCCTCGAGCATCGGCTGCAGAACTTCGTCGGTCGTGCCCGGATACGTTGTCGATTCAAGAATTATCAACTGTCCGCGGCGGATATATTTCTGAATTTCTTCGCCCGCCGCAAGAATATAGGACATATCCGGATCTTTTGTTTTTCGAAGCGGCGTCGGGACGCAAATGATCACAATGTCGCATTTCGAAAGCTCGGAAAAATCGGTCGTTGCCGTCAGCTTCCCGCTTTCGACGCATTTCCGCACGTTCTCGCTCGTTACGTCAACGATGTAAGATTCGCCGTTACCAATAGCTCGGATTTTCTTTTCGTCAACTTCAAAACCTATTCCGCGGAAATTTTTGAGGCAAAATTCGACGATCAGCGGCAAACCGACGTAACCGAGCCCGATAACGCCAACGCACGCGGTTTTTTTAGAAATGAGGTTTTTTATGTCTTCTTTTATCATTTATTGTTTTTCGTTCGGATGTTTTATGAAAAGGTTGAAAAGGGCGTTTTTCCGACGAATTTAGACTATGTTATGTTGCTTTCACAGTCAAGACATAATTGTTACAATCATCTTTTGTAATACTAGCGATTTCTCGCCGTTTTTGAAATAAATTGAAACGCTCAATCGTGTTAAATCTCCACTATAATTTATGAACTTCGAGACAAAATCCACGCATCCGGTTGCAAAAGCTGTTATTTCCGGAGAAGCGCCGCGTCCCGTACAGCTAGCCGCCGCGCGGGGCGTTTTGCCGCTCCCGCAAAGCGACCTGCTCGAAGTTCTTGTAGCGCTCGCTGCAAACGAGGACCCGGAATTGGCAAATACTGCAAAGTTGACGCTGGATTCGCAGGATCAAAGCGGTTTTCAGAACATTTTCGAATCGCCTTCAGCCGCGCCAGCCGTTCTTGCTTTTTTTGCCGAACGGGAAAATCTCGCAGCGGAAATGCACATCGCGATACTTACGAATCCAAGCGCTCCGGTCGAAGCGATCGTAAACTTTGCTCGCAAAACTTCAAACGGCGAACTGCTCGAACTTATTTCGCTTAATCAACAGCTTTTGATCCAAGCGCCGGCAATTATCGACGCAATAACTTCCAATCCTTACCGCACCGCCGAAGCCGAGCGTCGGGCGCGCGAGACAAAACGCGAGTTTTTTGAAAAGGAACGCGGCGCACAGCAGATCGCCAACGAGCTTCGCGCGCAAGGGAAAGATGCCGCGGCGGAATTTATCGAGCATGCCGAGTTTGCCGAAGAACTCGGAAAGGGGGCGCTAAGCGCGGAAGACGTGGTTTTGCTTGCCGAACACATCGAAGTTCCCGATTCAGAGATTGACGATTCATGGCTCGCGCTTGAATACATCGAGGAACTTTTTGAGGAGAGCGAAGAACAGCGCGCGGCGCTCGTCAACAAGATCCTGACCGAGCTGAGTTTCGATAATGAGCTTTCCACGGAACGCGTCGCGATGATCAACCGCATCATGCGGATGGGCATCAAAGACCGTATAAAAATGGCGCAAAAGGGTGACCGCGAAGCGCGCACGCTTTTGATTCGCGATTCGAACCGCGTCGTCGCGCTCGCCGTACTTCAAAATCCTCGAATAACGGATAACGAGATCGAAAAGATAGCGGCGATGCGAAGCGTTCCCGAGGAAGTTTTGCGAACGATCGCCGGCAGCCGAACCTGGGCGAGAAACTATTCGATCGCTCACAACCTGGCGCGAAACGCGCGTACGCCGATCGCCAACGCAATGAATATTTTGAGCCGGCTGCAGTTGCGCGATCTGGTCGCGCTTTCAAAAAATCGCAACGTTTCGGACGCCGTTCGACGCCAGGCTTTGCGGCTTTCGCAGGCGCGCGCCGGAAGATAGTCGATGAAAAATTTCCTGCAAAAATTAAGTATCACGCTTCGAATGATCAAATTCGAGCACACTTTATTCGCGCTTCCTTTCGCGTTTCTCGGCGCGGTTCTCGCTGCGGACGGCTTGCCGACGGCGTGGCAAATTCTTTGGATAACAGTTGCGATGTTCGGCGCGCGCTCGGCGGCAATGACTTTCAATCGCATTATCGATCGCAAATTTGACGCTGAAAACCCGCGGACGGCAAATCGAGAACTTCCCGTGGGAAAATTAAGCGTTTCCTTCGCGTGGATGTTTTTTATATTTTCGGTCGCGCTTTTTGAAGTTGCCGCCTTTTCGTTAAATTGGCTTGCTTTCGCGCTTTCGCCCGTCGCGTTGCTGAGCATTCTCGGTTATTCATACGCGAAACGATTTACGGCATTCGCGCATTTGCTTCTTGGCTGGGCGCTCGCAATTTCGCCGACTGCGGCATGGATCGCCGTTCGCGGCGCGATCGATTCGGAAATTCCGCTGCTTCTTTCGCTGCTCGTTTTGATGTGGACGGCGGGTTTTGACGTTTTATACGCCTGCCAGGATTTTGAATTCGATAGAAAAAACGGTTTGCGTTCAATTCCCGCGCGTTTCGGTATGAAAAACGCGCTTTGGATCGCTCGGCTTTTTCACGCACAGGCTTTTATTGTTTTGCTTTTGCTGTATCTTTTCACAGGTTTGGGCTGGTTAGCTCTCGTTGGAGTTTTCGCGGTAGGCGCGCTGCTTGTTTATCAACACACATTGATAAAACCAAACGACCTTTCAAAAATGAACGCTGCATTTTTTACGACCAATGCAATGGTCAGCGTTATTCTTTTCGTAACTTTCGGCGGCGCGGTTTTTTTGAATTAATAGGGGAGCGCGGACGCCCTCGTCCGCAATGAACGCGCAGCGTTCAAAAAGAGTTTGAGATTGCTTGCGCAATCCTTGCGGACGAGGGCGTCCGCGCTCCATTCTACAAAGTCGCCGGAATTTTCAGATCGCTCCCGATCTTTTTATTTAGTTTCTCGATAAAATACGCTGCGAGCAGAGGCGATTCTTTTTCGGTGTTCTGATGAATAAAAAAGCATAGCTCGGCGAGACCTTTCTTTTTCCATTTCGCAATCCGTTCGACCCATTCATCGAGCCGAGTGTAGTCGCTCGCGTGATTTGCGCCGACGTATCGGACGAAAGCGGTCGGCGTCGTCAGGCGCATATGCATAAGATCGCGCCGCCCGGCGGTATCGACAAGAACATTTGCGACACCACCCGTTTCCAGCAGCTTGTACAATTCACCCGAAATTTCCTGGTCGTTGTACCATTTTGTGTGGCGAAACTCGACCGCAAGCGGAATATCGTATTTCCAATTTTCGACAAACGCCTTTACGCGATCAAAATCCTTCGGCGCAAAATTATTGTGAAGCTGCAGAAACGGAACGCCGAGTTTATCCTCTAAATGCGATACATTTTGAACAAAAGCATCGACCGCTTTTTCGGTTTCTTTCAATCGCGACCAATGCGAAATATCTTGTCCCAATTTCGGGAAAAACTTAAAATTTTCGGGCGTGTTCTCCTTCCATTTTGTAAATTGCGACGCCGGAAACAGCCGATAAAACGTAGCGTTCAGCTCGATCGCATTAAACTGCGACGCGTAATATCCGAGCTCGTCTTTTACGCCTTTCGGATAAAAATTCTTGAGGTCGGTCTTGTTCCATTTCGCGCATCCGACGGAAATTTTTAGATCTTTCGCCTTCGATTTTTCCAAAACCGCGCCCGTATCTTTGTGATCGGCGGGAATCGAGAAATCTATTTCGTCGGGATTTTCTACTTGTCCGAATTTCATAGTTCAATCGCATTCGCAAACGGATTAAAATAATCCTCGCTTACTCCTTCTCCTCGGGGATAATCTCTATTAACACGAATTTTCATGAATTCTCTTAATCCCGGATAAAGCTCAGTCTTTTCATCTTCCCGATATTCTGTTCTGACTGTTTTAAAAGTGAAGTCCGCAAATGGTCCGATGCTATTTAACAAAACACCTTCTTTGATTCTAAAATTAGGGAATAAATCTTTACGAACCATCTCGAGAATATAATTAGCTGCACGCGTCATTTCCAAAGCCAAATCTTCAACGAGAAGATGGTGAAAGTCATATTTGTCACCTAATTTCTGATAAAGTTCTGGATTCCACTCTTGAATATGATAAAACTTTTCAGTCGAAATTAGAGGATCTTCTTCATCGAGTCTAGAAGGATCGATCCTTTCGGCATATTTTTCAAAAACACGAACGAAATCATTTGCAGCGGTTTTGAAATTACCAAGCGCGTCTTCTAAAGTGGGGTATCGGTTAAACCAAACTCGCGAAAGCACAAATTCACAAAATTCTCGCAGCTTGGTTAGGTTACTCTTATAAATCTGCGGTTGTCCCCCACAAAAGATATTGGACGTCCAAGCTGTCCAATTATCAACTTCGCCCAACTCTACAAACGTATCGATGTAAGAAGCGTATATTTCATCTTCTCTTTGTTTAACCAAATCTTGAGATAAATTATTTCTAACCCAAGCCAAATGTGCTCGCTTTTGTTCTTTGAGAATCTCAACAGTGTAGGTATTTTGTTGGTCATCAACGATTTTGTGATGAATTGAACACAACAGGATTAAGTTGTCGAATTTGTCTCGTTGGTCGAGAGGTAAATCAGAACATCCTCGTGGAGATTGCGCCGTTTTTCCAACGATGTGTGCTTCTTCGCCGATTAGCGACGGATCATCTGTTCCGGTCTCATCAGCAACAAGCTCTTTTCGGCAATTGGAAAATGCACACAGATTTCCTGATCTACCCCAAAGCATTTTGTGAGTTTTTAACGATATGCTCATTCGTCTGCTAATGAACTTTCACAATTTTTGTTAAAATTACCTGTTCAGGAATTATACAATACTTATGCAAGTTTCATTTGATACAAACTTAAACAAAATCGCCGAAAAGGTCGAAGCCGGCGAGCGCCTTACCTTTGACGAAGGTCTCGATCTTTACAAAACCGACGATCTCAATGCGCTTGGAAAGCTTGCCGACCTTGTGCGCAGAAAAAAGCACGGAAAAACGACTTATTACAACGTCAACCGGCATTTTAACCACACGAATATCTGCGTGGCGGACTGCAAATTTTGCGGGTTTTATCGGCGCGCTCGACAGCCGGACGCTTACACGCATTCGGTCGAAGAAGCGCTGGAGATCGCCGGAAATGCGGTAAAAGAAGGCGCGACGGAACTGCATATCGTCGGCGGTTTGAACTCGAAACTGCCGTTTGAGTATTACACCGATCTATTTTCTTCGCTGAAGCGCGAATTTCCCCGTTTGCATTTGAAGGCGCTGACGATGGTCGAGCTCGATTTTATGGCGCGTTTTTACAAAATGTCCGACGAAGACTTGATCGAAAAGTTGCACGCGGCGGGAATGGATTCGTGTCCGGGCGGCGGCGCGGAGATTTTTGCCGAGCCGACTCGTTCGCGCATCTGCGATCACAAATGCGGCGGGACGCGCTGGCTCGAGCTTGCGGGAAAAGTCCATAAGGCGGGATTGAAAACAAACGCGACGATGCTTTACGGGCATATCGAATCAATCGAAGACCGCGTCGATCATCTCGTCAAGCTGCGCGAACAGCAGGACATTTCCGGCGGTTTTCAATGTTTTATCCCGCTCGCGTTTTTCCCGCCGGGCACGATGCTCGCGTCGCTTCCCGGTCCCGACGGTATCGACTCGCTCAAAACCATCGCCGTCTCGCGCCTGATGCTCGACAATTTCGAACACATCAAGGCTTACTGGGTAATGCTCGGAAAAAATCTCGCGCAAACGGCACTGCATTTCGGCGCAAACGACCTCGACGGCACAATAACCGAAGGCGGCGAATTGACCGAAAGCTACGCCGTCGAAAACGGCGAAGTAAAAATGTCTAAGCAGGAATTGATCGCGCTGATCGAAAACGCGGGCTTCGAAGCGGTCGAAAGAGATACGGTTTACAATCGCGTCGATATTGAGGACGTTTCAGTAGTAGCAAAGTAGCGTCGTTTGTTAAAACCCAAAAACTGTGATACTTTTCCTCAGTATTCGTTCAAAATAATTCAGTCCCGATATTTTATTACGATGGACGATCGCCTTTTAATCCAACTAGAAACCCGAGTAAAGCCATTTGTTAAATGGGCTGGTGGGAAGACTTGGTTGAGTTCTAAACTCAACGGCTTCCTGCCTGTGAGTTTCAATAATTATCACGAACCTTTTCTCGGCAGCGGCGCCGTTTTTTTCTCTATCAAGCCGCCAAATCGGTCATTCCTCTCTGACATAAACCCCGATCTAATAAATACGTATAAGCGCATTAAACGATCCCGATCCCTGATCGAGAAACACCTTGAGGGCTTCGAAAATAACGAGGATAATTACTATCGGCTACGCAAAGAGAAGTCCGATGACAAGGTTTTTAACGCCGCTCGCTTTATCTTCTTAAACAAGACTTGTTATAACGGCATCTACCGCGTAAACCAAGACGGAGAGTTTAACGTCCCTTACGGGCATAATAAGAATGCTCCTATTTTTGAGACAACTAACCTCCGCTCGGTTAGTAAGGCTTTACAATTTGCTCGGATCTACTGTCAGGATTTTTCGAAAGTATTAGATCGTTTAGAACACAACGATCTGGTTTTTCTCGACCCGCCTTACACGGTCGCCCATAATAATAATGGATTTATCGCCTACAATCAAAACATTTTCACTTGGGCTGATCAGGAACGATTGGCGGTAGTCGTAACCAAGATCCAAGACAAGGGGGCTAAGTTTATTTTGACAAACGCAGTTCACGAAAGTGTTCGCAACCTATATAAAGGTGTTGGAAAACGCTTCGAGATTTTCCGTCACAGTACTATTACAAGCAAGATCGAAAAGCGACGATTGATATCCGAATACGTCATAACAAATTGTGTTTAAGTCGCCTCGTATCCTATGGATGACAACCTGCAAATTGAATTGCTCGGCAAACTTGCCGCCGAAAAAGAAATTCAAACCCTTCTGACTGCCCGAAAGCGAGCCTCGATCGTCGAAAGCATTAAACCGAAGCACCTTCAAGCCTATCTTGATGATGGCTGGCTTCTCGATAAAGAATTTAAGAATGTTTTTCGTGTAAAGAAAGAAAAGCCTTTCGACATAGCTTTTGAAGATCGTGTTTGGTGTTTGTTTGCGCAACTCGGATTTAATTTTCTAAATCGTGATCGGCATTTTCATCTCCCCTACGACAAAAACAATCCAAATCTGACCCAACAAATTGATGTTTTAGCAAAAGACGATGAGAGTGTTTTGCTAATCGAATGTAAATCGGCGGCTATGAACAAGCGCGGTGATTTCAAGAAAGAATTAGAGGCAATGAAAGGAAAAATCGACGGAATGCGTAAATCGCTTCAGGCTCTTTTCCCCAACGTCAAGCATAAAATTAAATTCATCTTAGCCACCAATAATTTGTCGATTTCACCCGAAGATGAGGCTCGGCTTAAAGCAATCGGCGGCACTCATTTTAACAATGAGAACATTGATTATTTTTATCAATTGTTTTCACAAATTAGTACTGCGAGCAAATATCAGTTATTAGGTCTTCTGTTCGAAGGTCAAGATATCCCCGAAATGGAAAACCGGGTTCCAGCTGTCGAAGGCTCAATGGGCGGATACAAGTATTATTCCTTTTCACTTGAACCCGAGAAATTATTAAAGATTTGCTTCGTACTTCACCGAAACAGGGCAAACGTCGCGATGATGCCTACATACCAACGACTGATAAAAAAAGCTCGATTGAAAGCCGTTCACGAGTTTATTGAAGGCGGTGGCTACTTTCCAAACTCGATTGTCATTAGCATCGATACAACCAAAAGCTATTTCGACCCTGCAAAAACACAAGTTGATAGTACCGAGTCAAAAGCGGGAATTCTACACTTGCCCAAGAAATATCGATCAGCGTTCGTAATTGACGGTCAACATAGATTGTACGGCTACGCGAACAGCAATTATAGATTGAGTAATACGATTCCAGTTGTTGCCTTTCTAAATCTCAGCCGAGAAGAGCAAATAAAACTGTTCATGCAAATCAACGAGAACCAAAAAGCAGTTTCGAAAGATTTACGAAACACTTTAAATGCCGACTCTGGACGTCTAGTAGCTATAAAGAACAACAAAAAGCACTTTGTGCCCGCATTGGAATATTTTTGGGTGAAAATAGAGATTCGCCGCTTTTTGGCATGGTTGCAATCGGGGAGGACAAGCGGGCAATTACGACACAAGCCATTGAAAACGCTCTTCGTCGCGGCAGTTTTCTTGGAAAGGTTACCAAATCGAAGATAGAAGAACTTGGAACGATTTACAATGGTGATCTTGATTCAACCTATGACAAATTGCGTGAATATTTGATGTTAGGTTTCACATATATTTCGGAAAACGTGGAGGAAGAATGGAATCTGGGCGAAGAGGGGATGCTCGCCATTAACAAAGGAGTTTATGGGATCATCATGATTTTGAGCGATATTGTTACTCATCTAGAACAGAAAGATGCTGTGAAAATCCAAAAAACATCCGCCAAACAATTGTTTAGCGAAGCCAAACACTACTTAGATCCAGTAATTGCCTATCTTAAAAACCTTGAGCCTGAAATAAAGGCTGAATTGAAATCATCATACGGTTCGACCGGTGAAACAAAATATTGGCGGACGTTTCAGAAGGCGATAAATGAAACGCACAAATCGTTCAACCCGGAAGGTATGGATGACTGGTTTAAGAGAGAGGAAAAAATCTTCAATGAGCGGGCGTTTCAGTTGATCCGTGAAATCGAGACTTACATGAAGGGCGACTTTCGAAAACGACTCGAAGATTTTTATGGTCGAAAATGGTTCGAGAAAGGCGTACCTCCCAAGATCGCTGAAAAAGCCGTGGCGGAGATGTTGAATAAGAACCGTGAAATCGAAGATGAGGATAAGGAAGTGGAGCACTGGGATTGCCTGACTATTATTGCTTATCGCGAAATAGCACTTAAGAATTGGCAGAGTATTTTCGAAAAGGAATACACACGACCCGGAGAGGAAAAGATCAATGGCGGAAAAGACGAAAAGACAAAATGGATGATGCGATTAGAAAGAATTCGCAATCAAAATGTTCATTCTTATTCCGTCTCAGAAGAAGAATTAGAATTCTTGGAAAGCATAAACGACTGGCTAGTTAAAAAAGAGACACGTAATACGTTTCAGCTGGAAGAGAAGTAAAAACTGACATATACCATTGCTGACAGCATTCGATCGGGTTCAAAGCTTTTTATATTTTCAGGTTAGGTAATAACCTGCGCTTCCTGTATTTTCCGACTTTCCTTAAACCATTCCGTAAATTTCCTTATCCCTTCCTCAATCTTTGTCTGCGGATTGTAATTTAAAAGCTCGCGGGATTTTGAAATGTCGGCGAAGGTTTGCGGAACATCGCCGGGTTGAAGCGGTTTGCGGTCGATGATGGCTTTTTTGCCGAGGTTTTGTTCGATCAATTCAATCAAATATTTAAGCTCGACGGTTTGCGATTCGCCGAGATTGAAGATCTCGTAATCTGTTCCGGAGTAATCGATCGCGGCGCGCACGCCCTGGATTATATCGTCGATATATGTGTAATCGCGTCGCGTCGTGCCGTCGCCGAAGACATGAATGGGTTTGTCTTCTGAAATGAGTTTTGAAAATTTGTGAATCGCGAGATCGGGACGCTGGCGCGCACCGTAAACGGTGAAAAAGCGCAGGCAAACGCAGCGAATATCGTAAAGATGTGAATACGTGTGGCAAAGAAGTTCGCCCGCGGCTTTGGTCGCGGCGTAAGGCGAGATCGGCTGATGAATGCGGTCGTCTTCGGCGAAAGGAATTTTGTTGTTGATGCCGTAAACCGAGCTGGACGAGCCGAACACGAACTGTTTTATTTCGAATTCTTTCGCTAATTCGAGCAGATTCAAAGTGCCGCTGATGTTCGTTTCATTATAAAGCTTCGGCTGCGAGAGTGACGGGCGAACGCCGGCGCGCGCCGCGAGATGTACGATCGCGTCAAATTTGTTTTCTTCAAAAATAACTCGAAGAAAATCGGCGTCGCGGATGTCGGCTTCATAAAGCGTGAACCGCTCGTTTTTGACAAAAGACTCGATGTTTGCGCGTTTTATCTCCGGCGAATAAAAGTCGTTGAAGTCATCGATTACCGAGACATTCCAAACATCTTCACCAAGCAAGTGTTTGACCAAATGCGAGCCAATAAATCCGGCGCCGCCGGTTACTAGAATATTTTTCATAATTGTCCGTCAGAACAGCGAGCGGTAGCGACCTGTTAAATGCTGATTTTCATGATTTCAATAGCAAAGTTCAACCGGGCGCTACCGCTTCCGGTTCTGACATATTAATTCAAAAATCTCTGCTTTGCATGAAATCGGTGAACGATCTCTTCGAGAAATCCTTCATAGCTAAAAGTTCCCAAATCGTAATTCGGTTTTAATTTATACATCAGCGGAAGAGCCACGCGCCACGCCATCCAAAGGCGCTGACGGTCGTTCAAATCCCAGCGACGGCGCAAAAAAGATTCGACGACCTCGATCTCGCGTTCATTAAGCACGCTCACATCGGCGCGAAAATCGGTTCGCTTTTGAACACGACGAAACGCGGCATCGTTGACCGGATTTGAAAAAGTTTCGGCAAATGTCGGCGCTTCGTCGGTTCGTTCGCGGACGACGACCGTTCCGGCAAACATATCGCCGATGCGCTGATCGCGGCTGCTCGCGAATATCGAAACCAAACCGATCGAATAGATCGGCAGAAAAAATCCGGGAATCGCGTCGCAAATGCGAAGGAGATTTCGCGCGATCGCTTCCCAAAGCGTGATCGGGCGTCCGTCTTCGCGGATCACGCGCAATTTCAAAAGCTTTTTGCCCGGCGTTTGCCCGTTCCAAAGCCATTCGAAGAAAATAAAATAACCGGCAAAAAGCGCAAAAACGACAAGTATTGTGAGAGCAAGCGTCCATTTGGACATATTCTGAAACGCATCCGCAGCATTGCTCTCGGTAAAAGGATTTCCCGCGTCGGCTAGACTCAGCAGCGCCCAAGCAACGACAAAGATCGTAAAATACTGAATAAAATGATCGATCGCAACCGCGAGAAAACGATTGCCGATCGACGCCAGCGCAAATGCGAGCGGCACGCGCTCGGGCGTTTCGATGATCAAAGTTTCTTCGGTTTCGATTATTTGCGGCATTCGGTGTTTAGCGATTTTAAATTTGTAATTCTTCAGTTTGATCGTTGAATATTATTCCCCAAACTCGCAACGCGAGTGAAAGAGTTTAGCCACAGGCGCAAGCCTGGAACAGTCAAAAAAACTCGTGCAAGCCCGCATCGCGGGCGACAGAATCACCCGCGAACGATTTTCTGTCGCTATCTTCGATAGCTCAATTCCTATTTTAACCGCTACCACAGGCTTGCGCCTGTGGCTAAATGCTGCCGCCGTCTTCGACGGCTAATTTCCGTTTCCCTTCACTCTCAGGAATTTGCGCTTGCCTACTTGGATTAAAACTTCTTCCTTCAAAGCAATTTCAGCTTTCGCGTCCGACGCTTTTTCGCCGTTTATTTTCACGCCGCCTTGTTCGATCAAACGTTTTGCTTCGCCTTTCGACGCGGCAAGATGCGTCTCCGCCAAAAGCTCAGCGAGATTCCAATTTGCGCCCACGACTGTTTTTTCTTCAATTTCATCCGGAATTTCCTTTTTGACAAAACGCGCGATGAAATCATTTTCGGCTTCTTTCGCGGCTTGCTGAGAATGAAAGTCTTTGATAATAAATTTTGCCAGATCGACTTTTAGATCGCGCGGATTTTCGCCGCCGGTTTTTAACGCTTCGATCTCAGGCGGCGAAAGATCGGTCAAAAGCTCGTAATATTTCCACATCAAATCGTCCGAGATGGACATTACTTTTCCAAACATTTCATTTGGCGCTTCATCGATTCCAACATAATTATCGAGCGATTTTGACATCTTGTTTACGCCGTCGAGACCTTCAAGCAACGGAGTCGTGATTATCACTTGCGGTTCCTGTCCGTATTCGCGCTGCAGATTTCTTCCAACAAGCAAATTAAATTTCTGATCGGTGCCGCCGAGCTCGACGTCGGCTTCGAGCGCGACCGAATCGTATCCTTGAACGAGCGGATAAAGAAGCTCGTGAAGCGCGATCGGTTTTTCCGCTTTCATTCTTTTCTCGAAATCATCGCGTTCGAGAATTTGTTTGACCGTCGTGTGTGATGCGAGCTTTATAAAACCGTCCGAGCCGAGCGCGTCAAACCATTCCGAATTAAATCGAATCTCGGTTTTTTCCGGGTCGAGAAGTTTAAAGATCTGCGCTTTGTAGGTTTCGGCGTTGGCGTTGATCTCATCTCGGACGAGCGGCGGACGCGTCGCGTTTTTGCCCGAAGGATCGCCGATCATTCCGGTAAAATCGCCGATCAAAAAAATTACGGTGTGTCCGAGTTCCTGAAACGCTTTCAGCTTCCTAATAACAACAGTGTGCCCGAGATGAATGTCCGGCGCGGTCGGATCGGCGCCGAGCTTTACGCGCAAAGGCTTTCCGCTTTTCGCGCTTCGCGTCAGCTTGACTCGCAAATCTTCCTCGCGGATCACGTCAACCGCGCCTTTTTTGATAAATTCGATTTGTTCGTCTATCGTCATAGGTTTACTGTTAATTGGATATTTTGCACGAACAATTTGCGATTAACAATTCGGATTTTATGGAAAACAAATTAGTAAACACAAAACTCGCGATCATTGGCTGCGGCGTGATGGCGGAATCAATGATAGCCGGGCTACTGCGAAAAAAGCTCGTTGCGCCCGAACAGATCGTCGCGACGCACCCGCGCGAAAACCGCCGACGCGAGTTGAGCGAGAAATACGGAATCGGCGTCGGCGAGCAGAATTCCGCCGCGGTCGAAGCAGTTCGCAAAGGCGGGAATTCGATCGTCGCGCTGTGCGTCAAACCGCAGCGCCTGAATAAGATACTTGACGAACTGAAGGGCGTGGTCGCTCCGGATCAAATCGTGTTATCGATCGTTGCGGGCGCAAAGATCGAAACGATTAGCGACGCGCTGAACAATCAAAAGATCGTCCGCGCGATGCCGAACACGCCTTCGCAGATCGGCGCGGGAATTACTGCATGGACATGCACCGAAAACGTTTCCGGCGCCGATCAAGCGCAGATCAAAGCGCTTTTGAGCGCGCTTGGGAAAGAGCTTTACGTCGAAACCGAAAATATGATCGATATGGCGACGTCGCTTTCGGCAACCGGTCCGACATATATTTTTATGGTTATGGAAGCTTTGACCGATGCCGGAGTTCATCTCGGATTTTCGCGCGAGATGGCGAAAGATCTCGTGCAGGAGACGATGCTCGGCGCTGTTTTGTTCGCGATGGAATCACACAAACATCCCGCTGAGTTAAGAAATATGGTAACTTCGCCGGGCGGAACTTCGGCAGACGCGATCTATCAAATGGAAAAAGGCGGACTGCGAACGGTTCTCTCAAAAGCCGTTTACGCGGCGTATCAGCGCGCGGTCGCGCTCGGGCAAAAGAAGTGACCAAGTGATTTAGCGAATTCGCGCGAGTTCGAACTTCCAAACCATTCTTTTTTGCGCTTCGTCAAAAATAAATTTTCCGTCCTTAACGCGCCAGAAGCCGAGAAACTGCCAGCGCCCGACCGCGAGTTTGTTAAAAAGCGGGACTTTATGACGCGATTCGATCGCGTTGAATAAAGCTTGGTTACAAGAATCGAGCCGTTGATCGCCGCGTCTGCCGGCGCCGGTATAAAAAATAGTTTCTTGCGTTGCACCGTGAAAATCGGGATAACAAGGATTTATTTTGCCGAAATCAGTAAGAAGCGAAATAAGCTTTCCGCCGCGCTGATAAACGCCGTTTCTGGTCTTGTGAACTTCCGAAACTTGCTCCCAGGAAAAAATTTCGCCGATTTTGGCTCTTGCTAAAAAATACTGTTCAGGTTCGCTTAACATACAAAAGGTGTCAACAACAGCGTTTTGGAGATAATCATATCAAACGATTTCAATCCCAGGCGTCGAAATGATCGCCGGTTCGAGCGCAAAAAGCAAAAAGGAGCGGTAGAAATCGCTCCTTTTTTTCTTATGTAATTAGAATCGAACCTACGGTACGAAAGCCGAAGGAACGGGCTTATCGCCCGGCAAGCCGAACTGCTGAATCAGAGTTCCGCCCGTACTTTTGTTAACGTACCAGACTGCGCCGGAAGGTCTGAAAACGGCGAAATCCGCTTTGCCGTCGCCGTCATAATCGCCCGGCGAAGGAATATCGGTGCTGATGCCGAAAGGCGCGGCGTAATAGCTGGTATCTTCACTTCTTAAAACGTACCAATACCCGTTTGAAGGTCGAAAGATCGCAATGTCCGCTTTGCCGTCGCCGGTGTAATCGGAGGCGACCGGTTTGTCATCGGCAACGCCAAACGTAAACGCGACCGTTCCGCTTGTCGTCCCCATCACCCACCATTGACCGTTCGACGGACGATATATCGCTACGTCGGCTTTTCCGTCTCCGTCGTAATCCGCAACGACCGGCACATCGCCGTTTGCGCCGAATTGCAGAATGGCTACGCCGCCTGACGAGCGCAAGATATACCATACCGCGTTTGCGGGGCGAAAAACGGCTGCGTCCGCTTTCCCGTCGCCGTCAAAATCGGCGGGCGCGGGAATATCGCCGGATGTTCCAAATGGGAACGCATAATAGCTTGCGTCCTCGCTGCGCAAAACAAACCACTCGCCCGAAGCCGGACGAAATAGCGCAACATCGGTTTTCCCGTCGCCTGTGAAATCGGCGGGCATAATGCGGTCGGCGGAATTTCCGAACTGAAATGCGGCGTTGCCGCCATTCGTGCTCTTCGAATACCACCATTCGCCAACCGGCGCGCGGAATATCGAAAGATCGGTTTTGCCATCGCCGTCAAAATCGCAGGGCGCGCCGACGAAATTGTTCAGGCACGAACCATTCGCCGACACAAAATTTGTAATTTCATTTCTCGAAAACGCGCAAAACGTTAGGGGCGTTCCGCCGGTTAACTGCGTATTCATCAACGTGTTTGCGCAGACCTGCGGTGCATCTGCGTGATTTGCGCCGAGATTGTGTCCGATCTCATGCGTAGTAACTAAAAATTTTGCGGGCGCCCAGTCGATATAGCCGCTAAAGCCGTATGCAAATGCCGGATTCGAACAAACGACGCCGATAAATGCGTATCCTGCGGAAAGCGCGTAATTTTTGCCCGTGAAAAGATGCGCCGTGTCGCGCGGATGTTGTGAAGCAGGAAAATTAGCGTTCCAATGGTCTTTAAAAGCTGCGAGGAGTCCCTGATGACTCGTCGCAAAAAACGGATCGGCGGTTGACCATGTGTGTTGATAAACGACGCTGAAAGTATAGCCGAGCTCGCTTTCAAAAACGCCTTCCGCCATATTCAAAATGCTCAAAATCTCGTTATTTGCCTGTAAAGACGACGAAAGCAGCGAAACATATTCGAAATCCGCTTCGGTTGCGATCTCGATAATGCGCATTCCCGGCATTCTGTTCGCGACGCCTGCCGCTGCGATCCCTTTTCCGCGTTCGATCTTTGCACCGATATCCGTTTCGCAGAAAAGGCTGAAATCTTTACGCGCGTCTTGTTCGCGATAAAGTACAAGGTCGCCCGACGCGGCAAAGCGCGAATATTTTTGAGCGGATTCGATAAAGAATTTTTCACCGTTCGACGCAAAATATCCCTCGATCTTTGTGCCTGCCATCGTGAGGCGAACCTGCGAAGCCCCGTCGCCCGAAATTTTCCCTTTGAAGGTGTTAACAGCCATCATTTTGAGTTGACGAACGCCTTCTGCGCTCGAATCTTCAGCTTTATAGCGCGGCGAACGCAAATCGCGCGGCGTCAAAACCAGATCAAAATCGCGTTTCGAAGTGCGAACCGAGACTATCGTCTGACCTTCGCTTCCGCGGCGCACATCTCGATCATTGAGGCGGACAAGATCATATCTCGTAAACCGATCGCCGAGCTCGCTTTGAAGATCTTGTCCGAAAACGGGAAAGACGAAGAAAAGCACCGAAAAGAAAATTTGCAAAAAAGAAAATTTCTTTGACATTGAAAACTCCGTGAGATTATTTAGAATACTTGCGGGCGCGAGACTTCGAATAAAATCTCGCTGTCATATTTAAAAAATGTTTAACCGTGGTAAATTTCCAAAGATTTCGGAAGATTTTTTGACGTAATTTTGAGGAAAAAAGGTGCCTTAATGCTCAGGAAAATCATCGGATTGGTTTTGGATAAAATGCCGCGAAATTTTCGCGTGAGATTGATCCGTTCACTGCAGAAAAAATTTAGTGCGTCGGCGGGCGCGGTTATTGCCAACGGCGAGAAGGAAATTTTGCTTCTTGAACACTGGTTGCGACCCGGTCCGCGTTGGGGGATTCCGGGCGGATTTCTCGAATACGGCGAGCAGGCTGACGAAGCGCTCCGTCGCGAATTGCGCGAGGAGATCGGACTCGAGCTCAAAAACATCCGGTTATTGCGAATAAAAATCGCCGGAAGTCATATAGAATTTTTCTTTTATGCCGAAGCAGACAGCCCGGCAAAAATCAAAAGCCGAGAGATAACTTCGATCGGATGGTTCAAGCCGGATGAATTGCCCGACGACTTGCTTCCGCTTCAAAAAATGCTTATCCGGCAAGTTTTGAGCGGAGAAATTTGATAAAAACTTTTCTGGAAATTAAACTCAATATATTACTTCGATACAAAGGAGCCAAAAAAATGTCTTTAGATTTGATTCCATCGCCCGATTCGATAATGAATATTCTTCAAAATACCGGGGCATACCGTAAAGGTCATTTCGTTTATCCGAACGGAAAACATGCGTCGCACTATTTTCAAATGCCGCTGGCATTTCGTTATTACGACAATGCGAGAATATTATCGGTCGGTTTGAGCCGCCTTTTCAGAATGCAAAAATCGATATCCAGCCAGTTGCCGAATGTTTCCGTGATCAGTCCGAGTCCGGGCGGCATTATGGTCGCGTTCGGCGTTCGCGAAGCGCTCAGCGCGCACCAGATCTATTGGGCGGAGATCGAAGAAGGCAAGCGTCAGTTTCGGCAGTATATTGGCGAAGGCGACGTTTTTCCCGCAATAATCGTTGATGACATTTTGCGCTCGGGGCGTGCGATCCGCGAAACGATCGATCTCGTAAACGGCTTCGGCACAGAAATTATCGGCATTGGCGCAATCGTAAGATTTGAAGATTCACCAAGCGAATTTGACGGGATTCCGGTGAAAAGTCTAATGGAATTCGATGTGAATTTCTACGAAACGGAAGACGAATGGAAAAAGTCGCGAAGCGCTTCGGAAGCCGAGGAAGAAATTGTTCGATTTTAGAGTGTTAGAAAGTGAAAGAGTGAAAAGGTGAAAAAGCTGCTTGAGCTTTGCGTGATAACTTTTTCACTTTTCAAACTTTTTTCACTTTTTTACTTTTAGAGCTTCATGAAGCGCGCGCCGTTCCGTCAAGAGCTGCAAAAATTTCGCGCGCTTTAAATAAAAAAGCCGCACCGCGCGAAACCAGCCGCGCAAATCTTCGACCTCTTCGAGTGATCGCATCGCGGCGTAACCGCTGAAAACGGCGAGTGGAAGCGAAAGCAGTGCGACCTTCCAATCCCAAACGAAATAAAAAACGACTGCCAAAATAAGCCACGTCAGAGGCATAAGCAGCATCGCCGATAGGATCTTTACGGTCGAAACAACGTCATCGACGCCGTGATGCGTGTAGTAAAACGCGAGAATTCTGCCGATCTGATACGCCGGAAAATGAAGAATAATGCCTACAAGAGTGATCGGCAAAAAAAGCAAAAGCAGCCAAACGTGAAGCAGAAAATGCCGAAAAACGTACCAGAACGAGTGACTTGCCAGCGAGAGATTTTCGGGTTCGATGTTAAATTCGCGCAGTTTTTCTTCGTAGTTTGTTAATTTTTGTCCTAATTCTTCATCGGTTTGCTCTGTCGCGCGTTCGGAACCGAAACGCTTTAAAAAATGGAATTTTTCCGCCAAACTCAACTCCAAATTTATTCCTTCGTAAGCACTTAAAAACAGCTCTGCCGCCTGATTTGCGCGCTCAAGCTCGGCTTCGGTTTCGGCGTTAAGCGTAACCTCCCTAAGGGCAACTTCGATTCTTGCGTTTAATTTCCGCACCGCGTCGCGCGAAGGTTGTCCGCTATTATCGAGTTCGACCGGAGAAACCGCGAAAGGCTCGCCAAAATGGAGCAGAGTTTCGCTCCGAAAGGTGGTCTTGCTCGTGTAAAAAAGTCCGACCGGAACGATTTTCAAATTGAGCGAAGCCGGATCACGTCCGGTAGAAACCGTGCCGAGCGCAATTCGCGCCGCGCCGGTTTTCAAAGGCTGAAGCTTTGTTTCGTTATGCGAAACACCCTCGGGAAATATCGCGATCGCGCCGCCTTTTTTTAGCATTTCGCGTACGAGCGAAAAAGTTCCCTGATTTTTTGAAACGTCTTCGCCGGCATCGACGCGCCGATAAAGCGGCAAAGCTTCGACGGTTCGCAGCAGAAACGAAATCACCGGGATTCGAAACAGCGTAGATTTTGCCAGAAAGGAAATTTTGCGCGGAAGCGCGACAAAAACGAGCGCCGGATCGATCAAGCCGTTCGGATGATTCATCACAAAAATTATCGCTTCATCTTTTGGAACGATCTCGGAATTCACTGTCTCGATCCGGCGGAAAAAGAGTTTTAGGGCGACGCTAAAGATAAAAACGACAACGCGATAGATAAATGTGCCCCGGCGATCACGAATCATATCGCCGAGGCTTAGGGCTTTTACAGGCGTTGTCATTTTTGGTTTCAAATTTCGTGCCGGTTAGTCAACGCTTTGTCCATCGTAACTTCGTCTACAAATTCAAGATCCGCACCGACCGGCATTCCCATCGCTATGCGCGTAACTCGAACTCCGAGCGGTTTCAGCAGGCGCGCGATGTAAGCGGCGGTCGCTTCACCTTCGGTTGTCGGATTTGTCGCGACAATTATCTCTTGAATTTCGACACCCTCGTTTTTTGCGGGATCGAGGCGCGGCAGAAGATTCGCCAGCATCAATTCGTCAGGACCAACGCCGCGAATCGGCGAAAGCGAACCGTGAAGGATATGATACAAGCCTTTATACGAGCGCGTTTTTTCGACGGAGACGAGATTATACGGTTCTTCTACGATACAGATCATCGAGCGGTCGCGGTTTGGCGAAGAACAAAACATACACGGATCGACGTCTGTAAGATTGTTGCAAACCGAGCAAAATACGATCTTTGCCTTTACTTCAAGCAGCGCCGACGCAAAATTTTCGACTTCCGCAAGCGGTCGGCGCAACACGTAAAATGCAAGTCTTTGCGCGGATTTATGACCGATTCCCGGAAGCCGTTTGAATTCGTCGATGAGCTTGGCGACGGGTTCTGAATATTCAAGCATAGTGAATAGTGAATAGTGAATAGTGAATAGTGAAAAAA
>JBGTFE010000025.1:0-6417 GCA_041747435.1 Pyrinomonadaceae bacterium | reverse complement strand
CGGTAATTCTTGTCTTACATTTACTGGCAATCCTGAATTTCAACAATCCGAAACGAACAAAGGAACAAATATCCTAAAGGTTAAAGTTTGTGTTGGCGAAAAGGCGCATTGCGTTTTGACGTAGAGCCGCCTAACAAATCAGCCTTGAAAGAAGCAGTCAAGCACATAGTTTGACGTGTCCGCCGGGGCGACCGAAAAAATGGTTGCTGCGGCAGGGTTACAAGTTACTGATCGCCGGATGGCGTTCGACCTTTATTGGCAAAGAACTTTTCGGAATTACTAAAACTCGCATGATGATGCTTGTTCTTCAGTGACCTTATTCGCGTGTTTGAACTCGTTATCAACTGTTCCATTCAGCCTTTTGAGACTTCGCTTCTATTAAGCGGTCTATGGTCGTATCGGGTTTTGGGATGCCGGCGGTCATAACCAATGGACGGAACTTAACGAATCTAAAAGACTTGTTTGGTTCATGAATTAGTTTAGAGACTCGCCGGCACCCGCTCGCGCTTCATCTTTTTTTGCGGTTTCCTCTCTGGTTCTTCTGTCAGCTACGGGTCGCTCACACACGCGGACGCAAATGTAAACTTTTTTGAGGCTCTTTTCGGTACAATATGGACGGAGATAAAACGGAAGCGAGCACTGCTGGAGAGCAACTCGCCGAGGGATAATCTCCGGGTGACGAAGTAATTCGCACGAAGCGCCGGATTCGCCTTTGGAATCCGGCTTTATAAATTACTTTTGAACCCATATGCCTTAAAAAAACTCTCTTATATATCGCACGCGGCACTCGATGGTGTTTCGTTTCGGTAGTCGCTCATCGAGAGCCACATTGCACGCATTGTGGCGAGGATCTTCCGCTGGGTTGAGAGCCGGGCGTGGACCTCATTCCTGGTATTTGCCAGGCTTGATTCATACGCTCGTTTGAACGAATTGTCTGCTCGCGTCCGCCGTGCTGCTTCAAACACTTTACGCGACACATCTTTTAATGATCCGTTTCCCGCGTTGTCGAGCCGCGGGTGCGAGAGCCGTTTTCCGTTTGACTCGCGGCGCGTGATTCCCAGACGGCAGTATCGCCAGAATTTGCGCTTGTTCGAGAACCGCCGTGGCGTCTGGACATAACCGACAAACCGACACGCCGTGATCGGCCCGACACCCGGCACAGCCTCGAGAAGCGCGACCTCAGGAAACTGCTTTGCAAACGAGAGCATCGCCGCTTTAGCTTCGGCCTGCATATCGATCATTTGATTCAGGACAGCAAACATCTGCCCGATCATCTTCCTTATCGACGGATCGCCCCCGATTGAATCGCCCAACTCGCTCTGACCATCGTCGCCAAACACGCGGCCGTCCTTGCGGATAACCCCAAGCGTGCGAAGCCTCGCCTTGATCTTCGACTTCTGCCGTGCCTGCTCGCGCGACATGTGTTCGTAATGCACGACCAGATGCTTGAAAGTCTGACGCCTGTTGTCCCTCTCCTGATAAACTTCGTGAACCCGCCCGAGCCTCAAAAGCTCGGCCAGCTTCGCCGCGTCGCGTTTGTCGGTCTTCATCGGATCGCGTGCGATCCACGCCAAGGAGCGCGGATGCGAAACCGTCACGCTCTTGACCAGCGGCCCAATGATCCCCGCCGCCCACGCCGACAACTCTCCGGCCTCAAGATGAACGCTCACGTCGCCTTCGAGACCCGTAAACGCGTTCCTCAAATGCTGCTCCGATGTCGGAACAATGCGCGAAAACCGAAGCCTTCCATCCGCACCAATCACCGCCTGCTGACACTGGCTTGACCCTAAATCCAACCCAACATATATTTGTTCCTGCATTGTTAAAAAACCTCCTTTTATTCTGCTAAAATACATTCTGTGATTCTGTAATTGAAGGTCAAACAATGTGCCGAAACTGTCAAAGATCAAGCAGGATGAACCGGACCAAAAAGCCCGACTTTCATCCTACCAATGGACGTGAGGCAAAAACAGCGACTTTGTTATGGCGGTCTTTGGTTTCCCTCACGTTGCGCGTGGCGGTTTTTGCCCACGTCATCTCAGCCGTTCTGCTGCTTCTCTATGATCAAACGGTTCTCATATTTGGGTAAGATTTAAGATGAGATTCTCCGAACTAAATTCTGACTGATTTTTAGTTTAAGCAGAAGGAAACCCAACCGGCTTTTGTAGTTTTACCAAATTTTCATTTCCCCAATTGTAGAGCATCTTGACGATTTCGCCGAGTTTTTCGCCGTTTTCCGTCAGAGCGTATTCGTAGCGCGGCGGGCGTTGGCTGTAGATTTTTCGCTCGATAATGGCGGCTTCTTCCATCGTCTTCAGGCGGCTTGCCAAAATGTTGGTCGGGATTTTTTCGGCTGATTCGAGAAATTCGTTGTAACGCCGTTTGCCTTTGAATAAATCGCGCACGATCAGCAGAGTCCAGCGGTCGCCGATAATATCGAGCGTGTTCGCCACCGGACAAGCGGAGCGCGGTTTTGTTTCGGTTTTCGCCTTTTTTTTTGTCATTTTTTTCTTCTGAAATTACATTATCACAATTTTTATAAAAAGTAACTTGCAAAAGACAAGTTACTATGCTGAAATGTAACTTGCAAAATGAAAGTTACTACTTTGAGAGGTGAAATTATGACGGCTTTACAAGCGCATCCGACGGTTAAAAAGTTTTATCAACTAAACGAGAAAGCGAAAAGCGCATCCGAAAAAACGCTCGATGCCGAATGGCTGCGCGAGTTTTGTTTGTCGTGCGGCGCGGATGATGTCGGGTTTGTCGAAATCGAACGCTTTGAGATCGCCGAGCAAAAAGCGGATATTCTGGCAGCTTTTCCGCGAGCCAAAACTTTGATCAGTTTCGTCTGCAAAATGAACCGCGAGCCGATTCGCAGTCCGGCGCGTTCGGTGGCGAATCTCGAATTTCATCAAGCGCACGACCGCACGAACGAAGTCGCGCACAAAATCGTCGCTAAATTAGAAAAGAAAAATATTCGCGCCATCAATCCTGCGATGGGTTTTCCGATGGAGATGAGTAAATTTCCCGGCAAAATTTGGATTGTCTCGCACAAGCCGGTAGCGGTCGCTGCCGGTCTCGGACAGATGGGAATTCACCGCAACGTGATTCACCCGAAGTTCGGCAATTTTATACTTCTGGGGACGATTATCACCGAAGCGGAAATCAGCCGACACACCGCGCCGATTGATTACAATCCGTGTCTCGACTGCAAATTGTGCGTCGCGGCTTGTCCGGTCGGCGCGATAGGAGCAAGCGGGGATTTTAGTTTTTCGGCGTGTGCGACGCACAATTACCGCGAATTTCTGGGCGGTTTTACCGATTGGGTCGAAACGATTGCGGAGAGCGATTCGGCACTCGATTACCGCCAAAAAGTGTCGGACGCGGAATCGGCTTCGATGTGGCAAAGTTTATCTTACGGCGCGAATTACAAAGCGGCGTATTGTATGGCGGTTTGTCCGGCGGGCGAAGATGTCATCGCGCCGTTTCTGGAAAATCGCAAGGAATTTCTTCAGGACGTGGTGAAACCTTTGCAGGAAAAAGCGGAAACGATTTACGTCGTCAAAAATTCCGATGCCGAAGTTCACGTCAAAAAACGTTTTCCGCACAAAACCGTCAAACACATCGGCAACGGCATTCATCCGCGTTCGATTCAGGTTTTTTTAGCGAGAATGTCCGATTCATTTCAGCGCAGTCAAGCGAAAGATTTGGATGCCGTTTATCATTTCGTTTTCACCGGCGACGAGCCGGCGGAAGCGACCGTCACCATCAAAAATCAGCAAATTAAAGTCGAAAAAGAACTCGTCGGCGAAGCGAATTTAAAGGTAACGGCGGATTCAGAAACGTGGCTCGGATTTCTCGCAAAAGAGAAGAACTTCGTGTGGGCGGTGCTGACCGGAAAAATTCGTTTTAAGGGTTCACCGAAACTACTTTTAGCTTTCGGAAAATGTTTTCCATCATAGAAATCAACAGATATTATTAGGAGTAGAAAAATGAATAATACGAAATTGACGAATAATTTAACGGAGCGTTGGACGGTTTTCGCGCTTCTGATATGGGGGTTGGGAGTTACGGCGGCGAGTTTCTTCGGTTTGTTAAAAGTCATTCCGCAGCCTTTCATTGCACTGCTGGTCGCGCTCGGAATCGTTATCCCGACGGTGATTTATTTGACAAATGATAAATTTCGCGGTTACATCGAATCGCTCGGTTTGAAAAAACTGACGATTCTGCATCTCTGGCGCATCGGCGCGGGCGCGATGTTTTTGTTTTACGGCTGGCAAACAATTCTGCCCGAAACATTCGTGCGAAACGCGGGCTACGGTGATATTGTGGTCGGTTTGCTGGTTTTTGTCGTGCTTCTCCTGCCGGAAAGCAAGGCGAAATACCGGGTTTTTCACATTGTCGGAATGCTCGATTTTATCGTGGCGGTCGGCACGGGATTGACATTTACACTGCTCGAAGTGCCTTTGATGCAGAATCTCGTGGAACTCCCGATTGTCCTGATTCCGCTTTACGGAGTTGGTATCAGCGGCGCGACACACATTTTTGCCTTCAATTTGTTATGGAAATCAAAACAAACGCGGACAGTGACAAAACAACGCTTTCTGCCGAACGAACAAAAGCCTTTGCCAAAGATGAAAAAGGTCGTCGCCTAAATATAATAGACATTTGCTATGACGGGCAGCATAGTCGGGTAGCAGAGTGACATTGCTGTCACTCCGCCCCCTAAGAACCGTGCTTGCGACTTTCACCGCACACGGCTCAAGCCTCAATTAACGCTCCGTAAGGAACGCGGTTTCACTACTTCCAACTCTTTCGCGTGAACTTGTCTGTGGCAATTTGGGTGCAGCAGAACACGGTTGCTGTTGCCGTCTATGCCGCCGTGAACACGATGGATAATCTGGTGGCTGTGCCAACCGGTTATTTTCGTGATTTTGTCGTCACAGATCGGACAGATGCCGTTTTGCTCATACCACAACGACAGCAATCGCTTATAGCCCTTCAGGGTTGGCTTGCATTTGAACATCTATTCGGTGCTCAAAGTAAGTTTCCCATTCAGGCGAGTACGGATTTGCTTCTCCTCGAACTTTCGTGTGTCTTTTGATTGGCACACTCGCGGCTTTGAAGATGTGCAAGTTTTTAGATTTGCCGTCTTTATCTGTCGCTTGTCCGAAGAATACCCAACGGTCGCCGCCTCTGGTGGTAAAGTATTTGTCCTTTATCCAAAAGCGGTTTTTGTTTGGGTGTCGTCGCTTTGACCATTGCCACAATGCTTTGAAGACAGCATTGTCCATCTTGCCAAAGATCTCTTTAGCCACCGCACTTCGATGATAGTTCGCCCAGCCCCTGATGACGGGGTTTAGCAGACTAACGAGATTTCCGGCGGCCGCACTTAATGTTTCAAACCGTATCCGCCTGATTACAAAGCGGCATTCGCTTTCTCCCGCTTCCTATTCCCGCAATCTTTTCAGCTTGCCTTACGGCTTGCTTTCCTTCGATAAGGAAGATTACGGGGTTTCCACGTTCCGCATAAATACCCGAACGCTTTAGGTCTTGCCTTTTCGCCGATGGCTCAACATCTACGTTAAGAGAAATTGTAGCTCTTAATCCTGGCCATTTACCTTTTGGTTCAAGCCTCTCAGCATCTTTGGCTTGTCAAGGCTCACGACGTTTATCAGCAATTCACATAAGTTGACCATACCGTTCAATCCTGGCTCCGCGCCTTCTTGATGCTGAAAGCAACGGCTACATTGTCCCACAGGCTTCAAACCCTATCGTTGCCAATAACGCCTGCTGTGGTAGGATACCGTCAGTAGAATGACGGGTGATGTCATAACCCTTTCGAGTCCAGCATCACAGCTATTTACGCGACTTCGTGTCGCACACAAATCAGCCTTGAAAGAAGTAGTCAAGCACAGAGATTGACCTGTCCGCCGGGGCAGCCGAAAAAAATGGTTGCTGCGGCAGGGTCGATATTAATGATCGCCGGATGGCGTTCGGCTTTATCTGCAAAGAACTTCGGACTTTAATTAAGAGACTCGCCGGCACCCGCTCGCTCATTCATGTTTGTAATCTCGGTTTTCAGTTTCGGCTTTTTTGGCAGCTTCGAGCCGGTCACATATCTCGGACGCAACAACTCCTATGGGCAAAGTGCAAAAGTTGTGTTGGTGGAGAAATCCCCGCCGGAATTAAAACAAGAAAAATCATCCGTAAAAAAATATTTTGCGGGAATAAAATGCATACCGGATGAACATATTTAGTTTGTTCACGGGAAAATTCTCGATCTGTTCAATCTAAACTCTAGTTTGCCAGGACTAAAGTCATTGCGGGCAAGGGTTACGAACAACATCGCAGTGGCGATCAAGCACACACGGACGGCCAGCGAGTCCGGCGCCCGCGCCGTTTTTGAACGTGAGG
>JBGTFE010000024.1:0-45174 GCA_041747435.1 Pyrinomonadaceae bacterium | reverse complement strand
AGACTGTGGAATAATGCAATGTAAATTGTCGAGTTCGCGTAGCGAACGGCAGAAAGAGATGCCGCACACCTACATAAATTTTACATATCACGTCGTCTTCGCAACGAAAGAACGATTTCCGTTTATCACAAAAGACCTGAAACCCCGTTTATATGATTATCTTGGCGGAACAATTCGCGGGCTCGACGGCATCTTGCTCGAAATCGGCGGCACAAACGATCACGTACATTTGCTTGTTAACTTAAAACCGACAACGAAATTTTCGGATTTTATGCGCGAGCTAAAATCAAATTCATCGGCTTGGGCAAATCGAATTACAAACGGACGGTTTGAATGGCAAGACGGTTATGGAGCTTTTACGGTTGGCAAATCGCAGATCGAAGGCGTTCGGCGTTACATTCAAAATCAGGAACAACATCACGCGCGAGTTAATTTCGAAGAGGAATTCAAGGATTTATTAAGCAAAAGTGGGATCGAGTTCGATGAGAGATTTTTGTGGCGGTAGGAATTTTTCTCAAAATTCATCGGGCGCAAATCCGCGTAGCGGATGGAAGCCATTAGCCCATCGCGCGAGCTATGGGAATATTTCGATACATCGAATTTAGCTCGCGTAACGAGCGACAGATTCTTTTCGTTTATCTGCCGTTCGCTACGCGAACTCGCGTTTGTTTCTTTTCATTTCCCCATAGCTGGCGCTATGGGCTACGCGCTTTCGTCTGCTACGCAGACTTGTTGAGTGGTAAACTTAGTGTCTTAAGAGAATCACAAAAGATTATGACCGAACAAATTATCAAAAACTATCTTTCGGATGCGATCCTTTCGTTTCGCAATTACAAGGAAATAGCGGAAAAGGCGATGGCGCAAGTTTCAGATGAAGAGTTTTTTCGCGCGATCGATCCGGAATCAAATTCGATTGCCGTTATCGTCAAACATATCGCCGGAAACTTGCGCTCGCGCTGGACCGATTTTTTGACGAGCGACGGCGAAAAGCCCGATCGTTTTCGCGACGGCGAGTTTGTCGCGTTTGATGAAGATTCGCGCGAATCGTTGATGAAGTTTTGGGAAAACGGCTGGCTGGCGCTTTTCGACGCGATCGAGCCTTTGACGGTAGAAGATTTCGGAAAATTTGTCACGATCCGCGGCGAGCCGCACACGATAGTCGAAGCGATAAATCGGCAATTGACGCATTATGCGTATCACGTCGGACAAATCACTTTTCTCGCCAAACATTTTCGCTCCGAAGATTGGAAAACGCTCAGCGTTCCGCGAAATAAATCGGCGGAATTTAATCAATTTGTAGCGGAAAAAGAAGCAAAGGGAAACCGTTTTGAAACGGCGCGCAAGTTTGCGGAAAAGGAAAACGAAAATTGAGCGAGAGAGGAGAGTAAAAATCTCGCTCATCCTTTGTTTAGCGATAGATTCGTGTTCGACCGAGGAGTCTCGTTTCCACTCTGCCATTCGGCAAATAACGATATTGCCAGACTTCGCGATAACGCCTTCCGTTGATGTAAACGAAGCGCGTTCTTGTGACCACACGCGCGCGACCTTGATTGTAGCTGCGGTTCTTTTTCCACCGATTTTTTCGTTTATTATTCTGCTGCCAACCTTTTTGAATGTTATTCGTTTCGACCGAATTTTTGCTCGTCGCCTTTGCTTCCACTGACGGAATTGCAAAAACCATCGAACCTAAAATCAGCGATAACGCAAATAATTTTTTCATCATTATTTTTTCCTCCTTGTATTTTTCGCGACAACTCTTAAATCGCTGCTGTCGCTTGAGAGCTTTGACGTATTGAAAGCATTGTTAGTTGGCAGCGACTTTTCTCCAAAGGCGTAAAGTCGCCTATTGACCGAGCGAGAATCTAAAGTTTTTGCCGCGAATTCGACCGGTTTGTGTTAATCTGTTCTTTCGTTTTTTTATGAAATCTATCTCAATTTTAGGCTCAACCGGTTCGATCGGCTGTAATGCGCTCAAAGTCGTCGAGCACCTCAAAGATTTCCGCGTGGTTGCGCTCGGCGCGGGAAAAAATATGGAAAAGTTTACCGCGCAAGTCGCGCGTTTTGAGCCGGAAATGGTTTCGGTCGAAGACGAATCGTGCGCGGAAACTTTGACAAAAAAGCTTCACGAATTAGACGCGAAAATTCCAAAGATCGAGCTCGGTGAAAAAGGCTTGATCGCCGTCGCGACGCACGAAAAAGCGGAAACGGTTGTTTCGGCAACGGTCGGCGCGATCGGTTTTGTTCCGACTTTGCGCGCGCTCGAAGCCGGAAAACGAGTCGCGCTGGCGAACAAGGAAACGCTCGTGATGGCTGGCGAATTGATGACCAAAGCCGCGAGAGAAAATAACGCGGAAATCTTGCCCGTCGATTCCGAACACAATGCGCTGCATCAATGTCTGCGCGGTGAAAAGCGAAGCGAGGTAAGACGTTTGATTTTAACCGCTTCGGGTGGACCTTTTCGCGAAAGATCCAAAGAAGAAATTGAAAACGCAACGCGCGAGGAAGCGCTCAATCACCCGAACTGGAAAATGGGCGACAAGATCACGATCGATTCGGCAACGCTGATGAATAAAGGCTTGGAAGTGATCGAAGCGCATTGGCTTTTTGGTTTTGTCGCAAGTGAAATTTCGGTCGTCGTGCATCCGCAATCGATAATTCATTCGATGGTCGAGCTGATCGACGGTTCGATAATCGCGCAGCTTGGCGTCGCTGATATGCGTCACGCGATCCAATATGCTTTGACTTATCCGGCGAGAAAAGCCGCCGAACTTACGTCGCTCGATTTCTCAAAACTTTCGGATCTGACGTTCGAAAATCCCGACACCGAAAAGTTTCCGTGTCTGAATTTGGCGTATAAAGCCCTCAAAAAAGGCGGAACGATGCCGGCGGTTTTGAACGCGGCAAACGAGATCGCGGTCAAAGCTTTTTTAGACGGCAAAATTCGGTTAAGCGAGATTCCGAAAATTATCGAAAACGTAATGACCGAGCACGAAATAAAAGACGCTTCGAAACTCGAAATCATTCTGGAAAGCGATGCGTGGGCGCGAAATCGCGCTATAATGAAGCTGGCAGTAGCGCCGGCAGCATTGCCGGCAATGAACGCATAAAGCGTTCAAAATTAATTTTTACGGTTTGCGTCGCTATGCGACGGTGCCGGCAAGATGCCGGCGCTCCCGTTTGTTTACACTTTTGTTTGCAACTTGATTTGACGAAATCGGTTCTAAAAATCAAGTTTTTGAGGAAAGAATTTAAGAAAAAATGCCCGATATTTTAATAGTTATACTTGCAGTCATTTTTGTTCTCGGCGTTGCTATAAATATCCATGAATTTGGACATTTTATGGTCGCCAAATTTTTCGGAATGCGCGTTGAAGCGTATTCATTTTTTGGTCTCGGACCGCGCGTTTGGGGTTTCAAAAAAGGTCACACCGATTATCGCATCAGCGCGATCCCGCTCGGCGCGTACGTAAAGCTTTACGGCGACGAGGTTACCGCTCCGCTTGAAGGCGGTGCTTCAGACGAGGAGAAAGTTCCCGAATCCGAGCTATACGAGCTTCGTCCGCGTTGGCAAAAATTTCTCGTGATGATCGGCGGACCGTTCATGAATATCGTCCTTGCGCTCGCCATTCCGTTTTTCGGCGCAATATTTTACGGCGTTCCTTCAATGCCGGCGCCGATCGTCGGTTTTGTCAGCGCTGCCGGCGCGGCGGAACAAGCGGGCGTAAAAGCAGGCGATCGGATCGTTGTTTTTGACGGCGTGGAAAATCCGACCTGGCAACGCATCGAGCACGATTCGCTCGTAATGCCCGAAAAGGAAATTCCGATAACGGTCGAGCGCGGTGAAAAACGCCTTGAGCTAAAGATCAAACCGTCAAAAGTTGAAAGAAACGGAAACGTTGCCGGCTCGCTCGATCTCCAGCCAGACGGCGAAGCAGAACCGGTTATCGTTGGCGTGGTTTCGCCGGATATGCCCGCCGGGAAAGTTTTGGAAACCGGCGACCGCGTACTCGCATTCAACGAGACATCGGTTAGAAATATCGTTAGCCTTAGAGCTTTGATCGGCGAAACGAAAGGTGAGCCGTTTAAGTTGACGATCGAGCGCGGCGGCGAACGAAAGATAGTGGATATCAATGCCGTTATGTCTGACGGCGAATACCGGATCGGGATCAGATTCGAAGCCGCGAAGATCGATACGCGCGAGAAGGTCGGTGTCGGGCAAGCGGCGGGGTTTGCGGTCAATACGAATGTTGAAATGATTCGCCTGACCGGGAAAGTCCTCGGACAATTATTCTCCGGACAGCGCTCTGTGAAAGACGCCGGTTTGGCAGGTCCGGTGGGCATTGTTCAGATCATCTCGCAAGTTGTTCGCGACGCCGGATTTGTCGGACTTATTTCGATTCTGGCGATCATCAGCCTGAATCTCGGCATTTTTAATCTTTTGCCGATTCCGCTGCTGGACGGCGGACAGATCATGGTGCTCGGAATCGAAAAAGTTATGTCGTGGTTCGGCAAAACGCTTTCGATGGCGATTAGGGAAAAGATCCAATTCGCAGGATTGGCGATAATTCTGCTTCTGATGGTCTTTACCTTGTTTCTTGACGTTTCGCGCTTTTTTTAATTGTAACGCCAGCGTCTCGCTGGCTGTCTCTGACGGCATCTTGCCGTCAACTATGCAGGCGTTGGCTGGAAGCCAACGCGACAGCCGCCAGGATGGCGGCGATACGTTATGAGAAAGTCAAAATCGGTAATGGTTCGCGACGTTCAGATCGGCGGCGGCGCGCCGGTGGTCGTGCAGTCGATGACGAAAACCGACACGACCGACGTTGACGGAACGATCCGCCAGATCGAAGAAATGGTTGAAGCCGGATGCGAGATCGTCCGCATCGCCGTTCCCGATAACGACGCCGCTGCGGCTATGAAAGAGATCCGCAAACGAACCGATGTTCCGATAGTCGCCGACATTCATTTCCATTACAAATTAGCTTTGCTTGCGCTTGAAGCCGGAATCGATAAACTCAGGCTAAACCCCGGAAATATCGGGTCGCTCGATAGAATCAGGGAAGTCGTCCGCGCCGCCGAAGCGCAGAAAGTTCCTATCAGGATCGGCGTCAACGGCGGTTCGCTGGAAAAAGATCTGCTCAAAAAATACGGAACGGCGACGCCCGAAGCGATGGTCGAATCCGGAATGCGGCATATTCAAATTCTCGAAGATCTCGGTTTTACCGACACGATAATTTCTTTGAAAGCTTCGGACGTAAATCGTATGGTCGAGGCTTATCGGCTGATGGCTGCGAAAGTCGATTATCCGCTGCATCTCGGCGTAACCGAAGCCGGAACACCTTTTGGCGGCACGATAAAATCGGCGATGGGTTTGGGAATTTTGCTGCACGAAGGCATCGGCGATACGATTCGCGTAAGCTTAGCCGCTGAACCGCACGAAGAAGTTCGCGTCGCCTGGGAAATTTTGAAGAGTTTGGAATTGAGAAAAAGAGGCGTTACGGTCGTCGCCTGTCCGACGTGCGGAAGATTGGACATTGATAATTTTGTTGAGATCGTGACCGAAATCGAACGCCGGCTCGCGCACGTCGAAGAACCGCTGCATCTTTCAATAATGGGCTGCGCCGTCAACGGTCCAGGCGAAGCGCACGATTCCGAGTTGGGCGTCACATTCGGCAGAAACGTCGGGATGATCTTCAAAAACGGCGTACCGATGCGAAAGGTCGGAGGCGAAGATATCGTCGAGGAATTTGTAAAAGAAGTCGAGATCCTGCGCCAGGAAGGCGACGCGGCAAAGTCGCTCGCCGAAGACAAACCGCTGGTCCAAATTTCCTAAACATTTTCACCGCCGAGACGCGGAGACGCAGAGAAAATAAAATATACTCTCTGTGTCTCCGCGTCTCTGCGGTTAATTTTTCTTTTCTAGTCTTTGCAAAAGCTCGCGCAATTTTGACGCTCTTTTTGCGATCCCAAATCTGACGGTTTCGTTTCCCAGATCCAAAACGCTTACTGTAATTCCCAAAACTTCGCCCGTTTCGAGCGAGCAAATCGGCGCGCCGCTGTTTCCCGGCACGATCGTAACGTCAGAAAAAATGTCGTCGTTTTTATCGATCATCGAAACGTTTCCGACCGAGTTGAACGGAAACTGATAATCGCCGTAATAACCGATGGCGATCACTTCGTCACCAACCGCGGGCAAGTTTTCTGCAAGCGTCAGCGGCTGGATCATCGAGAACTTCGGATTTTCTTTTAGGATCTTGTCGTCAAAACGAAAGATCGCCATATCCGTCGTTTTGTCCGAAACAAAAAGCTCGATCGGGAAATGAATATAATCGACCGCATCGAACGTCTTCCATGCGATCATTTCATACTCATTGCTCTTAAAAGTTTTCGAAAGCTCGCCCGCCTTTGCCTGCACGTGAAGCGCTGAGGCGAGCAATCCTTTTCCGACGAGAAAAGCTGTTCCGACGGAATATTTGTTCTTAAAATTATTTCCCTTGGAAACGATCGAAATACAAAACACCGATGCGCTCAGCCGATCGATCCGTTCCTTTTTATTTTGGGTTCGATCCGGACCGGGCTGCTGGATCGCGGAAGGAGGTTCAACTTTGCCTTGCGTCGTGCAGGAAGTCAAAAAACTCAGACAAATCAAACAGAAAACGAACTTTTGAGAGAAACGAATCATGGAAACAAAATCGAAAAAGGATAAACCGGCAAATTTCTGACGATCGCAAACACGCAAAACAGCACAAGAAAACTGTAAACGATGCGCGGTTTAAAAAAGGCGAACGAGAGCCCGCGACCTCGCGCTGAAACAAGAAACATAGAAACTGCAAGATATGCAAAAAAGAAAAAATAAAACGGGATAAGCGCGTTAAAATCGAGCGCGCCGAGAACGTCGCCGTGAAAAAGCGCATGAAAACCGCGCGTCAATCCGCAGCCCGGGCAAGCGAAGCCGGTCATTTGAAACAACGGGCAGACAGGAAAAAATCTTGCGGTCACCGGATCGAAATACGCGACGACAAATGCCGCCGCCGAGGCGAGAGAAAGCCCCAACGCCGAAAACGCGCGCGTGACGATAGATGCTTTTTGATGATTTGGATAATGCGCCGCTATTTGCATTCGATTTCCAAATATAACAAACATTCGATACCAAAACTAACCAGCCATTTGCATAAAAAGCGCTTCGGTCGCGATCTTTTTGTTTAGATTTACGACAAAGCCTTCGCGCATCGTTTCGATCTCGGAAAGCCACGCGGCGAGGCGTTTTACGTCAGACTTTTCAGCAAAATTCTGCAGCCTGGCTTGAATATCGGCATTGACGATTTCGTCCGCACCGATGCGCAAAGTCCAGACGTCGTGAATCAAAGTTTGTAAAATGTTCAGAAAGTCTTCGTAATTTTCCTTATTCTTCGCGTCGCTGATAGCCTCCGCGGTTTGCAGTAAAATTGCGCGGTCTTTTCCACTGAGCAAGCTTTCAAGAATTTTTAACGTCGTAGCGCGAAGTTCACGAAATCGCGTGAGATCGGTTTGAAGCGCCGCGCCGACGCTGCCCGCAGACAAACGCGCCACAACTTTCGCGTCATCCGGCGAAAACTCTTTTGTTGCAAGCAAATGATGTTCGATCTTAGCGCACGCGATCGGCGCGAAACGCAGAATTTGGCAGCGCGAGAGAATGGTCGGAAGCAGAGAGTCCGGGCGCGACGTGACCAAAAAAATATAAGAATCGGTCGGCGGTTCTTCCAAGGTTTTCAAAAGCGCGTTTGACGCGGCATCGTTCATTTTGTCGGCATCGTCGATCAGCAAAATTCTCGCCCGCGCTTCGTACGGCTGGAAATTCGACGCTTTTTCAAGATCGCGAATTGCATCGACAAAAACGTTCTTCTTAAGCGGAACAACCATTCCGACGTCCGAATGTTCGCTAAAAAACACGGTTTTGAATTTTTCCCTAAGTTTTTCCTCAATCTTGGTGGAAGCGGTAACGACGGGAATATCGAATTTTTCCGCGCGCCTGCACGCGGGGCATTCGTCGCACGCTTCGTCCAAATTCAGATTTGTGCAAACAAACGATTTTGCCAACTCCAACGCAAAACGCATTTTGCCGATGCCTTCAATGCCGGCGAAAAGAAGAGAATGCGGAACGCGGTTCGCGCGCAGCATCCGTCTCAATATCGTTTTGATGGGTTCGTTTCCGATCAGTTTGTCGAACATATCATCAACGAGCGTCCGACGGCAGATGCTCCTTCAAATAGCGCGTCAAAAGCGTATACAAATGAATCGTTGTGCCTTCGCCTTCGCTAATGCCGTGCGTGCGGTTCGGATAAGCCATCATCTGAAACGGCTTGTTAAGCTCGATCAGTTTATTGATCAAAACTTCCGTGCCCTGATAGTGAACGTTGTCGTCGCCGGTGCCGTGAACGATCAGCAGATCGCCCTTCAAACCGCTCGCGAATGTGATCGGCGAACTTTGCTTGTAATCCTCGCCGTTGTTGTCTGAAGGCAAGCCCATGTAACGCTCGGTATAGATCGTGTCGTAAAAGCGCTGATCGGGAACGGGCGCGACCGACATTCCGACGTGGTAAATGTCAGGATAGCGAAACATCGCATTCAAAGTTGAAACTCCGCCGCCGCTCCAGCCCCAGATCGCGACGCGCGAAGCATCGATAAAAGAATGTTTGGCGGTGAGCGCCTTAACCGCGCCAGCCTGATCGGCGGAATTGACGATGCCGTTTTTGCGATAGATCGCTTTTCGCCAGGCGCGTCCGCGCGGCGCGGGTGTTCCGCGATTATCGACGCTGGCGACAATATAGCCCTGTTGCGCCAGCATCGCGTGCCACAGATAATTGGCGCCGTCCCAACTGTCGGTGACGGTTTGTCCGGCGGGTTCGCCGTAAGCGTAAAAAAGGATCGGATATTTTTTGTTCGGATCAAAATCGGGCGGTTTTATCATCCAGCCGTCAAGCGTTACGCCTCCGCCGATGTCGATGCGGAAAAATTCCTGCGGTCCTTTTTTTAATTTATCGATCGCCGATTGAACCGCGGCGTTCTCTTCCATCACGCGCACGACCGTTTTGTTCGAGACATTGACGAGCTCAAAACGCGGCGCCGTTGCGAACGCCGAATAGCTGTGAACAGCCCAGCGTCCGTTTGGGGAAATGTTGTAATTATGCCAGCCTTTTTGAGCGTCCGGCGTGATCTTTTCCGCCGTTCCGCTGCCGGCAAGTTTGGTGCGGAAAAGATATCGCTGCCCGGCATTATCGGGCGAAGCAATGTAATATAGCCAGCCGGCGGCTTCGTCCATTCCGGCGAGGCTGATGACGTCAAATTCGCCCGGCGTGATCAATTTTACGTCGCTCCCATCGCGCGAAATCGAATAAACATGCTGCCAGCCGTCCCGCTCGCTGAACCACAAAAAGCGCTTTCCGCCGTCAACCCAGCGCACTTTTGGCACCACGAGTTCAAGCCAGGAATCATCTTTTTCGATCAGTATGGAGCGCACTGCGCCGGATTTGGCGTCGGCGATCAGTATCTGATTCGTATTTTGCAGTCGGTTCATATGCTGCAGCATCAACTCGCTCGAATTGTCCATCCATTCGACCATCACGATATAATTTTGCCGCAGATCGCCCGGCGTATTCATCCATTTCGTTTTTCCGCCCGTCGCGCTGATAACGCCGACCCGAACCGCCGCGTTCGTTGTTCCGGCTTTCGGATACGGGAAATAATTCAAAACCGGATAAAGACCCTGCGTGTTGTCGATGAGAACAAAATCCTTTGAGCCTTCGGTGTTGAACTGCCAGTAAGCGATCGATTTGCCGTCCGGGCTCCAGCGCCAGCAATCGCGCAGGAAAAATTCCTCCTCGTTCACCCAATCGGACGTTCCGTTGATCAGAAATTTCCCTCCGTCCTTTGTCACCTGCGTGATCTTGCCGCTGGCGATATTTTCAACATAAATATTGTTTTCGCGCACATACCCGACGCGCGTTCCATCCGGGGAAAACTTTGCGAACATCAGCGTCGAAGGCGCGGCGTTGCCGCCAAGCTTTTTCAAATTGCCCGTCGCTAAATTCAAAACCCAGTAATCGCCGCGCGTGTTAAACCGCCAAACCTTTTTCCAATTGGTATAGATCAGCATCTGCGTATTGTCTGCGGACCATTCATAGCTGTTTATCGGCAAAGGATTCGTTTCGCCCTTCGGCACCAGCTTTTCGGCTGCAAGCAAAACAGTCCGCGCGTTTGTCGCCGCGTCGTAGCTAACCAGATCTTGTCCTTGAACGGTCGCAGAGCGTTCGAGTTTTGAATAACCGTCGCCCGATTTGAGCCAGCGAAAACCGCCGACGCCACGACCGCTAAAATCGTCCGAATTAAAGATCCGGTCGAGAGTCAAAAGCGATGCGTCCTGCGCGGGAACAAAGGCAAAAAGGCTTACCAAAAGCAGCCAGAATAAGACAATTCTTTTATGACGAAACATAGTTACTCCTATTTTTTCTCTAAAAATTTCTTTACAATTTCGAGAACCGCGGCGTGAATTTCCTCGACCGAGCGATTGGCATCTATAAGTCGAAAACGCTTCGGTTCGCGCACTGCGATCTTGTGATAAGCTTCGCGGACGCGCGTGTAAAACTCGGCTGTTTCCAGATCCATACGATTTCTCTTAACGCCGTTGTCGCTCCGCGAATTTGTTCTCAAGATAGCACCCTCGACGGGAATATCGAAAAATAAGGTCAAATCCGGCTTCAAGCCGTCTGTTGCGAGCTTGATTATCTGACCGACGGTTTTTTCGGGAAATCCGCGTCCTGCGCCTTGATACGCTTCGGTTGCGTCGGCGAAACGATCGGAGATAACGATCTTTCCTGCTGCCAGTTCGGGTTTGATAAAAAAATTTACGTGCTGCGCGCGATCAGCGGCAAAAAGCAGGAGCTCGGCAAGCGGCGCAACCGTTTCTTCCGTTTCAAGAAAAGCTTCCCGCAACCTGCGTCCGAGCGGTGTTCCGCCCGGCTCATGCGTCGTCAAAACGTCAAAACCCAAACCAAGCAGCTCACTTGCTAACATCCTGAGCTGCGTAGATTTGCCGCTGCCGTCTATTCCTTCAAAAGTTATGAATTTACCGCGCAAAACTGTTTATTCTGATTCGATTTTCCTTCGTTCGTGTCTTTCCTGAGAAATGGTCGAAATGGCATGCTTAAAGATCAAAAATTCCTGACCGCCAACGTCGAGCAAAACCGAAAATTTGTCGAAGCTTCGAATTCTGCCCGCGAGCGTGGCGCCGTGTAAAAGATGGACGATGATCGTGTATCTTTCCCGTCGTGCCGTGTTCAAAAAAGCGTCTTGTATGTTTTGGGCAGCCGGTTTTTCCATAACATTTTCCCTTTATTTACTTAGATTTATAAAATTTTTCTAATTATAGCAGATTTGTTTTGAAAGGCGGAAACCCGCCCGCGAGTACGGGGCGCCGCGGCGGAATAAATCGAACTCCACACACTCCACTACGGTTGTGTTTCTGCCTGCCTTTTTCAGCGTCCTATTTTTTCAAAATTTCCCAAAGCTCCACCTGAATTTTCGCATTATCACCGAAACCATCGAGCCAAATTGCGCCCGCTTCCTTTCGAAACCACGTCATTTGTCGTTTGGCATAATTGCGAACGTCCTGCTTTGTTTGCTCTATTGCGCTTTCCAAAGTTCTCTCACCGCGAAGATATTCGCAAACTCTTCGATAGCCGTGCGCGCCGAGCGCATTCGTTTCGTCTTTTACGCCGCGCGCGCCAAGTTGTTTCACTTCTTCGACCAAGCCGTTTTCAAAATGCTTTTCGGTTCGTCGATTTATCTTTTCGTAAAGTAAATCGCGCGGCGGATTTAAAACAAAGATCTTAATTCTGTCAGCGAATTCAGGCGGAGCAGCGCGGTTCGGCTGAACTTCTGACAGACGATTTCCCGTTTGAAAAAAGACTTCCAATGCACGCGAAACACGAACAAAATCACGGGGAAAAAGCTTTTCAGCAGCCGCTTTGTCTTTTCTTTGCAAAATTTTATAAAGATGTTCGGCGCCTTTTTGTTTTTTGATCTTTTTGAGTTTTTCGCGCAATTTTTCATCGGTTTTCGGACTCTCAAAAAACGGTTCCCGCAAAGTTCGAAGATAAAAACCGGTTCCGCCGACGAGGATCGGAACTCGTCCGCGTGCTTCGATCTCCGCGATTTTGCGCCCTGCGTCTCGCGCCCAAGCCGCCGCCGTGTAATTTATTTCCGGTGAAACATAATCGATCAAATGATGCGGAACGCCGCGTTTTTCTTCATCGCTCGGCTTCGCCGTTGCGATCTGAATTTCTTTATATATTTGCACCGAATCGCAGTTTATTATCTCGCCGCCGACGCGAAGAGCAAGCTCAACGCCGAGCGAGGTTTTGCCCGAAGCGGTCGGTCCGACAATTGAATAGATCGGGTTTTTCATTTTTGAAGATGCTCGCGTACCTAAAATCGCAAAATCTATTTAAGCACGTCAGGAAAAGAAAAATGAAAAAGTTAACAGTCTGTTTTATCGTTCCACGCTGTGGTCAATTCTCGCGCACAAGATGGGCGAAGTCTTATTTCGAGCTATTTAAAATGACTTTTTGTAAAACTTTTGATCATCAATACAAGCAGTAAAATGCTGTGGACAAATCCGACTAACAGATAAACCCAAGAACTTTCGCCTTTGATCAAAAAATTAAAACTTTGATACGCCCAAAAGGCGGGGAAAATGGCAAAAAAAAGGGAAAAATAAGCGGGAAGGAAGAACGCCATAACGGGAAGAAAAAGCGGTATGTTAAAAAGTTTTTGCCAGGTCATTGCCTCTATCTTATTTTTGGCGACGACTGCAATAAATAAAGTCATCAAGGGGGCGACTAGCCCGGCAAGCAGCGAATAAACGAGATTTGAAATCACAGGCAATCCGTAAAAAGGTTCGACCAGAAGAAGAAAAAATGTTGCTAACGTCGCTAACAGAAAGGGCGGAATCAGGCGAAAAACGACAAACCAGAATTTAGAAACCGGCAAAATTCCATAAACTTTCGCTACCTGTGTATCTTTTTCATCAACCAAAACCATCGAATAAATAAACCCAAACGCAATCGAACTCTGCATTGTCGCCAGCATCAAAATTACATTAATGTATTCCCGCAAACCTTCATAAACATCTGCACCGTAAGGCACTCCGTATCGAACGACAAGCAGAATCAGCAGCGGAAGGGCGATAAAAATTTTTAAAGAATTATCCCGAAAAACCAGTCTGAAATCATTGATGGCGACTTTGAGCAGCTTTTTCATATTTCAGATTTTGACAACCCTCGCCATAAAAATTCGATAAACAAACCAATAAAGCAAAGGAGTCCAGAAGGCAATCGAAAAATAACCGAAAATTATTTCACCGAAATCCGGCGATTCCCGATAAGAATTGACCATTAAATTCAAACCGCCCTGAACCGGAAAAAGTTTGAGAAAACTCAAATCCGTCAGTTCAAAGTAATTGAGCAGTGGCAAACTCATAAAGATCAAAAGTGGAACGGCTCGCAGGAGAAAATGCAAAACTTCGGTCGTATAGCTGACGACGAAAATTCCCATCAAGCAAAATAAAACGCAGGTCGAAAATGCTCCGACCGAAAAATGCAGAACGTTAAACGAAATTCCTTTGGCGGTCAAGACCATCGCCAACGCGCCAAAAAAACCGATTGCCGAGAGAGTGATGATGCGGGAAATCAGATAAATATGATGATTGAGAGGCGTAACGAATAAAGCAGGAAGAACTTCCTGATCTTTCTCTAAAATCATCGAAATGCCGATAAAAATAAAACCGACAATTGCCGGATCGTTGTATATCAAAAGCGTGATGAATTTTTCGACGCCCGCGGAATCTCTAATTAAGTACATTATCAGGACATAAAACACGGTAATCCCGACAATCATCGTAATCAGATTGTTTCTCTGAAAAATCAGAAACTGCCATTTTATTTGTCTGAAAAGCTCGATCATTCCAGTAATTTTGTGCCGGTAACTTTGATAAAAACTTCTTCCAGCGTCGCTTCTTGCGTATTGATTCGCAGGATTTCATCCCGCGCGATAAACTCCGAAAATTTCGGATTATTCCCTAAATCTTTGACCGGAAATTCCGCCGTTTGCCCGTTTTCGAGTTCGACTTTGACCGTATGTTTTCCGTGTTCATTCTTTAGAACCGAAGGCTTTTCCGTCAGGCGAATTTCGCCGTCCGCGATAAACGAAACGCGGTCGCAGAGTTCGTCGGCGGTCGTCATATCGTGCGTCGTGACAAAAATCGTTTTGCCTTGCGTTTTCAGCTTCTTGATATATCGCTTGATCTTTTGAGCGTTTATCGGGTCGAGTCCGGCGGTCGGTTCGTCAAAAAAAAGTATGTCGGGATCGTGCATAATTGCGCGGATAAAATTCAGACGCATTTTCATTCCCTTGGAAAATTCTTCAATTCTTTTGTCGGCATCTTTTTCGAGTCCGAAGATTTCAAAAAGTTCATCGAAATTTTGCAGATTATTTTCTGGATAAAATGAAGCGAAAAGTTTCAGATTTTCTTTCGCGGTCAGTTTCAGATAATGATTCGGAAGCTCAAAGCCGACTCCGATTTTTTCAAAATATTCTTTTCCCCAATCTTGCAAGGGTTTATTGTTGATTGAAATTTCGCCCGAAAAATCGTGAAGAATTTTGTAGAGAACTTTTTGAGTCGTGCTTTTTCCCGCGCCCGAAGGACCTAAAAAACCGAAAATTTCACCCTGATTTATCTCGAAGTTCAGATTTTTCAAGACGATTTCTTTCGATTTCGGATATGAATAGGAAAGATTTTTTACTTTGATCATTAACTTATGAGCTAGATACTATTATCAAATAAATTCAGGTTCAACAACACAATTTCGATAAACGGCAGTAATGTTAAAATAATTAAAAGTAAGAAATGGCTAATTCCATAGAACTAAAATTAACTGCTACGCCGGAAGAAGGCGAAGTTTCCGCGCTGCTGTTGAAGCCTGACGGCGCAACGCACTTACTAGTTTTGGGACACGGCGCCGGTGCGGATATGAGGCATCGAACGCTGCAAACGCTCGCCGAGCGCCTTGCGGAAAACCACATCGCCACGTTTCGCTATAACTTTCCGTTTATGGAAAAGCGCAGATCGGTCGGCTCTCCGAAGGTTGCGGTCGCGACGATTGTTTCCGCGGTCGTCGAGGCGCATAAGACTGCGCGCGAGCTTCCGATTCTTGCAGGCGGACATTCCTACGGCGGACGAATGACGTCGCACGCGGCGGCGGAATCAAAACTCGACGATGTGAAGGGTTTAATCTTCTTTTCTTTTCCGCTTCATCCGCCGGACAAACCCGATACAAAACGCGCCGAGCATTTAACCGCGATCAAACAGCCAATGCTTTTTCTTAGCGGAACACGCGATGCGCTCGCCTCGCTTGAATTGCTAAAACCGGTCGTAGAAAAACTCGGCAGGCAAGCCACGCTTCATCTTTTGGAAACCGCGGATCACAGCTATAAAATTCTGAAACGCACGCGCGAGAGCAAAGAGGATATTTTCGCTGAGATGGCGCGAGAGGTGCGTGAGTGGATCGATAAAAATAATATCTAGATGAGTCGAAAGATCGCTACAGCCAGAATCAATCCGAGCAAAATGAGCGAGCCGATAATTTGATTGCGCGAAAATTTCATAAACTATTTCGTCACTTTCATCGCGTCCGAGCCGTCCGAGTTGGCAATGTAAACAGAGTTTTCAGGGAATTTACCCGCTAAATAAGCGATCTTTTTGCCGTCTGGTGAAAAGCGCGCGAAAAAACTGCTGATGCTGCTCATTTTCGACAGATTTGAGCCGTCAACATTCATCGTGTAAACGAAAGAGCCGTCATTGTTCGCATCGCGTTTTGACGAGCTGAAAATGATCTTTTTCCCATCGTGCGAAAACGCCGGAAAAATATTATGCCCGATGTTGTTCGTCAATAAAGTTTGATTCGAGCCGTCGGCATTCATCACCCAAATCTGGTCCTTCCCGTCGCCTTTTTCTGAGTAATAGACGATCTTTTTCCCATCAGGCGAAAACACGGGATTGAAATAGGCGACGGTCGAATCGGTTGTCAGCCGCGTCACATTCGAGCCGTCCGAATTCATTACGTAGATCTGATATTTATCGTCGTCGCGGGTTGAAATGAAAGCTATTTTTTTACCATTCGGCGAAAAATCCGGCGTCGAATTTCGCTTGGCATTTTTTGTTAACTGCGTAAGATTCGAACCGTCTTCATTGACGGTGAAAATGTCTGATTCGCTCGCGCCCGAAATGCCGGAAGTAAAAACAATGCGCTTTTTTGCCCACGAAGAATAAAATTCGTTTGCTTCGTCGCCGGTTATCTTCTTTAAGTCTGAGCCGTCCGCACGCATCGTGTAAATGTCGGCTTTCATCTTTTTCTCCTTTTGATTCAGATCGTACATTGCCGTGACGGTCAGATACTTTCCGTCCGGCGACCATGCAACCGATTGATAGAAAATCAGGTTCGCCGCGTCCTGCGCCGCGATCGCAAACGCGCCGATCGATATCAAAATAAAAGCAAAGATAAAATTCTTCATTATTTTTTATGACTCCTTTTTGATTTTAGTCCGTCATACGCGGGAAAAAGGAAAATGTTTCGGAGCGCGTAAAAGGCGTCTGATCGGAAAAGTGATGTTTATGAAAGGCGATACGCGGTAATCTGAGTCATTTGCAAAGTATTTTGATCAAGTCGCCATCGGCGACAAACAATATAGCGTAGGGTGAAACCCTACGATTATTGGGAGAGAGTTTCCGACGCTGAAAGTGTCGAACAATTTGCGTCGATGTTCGTCTCCTTCAGAGACGAATTTATTGTTGGCAGCGGACCTAGGGGTTTCACCCCAGGCTATTATCTTTGTCGCTTTCAGCGACAGGAATTTATTTGACAGGCGTCGGAGATGTTTTCTTTTTTATTCTAGCTGGAAATTCATAAACCAATCGCAATATCATTTCAACGAATGAGATGATTTCTTCTGCTTCGTCTCGCCCCATAATTGTGATTTCGTGTGTTGCTTCATTTCCTTTTTTCCTAATGTGGTCAACCCACTCTTTTGCATCCGGTGGGACGTAATGATTATCTGAAAGAAATTCAACATACTGATAAAATTTAAGTCCTTCTTTCGCGCCTTTGTGAACCGCAATATTCATCAAAAGTTTTCTACAACACAAAACCGCTGCGGTGTAGCTAGAGACGGATATACAGTTTCGGGCTTCATTATACAAATCTAATACCGAGACATCCGATATTTCTTCAATTTCCGTGCCGAATTTGGCTCCTGGCGACTGCTCTCCATCAACGCTAATAAAAGTCGGACGAGTGCAAAAATGGCAAATATAAACAAAAGCCCTGCCATTGCTCTCTTGGTAACCTAGCGCAGAGGCTAATGAATGTCCGCAATATCCACAAGAAAAACTCTTTGATGGTATTTGAGTATAATTGCTCCACTGAAAATTTTCCATACTTTTAATACGCCTTCGTCAATTCAATTCCCGTGTAATAATGCTTCAGGATCGCGTCATATTTTACGCCCATTTTGCCCAAGCCGTAAGCGCCGTATTGGCACATTCCGACTCCGTGTCCCCAGCCGCGTCCGGTGAATGAATATGAAGTCGCGCGTCCCGATGAATCGTAGCGTTTGTTGATGACGAAAAGCTGCTCGCGAAGGCGCAGCGCCGAACGGATCTTGCCGCCTTTGAGGTGAAATGTTCCGTTCGTCGTGACGATCTCGAGATCGATGGCGCGGCGCGAGAAGCCTTGTTTGGCGATGCGGACGTCGATCAAACTTCCAAGCCCGCGGACGTAACGCGACAGACGCGACTGCACGGCGGACGGCGAAAGATTTGTACTCCAAAGGGTGAACGGCGACATTTTTTCGGCGGTGACGGTCGTCACGGCAGGCTCGATCTCGAGATAGATCACCGCGCCCGAAGCATCGGTTTGAAACCGTACCGATTCGCCGCCGAGAAGCGCGGTTTCTTTGACCGGGTAAAACTGCTCGCCAAACTGCCGGAACAGAAAAACGTCCGGGCGCACGGCAATCGCGCGCTTTGTTTTTCCGACTCGCAAATTCATCGCGCCGTTTTCCGCTGCCTCGGTCGTGCCGCTCTGCAGCGTCGGCATCCATTTCTTTTTCTCGTAAATTTGCTTGATCAAAAGGAGCATCTTGGCGCGCGAAAAAGGCTTTTGCGGCTTTAAAGTTAAGTCGGGATAGATCGAAAACCAGCCGTCGCGCAGAAGAATTGCGATGTCAGCGCGACGCTCTTTTGGAATTTCCGCGACATCGTCAAACATCAACTGATAATTGATATCGGCTTCAGACAACAGCGTGTTTGCGTAGTTTTCGCCATAGATCATGACGGACAAAATTCGCGCAAGCTCGAGCGGCTTTGCCGAATCGCGGTTCACGTTCGGGAATGTTTTGCCGAATTTTATTGCGAGATTGTTCAGCCAATTCGACAATTCGCTTTGCGTCGGCGCGTCTTCAAACCATTCGTCGGTGAACTGCGCCGTGTTCAACTGAAAACCGTTGACGGCGAAGAGCGACATCAGGCGCGTTAATTCGAGATTTTGTTCATCGCGCAGTTTGGCGGGATTTCGCGAGGTTCGTATCATAAACGGCTCGAAATGTTTGTGACCTTCGAGCGAACAATTCACGCCGCGCAGATACGGTTCGGCTTTGTCAAAAATATGTTCCGAATCTTCGGTTCTGCCGCCGCAAGTCGATGTATAAAGTGCGTTTATCGGTTTGCCGCCAAATGTTGCGTAAACGCCGCGCGTCTCGCGAACGGCTTGCGTTCCCATCGCTGTTTCCGCCGAAACGCCGCCGTAAACCTGCGACCAAACCGTCGGCAGCAGATCAAAACCCTGTGCGCCAAAACCGTTAACGTTCGCAAGCGCGTAGGTTCGCGCCGCAACCGCCTGCGCCTTTTGCGCTTCGATCGAAGGAAGCCCGAGTTCGCGCGGCACGACGCCGAGCAGATAATCTTCGATCGGCACGACGTTGACGACCGTCAAGCTTCCGCGCGAATTTACAAAAACTTCGATCTTTCCGCGATATGCTTTGCCGTTCAATTTCACCGGAACGGCGCGCTCGTTCGCGGAGCCGAACGCCACCGGTTTGAGCGATGAAAACGTCGCCGCCTCGCTTCTGCCGTTGATAATTACTTCGCGCAAATTCGCGCTTAAGTCGCCGCTGGTCGGCTGAGACGAGCCGGTAGTTTTTATAAGACTGCGAACTTCGGTTTTTCCGCCTTGTTTTAACTGAGCCGAAAGCGCAAGCGCATCGTCAGACGGCTGCAGTTTTTTCTCGGTTACGATAACTACATCTTCAAAACCTTTTTCTGCCAAGCCTTTCTTAAATTGCTCCGCTTCTTCGGTAATTTCCCTTGCTTCGCCGATGCGAACGCGCCATTTATTTGTTGCAAAATCGAGACTAACGATCGCCTTTTCGCCCGTCGCGTCGCGAACGTCTTTGGCGATAGATTCGGCTTCCGCCTGATTTTCGATGTTCGGAATTTCGAAATTATAGATCTCGATCTCCGGCGGACGATACGCGCGCGCGGTTACGGAAACGCTCGTCGTCGCCAAAAATTTATTCGGCTCGTCGGGACTCGCGGCGACGAGTTGCGCATCGCTCGTTGTGATCGAAACCGACCGCGCGTTGGTCGATAAACCGATGCGGACAAGCGGCTCGCCCGTGATATATAAATATTCGAGGTCGAAGGCTGAAATGTTTGGAATGAATGTAGCGAGAAGTAAAACTAAGAAAAGAAGGCGAGCAAACATAACGATAAAATTTTACCACACAAAAAAGGCAGGATTTAGGATTATTCCTTTTCAATCGCGTTAAAGATGAACTGAAACGTTCCGAAGGTTTGTCCGCGGTGCTGCGGGCGAAATGCGAAAAGAATGATCTTGCCTTTGCCGTAAGTCGTTTCCGCAAGCGCGCTTTTACCGTTTAAATATTTTTCGCCGAGCATCCAGCCGGAAAGAAGAGCATCTTTTTCCGCATACTCCGCGATCGATTTGACGCGCCGTTTGTCTTCGATCTCAAACGCCGAGCTCGTTGTAAAATAAGCCGCGGTTCGCTTATTCAAATTTTTTGAAAGTTGGTTTGTTTTATCGACGTCAAGAGAAACGATCGAGCCGGGATTGTAAAATTCGTTTCGTTTTAAGTTTTTTAAGACATTTTTTATCGGCAGATCCAATCGCTTGATAATAAGCTCGCACGAATCGTCAAAACAGATCAGCTTTCCGCCTTTTTCTACGAACTTTTTCAAATTTGCAACGCCGATTTCGCCGATCCCGCCGGCGAATTCTTCCGCGTAGCGCTCCGCGCTTAAGCCTTCGGCGATCGTTTTTTCGCTGTCTGCGGGCAGAATTATCACATCGACATTCAGATCATTTCGGCGAAGATCTGCATCGGAAATTGACGAAAAAGTAATCTGGAAGGTGTCGAATACAAAACGCGTCCAACCTTCGTCCATTGATGGAGCCGAACCTTTATAAAGCCCGATCTTAGGCTGCGTTTTTAGCGGATTCGGCAGTTTTGCAAACGATCTTTTGCTCGGTTCCAAATTCAATCTTGTTCGCGCCTGATCAATATTTTCCACGCGCTTTAGTGTATTCCGATGCTGCGCCAGATCTTTGATCCGCCAAGCTGCGGCGGTTTCAATTCCCATCTGCAAAGGCAAAGTCCAGCCGGCGACGTCATACGGAACTTCCGCTTCGCCGTTCGCATTGACGCGATGCGGATAAATTTGTTTTTCAAAAAGGCTCAGAATGTTGTTCTTTTGCGGCTGATTGACGAAAACTAGAAAGCTTCCCAGCGGAATTTCATGAAAATCCTTTTGATCTTGCTCATGAATTATTTCAAGCTCGCGCGTCATTTGATAAACCTCGGTGCCTTGCCACATCAAAATTTCAAGAAAGCGCGAGATCGTTTCTTCGTTGGGCTGCCCGGCGGTAACGATAAAAGCGAGCGGTTCGTCCTTTTTGGCTTCGAGATTCGCTTTGCCTAGCTCGTAAAAATTTCGCAGATATCGCGCTCTGAATTTCGCCGCCATCTGCAGCAACGAGCGCGACGCTATCGTCTCGATCCGCGCAATATCCGCCGCGCGCCAAACGCCGCCTTGCCACGCGTCCGGAAAATTCGTAGCTTTTTCGAGCGGCGAATTCAGCCCGCGAGCCGGTCGATTTTCTTTTAGTTTTTCGCGCGTGATGGTCACCGGCGACATCAGATCGGCGCTCGCGGCTTCAGACAAAATTCCGATGGAATTGTGATAATACGGCGCGGAGCGAAAACCGCCGTGCCACCAAGTGTCAAAAGTCGTATTTGTCGCAACGCCCGCGATATTTGCGGCTTGAAGATCAGCCGCCATCTTGTAACCGGCAAGCCCGACCTCGCGTAAAATTACGGGCGAAATTCGCGGATTCGGCGGATCGAAAAACGGCGGAATGATAAAACGCGCGCCGTTTTGTCCCATTTGGTGAACGTCATAAACAATGTGCGGAAACCATTCCTGCCAAAAAAGTTTCGTGATATTTTGCGTTTCGCGCAGATTGAGCATAAACCAATCGCGGTTGTTGTCGTGCCCGGCGTAATGATGATAAAGCTGCGGCGGTGCAGTTCCCTCGGATTTTGTATTCAAAGTTTTGCGATACCAATTTGCGACGATATCAATTCCGTCCGGATTCGACGACGGAATTAAGATCAGGATCGTATTCTCGAGTATCTCTCGAGTTTCGGCGTCTTTCGCTGTCGCCAATTCAAACGCGAGATTCATAGACATTTGCGATGCAACAATTTCGGTGGAATGGATAGAGCACGAGATCGAAACAATCGTTTTCCCGTTTTTGATCAGATCTTCCAGCTCGGAATTATCTTTTATCGTTCGCGGATCGGCGAGCTTCTGATTGATCGAGCGGTATTTTTCGAGATTTTTTATGTTGTTTGCCGACGAAATAAAAGCAACGATCATTGGCTTTCCGAGCGTGGTTTTTCCGATCTCTTTGACCAAAACTTTATCGCTCTTCGCATCGAGCCTTGCGAAATAATTCGTTATTTGCGACCAATCTGCGATAGTTTTGTCGTCCGTCGGATGAAAGCCGAGAATCGATTTTGGCGACGGAACTTGAGCAGAAGCCGCACAAGCAAAAAGAAAAATTACAACGCAAAGGCGCAAAGATGCAAAGACGCAAAGAAAATTAGCCGCAGATTTTCGCGGATAACGCAGATAAAAAGATCCTTTTATCTTGTCCATCATGTTCATCGCTGTTTGAATCTTCCATTGCGCCTTCGCGTCTTTGCGTGATAAACAAGTAAGTGAATGTCCGAGCATTTACGCAGTCTTCCTTTAGCGATCAGGGAAAATAAAAAGCTGACTTTTCCTGTAAAGAAGTCTAACAAATCGCGCTTTATCGGCAAACTTCGTTATTGGTGGTGCTGGTTTGCCGCGTCGGCTTTGCTTTTGATCCTCGGCGCGCCGTCGCTGATCTTTCTCGCGATCATAAACCGCCGGATATGGCTTTATCCGATAGCGAGTTGGGGAGCGAAAATGTGGTTGAAAGCGTGCGGCGCTCGCGTAAAAGTCACTGGCGCGGAAAATCTCGAAAAGGGAAAATCTTACGTTTTTATCTCAAATCACCGTTCGTATCTCGACACCGCAACGCTTTTCTTTTATGCCGGCACAAAAATGGGATTGGTCGCAAAAAAAGAGCTGTTGAAAGCGCCGGTTTTGGGGCAGGGAATGAGTTTTGTAAATATTATCGCGATCGACCGTTCAAATCCCGAACGCGCTCGGCAGTCGATGGAAAAGGCGCGCCAGGTGATGCATGAGGGCTATTCGTTCGGCGTTTTTGTGGAAGGAACACGAGCAATGCCGGGCGAACTTTTGCCGTTCAAAAAAGGCGCGTTTCACCTTGCGATGCAAATGGATGCGCCGATAATTCCGGTCGCGATCAAAAACACCGATTGGATGATGGGCAAAAAAACGGGCGTTTCGTTTCCCGGCACGATCGAAATGGTTTTGCTTCCCCCGATTGAAACTACGAACGCTTCGGGCGAAGAACTGATGGAATTGCTGAAAACAACAAGGGAAGCAATAGCGAATGAGCTGAGCAGCGGAGACTGACTCAAGGTTTTGTCGGGCTCGGCGTTGGCGTCGGTTGTGTTTCGTCTTTTACTTCCACTTCGTCGTCGCCGATCTTTATTTCGCTTCTGCCGATTCGATAGTTCGAAAATTTAACACGCAATTTGAGTTTTACGCTGGCTCCGTTGTCCCATACAAGCTCGTCGTCAGAGCTGGCAAAAGAAGGAAACCAGTATTTGCCGTCAATATTTTCACGCCACGTTTCGACGACGGGAAATTTGTTCTGTTTCGTTTCCGGAACGCCCTTGCCTCGTGTTTTGGCGATCATAAGATCCTGATCGTCAACCCAAATTCTGCCGAAAAACAAACGCAATTTTGATTTTTTCGGATCGGGCATAACTTTCGGCGCAACGTCGAAAACGTATAGATTCAGATCGTCGATCTTTTCCTTTCCGAGATAGGTAAAATTGTATTGATTTATCGCTGAAGGTTCTAAAGCAAAAGGAGTTACGCCGCCAAGGTCTTGCAAATCTTCCGCCGTGATGAATCCGAGCGGAAGCGTGGAAACCGGATTAAACAAAACGTTTTCAAGGCGTTCGCCATTTTCCGTCAACGCCATAAACGAATCGCGACGCATTACGCCGGTTATCTGTCCGCCCATTCCCAGCGTTTGGATGATTGCGCTGCGTTTAAAAACATAGGTCGTAAGCGCTTGCCGGAAAATCCCTTCATTTTCGGTCAATTTCTTTACTATCTGATCGATCTCCGCCTTGCTCAAATCCTTTTTTACGAGATTTGAGGTCTGAGCTAAAACCGAAAGCGCCGAAAGACACAAACCTATAAATATTGCAGCAAATATTTTTTTCATATTCATGATCCTTGTCGGAAAACTAAACAATAGATGCTGCGAAGGCGAGAAAAGTTGACAGATCGGCTAGTCGACGAAATCGACTCTTACTTTATTTTTGATTATTCCCTTGTCAAAACCTTCTTTCAAAAGGCGTTTGACGCCGTCTCGTCCGCGCGAGCCGTAATCGAGTGTCAGATCGTTTACCCACATCGCGACAAAACGATCGGTCATTTCCGTCGGCAGTTCGCGCGCAAACTGCATCGCATACGCAAGCGCGTCTTCGCGGTTTTCAAGCGAATAAAGGATGCTTTCGTGAAGATGTTTTGAAACCTGGCGCATCATATCTTTGCCGAGATCTCTGCGAATCGCATTTCCGCCCATTGGCAGCGGTAAGCCGGTTTTTTCATGCCACCATTCGCCGAGATCCAAGATTTTGGAAAGCCCGGACTGCTGATAAAAAAGCTGTCCTTCGTGAATTAAAAGCCCGGCGTCGGTTTTGCCTTTCGCCACCGAATCGATGATCTCGTCAAAAGGCACAACTTGGTATTCAAAAGTTTGATCAAAAATTCTTAACGCCAAAAAAGCGCTCGTCAATTCGCCCGGGATCGCGATCTTCAAGTTTGGAATATCCTCCGGTTTGTATTGCTCCTTGGAAACGAGGATCGGTCCATATTTGTCGCCGATGCTCGCGCCGTGCGGCAAAAGCGCGTATTTGTCCGCGATATAAGCGTATGCGTGAAAGCTGATCGCGGTGACGTCAAAAACGCCTTTCATCGCGTCTTCGTTGAGCGACTGAATGTCTTTGAGAGTGTGTTCGAACTTCAAACCGTCAGTTTCGAGCTTGTTCGTCGCCAAGCCGTAAAACATAAAAGCGTCGTCGGAATCGGGCGAATGTGCGACGGTAATTGTGCGGACGTCAGATTTTTTGCTCATAGATCAAAACTGAGAATAATGAACTTTCGTATCGTATAAAATCTGTATTTTACCGTTTTCAGAGTATTTAGCAAACAGCGTTTTGAGTTCTTCGATCATCGGTTCAAAACCGCTGTCTTGCTCCGACGGCATATACGAAGCCGACAAAGCTCTTCCCTTTAATCCGTCAAAATCATGTGTTTGAACGTTTAGAAAAGCCGCCGTTGAAAAATCTTTTTGGAAAAAATCGCGCAAAACGCCGCCGTGAACATTTTCGTGCCGCACGTTTTCGTAATCGTTCGCGAATTTTAATAAAAATCGCTCATACTCACGCAAAAAAGGCGTTGAATCAAGCTGACGTTCGTTCCAGAGCAACGCGATAAAACCTCGATTCTTTAGAATTCGTCCGAATTCGGTTCGCGTTTTTTCCTGATCGAACCAGTGAAAAGCCTGCGCGGCAATTACAAAATCGACCGAATCATCCGTCAAAGTCGTAGCTTCCGCGGTTCCATCGACGCCTTTGAATTTCGGAAAACCGCTCAGTAATTTCTGAGCCGCGTTTCTCATCGCTTCATTCGGCTCAACCCCAAAAACCGTATTTCCGTTTTCGAGAAAAAGGCGCGCGGAAAGTCCGGTTCCCGAACCGACGTCGGCAAGAATGGAAAGTTCGTTCAGATCCATTTCATCGCGAAACAGATCCAAAACTTCCGCCGGATAGTCGGGGCGATATTTGGCGTAGTTTTCGACGCGATTTGAGAATCTTTCGACGGAATTTGTCATAAATCCAAAGAAGAATTTAGCAGGGATGGACAAGATGAAAGGGATTTCTCAAAAAAAAATGCTCTATCCCTGCTTATCACTGTCATCTCTGTTAATTATTTCTTTCACCTCTTCCCCAGTCCACTGCGTCGTATGCGAATGGGGAATATCGAATTGGTCCAAAATGCGAAAGCATAAATGATCTACAAGATCGGCGATCGTTTGCGGCTTGTGATAAAAACTCGGGCTGGCGGGCAAAATACAAGCTCCGGCGCGCGAAAGGCGTAGCATATTTTCAAGATGGATCGCGTTATACGGCGTTTCCCGCGGAACCAGAATGAGCTTTCGCTGTTCTTTCAGACAAACGTCCGCCGCGCGATGGATCAAATTCGTTCCGGCGCCCGAAGCGATCGCGCCGAGCGTGCCCATCGAACACGGCACAATTATCATTCCGGCTTGCTTGTTCGAACCGCTCGAAGGTTTTGCCGCAAAATTATCAAGTTTCCAAAGGCGGATGAGTTTTGAGTCGTCCGGCAATCCGAGCCATTCATTGACCTTTTTCGCATCGGAAGCGCGCAGATTCGCGCCCAACTCAACTTGTGCGACGATCGCGGCGGTGTCTGACAAAATTAAATTTATCGTCTCAACCGCGCCGCTCGCCGCGAGAAGCTGCAGCGTGCGAAAGCCGTAGATCGCGCCCGAAGCGCCGGTCATTGCGACAGTCAATTCCATAACATTTAACAATTATCAGCTATCATTTATCATTCAAGAGTTGTTAAATGTTAATTGGTAAATGGTAAATGTTCAATGCAGACGGAAGAAATAAAAAAACTCTTTGAAGCGCAGGCGCGCGGCGAAATTTCGGTCGAAGACGCGGCAAGCGCCGTCAAAAATTTGTCGTTCGAAGACGTCGGATTTGCGCGGATCGATCATGCGCGCGCATCGCGGCAGGGTTTTCCCGAAGTAATTTTCGGTCAGGGAAAATCGCGCGAACAGATCTTCGCGATCTTTGAAAAACTGGCGGAGCGCTCGCCGAACGTTTTGATCACGCGAACGAGCGCGGATGTTTTCGGTGAGATCCGAAACGTCTGCACCGAAGCCGAATGGCACGAATCGGCAAATTTGATCCGGGTTTTTCGCGATAAAACCGAGCTTGGAATCGGGGAAATTACTGTTGCATGCGCCGGAACAAGCGACATTCCGGTTGCCGAAGAAGCGGCGCTGACGGCGGAAACGATGGGCAACCGCGTGACGCGAATTTGGGACGCGGGCGTTGCCGGAATTCATCGAATTTTAGCCGAAAGAGAGATTTTGCAGAATTCGCGCGTTGTAATTGTCGCCGCCGGAATGGAAGGCGCCCTGCCTTCGGTTGTCGGCGGATTGGTGAGCGTTCCGGTGATCGCCGTTCCGACGAGCATCGGCTACGGCGCGAGCTTCGGCGGAATCGCGGCGCTTCTCGGAATGCTCAATTCCTGCGCATCAAACGTCACAGTCGTTAATATTGATAACGGTTTCGGCGCGGGTTTTGTCGCGAGTTTGATAAATCGCCGCCGGGAAATTGAGACAACGATGCACGGCGACGCGGCGACGCGGTGAAACGCTGCATCTAATGTTTCGCGTTTCCAAATATAGAAAGTTACTGTAGACGAAAACCAAAATGCGGATTTACGAAAACAAAAGAAGATCGAACATAAAGGAGAATAGTCGCCGGGTTGCCGCGTGTCTTTGTCTCTGCGTCGCGATAACTACGCTTTTCGGGTGCGTCGGTGTAAAAAGAGTTCCGAATCTCGAACGGATTTTTGCCGCGACGAAAACCCAGAAAGGCAAGCGTCCGGTGATAATAATTCCGGGAATTTTGGGAAGCGAACTTGAAAACCCAGAAACGAAAGAATCGGTTTGGGTCAATCTTTCGCTCCCGAAAAGCGACGGTTTGAGCTTGCCTATTTCGCCGGATTTGTCAAAAAACCGCGATAGTTTAACGGTCAAAGGCATTGTCAAAAAAGTGAATCTTTCCCGCTTTCTGCCGGAAATTTCAATTTATCAAGCTTTGACCGATTCGATGGAAAAATACGGCGGCTATACGGAAGGCAACTGGGAAAATTCCGACGTTGAGAACGGAGGGCTCGATAAATACTACGTTTTTGCGTACGACTGGCGACGCGATAACGTTGAAAATGCGCAGCTTTTGATTCAAAAAGTCGAAGAATTAAAACGCAAGCTCGGCAAGCCGGATCTGCGTTTCAACGTCATCGCGCATTCGATGGGCGGCTTGATCGCGCGTTATGCGGCGATGTATGGAGACAAGGACTTGACCGATGGAAAGCCCGCGCCGGATTGGGCGGGCGCGAAGAATTTTAACAAGATCTTTATGTTCGGAACGCCGAACGAAGGTTCGATGCAGGCGCTTGAAACACTCTTAAAAGGCTACTCGATCGCAGGTTTTAATATTAACAATTTGAATCCCGAAGCAATAATCACGTCGCCCGCCATTTTTCAGCTGCTGCCGCATCAAAGCACCGCCAGATTCTATGACGAAAATCTCAAGCCGATGGAAGTCGATCTGTTTGATCCGCAAACATGGAAGGAATATCATTGGTCAGCCTATACAAATCCTTCGTTTTTAAACAAATTTTCCGGTCAGCCGAATGCGCTTGATAAGACCGGCAGAAAAAGCGAGTTTGCCGACGTTACTCTCGCGGAACTGGACGAATATTTCGCTAACGTTTTGAAGCGCGCCCGAAGCTTTCACGACGCGCTGGATGCTAATACGTCGGTTCCGGCTTCGATCTCGTTTTTTGCTTTCGGAAGCGATTGCGGAGACACTTTGGATGCCGCGATTATTATCCGAAACTCAAAAACGAAACAATGGCAAACGCTATTCAGCCCGCGCAACTTTAAGAATTCACAGGGGAAAACGTTCACGAAAGCTGCCGTTCGAGAAATTCTTTACGCGCCCGGCGACACGCGCGTAACGCGTCGCTCGCTGCTTGCCGAGACAATCCTGAGGGAAAATTACCGCAATTCTATTTTCAGAAAATCCTTGCCCGTCCACGCCACATTTTTCTGCGAGCTGCACGACGAGCTGCCGAACAATAAGATCGTTCAGAACAATTTTCTAACGGCTCTGATCTCGGAAATCATTCAATAGAAAAGATTTTACATTACATAGCATTTCTCTGTTAAACTTAATAAAGCTCTTTCCTATCGACAAGTCTATTTTTCCTTAGAAATCAATATGCCCAAGAAATTTTTCATACTTTTACCGCTCGTTTTGACGTTATTTTTCCCACCGTCATTTAATAGCAATGCAAATGCTCAGACAAATAATCCACATTATTTTAATGAAAGATTTGTCGTTCAGGCTTTGGTGACGATTTCCGCCGCAGAGGCAACTTACAGCGCCACATCCGGTAACGGGAATTACGGTTCATTGGCTGTTTTACTGGAAGCAAATTTTATCGATTCCGTGTTGGCTTCGGGTGATAAATACGGCTATTCTTTCGCGCTCTTTGTTACCGGCAGAACGGCGACGACACCCGCAAGATTTTATGCAACGGCAACCCCGCGCCGTTATCCAAAATCAGGACGCAGATCTTTTTTTATTGACGAGAGCGGTGAAATGCGCGGCGCCGATAAAAACGGCGCGGCAGCGACTGTTTCCGACCCGATAGTAGATTCATGTTCGATGTCCGGGTTTTCGAACGAATATTGCACAATTCGAGATTTGCGAACGCTGCACAGCTCACAAATGACATATCAATCCACGTCCGGCGTTGGTAATTTTGGAAGTTTAAGCCAACTTTATGCGGCAAATTTGATTCGGCAAAGTATGGCAAGCGGAATGAATCACGGATATTCGACCATCTGCACGGTAGTCAACCCGACCGCCACAATGCCGGCAACTTTCAAGATTTCGGCGACACCCGCGACTTACGGTGTTACCGGCTTCAGGTCGTTTTACATTGATGAATCGGGAGTTTTGCGCGGCGCCGATAAGCGCGGAGAACCGGCGGATGAAAACGATCCGCCGATCTAAGTTAATTAAGGATTTATTAACACGTATAATCTATCAGCCCATTCCGACTTCGCGCTTCTCAAGATCTCGTAGTGAATGTTCGCCGAATCTCGATCGCCGAGCTTTAAATAAGCGCGCGCGAGATTATATCGCGCCCGATCGAAATTCGGATTATAATTGACGGCGTTGCTGAATGCGTCGAGACTTTCCTCTGTTTTTCCAATCTCAAAAAAACTTTCGCCTAAGTAATTGTAGGTTTTTGCGTCTTGCTTATAAATCCTGAGCTGGTCAAAAGCGGCGAGCGATTCGGCGTATTTTCTTTGTTTGAAAAAGGCGAGCCCAAGCTGTTCGAGCGCGCCCGGAAAATCCGGTTTGACGGCGAGCGCGCGTTTATACGAGAGGATTTCTTCGTCCGTTCGGTTTAGTTTGTTGTAAGTCAGTCCAAGCGCGAAAATTACATCCGCGTTGTCTGAATCGAGTTTTGCGGCTTGTTTATACGCCTCGAGCGCGTCTTTAAATTGCCCGAGCGCAAAGCTCGACGCGCCGATGTTTATAAAAGTTTCAATCCAATCCGGACGCAGTTTCGAAGCCTGCCGCGAAGCCTTCAGCGCTTCGGCGTGGCGTCCGAGCATTCCGTAACAAAAACCCGCTTGATACCAGGCTTCGGCGTAGTTCGCATCGATATCGACCGCTCTTTCAAAAAAAACGAGGGCACGCACAAAATCGTCGCGCGACAACATTCCCAAACCTTGCGCGTACAAGCTTTGCGCCGCGCTGCGTTTATTTTTCTGCGTTTCAGCCGCAAGCGAAGCAAAACTTTGAATGTCATTGACCTTTAACTGCGAAACTCTCTCAGACGGCACCGCAAAATTCAAACTTTGACCTTCGACCGCCTGTAAAGTCGCAACTCCGACGACTTGTCCGAGCATATTTACGACCGGTGAACCGCTCGATCCCGGCGAGATCGGCGCCGTAATTTGAATAATTTTGCCGTAACCCGGAATTTCGCGAACGGCGGAAACAATTCCGTTTGAAACCGAGCCTTCCAGCCCGAACGGATTTCCGATTACGACGATCGATTCACCTTGAAGCGGAGCATTTCTTGCCAGCGTCAGCGGAATGGCAAATTCCTTCGGAATATCGACCTGCAAAAGCGCAAGATCGCCTTCGCCGTCGATCGCTAAAACGCCTTTTGCCGTGTATTTATTGCCGTTTATGAGATGAATTTCTACGCGCGTAGATTTTTCGATAACGTGCCGATTGGTGATGATCTTGTCGCTTGAAACAAAAAAACCGCTGCCACGAGCGAGCGTCGCGCCTCGCGCGTCAAATGTTTCGATCGCAACTGCGGAAGGCTTTATTCGTCTCACCAATTCGGGTAAAAAGTCCTGCGCATGCGCGGAAAATGAGCCGCCGGAAATGACGATCACGAAAAGTAAAATTTTGAAAAAATGAGATTTCATCGCGCGCACTTTTCACTCGAATTATAGAGGCTTTCTTGAAATCAAACAAACTTGAAGTAAAAACGGAACGCGGACGCCCTCGTCCGCAATGAACGCTTCAGCGTTCAAAAGAGTTACACCGCTCGCGCGACGTTTGCGGACGAGGCTTGTCCGCGCTCCCGACTTTAATCTTTCAACCGAAAAGATTAAAATTTGTAAATCGAGGGTAAAAATCAAATGAAAATTGCGATCGGAGCAGATCACGCCGGATTTGAAGAAAAAGAAAAATTAAAGAAAACGCTCGACGATCTCGGCGTCGAATACGAAGATTTTGGAACGTATTCGTGCGATTCGGTCGACTATCCCGATTACGCGCGAAAGGTCGGCGAAGCCGTCGCGAGCGGCGAAGCGGAGCAGGGAATTCTCGTTTGCGGTTCGGGAATTGGCATCGCCATCGCAGCAAATAAAATTCACGGCGTCCGCGCGGCGCAGGCTTGGAACGAGCTGACGGCTCGCTTGGCGCGCGAACACAACGACGCAAACATTTTAAGCATTGGCGCACGCGTCGTGCCCGAAGAAGAGATCCCGAAGATCGTCAAAGCGTGGTTCGCCGCAAAGTTCGAAGGCGGACGACATGCAAGTAGAGTCGAGCAAATTTCCCAGCTTGAGAAACAATCCTAATCAGCAATAGCTTTTGCTACGTTTTGCGCTTCCCACGATTGACCGACCATAAAAAACTGGCATAATGAACTTTCCTTATATGTTCATCGCCCTGGTTCCGACTTTTTATTTTTTGCTATGGCTGATTTTGTTCAATCGCAATCGTCAGAAAGGTTTGCGCCGGACGTTTTTGGAAGCCGCACTGCTCACTTTTGCAATTATCGCCGTCAGCACGGAAACACTCTCGCTTTTTTCCTTGATCAACTTGTATAGCTTGATTTTGCTGTGGGGCGGCGCGAGTCTCGTTTTGTTCGGTTATCTAAAAAAAAACACCAAAAGCGGCGCGCGAGAGTTTTGGGATGAATTCGCTCAAAAACTTAAATGCGTGCCAAAGACATATTTAATTTTGGCGAGTTCTGTTTTTCTCGTAACTTTTGTCATTTCAGCCGTTTCACCGCCGCACACTTACGATTCAATGACTTACCATCTGGCGCGAATCGCTAATTGGATTCAAGCCGGAAATGTCGGATTTTACCCGACGGCTATCCTGCGTCAGCTTTATCAACCGCCTTTAGCCGAATATGCGATCTTACATTTCCACCTGCTCGGCGGCGGCGATTTTTTCGCAAATTTTATCGAATGGTTTGCGTTGGTCGCCTGCGGCGTGGTCGTTTCGCTGATCGTGCTGGAACTTGGGTACGGCATACGAACACAAGCTTTTGCCGCGGTAATTGCCGTGACGCTTCCGACTGCCGTCGTGCAAAGCTCGAGCACGCAAAATGATCTGGTTGTTTCACTTTTCATCCTGGCTTTTTTTTACTTTTTTCTCCGCGCTGTCAAATCAAATTCGTGGACGAATTTTGCCTGGACGGGAATTGCGCTGGGCTTAGCTGTTTTGACCAAAGGCACGGCGTATTTCTTTTGTTTTCCGATTGGCGCGGCATTCGTCGCCGTTCATTTTTTTACACTTAAAAAACTCGACGCGAGGCTGCGTTTTGCAAAACAAATTGCGATCGTTTTGCTAATCGCTGCGGCTTTTAGCTCACCGCATTATGCGCGGAATTATCAATTGTTCGGCTCCGCGTTTTCGACCGGCGAAGAAAAAATGACCAATCAAAATGTTACGGTTAGAATGGTTTTTTCCAATCTGGCGCGAAATTATGCGATCCATCTCGGCATCCCATCAGACGCGTGGAAAGATACGCTCGAGAATGTTTTGACAAGCGTTTTCGGAGACGAACTAAAAAACCCCGATTCGACACTTGCTGAGAATCCATTTACCTTTTCGTATTCGACGCACGAAGTCAGTGCCGGAAATTTCGCGCATATTTTGTTCATAACGGTCGCCTTGCTGCTCGTTTTTTTGTTTCCGGGCGATAACAGAAAATACGTGCTCATTTTGGCATTTTCGGTTCTTACAGGTTTCGTTCTATTTTCGGCTGTGTTGAAGTGGCAAAGTTGGGCAAGCCGTTTGCAGACGCCGCTTTTTCTGGTCGGAGCGATTCTGCCGGCGATCGTCATCGCGCGACACACGTCGCGAATGCGATCTGTGATTGCGTTTTTTTGTTTTATCGTGGCTTCGCCTGCGTTGTTTTTCGGCGTCCCGCGCAGTGTATTTTCTAACGAAGGCAAATTTGTTCTGACGGAAGAAACGCGGCGAAAAAAATTCTTTGTAAATCTTCCCAGTATTGAACCGCTTTACACCGAAGCCGTCGATTTTATCCGCCGCCAGCCGAACCTGCCCGACAGCATCGGGCTGTATATCGAGAACAATGATTTTGAATATCCGCTTTGGTTTTTGCTCAAAGAGGATTTTCGCCAGAAACCGGCGATTTATCACGTCGGCGTTCCGAATATTTCGGCAAAGCTTGCCGGAACGCGCCCGTTGCCCGAATTTGTCATCTCGACACGGACCGAAATGACGATTGAAGATGTTGAATACAAAGAAGTTTGGGGGAAAAATGCGGTTCGGGTTTTGCAAAAAAAGGAAATCGCCGCGCCGTAAGAAACGTTGAATAGGAGTTTGAGAAAGGTTACAATTCAAGCAGAATAAATATCAAAAAGAAAATAAAATGAACGATCCTTTTAATGCAAATCTAGCGGAAGTTGAAGCGGATGGCATGGCGAAAAAGTTGGTAAAAATTGTGGAATTAGAAAACGAAAACGACCGATGTTGAAGCATTTAGACGAAATCAAAAATGATTATGGCAATTTCACTACCTTTAGTTATAAGTAACCAACTTGCAGGCACATGCTTCATTGCAGGCGGAGATGATAAAAATATAGCTCTAATCACCTCGCTTCATCAGATTGGGAGTGGAAATGATATCAATATAGCTGTTCCGGCGCACTTTGGTGATGTTTCTAGACCTCAACCCTATCCATTAATTCAAGCTCCGACGTTTAAACTTAATTTGGGATTGGCGGAGCCGTTTCTAGATTTAGCCATACTGCTGCTCCCTAGATTTCCTGATTTGATTGTTCCTGTATTTCCAAATTTTATTCAATTTGCAGATGAAATTAAGATTGGCGAAGAGGTTTTGGTTGCGGGCTATCCGTTTGCTCCAATGGGATCTATTTTGGAAACAGTTCAAATATGTCACGTATCAGCACTAGGAATGAGGCAAATGGGAGTAGCCTCTCGACGGGAGCTAATTCTTTCTGCCCAAACTTATATAGGGAGTTCTGGTTCACCTGTCATGCGTAGGAGCGATGGAAAAGTTTGCGGAATTGTTAGAGGATGTCTTGCTCCGCCGAGCGGCGCGTCTGTAGGTAACATGCCTTTGGGATCTGACTCTAATATTACTTATGCTACTTCGGCACACGTGGTTCCTAACCTTATTATTGAGGCACTGAACAATGGATAAAGAAAATAATATTAAAGAAATTGTCGCTTCATTTGCGCCCCAAGATTATGTTGAGGTTTTGCCTGCATCAAGTAGAGAGGCGGCTAAAACAGCTCTTGAAAATGAGGTTGATTTATTTTTATTCGCACAAGATTTGGCGATACAACCGGGACAAGGACTGGTTACAAAAGGCGGGAGTTTATGGGCGATAGATATGTTTCCCCGAATTACCAATGAATTATTTTTGTTGCTTTGTACGAACGATGCTACATATGATGCTTGGCGTGAAAAACTAAGTTCCGAAGGTGCTAAAACCGCTCGCGCCGTAGTACTAGTAAGTTCAACGGCTATTGCTGCAACGATTGGAGTGGTTCCCGCATTAATTTTACCGTTTGTTGCAATAATTTTTGCGGCAATTGCGAAAATGACTATACAGGCTTGGTGTAAATCTCAATTCGAACGAAAAGCTTTAGAAGACCAACAGCGGAAAGCTATTGAAGAGAATAAATAGAAAGTCAATAATTTATAAAAAATGAACGATCCTTTTAATGCAAATTTAGCGGACGCCGATCCGATCATCAGCGAAGCGATCGACGATGAAGTGCGGCGGCAATCGGGCGGTTTAGAGTTGATCGCTTCGGAAAATTTTGTGTCCGAAGCCGTGCTTCAGGCGATGGGCTCGGTTTTTACAAATAAATACGCCGAAGGTTATCCGCGAAAACGCTATTACGGCGGCTGCGAGTTTGCGGACGTCGTCGAACAATTGGCGATCGACCGCGCCAAAGAAATGTTCGGCGCCGAACACGCAAACGTGCAGCCGCATTCGGGCGCGCAGGCGAACATGGCGGTTTTTCTCGCTTCGCTCGAACATGGCGACAAAATACTCGGAATGAATCTCTCGCACGGCGGACATTTGACGCACGGGCATCCGATGAATTTTTCGGGAATAAATTACGAAGTTTCGGATTACGGCGTCAACAGGGAAACCGAACAGATCGATTACGACGAACTGCAAAGAAAAGCCGAAGAAACGCGCCCGAAAATGATCATTTGCGGCGCTTCGGCTTATCCGCGAACGATCGATTTTGCGCGAATCGCCGAGATCGCGAGAAGCGTCGGAGCGGTCGTGATGGCTGACATCGCGCACATTGCCGGACTTGTCGCCGTCGGTTTACATAATTCGCCCGTTCCGCATTGCGAATACGTCACGACAACGACTCACAAAACGCTTCGAGGTCCGCGCGGCGGACTGATTTTATGCCGCGAAGAATTTGCGAAAGACATAAATAAATCGGTGTTTCCCGGCGTTCAGGGCGGACCGCTCGTTCATATCATCGCGGCGAAAGCCGTCGCGTTTGGTGAAGCGCTGCGCGACGATTTCAAAGCTTACCAACAGCAGATCATAGACAACGCAAAAGCGCTCGCCGACGAATTAACGAATCAAGGTTTACGACTGGTTTCCGGCGGAACCGACAATCATTTGATTTTGGTTGACGTTTTTATGGACGGAAAAGGCATCACCGGAAAGGTCGCGGAAAAAGCGCTCGACGCGGCGCATATCACGGTGAATAAAAACACGATCCCGTTTGACGCAAACTCGCCTTTTGTCGCTTCGGGAATTCGGCTCGGAACACCGGCGCTGACGACGCGCGGAATGCGCGAAGCCGAAATGCGGAAAATTGCGCAAATGATCGCAGCAGTCGTGCGCGAACCCGAATCAGAAGAAGTTTTGTCGAAAGTTAAGAAGGATGTTGCGGAGTTGACTGGAAAGTTTCCGCTTTACGCGCACCGTTTGAAGACAAAATCGTCGGCAATATCGGCGGAATAAATTAGTAAAAAGCGAAAATAAGAAACATTCTTAAACTTTTCACTATTCACTTTTCGTCTTTCACTAAACTAGCCGTTTTGCTCTTCAAACTCGATCTGCTCCAAAACATCGCGCGCCTGTTCGTCTTCAAATTCAAATGCTTTCTGTTCAAGCGCGTTGCGGGCGATATCAAAATAGAGCGAGTCGTCAAGCAGCGGTGTGATAGCCGGAACCGGCAGCAACGCCAAAGTTTCAAAAGCTATCGCGCGGACTTGCGCCAGTTCAGTTTGGCGCACGATCTCGGCGATCTCGCCGACCGAAAAACGCTCATTTAGAATGTCCGCCAAACGGTCGATCTTCTTATAATCGTTTCGCAGAAATGCGCGCGCGGCGAGTTGTATAAAAACTTCCGCAGATTCGGTTTTTGCCTGCAAAACCAACGCGCAGGTTTCCGCCAGCTGCCTTATTTCGCGGAGCTTTTCAGCATCTTTTTTTACTTCTTCGCTTTTTGTTTGCTCGTCCAAAGCGGCAAGCAAACGGCTGAGTTCCCAATCTGCGTGGGCATCGTAAGAAAATTTTTGCTGAGGCGCGGTCGGCGCTTTTCCCGAGCTTTCTTCGAGTGCGCGGACTATCATTTTTTGTGTCATCGGTCGCAAGCCTTGCCAAACACTTTCCACTCGCGCTCCGAAATCTTTGATCGTCATTTCAATATAAAAAGTTTGCAATATATTTGCGGGTTTCTCAAATCAGGAATCAGTTTCCAATTTTGTCCGCCCGGCATTTGATGTCAGTTCAAGCAAACGCGTTTCAACTTCTTTTCTCGCCTTCTCGCGCGTTTCCTCGTCGGTTTCCGCATCGAAAACTTCAAGCAAAGCAAACGGCGTTTCGCTCAAATGCCGCAATTCCCAAGTCTCGCGTGAGGCACGCGACGCGCGCGAAAACCAAGCCGCATTTAGAAAAGGCGACGAAACAAGTTCCGCGTCCGAGAATAATTTTTGCAGATCTTCATTTAAGCTCACGCGCAGTTCGTTCGAAAGCAAAACACGGCGTAAATTCCAGCCGTGTTTTTTGTAAAGCGATAATATTTCCCGAATTTGCTCGGCGTCGATCATTTTGGACCTTTTCGTTTTTTCAAAGGTTTGATCGGTTCGACCTGAACGGTATTCACATTTCCATTCGTAATCCCGGGCGCAGCGTTTATATTTCCATTTGGCGGCATTAGCGGAATCAAATTCGGATTGTTTACGTTCGCCGCTTCGTCTTCCTTGACCTGCATTCCCGGCTCAGGTCTTTGATAACTTCCCCTGAATAAATCGCCCATTGCGAATTTCCAAACACCGTCTTCGGCGATAAACGGCAAGTCTTCATATTTCTTCGTTTTTTCGTTGTAAACCTCAAGCGCCCCGAACTCGCCTTGAAAGCGCTCGTCACGCATTTTCGGCAGCTTCTCGGCAAAAGTAGTTGCCGTAAAACCGTTCTTCAAAACTTCTTCGATCGGTTTTTTTTGCTGGCTCGAAGCAAATTCCGCAAGCCCCATCGAATTTTGCGACATCACCGCTTTTATTTTTTCCGTATCCTTACTTTTTACTGCATCGTAAAGCCTCGTATAAGCTTGAACGAGTTCGCCCGTTCGAATATTATTCGCGCGCTCCTCGCGCTCTTTTGCCCATTTCGCGTACAAAAAATAACCGCCGACAACAAGCCCGACCAAAACGATCGCCGAGATCAAATAGAGTCTGACCGGAGATTTACCGGCTGGTTTTGTCGTTTTTCCCTTCGCGTCACTCGCAGTTTCGTTCAATTCTTTTGAATCTGTGTTCATTGATCTGCTTATTAACCTCTTAAACAAAATAAAAACGCGCGCGCTAAAAAAACCGCGTGTCGTTTCAACAAAGTATAGATTATTACGCCGGAAGTGAAAAGCGAGAACCAAAAATTGAAATCTTAGTTTGCAGTTCTCGAATTTCATTTCTCATTTGATTTCGTTTATCATTTTAGCGAAAACGATGAAGCATTGCCCGACCTGTAAGACAAATTACGCTGACGATACGCTCCAATTTTGTTTGGAAGACGGAACTCCGCTCGCCGGTTTGCATGATTCGCAGGCGCCGACGGTCGCGTTTAGTGACACCGAAGCCGAGACCGTTTTATTAAGCGATGAGAATGCTCCAACGCGCGCCGCCGTGCCGGAAACCGAAATATGGCAAGAGCGGCAAAGCGAGGTGACGCAGGTTCCGACGCCTTTTCAGTTTCAAACGCCACCGCCGCAGACACCGAAACGCTCGAACACGGCGCTTGCCGTCATCGCTACAGCTCTCGCAATGCTGTTGCTTTTTGGCGGAATCTTTGCCGCGTGGCTGCTTTTGAAAGACGATGACAAGGAGAACGCAGGGAAAACAAATAAAGGAAATACCACGCTGACTGCGACGTTGTCGCCTTCGCCGCGCGAATCGATCACGCCGTCGCCGACCGCAACCATCACTCCAACAACGAATCCGACGCCTACGTTTGATGCTGCGCAAATAAGATCGGAAGTTTCTGACAAGATGAACGCTTGGAAATCCGCGATGGAATCGGGCAGCCTCGATTCGGTTATGAGCCATTATGCCGACCGGCTCGAGTATTATTATCGTGCCGGCGGAACGAGTTCCGCAGCGGTGCGAAACAATAAAAACGGCGCGTTTCGGATCTATAACTCGTTTCGCGTTACGATCACGAATATGAATATCACGCTCAACGATGCAGGCGATAAAGCTACTGTCGTATTTACAAAATCGTGGGATTTTCAGGGTTCGGGAAAACGCAGCGACGGCAGCGTTCGCGCGCAGTTTCAGGTTACAAACATCGGCGGACGCTGGTTTATTACGGGCGAAAAAGACATTTAATAATTCGCCGAAAATGCAGATTCTGCAAAAAAGTGACTGATAATCTGGAAATAGTTTTTCGTTCGGCAGCCAATGTCGATTGCCGCCGCGTGCAAGATCTTGTCTTCGGCGTTTTGCGGGAATACGGATTGTTGCCCGATCCGGAAGGAACCGATCGCGATATTACCAACATCGAAATGTACTATCTCGATCGCGGCGGCGTTTTTGAGCTTTTGGAAGACGCAAACGGAAATCTGCTTGGAACATGCGGGCTTTATCCGCTCGATAACGAAACCATCGAGCTTCGGAAAATGTATTTTGTAAAAGAATTGCGCGGAAAAGGCTTTGGCAAAAAACTGCTTGAACGAATGATCGATACGTCGCGCGAACTCGGCTTTAAACAGATCCATCTTGAAACGCACAGCTCTCTGAAAGAAGCCATCGCATTGTACAAAAAATACGGTTTCAAACCGACCGAAGAAGAAAAACTCACACCGCGCTGCGATCAGACATATTTTTTAAAATTGAACTGAAAGTATTTTTGGAGCAAAATAGTTTTAAATGTCAGATCGAATAATCAACGTAGACAAGCATATTTTGGGTGGAACCCCCGTCTTTTATGGAACGAGAGTTCCCGTTAGCATTCTTTTCGATTATCTCGAAGACAATAAAATGGACGAATTCCTGGAAAATTATCCAACAGTTTCCAAAAAACAAGTTTTGGAGGTGATCAAATTAGCCTCCAAAGTCCTAAATGATCCGCAAGTAATGAATGAAAATTTTAATTGATGAGAACTTGCCTTCTAAGCTCAAGCAGATCTTTGGCGATGAACACGAAGTTTATTCCGTACGCGACATGCGATGGATCGGTAAAGAAAATGGCGAACTGCTTGGGCTGATGACATTTGAAGGTTTCGAGGCGTTTGTTACGATGGACAAAAATCTTCCAAAGCAGCAAAATCTGAAAAAATTTATCATCACAATTTTTGTTTTATACGGCGTTAACAACAAATACGAAACACATCAAAAGCTTGTCCCGCTGGTGCTCGAGAAAATACAGAGCGGAGTTGACGCAGGCGTTGTCTCGATCAAACGATAAAATGAAAGCGCTCCGTGTTGCCGATAATCAATTAAAACTTGCCGAAATCGCCAAACCGAGCGATGAAAGCGAAGCGCTTGTGCGCGTTTTGAGATCGGGAATTTGTAATACCGATCTTGAGATCGTCCGCGGCTACGCTGATTTCCACGGAACGCTCGGACACGAGTTTGTCGGCATCGTCGAGAAATCAAACGAGCGGAAAGAACTAATCGGAAAACGCGTTGTCGGCGAAATAAATGCCGGCTGCGGCGTTTGCGAACTATGTAGAAGCGGCGATTCGCGGCATTGCGCGTCGCGAACGGTTCTCGGAATTGTCGGGCGCGACGGCGCTCATGCCGAATTCCTTCAGTTGCCAACGCGAAATCTTCTGGAAGTTCCGGCGGAAATTTCCGATGAAGAAGCCGTTTTTGTCGAACCACTCGCGGCGGCTTTTGGGATAACCGAACAGGTCGAAATTTTTCCAGAAACCCGCGTTGTCGTCGTTGGCGAAGGGAAACTCGGCAATCTTTGCGCGCAAAGTTTGTCGCTGAAATCGAAAAATGTATCCGTAATCGGCAAGCATCGCGAAAAACTTGCGCTGCTCGAAAACCGTAATATCGAAACAATTTTGCTCGAAAATTCCGCAAAATTGAAAAAGCGTTTTGACGTTGCGGTCGAGGCGAGCGGATCGGAATCGGGTTTTGCGCTCGCGCTCGATCTCGTGAAACCGCGCGGAAAATTGGTTTTGAAATCAACATTTCACGGCTCGCCGACGTGGGAAGCCTCGCGCGTTGTGGTCGATGAGATCACGATCGTGGGTTCGCGCTGCGGGCGTTTTGCTCCGGCGATCGAGCTTTTGAAAGATAAAAAAGTAGCTGTCAAAAATTTGGTCAGCGAAAACTTTTCGCTTGCCAGCGGCATCGAAGCCTTTGCATCCGCAGAAAAAAAAGGCGTTATGAAAGTTTTGCTTTCGATGGAGAATTAAATCCCGCATACGAAGTTTTTCTCGTAATTCTTAAGCGCCTTTTGCTATACTCGGTTAATGCCAAGTCAGAAGTTTTAGGTAAAAATTATGAACGGTTTTGAAAATAAAAAGGTAAGGATTTTCTCAAGTCTTTCGCTTGCCGCGTTTGCGTGGTTGATGGTCGGCTTTGGAGCGGAACCCGTCGTTGCACAGATCAATACGAACTCTACGTCGGAAAGGCTTTCGGCTTCGTTTGCTGAAGTTGCAAAGCGCGTCGAGCCGGCGGTCGTTAGTATCGAAACAAAAGGGAAAGTTCAGGAAGTCGCGGTAAAAGACAACGGCGCTACCGGAAACGGAGGAAGTTCGGGAAATGGAAGCGTTGACGACCTTATGGAATTTCTCCGTCGACAGGCGCGGCGTCCGAGCGCGGGCGTCGGAAGCGGTTTCGTGGTCGATAAATCCGGTTACATTCTGACGAATTATCACGTCGTAAACGATGTTTCGCGGATCAAGGTTCGGCTTCAAACGGGCGAGGAGTTTTTGGCAAAGATCGTCGGAACTGATGAGGAAACTGATCTCGCTGTTTTGAAAATTGATACTGCGCGCGATCTGCCGTTCGTAAGATTGGGCAATTCTGATACGGCGCAAGTCGGCGATTGGGTTTTGGCGATCGGCTCGCCGTTTGGTTTGGCGCGAACCGTCACCGCCGGCATTATTTCGCAGACAAAACGCGAAACTCCATACGCGAGCGCGTTTCAGAAATTTATTCAGACTGACGCGGCGATCAATCGCGGAAATTCCGGCGGACCGCTTGTAAATATGAATGGCGAGGTGATCGGTGTGAATTCGCAGATCGCAACTTCGACGGGCGATTATAACGGCATCGGCTTTGCGCTTCCGTCAAATGAGGCGTCGAATGTTTATCGGCAAATAGTTGAAACGGGCAAAGTCCGGCGCGGTTATCTTGGCGTGATCCTCGAATCGGTCAGAGTCGAATTCGCCAAAGTTTACGGGCTGAGCGAGCCGAAAGGCGCGATCATCACCGAGGTCCGCGATAGAGCGAGCGCCGCCGCAAATGCGGGTTTTCAAGCAAATGACATAATTGTCGAATTCAACGGTTTACCGGTCGCAAACGCGCAGGACTTGATCGAAAAAGTTGCGTCCACACTTCCCGATCAGACCATCACCTTGACGTTTTTCCGTGAAAACGGGGCGAAGCTCGACCGCAGATCCGTTTCTTTAAAGTTAGCCGAGCGCCCGTCGACGAGTTTTTCCGATGAAGACGGCTCGCAGCGCAAGCTTCCGGTCGATGGGAAAAAACAAACTCAGCCTTTGGGATTGACCGTTGGCGAATTTACACCGCAGCTTGCCGCCGCGTATAAATTGGAAGGTGAAAAAGGCTTGGTGATAAAAGAAATAAATCCGGCGAGCTACATTGCCGACGTCAAGAATTCAAACGGCACCGAAGCTCTGAACGAAGGCGACGTCATTCAGCGGATCAACCGCGTTTCTGTGACAGATATCAAATCTTTTAATAATATCGCCGGAAATTTAAAAAAAGGCGACGCGGTCGTTCTTCATATTTTGAGTTACAACCGTCTGACGAGAACCGCCGCGCAGCGAATCGTCCAGTTTACCGTGCAGTAAAAATTAGATAATCGCAAAATCGTAGATCGTGAATGGTGAAATTTTACTATTCACGGTTTACGATTTACTATTTACGAGATATGACGAAAGCGAAAGAGGCAAAAACGAAAAAAACTTCAACGAAAACTTTTTATAATTACATCGCCGGCGAATGGATAAAATCATCGTCGGGCGAATGGTTTGACAACATCAATCCGGCGGACACTTCGGATATTGTCGGACGTTTTCCGAAATCAAACGAGGAAGATGTCAACGCGGCGGTCGAAGCGGCAAAAAATGCGGCGACCAAATGGCGCAGAACGCCCGCGCCGAAACGCGCCGAAATTCTTTTCCGTTTGGGCGAAGTTTTGCGTAAAAACAAAGACGATTTTACGCGCCAGATGACGCGGGAAATGGGCAAAGTTTTGAAAGAAGCGGGCGGCGATGTGCAGGAAGCGATTGACTGCACATATTACACGGCGGGCGAAGGCAGACGGCTTCATGGCTTTACGACTCCGGCGGAAATGCCGAACAAATTTGCGATGTGCGTTCGTCAGCCGGTCGGGCTTTGCGGTTTGATCACGCCGTTCAATTTTCCGATGGCGATTCCTTCTTGGAAACTTATTCCCGCGCTCGTTTGCGGAAATACGGTCGTTATCAAATCGGGCGAAGATGTTCCTTTATCAACCATTAACCTTGTTAAAGCCTGTGAAGAAGCAGGAATTCCGAAAGGTGTCGTCAATGTCGTCAACGGCGCAGCGCAAGCGGGCGCGGCACTCGTCAATCACAAAGACGTGCGACTGATCTCGTTCACGGGTTCGACCGATACGGGACGAATCATCGCCGAAGCGTGTGCGCGTGATAACAAAATCGTTTCTTTAGAAATGGGCGGCAAAAACGCGATCATCGTGATGGACGATGCCGACATTGACAATGCCGTCGAAGGCAGTTTGTGGGGCGCGTTCGGAACTTCGGGGCAAAGATGCACGGCTTCTTCACGATTAGTTGTTCACAAAAAAGTTTATAAGAAATTCACCGAAAAATTGGTTGAGCGTGTTAAAAAATTGCGTGTTGGAAATGGTTTAGACACCAAAACCGAGGTTGGTCCGGTTATCAATCAACAAGCGATGGACAAGATTTTGAGCTATATCGAGATCGGGCAAAAAGAAGACAAAGCGACATTGGCTTGCGGCGGAAATCGTCTGACAAAAGGCGATCACAAAAAGGGTTATTTTATCGAACCGACCGTTTTCACGGACGTTGACCGCAATAATCGCATCGGGCAGGAAGAAATTTTCGGACCCGTTACGTCGGTCATTCCGTTTTCGACTTTGGACGAAGCGATTGATATTGTCAACGATGTCAAATACGGCTTGTCGTCGGCGATCTATACGCAGGATGTCAATCAATCTTTTTACGCGATGCAGGAACTTTACACCGGCATCTGCTACGTCAATTCGGCAACCATCGGCGCGGAAGTTCATCTCCCGTTCGGCGGCACAAAAGGCACAGGCAACGGACACCGCGAAGCCGGCACGCAGGTTTTAGATATTTTCTCGGAATGGAAATCAATCTATGTTGACTATTCGGGCAAACTGCAAAAAGCGCAAATTGATCTGGTTGAAATTTAATTTATGAGTTATAGAAAAGATTTTGAACAACATTTTTTGGAAAAAACTCTTGATATTTTAAACGATTATAAAGGAGATAAAAATGTAACATTGTTACTAAACTGTCTAGTTGGACTTCTTATAGTTCCATATGAGATTTTTTATGAAAAGATTCCATATATTGAAAGTAAAAAACTAAAAGAATATGGAATTTCGCTCGAATCTATTTCAGTTTTAGAAAATCCGACTTTAAGGCAAGTTATTGAGCATCTGAGAAACGCAGTAGCACATTTTAGGATAGAACCGTATCCACAGGGACAAGATGTTGAAGGGTTTATATTTGAAGATAGGTGGGATGATGACTCAGTAAACTTTAAAGCTAAACTTACTGTCAAAGAGATAGAAACTTTTGTTAAAGAATTTGCCGAATACTTAATGAATACTTGAAATTAAACTGTCGAATGATTCAAAACGATACCGAATTAAAAGTAACACTTGAAAGAATTCGAAAATTTACGGATTTGGTTTTACATCTGCGCGAAGTCGAAACAAATCCGACTGTTTATGAACTTTCAGCCGGCGGT
>JBGTFE010000023.1:0-8477 GCA_041747435.1 Pyrinomonadaceae bacterium | reverse complement strand
AAAATTAATTGACTAAAATTAAATTAACTGGCATAAATATATTGGAAATGCCATATGAGATTTGCCTTCGACATAATTAGCATTATTACGGAAAGGGACTTCGCTCCTTAGAGAGCCGAAGGTAAATCTTCGTTCAAATAAGTCCCGAGTCTGAATCAAAGGCTCGGGACTTTTGATTTTGGGTTTTAGATCTGCAACAGCGGATTTTTTTACCGCGAAATGTTAAGATTTCACTTTTATGACCGAACCTTTAGAACTAAAGAAAACCGTTAATTTGCCGAAAACCGAATTTGGGCAAAAGGCGAATCTTGCGCAATCGGAACCGGCGCGTTTGAAAAAATGGGCGGAAATAAAACTTTACGAAAAGATCCGAGCGATCCGGAAAAATGCGGAAAAATTTATTCTGCACGACGGACCGCCGTATGCAAACGCCGACATTCATATCGGCACCGCGCTCAATAAAATTCTAAAGGATTTTGTCGTTAAATCGGCGACGATGCGCGGTTTTGATTCGCCTTACGTTCCCGGATACGACTGTCACGGTTTGCCGATCGAAACGCACGTCGAGAAAAAGCTCGCCGAAAAAGGAAAAAACAAAGCCGATCTTCCGGTAAATACTTTCCGGCGCATTTGCCGCGAGCACGCGACGCACGCAATGGACGGGCAAACGCGCGATTTTTCGCGGCTCGGAATTTTGGGCGAATGGGAAAATCCGTATCTTACAATGTCGCCCGAATACGAAGCGGCGACCGCGCGGCTTTTCGGAAAATTTCTCGAGCGCGGTTACGTTTACAAAGGCTTGCGCCCGGTTTATTGGTGCATTCACGATCAAACCGCGCTTGCCGAAGCCGAAGTCGAATACAAGGAACACACGTCGCCTTCGGTTTATGTAAAATTTCCGCTCGTTTCGGATTTGAGCGAGATCGACGCGAATTTAAAGGACAAAAACATCTTTGTCGTGATCTGGACGACAACGCCTTGGACACTTCCGGCAAATTTGGGAATCGCGGTTCATCCCGATTTTGATTATTCGGCGGTTGAGTCAGGCGATGAAGTTTATATTGTCGCCAGCGAGCTTGCTAAAGCGTTTACCGAAACTTGTGGTTTAAGCGAAACAAAAGAGCTTGCGCGTTTCAAAGGCTCAAAATTAGACCGAAAAGAAGCCAAACATGCCTGGCTCGATCGCGTTTCGTTTTTGATGAACGGCGAGCACGTGACGCTTGGCGAAGCCGATGCCGAAACGGAACTCGACGTGCGTTTTGAAAGCAAAACTTCTCAAAAATCGGGAACAGGCTGCGTTCATACCGCTCCCGGACACGGACATGACGATTTTGTAATCGGGCGCGAATACGGTTTGGAAATCTATTGTCCGGTCGATAACGCCGGAAATTTTACATCCGACGTCGAATTTTTCGGCGGCGAAAATATTTTCAACGCAAATCCGAAGATTGTCGAACTTTTGAAAGAGCGAGGCGCGCTTCTTTATTCGGAAAACTACAATCATCGCTACCCACATTGCTGGCGCTGCAAAAATCCCGTGATCTTTCGCGCCACGCCGCAGTGGTTTATTTCGATGGACGCTGTAGCGCTGCCATCTTGGCGGCAGTCGCGTGAGCATCTTGCCGACGATGCGAAGGCTGGAAGCCTTCACGACAGCCAGCAAGATGCTGGCGCTACGTCTCTTCGGAAAACCGCACTACGCGAGATCGAAAGCGTAAACTGGCATCCAAATTGGGGCAAAGGGCGGATGTCGAACATGGTCAAGGGACGTCCCGATTGGTGCGTTTCGCGTCAGCGTTTGTGGGGCGTTCCGATTCCGGTTTTTTACTGCAAAAATTGCGACGAAGCGATCGCCGAACCGGAAATCGTCGATCATGTAGCGGACATTTTTCTCGAAGAAACCGCCGACGCATGGTATAACCGCGAAGCTAAGGAGCTTTTGCCCGAGAATTTTAAATGTCCGAAATGCGGCAGTGCAGAATTTAACAAGGAAACCGATATTTTAGACGTTTGGTTCGATTCGGGTTCGAGTTGCGTTGCGGTTTTGGAAACTCGCGAGAACCTTCGTTTTCCGGCGGAAGTTTATCTGGAAGGCGGCGACCAGTTTCGAGGTTGGTTCAATTCATCGCTTATGTGCGGCGCGGCGGCGCACGATAGATCACCGTATAAAAATCTGATCACGCACGGCTGGGTTGTTGACGGCGAAGGAAAGCAAATGCACAAATCGACCGGAAACGCGATCTCGCCGAACGAAATTGTCGGAAAATCCGGCGCTGAAATTTTACGTCTTTGGGCGGCGGCGGTCGATTACACCGAAGATATGCGCTGCTCGGACGAGATCCTTTCTCGAATCGTCGACGCCTACCGTAAATTTAGAAATACTTTGCGTTACGCGCTCGGAAATCTCGAAGGTTTTCATCCGGAACACGATAAAGTCGCGCTTGCCGAGATGCTCGAGATCGATTGTTGGGCTTTAGCGAGCGTGGACAAAGCGGTTGAAAAATGTGTCGCGGGTTACGAGAATTTCGACTTTCAGACCGTGTATCAATCGCTTTACAGTCTTTGTACCGTGACTCTTTCGGCGCGTTATTTCGATATCATTAAAGATCGGCTTTATATATTTGCGCCGCGTTCGCCCGAGAGGCGTTCGGCACAAACCGCGCTTTACGAGATCACTGAGAAATTATGCCTTTTGCTCGCGCCGATACTGGCTTTTACGGCGGACGAAGCATTTGAAAATCTGCCGCATCAAAAACTTGAATCGGTGCATCTGGCGGAATTTCCTAAGGTTTCCGGCGCGGACAATTCGCAACTTTTATCGGATTGGGAACGTATTTTTTCTATCCGTGACGAAATTTTAAAACGCCTCGAAGAAGCGCGCGAAGGCAAACAGATCGGCTCGTCGCTTGAGGCAAAAGTGATCCTGACCGTCGAGAAAGAAACAGCGAAATTTTTATTGCCTTTTTACGCAGATTTGCGCTACATTTTTATCGTTTCTCAGGTGGAAGTTCGCGAAAACGAGCGTTTTAATGTTGAAATAAACAAAGCCGACGGCTTAAAATGCGAGCGCTGCTGGAATTATTCGGTTAGAGTTGGCGAATCAGAAAAGTATGAAAGCGTTTGTGAACGGTGTGTCGATGCCTTGACCGAGATCGAAAAAAGCGCAGCAGCTTAAGTTATTGTGAATAAAAAAGATATTTTGTGGAAACTCGCTTACCTTGCCGCTTCGGGCGCGGTTTTTATCATCGATCAAGCAACAAAAGGTTGGGCGATTCGGAATCTGCGTTTTGCTGAGAGTAAGACCGTAATTTCGGATTTCCTGAGCTTTACCTATGCGGAAAATCCCGGTGTCGCATTTAGTTTTTTTGACGATCATGGCGAAACCGGACGTTGGGGACTTTCCGCCGTCGCTTTTATTGCGTCGATCCTCGTTTTGTATTATTTTTGGCGAGTGCCGCGCTCGGACGACCGTGTTCTCGGTGGGCTGGCACTGCTGCTCGCGGGAATCGTCGGCAACGTAACCGACCGTTTGCGGCTCGGTTTTGTCGTCGATTTTATCGACGTTCAGTTTGGCAACTGGCATTATCCGACGTTTAATGTTGCTGATATGGCGATCTGCATCGGCGCGGGACTTTTAATTTTGGACATAATTTTTTCGAAGAAAAAACAGAAGACACAAGATGTTTCCGGAACTATTTAGAATTGGTAATTTCCCGATAAATACCTACGGCGTCTTGCTCGCGGTCGGCATGCTGCTCGCGCTTTTTGTCGCGTCGAAATTAGCGGCGCGCGATGGTTTGCCACGCGAAAGAATTTACGATTTAGGGTTATGGACGCTTATCGGCGGACTTGCAGGTTCGAAGATTTTAATGTATTTCGTCGAACCCAACGTCGAAATATTCTCGCTCGATTTTTTGCGTTCCGGCGGCATTTATTACGGCGGATTTCTCGGCGGTTTTATCACACTTTTCCTTCTGATTCGTTTGTATAAACTGTCGTTTTGGAAAGTGGCGGATGCCTTTGCGCCCGGACTCGCGCTCGGACAAGCGATCGGACGTCAAGGCTGTTTTGCCGCCGGCTGCTGCTGGGGAAAGCCGACAGATTCGATTTTTGGCGTTCATTTTACCGAACAAGCGCACGATTTTACGGGCGTTCCGATTTACACCGAAGGCGGCGGCGCGCTTCATCTGCATCCGACGCAGCTTTACGAATCGATCGCAATGCTTGCGGTTTTCGGCATTTTGATCTACCTGCACAAAAAGAAAAAGTTTGACGGACAGATCTTGATCGCTTACGGCATCATTTACAGCATTGTGCGGTTTACGATCGAATTTTGGCGCGACGATCCGCGCGGCAACTTATTCGGTTTAAGCGATTTAACCGGGCTTTCAACCTCGCAGATGATCAGTCTCGTGGTCGCGGTTTTTGCGATCGTCTTTATGTTTCTGCGGTTGCGAAAAAAAGAAACAGTGTGAAAAATGGCTTCTTTATTCGAAGATCAGGAAGAAATTTTAAAAGACGTTATTGAACGGTTTGAGCGTCTGAAAATCCCATATATGCTGACCGGCTCAATGGCAATGATTCGTTATTCAATGATGCGAATGACAAACGATATTGACATTATCATTGAAGTCAGCCAAACGGATGCCGAAAGAATAATCAGAGAATTTGAGGACGATTATTATATACCTCAAAGCCGGGTGCGCGATGCGATTTCGCGGAAATCTATGTTCAATATTCTGCACAATCAAAAAATCGTCAAAGTAGATTGTGTCGTGCGGAAAGATGATGAGTTTCAGAAACTCGCTTTTTCGCGGCGGGAAAATATCAGATTTACCGATTTTGATGTTTGGACGATCAGCCGCGATGATTTGATCTTATCCAAACTGAATTGGGCAAAAAACAGCAGATCGGAAATGCAAATGCGTGATGCAGCAAACATTATTCGCAACGGTTACGACGCAGAATACGTAAATTTTTGGGCAGAAAGATTAGGTGTTAAAGATTTGTTAGAAGAATGTATCGAATTGTTGGGAAAAAATTATGTTGATGGACACGACTCGTGAAATCGAAGAACTCCAAAATGAATTATGGATGAAACGCTCTGTTGAGGAACGCGCCAAATTTATGTTCGGAATGTTTGCAACCGCTCGAAAAGTCATTCTCGCCTCGCTGCCGAAAGATCTTTCCGAACAAGAATTAAAGCGTCAGCTTTACTTCCGCACTTATGGCGAGCATCTGCCTGAAGACTTTTTCAAAAACGAAAAAACCAGTGAATAACGACGAAGAAAATTCATCCTTAATCCTTCATCCTTCGTCTTTTGATATTGGAAAACGGCTCGACGCCTTTCTTGCCGAAAGAATAGAAAATTGGTCGCGATCACGGCTGCAGAAATTGATCGACGGCGGCGATGTTCTGGTAAACCAAAGCGAGGCAAAATCTTCCTACAAACTCCGCGCAAATGATGAGATCGAGGTCGAATTAACAGCGCTTCCGGCGGAAACTTTCGAGCCGGAAAACATTCCGCTCGACATAATTTATGAAGACGAGCTTTTAGCGGTCATCAATAAACCTGCGGGAATGGTCGTTCATCCCGGCGCGGGCGTTTCAGGCGGCACGCTCGCCAACGCCATCGCGTGGCATTTCAAATTGTCAGAACCGCCTGTGTTAGCGGGCGGGTTTAAAACAAACACCGCAAATCGTGTCGGAATCGTTCATCGGCTCGATAAAGACACTTCCGGCTTGATCGTTGTAGCAAAAGACGGCGCAACGCACGAGAAATTGTCCGATCAGTTTCACGATCGCGAAGTTTATAAATCATATATCGCGCTTGTTCACGGCGAAATAGACACTAACACAGGCAAAATTGAAGCGCCGATCGCGCGCGAAAAACACAATCGGACGAAAATGTCCGTTCGCGCGCACGGGCGATATGCTTTATCGCTTTGGAAAGCAAAAAAGCGATTTGAAAAATTCGCGCTTCTTGCCGTCGAGATAAAAACCGGCAGAACGCATCAGATTCGCGTTCATCTGGCGCATATAAATCATCCGGTCGTCGGTGACGAAACCTACAACGCCGGGCGCGACAAAACTGTGAAAGACTTAAAGGTGCGCAAGGGAATTACAGATTTAGACCGCTTTTTCCTGCACGCCGAAAAACTCTCGTTCACACATCCCGAGACAAAAGAAAAAATGAATTTCACCGCGCCGCTTCCGAGCGAATTGACGGAATTTCTTGATTTGCTTTAGTCTAAAGCAAATGAAGCCCGCTCAAATTAAATTCCAAAGCCCTCTTTTCATTCTTGTCTTTTGCATCTTTGCTTTTGCGTCAAATCCTTCCGCGCAAACTAAGAATTACACGCAATATGTCAATCCTTTTATCGGCACAGGCGGACACGGACACACATTTCCGGGCGCGACTTTGCCTTTTGGAATGGTGCAGCTATCGCCCGACACACGCGAAGATAATTGGGACGGAAGCTCCGGATATCATTACTCGGACAATGTAATTTTCGGCTTTTCTCACACGCACCTAAGCGGCACCGGAATTCCCGATTACTGCGATATTTTGTTTGCGCCGACGATCGGCGAGCCGGATTTTAATAAAACAAAATCAACCTTTTCACATCAAAACGAAAAAGCTGAACCAGGTTACTATTCCGTCAAAATGGACAATGGCGTAACGGCTGAACTTACCGCAACAACTCGTGCTGGATTTCATCGCTACACTTTTCCCGAAAATATTAATGCCAATATATTGTTGGATTTGATATGGCGAGATAAGGTTTTAATGTCGAGGCTGGAAATCAAAGAAAATCGTATTGAAGGTTATCGTCGTTCATCAAGTTGGGCGAAAGATCAAATTGTATATTTCTCAGCAGAATTTTCCGAAAGATTTGCTGCTCCTTATTTTGCACCAGATAATACTCGTGATTACGTTTCGAGAGCTTGGGTTGATACTGTCCTTGGCGAAAACATAAAAGTTATTTTTCCATTTGATAAACCCAAAAATCGCCAACTACTAGTTAAAGTCGCAATTTCGCCCGTCAGCATCGAAGGCGCGAGAAAGAATCTCGAAGCGGAAATTCCCGATTGGAATTTTGAAAAAGTCCGCAACGACGCGAAAACTGCCTGGAACAAAGAGCTAAGCAAGATCGAAGTGGCGGGCGGTTCGGAAGCGCAGATGACGAACTTTTACACCGCGCTTTATCACACGATGACCGCTCCGAACGTTTTTCAGGATGTTGACGGAAAATATCTGGGTTTGGACAAAAAAATTCACAACATTAACGAAATCAGAAACCCGCGCGTAAGCAAGGGTGGAAAAAAACCGCCAACTTCCGATTCCGCCCTTACTAACGTGCGGGCTTCTGATAACTACACCGTCTTTTCGCTTTGGGACACATTCCGCGCGGCGCATCCGCTTTATACGATCATCGACCAAAAACGCACCGCCGATTTTATCAATACGTTTATAAGGCAATACGAACAAGGCGGACGGCTTCCCGTCTGGGAACTTGCGGCAAACGAAACCGATACGATGATCGGCTATCACGCCGTTTCGGTAATTGCCGACGCGATGGCGAAAGACATCGGCTTTAATTATGAAAAGGCTTATGAAGCCGCAAAACACAGCGCGGAACTGAATCATTTCGGCTTGGAAGCGTATAAAAAACGCGGTTATATCTCGATGGAAGACGAGCAGGAATCGGTTTCAAAAACGCTCGAATACGCTTATAACGATTTTTGCATCGCGCAGATTGCAAAAAGCCTTCATATAAAAAGCGTAGTCACAAGCGGCGTAAATGATAGACTCGGAAGCGAAAAAACGAATTATTATAAGAGCGAATACGATAAATACATTCGCCGCGCGCAGTTTTACAAAAATCTTTTCGACAAACAAACCAGATTTATGCGTCCGAAGCAAAACGGAAATTGGATTTCGCCGTTTGCGCCAAACGAAGTGACGTTTCATTTTACAGAAGGAAATTCGTGGCAATATTCTTTTTTTGTGCCGCACGATGTTGGCGGTTTGATCGAACTTCACGGCGGGAAAGAAAATTTTTCTAAAAAATTGGACGAACTTTTTACGACCGAACAAAAACTCGCGGGGCGCGCACAGCCAGATATTACCGGCTTAATCGGGCAATACGCGCACGGCAACGAGCCTTCGCATCATATCGCGTATCTGTATAATTACGCCGCCGAGCCTTGGAAAACTCAAGTTTATGTCCGCAAGATTTTGGACGAATTTTATAAGCCGACGCCTGACGGATTGATCGGCAATGAAGATTGCGGGCAGATGTCGGCGTGGTTCGTTTTGAGCGCACTGGGTTTTTATCCGGTTTCGCCTTCGATTCCGAATTACGATTTCGGAACGCCGGTTTTTCGTGAAGCAAAAATAAATTTGGAAAACGGAAAAACTTTTACGATCAAAGCAGGGAATGTTTCCGGCAAAAATATTTATATAAAATCC
>JBGTFE010000022.1:0-42543 GCA_041747435.1 Pyrinomonadaceae bacterium | reverse complement strand
TGAAGTTTTACTCGGCGGAAACACTCTGATCTTTAAGGCGAGGAAATTATGGAAAAACTTTCGCATTTTGATGACAAAGGAAATGTAAAAATGGTCGACGTCGGCGAAAAGGAAACCATAACGCGCCACGCTGTCGCATCGTCAAAGGTTTTGCTTAACGCCGAAACGATAAAAATTCTCCGCTCGAACGAAAATCCGAAAGGAAATCCGCTGGAGATCGCGCGAATCGCCGGAATTATGGCGGCAAAACAAACCTCAAATCTCATTCCGCTTTGCCATCAAATCAGTCTTTCGAAGATTGACGTTCGCGCCGAGCTAAAAGATTTCGGCGTTTATCTTGAAGCTGAAAGCGCGACAAACGCGCAAACGGGCGTCGAAATGGAGGCGCTAACAGCGGTTTCGATTGCGGCTTTGACCGTTTACGATATGTGCAAAGCCGTGCAAAAAGACATAAAGATCACGGAAATTCAGCTTGAATCGAAAACGGGCGGCAAGTCGGATTATGTTCTTGAAGAGTAAGATATAGGCGAACTTTGATGTAAAATAAAGCGTTAGTTATTGCAGAATTTTGAAAAAGGAGCTTTATTAAGATGAGATACAAATTCGCCGAAGATGCCAAGCCTCAGGTCAGTTTGCTGATATTTGCCACCGTGATCAGCGTTGTTTTATGGATTCTTTCCACGTGGGTTTTCCCTTCATTGAATATTGTTCTTTATCCGCTTCAACTTTTTGCAACCTTCGTTCACGAAGGCAGCCACGTTTTGGCAACGGTTTTAACCGGAAATGCGGTGCAAAGCCTTACGGTTTCACCCGATGCGAGCGGCGTCGTTTGGTCGACATCGTCCGGTTGGCTTTCGCAGCTTTTTATCTCGAGCGCGGGTTATCTCGGCGCGACGCTCTTCGGTGTGCTGCTTCTCATCTGGATGCGCTATAACTATTCGTCTCGCAAAGCGCTCTACTTTTCCGCGGGTTTTGTCGGAATTATGACCGTAATTTTCGGTCTGCTCGCGCCGATGTGGAATATTCTTTCGGTCAACATAACCTTTTTAAGTGTAGTCTTTACCGTTTTTTCGGGCGCGATCTTAACGATCGGGCTTTTTGCGATCGCGCGGTTCGCGAGTATGAAATGGGTTAATTTCGCGTTGAGTTTTCTCGCGGTTCAATGTTTGCTAAATGCTTTTTTTAGTCTGAAAGACCTATTTTTCATCTCCGTCGCAACCGATACGCCGACCGACGCCGCGAATATGGCTTCCGCGACCGGAATTCCCGCTCTTATTTGGGTTTTGATCTGGTTCGGACTTTCAATTGTGATGATCTCGCTCGGTTTGCGTCTCTACGCGGTAAGTCGAAATAAAATGCAGCAAGATCTGCCGTTTGAAGATAATATCTAGCTTCAGCTTACTTGAACAAATGAAAATTGCGGGACCTCGAATAACGCTGCGCGAGTTGCCGGTAGGAGCGAAGCTTCTTGTCCGCTCAAAAAAAGATTGGCGAAGTGCGGTTGTCTCGCGCTTTTTGGAAGATAAAGTTACGCTGATCGTTTGCTCGCCGACCGGCAGAACCTACCGCTTGCAGCGAATTCCGGAAAGCGAGATCGTTTTTGACGGAAAAATTCCGATCCTAAAAATTAACGCGCCAGATAACTGGCGCGAAAACTTCACAACTTACGATGTTCGGTGGTGAATCTAGCACATTCCAGTCATACAAGGTCCGCCGGTGCAGTCACCGGGTGATGCACAAGGACAACCGCTTCCCGCAGGATTCATCCCCGGCGGGGCAGCTGCACAAGAAACTGCTTGTGCTGCGACCGGTGCTACCAAACCTGTAACGATCGGCAATGCAACCGCAGTTGTAATACCAACTCGTTTGATGATCTCCCGCCGCGTGAGTCCAGCAAATTTATTTGAAAAATCAGCTTCTTCTGTTATTAGATTTTCTTTACCTAATTGAGTTAACGCAAACCAAACCAAATCCTCATTGATCGATTTACCGAGTTTTTTCTCAAGCGTTTTTGCAATTTCGTTAACGGTCGTTTTGCCGTCGCAGTTTTGCCAAACCAAAGCAGATGTTTCGTTTAAACAAATAGCCTTGTCTGTTTTCAGATCATAAATCAAAACTTCATTTCCCATTTCTTGAACAACCAAGTCATTCTTCCTAGCGATCGGTAACATAATATCGTTCTCCCCTATAACTTTAATTTCTACCAAATATTGACTTCTTTATATGAGTTTTTCGTTGCTCTCTGAAATTTTACGCACCAGAGCCTTTTCAAATCATAGACGAAATCAATGATATCTTAGGAATTTTCTCAGGTCAATGTTTTAAATTGATTATTTACTATATTTTCGCGAAATTTCAGCAACATACTCCAGCGATTCATCAAAGGACTTGAATTTTTTCGGATATTTTTCGAGTAAAGCATCCGCGGTATCGCCGTGCATCATCTCGCCATCCATCGAATTTATTATAAACAAATCGATCGCTGCGGTTTCATTTTTATTGGGAACATAATATTCCGACTGCTTCAACATAACTTTTGGGTCAATAAACATCGAAGCCAAAACGGATTGCGTAAAATTTGCTTTAATTTTATTTACACTTCCCTGTTCAAGAATTTTGGTTTTCCAACTCCAAGTGTAATTACCTTTTTCATAATTGGCAGAAATTTGCGTTAAAACTACATCGCCTTTTTTTACATCAACCGGCTCTTGAAACGGAAAAAAAGGTTTTGCGTAGGTCGTTTCTTCAATTCCGATGGCATTGGAAACTCCGTTATCGTCGGAAAGTTCGTTTTCAAACCAGCCTCGAAGCCCGTGCGCTGTTCCGTCTTCTGTAATTTTCCATTCAAGTTCTGCCGTAAAACTCGTTTCTTCAATTGTACGGTAATTTATCTCGGCGAACATTTGCGATCCTGTAAGCAATTTTTCATCTTCATCTTTTGCTCCAAACCAGCGGTTATGAACAAAACGCTCCGAGGACGAAATTTTGAAACCGTGAAAATCCTGTAAATACTTCGTAACGTTTTCTTCATAAATCTTACTTGACTGGGAAACAGCAAAATAAATAGTTTCCTTTCTTGGAATCAAAACGGCATCGTTTGTGAGAAGTCTTTTGCGTGCATCGATTATCGTTTCGATACTCGATTCGTGAAGCGGAAAACCGCCGTGGATATCGGAAATCAAAACATTCGCTTTTTCTTTCAAATCAATTTCATTCGAGAATTCTTGGATAACTTCGATCTTTGATTCGTAACCTCGTTCACCAATGACATTATCAAGAAGTTTGATCAATGGATTTGCCTCAACCGCATAAACTTTTTTCGCACCAAAATCACAAGCTAAAACGGAAAAAATTCCGGTTCCCGCACCCAGGTCTAAAACTATTGAGTCTGAATTTATTGCATCTTTTAATGCCCGTACGTATGCATCCAAACGCTTTTTGTCCGTCAGCATTCCGCAATAATCAATAAAATTATAAAAGTGCATTTTGTGTCGATTTTTTCTTAGTTCCGGAGTTCAAATTCAATTTTTTGTCTTTTGTTCCAGCATCGTACAAAAATATTTTGATTCGCGTTTTGCTGAATAAAAACTAATGTCAAATATTATACCTAAATTCAAATATCCGGAAAGTGCGGCAGGTCATTCCACTTCGCAAGATGGAATCCGAAGAAAACTAGCGCGAAAATTTTTCTAAACGATTTTTGATGGTGACGCGTTTAATAGTTAATTCTGCCGACCGCTAAGATCCTTCGAGTTGAATTTTCCTGAACGAACACGATCAATTTTAGATTTTCCACTTTCCAGAAAGGCTGAACTGAAACGACTGTTTCCATTTTGAAACCAGTGGATTCTGGATCTATCAGTCCGATCGATCTTAGCTCTCTCGCCACCGAAACATGTGAGAGCCGCTGACCGGAATTTTCGCCGCGTTTGACGTCCGTAGACAAATTATCCTCAGTGGTCACGAGGTAAACGGACGATGCTTCGTGTCGCGCCAAATTAGCGATCTCTATTCTTAATTTTTCGTTTTCGCGGAAAATCTCGATCTTCGGCTTTGGTCGTTTCGCGGCTTCGAGCACCGCATTCACCGCTGTGCCCGAATTACTTCCGGCAAATTCGACTGTGCCGTCAACGACCATTTGAGGCGTATAAACCGAGCCCAATCCGAATTTTCGTGCATAGAATTCTTGTCTCTGACTGTAAAGCGGCGAGGAAAACTCGTCTTTCCAACCGAGGTGGTTCCAATAATCGACGTGGAACGAAAGCGTTATGATTTCGGCGCCCGCAACGGGCTGTTCGCGTTCGAGTAAGGCTAACGCACGGTCAGCCGGCGGACAGCTGCTTCAGCCTTCGGATGTGAATAACTCTACTAAAACCATTTGTTTTGATTGCGGCGCGCCGACTTCCGATTGCGGATTTTCGATCGTTTTTTGACTTTCGACCATTTGAGTCGAACAGCCTGCTAGCATCGAAATCGACAAAACGTAAAACGCTAGAATTGCTTTCACGACTTCGATTATATCACCGGTCGCGAATGTTTTATTCCTCAGAATTTGTCGGCTGTTGATCGTTTTTTTGCCGGTTTTGTTTCCAAAACTCAATTTGATAAACTTTTCTTTTGTCTTTAGGGCGGAATTCTTATCTATGCAGGCGGTAAAAACCAAAGAAGAGGCGATTGAGGTGCGCGGCGCGCGCGTTCACAATCTCAAAAATATTTCGTTTCGCCTTCCGCTTAATAAATTAACGGTCGTTACGGGCGTTTCCGGATCGGGAAAATCATCGCTTGCCTTTGACACGCTTTACGCCGAAGGTCAGCGCCGTTACGTCGAATCGCTTTCGGCTTACGCCCGACAGTTTCTCGAAAGAATGGACAAGCCGGATGTTGACGAGATCATCGGAATCGCGCCGGCAATCGCGATCAGGCAGAAAAATTCAACGCGAAACCCGCGTTCGACGGTCGCCACGCAAACCGAAATTTACGACTATTTGCGACTGCTTTTTGCGCGGGTCGGGCAAACTTTTTGTTACGTTTGCGATCGCGAAGTAAAAAAAGATTCGCCTCAATCTGCGGCAGACGAAATTCTCGATACATTGCCCGAAGGCGAGAGATTTTACGTTTTATTTCCGGCTGCGGATGAAAAACTCCAAAATCCAACACCGAAAACCCAAAATCCGATGGCGCATCTTTTGAGCTTGATGCAGCAAGGCTTTACGCGTCTTTTCCGCGACAGCGAAACTATCGATCTGCAAAAACCGGAAGATTATCCTTTCAAGGATTTTGAAAATACATTCGTCTTGATCGACCGATTGAAAGTCGAAAAGGCAATTCGACAAAGGTTGGTCGATTCGCTGGAGATATGTTTTCGCGCAAGCGGTTCGGCGGTGATTAGAACGGCTGAAAGTACCGCCGGCATCTTGCCGGCAGTCGGGACGGCATCTTGCCGTCCCGGAGCGTCGGCTGGAAGCCAACGCGACAGCCGTCTGGAAGACGGCGTTACAGTTTTGAACTTTTCCGAAAAATTCATTTGCAAATACGACGGCACGCTTTACGAAGAGCCCGAGCCGCGCCTTTTTAGTTTTAATTCGCCATTTGGCGCGTGTCCGCTTTGCCAGGGTTTTGGAAATACGATCGATATAGATTTCGCGCTCGTCGTTCCGAATGAAAATCTCTCGATCGCAGAAGGCGCGGTCGAGCCTTTCACACGTCCGCAATACGCTTGGGCGCAAAAGGAATTACAGCAATTCGTCGCCGATGCCGGAATTTCGCCAAAAACACCATTCGTTGATCTCACCGATGATCAAAAATCTGCGATCTTTGAAGGACAAGGCGTTTGGCGCGGCATTCGAGGGTTTTTCAAATGGCTCGAAACAAAAAAATACAAGCTTCACGTGCGCGTTTTTATGGCAAAATATCGCGGCTATACGCGCTGTCCGGAATGCCGCGGCGGACGGCTGAGACGCGAAGCGCAAGCCGTAAAGATCGGCGGATCGAGCTTGTCGGAAGTTGTTTCGCTCGCGATCAACGACGCGCAAAAATTTTTCGATGAATTAACTTTGAGTGAAGAACGCGAAAACATCGCCGAAAAACTCTTAATGGAAATTCGCCGTCGAATAAAATTTCTCGCTGACGTAGGGTTGGATTATTTGACGTTAAATCGCCTTGCTTCAACGCTTTCGGGCGGCGAAGCCCAGCGCATTCAGCTCGCGACAAATCTCGGCTCGCTTCTCGGTGGCGCGCTTTATGTTTTGGACGAACCTTCGATCGGCTTGCATCCGCGCGACAACGCGCGGCTTGTCGAAATTTTGAAAAATCTGCGCGATATCGGCAACACCGTGCTCGTCGTCGAACACGACGAAGAAACGATGCGCTCCGCCGATCATATTCTCGACATTGGTTTGTATGCGGGCGAGCTTGGCGGAAATCTTGTTTTCGAAGGCGATTTTAAAGGATTGCTCAAAGATAAATCGTCGCTTACGGCAAAATATCTGCGGGGCGAAGCCGAGATCAAAATCCCTACAAAAAGAAAATCGCCGTCCAAGCGGAAAATCAAAATTACAGGCGCGCGCGAACATAACTTAAAAAACATAGACGTGGAGATTCCGCTTGAAATGCTTGTTTGCGTCACAGGCGTTTCGGGCTCGGGAAAATCTACGCTCATTCACGACATTTTATACGCCGGATTGAAAAAAGCGCGCGGCGAATGGCAAGGTCAGGTCGGTCATTTCCGCGAGATTGCCGGCGCGGAATTTATTGACGACGTCATTCTCGTCGATCAATCGCCGATCGGCAGAACGCCGCGCTCAAATCCGGTAACATATATCAAGGCTTACGACGCGATCCGCGAAGTTTTTGCCGGAACAAATGCGGCAAGAACAAAAGGCTTCAATCCGTCGCACTTTTCGTTCAACGTGCCCGGCGGACGCTGCGAAACGTGCCAAGGCAGCGGCACGGTCACGGTCGAAATGCAGTTTCTCGCCGACGTCGAATTAACCTGCGAAGATTGCCGCGGCACACGCTTTAAGGGTGAAATTCTGGATATAAAATACAGAGGGAAAAATATCGCGGAAGTTTTGCAATTGACCGTTCGCGAAGCAATTCTTTTTTTCAAGGAAGTCGGTAAATTGGTCAATAAATTAAAGGTGATCGAAGCCGTCGGTCTCGGATATCTGCGGCTCGGACAATCGGCGACGACCTTGAGCGGCGGCGAGGCGCAAAGAGTAAAGCTCGCATCGCATCTTGCGACAAAAACAAAACAAAAAACGCTTTTTATCTTTGACGAACCGACCACCGGTTTGCATTTTGACGACATAAACAAGCTTCTTGCCGCCTTCCGCGCGCTGATCGAAAACGGCGGAAGCTTGCTCGTTATCGAACACAATTTGGACGTGATAAAAACCGCGGATCACGTGATCGATCTCGGACCCGAAGGCGGCTTCGGCGGCGGTGCGATCGTTGCCGTCGGAACTCCGGAGGAGATTGCGACGGCGAAAAATTCCTTTACGGGAAATTATTTGAAGAAATACTTAAAGACTTCCTAATAAGACATCTTCAATTTCCGACAAAACCCAATCAATCTCGCTCTCAGAAATAACGAACGGCGGCATGAAATATAGGACGTTTCCGAGCGGGCGAAGCAAAATATTTCGACGCAAAAATTCGAGATAAAGTTTTTGTCCGATCTCGGCGAGATAGCCTTTGCCAGTATTTAATTCGACGATTCCGACGGCGCCGATTATTCGAATATCGGCGACGCATTTTAAGTCGAGCATTTTCGGGAAAAACTCTTGAAATTTTTGATTGATAAAAGCGACTTTTTCGAGAGATTTTTCGCGCTCGAATAGTTTCAGACTCGCGAGCGCAACGGCACACGATAACGGATTTGCCGTAAACGAATGCCCGTGAAAAAAGGTTTTGCTGCGGTCGTCGCTCAAAAACGCTTTGTAAATTTCTTCGGTCGCGAGCGTTGCGCCGAGCGGCAAATATCCGGCGGTCAACGCTTTGGAAAGACACATTATATCGGGCGAAATCGCGGCGTGTTCGCAGGCAAACATTTTTCCGGTGCGACCGAAGCCGGTCAAAACTTCGTCGGCGATCAATAAAATGTTGTATTTATCGCAAAGCTCGCGCACTTTTCTCAGAAATTCCTTTTCCCAAACGATCATTCCGCCCGCGCCTTGCAGCATCGGTTCGATTATCATCGCGGCAATTTCTCGCGAATTTTCAGAGGATATTTTTTCTAATTCCGATAAATCGCCGGTTGAGCGCAATACTCGACATAGCAAACTTTGAAAAGGTTTTGTGAAGGAAGATTCCCCGCTTGCCGCCATTGCGCCAAAAGTGTCGCCGTGATAAGCATTGGTCAAAGCGACGAAGGTTTTGCGCTGTTCGCCGCGATTCTGCCAAAATTGATACGCCATTTTGAGCGCGACTTCGACGGCGGTCGAGCCATTGTCGGAATAAAAAACGCGCGTAAGATTTTTTGGCGTGATCGCGACCAGTTTTTCGGCTAGTTCGACCGCAGGTTTATGTGTAAAACCCGCAAACATCACATGTTCGACTTCGTTTGCCTGTCGCGCAATTGCTTCGTTTAAAAACGGATGCGAATGCCCGTGAATATTCACCCACCATGAAGAAATTCCGTCCAGAATTTTCCGCCCGTCTTCCGCGAAAAGCCAAATGCCTTCCGCGCGAACGATCGTAATCGGCAGCGGCGCGGTTTTTTCCTGCGTGTACGGATGCCAGAGAACTTTTCGGTCGCGTTCGACTAAAGTCATAAGAAATTCTTAAGATCGTCGTTTTCTTGCGCTTCTTCGTCGAGAACTTCCTCTCCGAATGCCTTAAACCACTGCGGCTCAACTTTATCCAGGATCTCACAATCACAATATGCGCCGTTTTCATTGAGCCAGCTCATAAAACCCGGCATATTCATTTGGCGCTCCATCAAAAACTGCATAGTGCTTTTCAAATCGTGCGAACAAGGATTTTTGTCGAGTTTTACATCTAGATAATCAAAAAGATCTTCGATCCGCTCGCGCTCTGCCGGCAAGTTTTTGATGAATCTCGCTCGCTCGTCACCGCTTAATTGCGCCCAATTTTCGAGCAGTTTTTTCTTTGTTATAGGCATAGATTCTTTTTCGTCCAATCGTTCAAAGTCTCAAAATCGATATTCTCAAATTTCGGCATTTGCGCCAAAACGCGCGTTCTTCCGAAATGCTCGATCGCCTCTCGATTTTCGACGTTCGGCTCACCATTCATCATCACACCGAAAATTTCGAGACCTTGATTTCGCAGCGCCGCAAGCGTCAAAAGCGTATGATTGATGGTTCCAAGACCGGACCGCGCTACAATCAAGACAGGCAAATTCAGAGCCTTTATCAGATCGATCATCAATTCGCGCTCGTTCAAAGGAACTAAAATGCCGCCCGCGCCTTCCACGATCCAAAACCTCTCATCGTTTTCGCTAAAACCAAAGATCTTTTCGATCGTAATTTCAACATTCGCAAGCCGCGCCGAAAGATGCGGCGAGAGCGGCTTTTCAAGTCTAAAACCTTTGTCAAGAATTTCATTTTCGGCGCAGTTTGCCAGATTTCGAACAGTTTCGGTGTCGTCGTCTTCTTCAATTCCCGTTTGAACCGGTTTCCAGTAACACGCGTTCTCATTTTCGCGTAAAGCACAAACGAGCGCAGCGGAAACGATCGTTTTTCCGATTCCGGTGTCCGTTCCTGTGACGAAAATTCCCTTCATTTCAATTCTTCTTTCAGCGCGAACACGAAATCGTACAAGATCGCTTCCGTCAAATGCAAATTAACCGATACGCGCAGGCGCGCAGTGTTTTCCGGAACCGTCGGCGGGCGAATGGCACGGACATCAAAACCTTTTGCTTGCAGATTTTCTGCGATCTTTACGGCTTTTTCGCTTTCGCCGATCAAAACCGGAATGATTTGCGAATTATCGCTTGGCACGGAAACGCCGTTTTCGTTTAATTTATCCCGTAAATATTTCGATAAACCTAAAAGCTTTTCGCGTCTTTCAGTTTCGCTTTCCGCGATCTCAATAGCAACTTTCAACGCGTTGGCGACAGCGGGCACATTCGCCGTCGAAAAAATAAAGGAACGCGCTTTTTGGATCAAATATTCGATCGCCGCATCGCTTCCGGTGAGGAACGCACCGGAAACTCCAAGAGCTTTTCCCGCAGTATTTATCGATAGAAAAACGCTATTTTCAATACTGAATTCTTCGATCAAACCGCTTCCCTTTGCGCCGTAAACACCGACCGCGTGCGCTTCGTCCACTATCAAATTCGTGTTTGTATCGCGGCAAAGATCAGCATAATTTTCGAGCGGCGCGATATCGCCGTCCATTGAAAAAAGCGATTCGGTGACAAGAAATTTCTGTCCTTCACATTTTGTTTCGTGCAAAAGTTTCGCAAGATTTCCCGCGTCCAAATGCGTATAAATTACCTTTTTCGCGCGCGACAAACGAATTCCGTCGATCAAACTCGCGTGATTGAACTCGTCGGAAAAAACGACGTCTGTTTTCTCCAAAAATGTCTGCAAAACGCCGATATTCGCCTGGTAGCCCGAATTAAAATAAAGCGCGCGGTCGGTATTCTTCCATTCGGCAAACTGTGATTCAACTTCACGGAAGCAATCTCTTTCGCCGCGCAAAAGACGCGAGCCGGTTGAGCCGACGCCTTTGCGCCGCACGCCTTCGATCATCGCATTTTTGAGGCGTTCGTCATTTGCTAAACCCAGATAATCGTTCGACGAGAGATCGATCCCGCGAGGCGAAACGAGCCTGCGTTTTAAGCCTTTCCGCTCAATTTCCGCGAGTCGTTCAAAAATTCTGTCCTCTAAATTCATTCAAAAGTCGTTGCGATCGCAGCCTGATGCTGCGCTTCTTCGATTTCCTTTTGCTTTACGCCTTCGCGCCCGTCATATTTCAGAAATTTCGGAAGAAAAAGCGCCGAAATAATGACCGTAACGACGCATAAAATGCCGCCCGAAACGATCGCGGTTTTGACGCCAAAGCGTTCTGCGACGATTCCCATTTTAGCGCCGCCGAGCATCGGTCCTGTGAGGTAGCTTATCATTTCGAGGCTGGCGAGTCGCCCGCGCAGATAGTTGGGAATTGTCTGATTCCATATAGTCGCGCGAAAAATTCCGCTGATCATATCCCAAAATCCGGCGGCGGCTAAAAAGAAAAGCGCGATCCAAACGCTGTCCGTCAATCCAAAAAAGATGATTCCGACACCCCAGAAAATGGCGGCGATTGTCACCATCAAGCCGTGTCGGTGAATATTCTTGGTCCAGCCCGATGTTATATTTGCCGCGAGCATTCCGGTCGCAAGCGCCGCCGGAAACAATCCGAGATAAACTTCGCCGTAGATCAAAGCCAACGCCGGATAAAGCGCGAGCGGAAACGCAAAAAACATTGCGCAAATATCGATAAGATAAGTTCCGAGCAGTTCCTGTCGACGAAGCGCGTATTTCACGCCCGCCTTGATACTTCGCAGACTCGGTCGATCGGCGTTTTCGGGCGCAGGCGACGCGCTGATCATAAACACGGCTACAAGCGACGCGACGAACGTGACGAGATCTATCGTGTAAGCCGCGCTGATGGAAAAATATGCGGTGATCAAACCCGCAACCGAAGGACCGATGATCGCGCCAAAAGTAAATCGAAACGAATTCAATGCCGCAACGGCAGACATCAGTTCATTCGGCATGATCTTTTGGATCAGCGCTTCGAAAGCAGGTCGCTGAAGCGCGGCGAATCCGGCGTGAAGCGCGACCGAAACGTATAAAACCCAAATTTGCGGGTTCGGTGAAAAGGAATTTAGAAGCAAAACGATGGTTACTAGTGTTTGCGCGACTTCCGTAATTCGCAGCATCTTTCGCCGGTCGAGCGCGTCCGCCAAAGTTCCGCCGACAAACGCAAGACAAACCATCGGCACGAATTCGGCGAGGTAAATATAACCGACCATCGCGTTCGATTTGGTGAGTTGAAACATCTGCCACGGAACGATGATAAACGTCATCATCGAGCCGAAAAACGAAATAAGCTGTCCGAAAAAGAGCAGGCGGTAATCGCGTGAAATTTTTAGCGGGGTAAGATCGAGAAGCATCAAAATGGAGCGCGGACGCCCTCGTCCGCAATGAACGCGAAGCGTTCAACTGTCTTAAAAGCATTTAGATCGCTGACGCAATCTCTGCGGGTTCCGTCTGACGCGCGCTCCGACTTAGGCGCATTCCGAGCCTATCAAGAAGCTGCGCGTCGCGGTCGGTTTCGGGATTCGGCGTCGTTAGCAATTTTTCGCCCATAAAGATCGAGTTTGCGCCGGCGAGAAAGCACATCGCCTGCGCTTCGTCCGACAATTCCAAACGCCCGGCGCTCAAACGCACAAACGACGCCGGCATCAAGATTCGCGCCGTCGCGATCATCCGCACAAACTCAAAAACGTCGAGCGGCTTTTCGTTTTCGAGCGGCGTTCCTTCCACGCGAACAAGCTGATTTATGGGAACGCTTTCGGGATGCGGCTCCTGATTTGCGAGCTGCAGAAGCAAGCCGTAGCGATCGGACAATGTTTCGCCCATCCCGATAATTCCGCCGCTGCAGACGGTAATTCCCGCTTTTCGGACGTGCGCGAGCGTATCTAATCTTTCGTCGTAGGTTCTGGTCGTAATGATATCGCCGTAAAATTCGGGCGAAGTGTCGAGGTTGTGATTATATGCGGTCAAGCCCGCTTCGGCGAGCTTTTCCGCCTGATCTTCACGCAACATTCCGAGCGTGCAGCAGGCTTCCAAGCCGAGTTCGCGCACACCGCGCACCATTTCCAAAACATCTTCGAACTGCTCGCCGTCAGGAACGTCGCGCCACGCCGCGCCCATGCAAAAGCGCGTTGCGCCCGCGACCCGCGCATTTCGAGCAGCTTCAATGGTTTTTTTGACGCTCAAAAGCGGCTCGCGTTCGACCGCCGTTTTGTAATGCGCCGACTGCGGACAATACGCGCAGTTTTCCGGACATCCGCCGGTTTTGATGCTCAAAAGCTGGCAGCCTTGAATCTCATCCGTCTTATGAAATTTGCGATGTTCGCTTTGCGCGCGAAAGATCAATTCGGGCAAAGGAAGATTGTAAATTTCCTCGATTTCGTCCAGCGTCCAATCGTGTTTTAGCTCGCTCATAAAAAATAAAGATTAGCACAAGAATGCGGAAACGCGCACGAAGTAAGCGTGTTCTTTTTCCACGCCACACGCTTACTTCATTCGCGTTTCTGATATTTACACTTTCATATATCCCGACCAGTGAAACAGGTAGATCGAAAATGCGTTTAGAAAAAACGAGATAGCAAAAAAAGTCCATTCCGCGAAGGTGATCTTTTTGGGGCTGTTTTCGAGAAGGATCACAAAGATCCAGGGCAGCAAAACCATCGCATACCGATAACCGAATTGCCATCCGCCCGAATTTCCATGCATCCACAGCAAGATCGTCAGAACTACTATCGCCAACCAAGACAAGTATTTCAGAGTTTTGTCGCGCCAGCCGTTTCGCAGGAGCAAAAATAAGAACGGGCTGGAAAAAAGGATCGAACTGCTGAAGCCGCCCGGCGCAAGATACGGGAAACTCGATTTGCTTTCCCACAAGTTAAAAAGCATTTCGTAGGCTTGCCCGGGAATATATCGCCACGAAAAAATGCCGTGATTATACCAAGGCTCTTCTAAAACGCCCGGAATCCGCGCGTAGCCGAAATCCGTGAAAGAATGAAAACGGACGTAATTGTAGATCAGCGTTAGCACACCGAGAACGAATGGAACGGCGCAGAATAAAGCGAGATGCTTTAGCATTCCGGATTCCAAATTCCAGATTCCGGATCTTATTTTTTGAATTTCGTGTTTGAGAGATTGTAAAAATAGTTGTTTATTGTGCTTTGATTTTTTCCTTTTTTCCTTCTTTTTATGTTTTTTCTTTGAGAAATTTTGCGATTCACTTTCGTTGATTTCCAATCTGGAACTTGGAATTTGGAATTCGGGATCTTTAAGAAGTAAAAACATAAAGATCGGCGCGATTAAAAGAATTTCGGTGCGATTGCCAAAAGCGAGCGCGAAAAAAATCCCGGCGAGAAACGGACGCCGGTCGTAAACGGTAAAATAAATCGCGCCGAGTTCGCCGATCATCGCAAAACCGAGCGCAAGCTGCCACGCGCCAGCCATCGTTTCGTTCGTCCACATCCACGTCCCGAATAAAATTCCCAACACGAGCAAGATCTGTTTTTCCCGCCTAATTTCATACTGCTTAGCGATCAAAAGCAAAAACAAACAGATCACGGCAGCCGAAAGCGCGGAAATAAATGCCGCCGGCATCGCTTTTATCAGTCCGAAAACTTTTAAAATCGCGAACGGCATCATCGTGACAACGCTGCCAAGCGGAAAAACCGAATACCAACTTCCTTCAAACGGCACAAATTCGTTCAGCCACGACGGCGGTTTTTCGCCGAATGCAATCTGCCCGCGCAGAATATTGTCTGCAACGCGAAACGTGTAATCGTAATAAAATTGCGGATTGGGATTGCTGAAAAAATAGATCGCGCCGACGGCAAGGATGATCGCGAGAATTAAAGTTCTTGTGTTTCGCTTTGAAATCGCGGAGGTTTCGGTCATCTTTTGACATTTAATCAAAAAGACAAGATTTTTCCAATTGGTCGATCAAAAATTGTACCGCCAGCTTCCAGCTGGCGGCGTTACATATTAAATAAGACGCTTTGCCTCGGCAATTGCTTCTTCAAGATTTGTAACTTTACCATCGAGCTGCATTTCAAAAACCGCATCGAGAATTTTTTTGAATTGCGGCGAAGGTGTTGAGCCCAATTCGAGAAGATGCCTGCCCATCAAGATCGGTTGCGGCGCTTCGGTTTCGATCTCGAGCTCGCGCACCTTTTCGATAAACCATTCCATCGCTTCGGAGCCAAACCATTGTTCGCGCGGGAGCCATTCGGGATTTCGCCCGAGCGAATCCGCTTTTGCCACACGGTAAAGCAGATCGGGCTCGACTTTTCTTGCGAGGCGGCGAAATGCACCGTCGCCGACTGGGTTTTTCGATTTGTAATATTCGCCGGGTTTTAAGTGATAACGAACGAGCTGGACAACTTGATTGCGAACGTCGTAGCCGTCGAGCGTAAAAATTCCGAGCTTGTCCAGAAATGAAATTGTCGGTACGACGCCGGCTTCATCGTGCGAATGCGAGCGCCATTTTCCGTCCATAAATTCGGTTGTCGCCGGTTTACCGAAATCGTGACAGACCGCGCCGAGCATCACTGCGACTTTTTTTGGATACGATAAATGATCGATCAATTTTCGCGCTTCGTCCGCAACCATTAATGTATGCACGTCAACATCGCCTTCGGGATGCCATTCCTTTTGCTGAGGAACGCCGACGAGCGCCTGCATTTCGGGAAAAAGCTGTTTGACTGCGCCGAGATCGTAAAGCCATTTCAAGCCGATCGATGGTTTTTCGGCTTTTAGAAGCAATTTTTCGAGCTCGCCCCAGATTCTTTCTTTCGGCAGATCGGTCAAGTCAATCGAGCGGCAAAGCTCAACCGTTTCGGCATCGATATCGAATTCAAACCTTGCCGCAAACTGTGCCGCGCGAAGCACACGAAGCGAATCTTCGGCAAAAAACTCGCTCGAAACCGCACGAAGAATTTTATTTTCGATATCTTGCCGACCGCCAAAACGATCGACGACCTCGCCCGATAAAACATCTTTCAGGATCGCGTTGATAGTAAAATCGCGGCGTTTCGCGGCTTCTTCAAACGACATTTCCGGGTCGCCTTCAACGGCAAATCCTTTATGTCCGCGCGAAACTTTCCGTTCGCGGCGCGGAATCGAAACGTCCAGATCGTCGCCCAATTTATAAACCGTAAACGCTTCACCGACGACGTTGACAGTACCGAAAGTTGCCAGAATTTCGCGGAGCTTTTCCGGCGTGACGCCGTAAACTTCGACGTCCCAATCCTTCGGCTCGATGCCCATCAGCTCATCGCGCACGCAGCCGCCGACGAGCATCGCGCGCCCGCCGGTTTTTTGAACGGTTTTGGCAAGCTCGGTGACTTTCGAAGGAATCTCAGACATAAACTGTAGGGGCAGGTCTTGTGCCTGCCCAAAGCGACGAATGTCGCTAAATGGAATTTTCGCTTCGCTCATAGGGCAAGCGCAAGACCGCCGCTACAATCTTTTTTGCAAATATTCCTTCAATTCTGAAACACTAACGCGTTGCTGTTCCCACGTATCGCGGTCGCGGACGGTGACGGCGTTGTCTTCGAGCGATTCGTGATCGACCGTAACGCAGAACGGCGTGCCGATCTCGTCCTGGCGCGCGTAAAGCTTGCCGATGCCGCCGGTGTCGTCGTAAACGGCACGGATCGCGGGCTGCAAGTCGTTTTTAATTCGCTTTGCCATTTCGACAATTTCCGGCTTATTTTTCGCGAGCGGCAAAACGGCGGCTTTTATCGGCGCAAGTTCCGGTTTTAGTTTCAAAATGACACGAACTTCGCCTTTTTCGTTCGTTTTTTCGGTATAAGCGTCCATCAAAACGGCGAGCAAAGTGCGGTTAACGCCGACTGCAGGCTCGATCACGTACGGATAAAAACGCTCGTTTGTCTGCGGATCGAAATACGAAAGATCTTCGGTCGAGTCGGGATTAATACGTTTTCCGTCGGCATCTTCGGGCTTTTTAGAATGCACGCGCAAATCGTAATCGGTTCGGTTTGCGATTCCCATCAGCTCGTCAAACTGCTTTTCCTCGTCGTCGCGCTCGGGAAAAAAGCGATACAAAATATCTACAGTGCGAACGGCGTAATGCGCTAATTCATCTGCGCTTTGCTCGTAAAGCTTGATATTTTTATTGGAAATTCCAAGCGAATGAAACCAGGTCTGAAATCCGTCGATAAATTCCTGCATAACGCGGGGCGCATCGTCCGATTTGCAGAAATATTCCATTTCCATTTGTTCGAATTCGCGCGTTCGGAAAATAAAATTGCCAGGTGTGACTTCGTTTCGAAAAGCCTTGCCGATCTGCGCGATGCCAAACGGCAATTTTCGGCGCGAAGTGTTCAAAACATTGGCGAAATTGATAAAAATTCCCTGCGCCGTTTCCGGTCTCAAATATGCGAGCGCCGATTCGTCATCGTCTGACGAAACCGCGCCGACCGTCGTGCGGAACATCAGATTAAACGGACGCGAATCTGTCCAGTTAGTTTCGCCACATTCGGGACATTTGACCCCCATCCATTGGAGCGAACTGAAAGGCTTTTCTTGCTGTGCGATCGTCTCCCGTTGTTCCGGACTGGCGAATTCCTCAACTAGCTTGTCCTCCCGAAAACGGCTGTTACAGGCGCGGCAGTCAACCATTGGATCGTGAAACGTGCCTTCGTGTCCCGAATATTTCCAAACCAAGCGGTTTTGAATGATCGAGGAATCTAAGCCCTCGATGTCGTCGCGCTCGTAAACGAGCCAGCGCCACCAGGATTTTTTGATGTTGTTCGCCAGTTCCACGCCGAGCGAGCCGTAATCCCAACTGCTTCCCAAGCCGCCGTAAATTTCCGACGCCGGAAAAACAAAACCGCGCCGCTTGGCGAGGCTGACGATCGTTTCGATATTTGGTGCTGTCATATTCGATTGTGGATTTTGGATTGCGGATTTTGGATTTGTCGAGTATTTCAACTCTTTGTTATTCAAAATTTGCGCAAATTCAAAGTGTAGATTTTACAACGGACAAAAGACAAAGGACAAAGAACAAAATAAAAAAGAAAGGGAAACTCGTTAAAGCTTCCCTTTCTTCATTTTGGTTTTATCACCCGCCTAATAATTTGGCAAAGGTGTTTTTGCTCCCGGCGGAACGATCCAAACCTGAACCGTGGTCCGCGGTCGGTTTCCGCCTCGCGTCAGCACTATCGAACTGGGAGAGATTCCGCGATTCTTTACGAAGTAATCGAGCGTTCGCTTCGCTACCCGGTCGACGCTGATACTTCCCTTTGCCGTTCCCTGATAGATGATGACGTAGATCTGCGAATTCGGTGTCGCATTGAATTTGAGCACGCAGTTATCAAACCGCGCCTTATCGTCATCCGGTGATTTCGATTCGAAAAGGTCGCACAGGAATGGCTCAGGCGGTTCCGGCGGCGGTTTAACGTAAGTTCTAGCCTCGTTTTTTTGAAAACATGTCGAGCCGTAAACGTCATCCGTCACGTCGAGAAACGCTGTGATCGATTTTCCGCCCATTCCTACTGTCGAAACGGTGATTGAGGACGTTCCCTGTCCATCAATGATCGTGCCGCCCGAAACGTTCCAGCGGTAATTCACCGGAATCGTGTCGCGCACCAGATTGCGCGATGAAAACGTGACGGTATCGCCTTCATAAACTTCTTCGTCAACGTCAACGACGATGTTATACGGACACGGTCTCGTCTCAATTTCCTTTCTCACGGTCAGGCAGATGCAAAGTCTTTCTCGTTTTCTTATGGTGACTTCTTTTTCGAACTTTTGTCCGTCCGGACCTTCAACTTCGACGAGATATTCACCTTCCGAAAGCTCAAATTCCTTGCCGCGTCCCACGCCACTCATACCGACGAGGTCGCCGTCGATTCGAACCGGATAGGCATCGGGCGAAGATTTTACGGAAAGATATCCGAGATTTTTATTCCGCTTCTGGCTGAGTGCGGTCGAGGCTGTTCCGAAAATTAAAACGAGCCCGATAGCCAATAAAAAACTGTATCTGATTTTTTGCATCTTTTTATCCTCTAAACTTTTTTGGCGAAAGCCCGGCTTTTCCGTCACGGGCTTTCGATACATTTCGATCGTCCTAGTTTATTTCGGTATCCTTTTTCTTACCGAATTTTTTGCGCGCGGCGATTCCGATGCCGGCTAATCCGGTTCCGAAAAGAAGCAGCGTCATCGGCTCAGGCACAGGCTCCGGCGGAGTCGGCGTCTTGGGCGGAGTCGGCGTCTTCGGTGTCGGAGTCGGCGTCTTCGGCGTCGGTGTAGGCGTCTTCGGCGTCGGCGTCTGTGGTGTCGGTGTTTCCGGCGTCGGTGTCATCGTAACCGTGATCGGTATCGTCGGTGTCGGCGTTTCGTCCTTATCGCGCGGAATCAGGAAAAGCAGAGGAATTGCCGCAAAACCCAAAACCCAATACGGAAACTTTCGTTTTTCAACCACAACGTCTTCGCACTCGCAAGGACCTTCTTCGACGATCTCTGTTCGCGTTGTCGTGATCACCCGGTCGTCATCAGAAAGCGGCGCGTTATCGTCGCCGTTTCCTGCATTAAACAGGACGTAATCATTGACGAGGAGCAGCCGTGAAAAGTCGGCGGAACTCGCGCTTCCCGGTTTTGCGTTGACCGTTTGGACAACTTCATTGAGGCGAACCGGCGCGGCAAAGGCGGAATTTACCGACATTACCAGCATCGAAGCAAAACAAAGACCCGAAAGAACAAATCTGAATTGAAAATTTTTCATCTTTTTTTACCTTGGCTGAACTCATTCAGCGTAAGAAAAATACATATCGCACACGAGCCGCGAAAAGGCTCGCAATCAAAAAGCTTGTCGGGGCGCGAGCATTAAATCTTCGAAAAAGTCAATAAACATCGAGCTTTTCTTTAAATTTTACACTGCAAGAATACTTTCCCGACACCGCTAAGTTGGTCGTTCAGTAGTGAATAAGTTGGAATGGAAGAGTATTTCCAGATTTTTCGAAAGTTTTTTTGAGAGAAAATTCGAGTAAGAAAATAAAAAAGGAAAGAAGGAAAATTCCTCTCTCTCCTTATGTCATGTCGCCCGGAACAGTTTACTGTTCTTTGGCTCGCGCCTTTTCTTCATTCAAGATCGCCTTGCGCGAAAGCTTGATCTTGTTGCCTTCTTTACCGATGCACTTGACCATTATCTGCTGACCTTCTTTGAGCTCATCGCGTACGTCTCGAACTCTGCGATCGGAAATTTCGGAAATATGCAGCAAACCGTCAAGCCCTGGCATAATTTCGACGAACGCGCCGAAATCAACGATCCGGCTCACGGTTCCGAGATATGTCTCACCGATCTCCGCGTCAGCCGTTAAAGCTCGAATGCGAGCCAATGCCGCTTGCGCAGCATCGCCGTCAGCCGTCGCGATCAAAACCGTGCCGTCGTCTTCGATGTCGATCTTAGCGCCGGTCTCTTCGGTGATCGAGCGAATCATCTTACCGCCCGGTCCGATCACGTCGCGGATCTTGTCCGGGTGAATTTGGATCGTGATGATCCTCGGCGCATAAGGCGAAATATCCTCGCGCGGTTCGGCGATAGCCTTTTCCATTATGCCGAGAATATGAAGTCGTCCTTTACGAGCCTGCTCGAGCGCTTCCTGCAAGATCATTGCGTTGATACCGTCGACCTTTATGTCCATTTGGAGTGCGGTGATGCCTTCGCTCGTGCCGGTTACCTTAAAGTCCATATCGCCGTAATGATCTTCGGCGCCCGCGATGTCGGAAAGGATCGCGTAACGATTGCCTTCCATGACCAAACCCATCGCAACGCCCGCGACCGGGCGTTTTATCGGAACGCCCGCGTCCATCAGGGAAAGACAGCCGCCGCAAACCGAAGCCATCGAACTCGAGCCGTTTGATTCGGTGATCTCCGAAACGATGCGGAGCGTGTATGGAAAATCGCTTTCATCCGGCAAAATATACTGAAGCGCGCGTCGCGCCAAATTGCCGTGACCGATCTCGCGTCTTGAAGACGTACCGAAACGTCCGGCTTCACCGACCGAATACGGAGGAAAATTATAATGGAGCATAAAACGGCGCTTGGTTTCGCCTTTTTCAAGATCGTCCATATTTTGCTCGTCGTTTTTTGTTCCGAGCGTCGTCGTGACGACCGCCTGCGTTTCTCCGCGTGTAAAGAGCGCCGAACCGTGAGCTCGCGGCAACCAGCCGACTTCGCCCGAAACCGCGCGAATTTCGCTGAATTTGCGTCCGTCGGGACGTCTGCGATTGCCGAGAATATCTTCGCGAAAGATCTTTTCCTTAAGATGCGAAAAGACTTTTCCAGCCATCAAACGCGTATCGGATTCTTCCTCGGGATAACTTTCAACGACTTCTTTTTTCAGCGCATCGACGGCAGCATAAGACGTTATTTTGTCTTTTCCGGTCGTGTCCAGCGCTTCGCGCAAGCGATCGCTGTATTTGCCCTCGATCTCTGTCAAAAGATTTTCGTCCAAAGCGGGAACTTCGAATTCGCGTTTTGTGATATCCATTGCCTTGAAAAGCTCCTTCTGCCACAGGCAAAGACGTTTTATTTCTTGGTGCGCGAGCATTAAAGCTTCGACCATTATCTGCTCGGCAACCTCGTTTGCCTCGCACTCGACCATTACTATCGCCTCTTCGGTTCCCGCGACGATCAAATTAAGCTGCGAATCGCGCCGCTGATCGTAAGTCGGGTTAATGATGTATTTTCCATCGATCAAGCCGATGCGGACGCCAGCGATCGGATTTTCAAACGGAATATCCGAAAGATACAGCGCGCAGCTTGCGCCGGTGATGGTGATCACGTCAGGATCGTTTTCGGCATCGGCAGAAAGAACGCTTCCGACAATTTGCGTTTCGAAACGGTAATTGTCAGGGAAAAGCGGTCTGACCGGTCGATCGATCAGTCGGCAGGTTAAAACTTCCTTTTCATTCGGACGCCCTTCGCGGCGGAAATAATTTCCCGGAATGCGTCCGGCGGAATATTGTGATTCACGGTATTCGACCGTGAGCGGAAAGAAATCGAGTCCTTCCCGGGCTGTTCTGTTGCTTACGGCAGTGACCAAGATCATCGTATCGCCGTATCTGACGACGACCGCGCCATCAGCCTGCTTGGCGACTTTTCCGGTTTCGACCGTCAATTCTTTGTCGCCCAATTTTATAGATTCATTCAAATATTTTCTTTGTGACATTTTTTCCTCGTGTCTTCTTTCTACAAAAAAAGCGACAGGTTCGTGCCGTGAAGCCCTGCCGCTTAGTTTCACTAATTTAGCGTGGTTCTCGTTTTGTTCGGCGGTCTAAAATGCGCTGTCACGTTCAGCAGTCGCCGGCAAATTCTTCGAGAGAACCCAATTTTCTATGACTCGAAGCAGTCAAATCTTATATTCAAAGTTTCACGTTCAAGGTTCAAAGTAATTTTCTAAACCTTGAACCTTAAACTATCTTCTCAATCCTAATTTTTCGATAATGGCGTGATATTCGCCAATATTCGTTCGTTTTAAATAATCCAGAAGTTTTCTTCTGCGCGAGACCATTTTAAGCAAGCCTTGCCGCGAATGATTGTCTTTTTTGTGAACGTTAAAATGGTCCATCAATTCATTGATACGCTGCGTCAAAAGCGCAACCTGTACCTGGGACGAACCGGTGTCCGACTTATGTGTTTTATAATCCGTAAGTATTTTCTCTTTTGTTTCTTTCGGTGTAGCCATATTTTTAGCTCAACTTAAAATTGCCTCTCCTTTGGTTCGCAGTAACTCCGTTTACAAGAACGGTAACCACGAAAATTTATTACTAGTGAATCGTAAATCGTGAATCGTAAATAGTCAATTTCGCACGTGCTCAACTTTCTATTCACGATGCACCATTAACTATTCACGCGTTTGAAAACTCTTCCATGAACTTAGTCGAAAAATCGCCGCTTTGAAACCGCTCGTCATTCATAATTTTCAGATGGAGCGGAATCGTCGTTTTGATCCCTTCGACAACCATCATTTCGAGCGCGCGCTTCATTCGCCCGATCGCCAACTCACGCGTTCGCGCGTGAACGATCAGCTTTGCGATCATCGAATCGTAATGCGGCGGAACGACATAGCCCGGATAAACCGCGGTATCGACGCGAACTCCCGGACCGCCGGGAATATTAAAAGCCGTAATTCGCCCTGGCGACGGCGTAAATTTCACCGGGTCTTCGGCGTTTATGCGGCATTCGATCGCATGCCCGACGATCACTACATCGCTTTGCTGATAACCCATATCGACGCCTTCAGCAATTTTGATTTGATTGCGAACGATATCTGCAAGCGTAACCATTTCCGTTACCGGATGCTCGACCTGAATTCGGGTGTTCATTTCCATAAAGTAAAATGAGCCGTCTTCATCAAGCAAAAATTCAAAAGTCCCCGCGCCGGTATAACCAATTTCCTTACAAGCTTTTACAGCGACCGCGCCCATAGTTTCACGCTGTTCGGGCGTGATCACCGGCGATGGCGCTTCTTCCAAAAGCTTTTGATGCCGCCGCTGAATCGAGCATTCGCGCTCGCCAAGATGAATGCAGTTGCCGTGTTCATCCGCGAGAATTTGGATCTCAATATGACGCGGACGTTCGATATATCTTTCGATATAAACGCTTCCGTTCTTAAATGCCGCAAGCGCTTCCGTTTGCGCCAGTTCAAGATTTGTCGCGAGATCACGTTCCTCGCGGACGATCCGCATTCCACGTCCACCGCCGCCCGCAGCGGCTTTAATTATCACCGGAAATCCGATTTCCTTGACGAGTTCGATCGCCTCTTCAGCGGATCCGATCGGCTCCGGACTCCCAGGCAGAATCGGTACACCTGCGGCTTTCATCGTCCGCCGCGCTTCGACTTTGTCGCCCATCATTCCGATCACTTCCGCACGAGGTCCGATAAATTTTATATCGCAGTCTTCGCAAACTTTCGCAAAAGTTTCAGATTCCGCCAAAAATCCGTAGCCGGGATGAATTGCGTCAACGTTTGTAATTTCAGCCGCGCTGATGATCGCCGGAATATTCAAATAACTTTGCGCCGATGGCGGCGCGCCAATACAGACGGCTTCGTCCGCGTATCGAACGTGAAGCGCTTCTTTATCGGCTTCGGAATGAACGGCAACGGTTTTTATATCCATCTCCTTGCACGTCCAGATTATCCGGCAGGCGATCTCGCCGCGGTTGGCTATCAAAATTTTGCGAATTTCTTTCATCTAATAGAGTTCAAGGTTCAAAGTTTAAGGTTCAAGGTCGCACTCAGACCCGCAGACTTGAACTTTGAACTTTGAACCTTGAACTACTTCTTTATACCGAAAAGCGGTTGTCCGTATTCAACCGCCTGACCATTTTCGACGTAAATCTCAACGACTTCGCCGGAAACTTCCGCTTGAATTTCGTTCATCAGCTTCATTGCTTCGACGATACAGACGACCGTTTCGGGCATAACTTTATCACCCTTTTTTACATACGGATCTTTATCCGGCGAAGCTGAACTGTAAAAGGTCCCGACAATGGGCGAAGTTATTTTATGTAGATCGTCTTGGGTCTCGGCTGCGGATTCGGTCGCGGCGATGTGAGTTTCGGCGGCAGATTGAGCCGCGGGCGCTGATGTCTGAGCGGGTTGCGCCGTTTGATGCACTATCGGTGCCGACATCATTTTACTCAACCGAACGCGAATGTTTGCATTTTCAAATTCAAAATCGGTAAAACCGTGCTCGTTGACCAATTCGGCAAGCTCGCGCAATTCATCCATATTCAGCGAGGGAGTTTCGCGTTTGGCACTTTTTCGCCGGGAGGATTGTTTTTGTTCTTCTTTAGCCATAGCAGAACCTGTATTTTCGCTCATACCGTTCTCCTCAGATTATCCTTTCGCTGCCATTTCGCGGGCGTTGTCGACCAATTCGATTACCGCCATTTCGGCGTTGTCGCCCGTGCGCCGGCTTAGTTTGATAATACGAGTATAACCGCCATTCCGGTCTTTGTAACGCGCGCCAAGCTCTCCAAAGAGCCGTTGAACGGCTTTTACGCCCGCCGTTCGCTCGATCTGTTCCTTCGGCTCGCCCTTTTTGCCTCGAAAACGGCTTTGTTCCCGCTTGAAATTTGTGTTGCCGGCGTGAAAAAATCTCGAAGCCTGACGCCGAAGATGAACTTGCTGCGCGGTTGTATCGTCGCCGATCAAATTTTCCGCGCGGCGCGCGAGTGTGATGACCTTTTCGACAAAAGGACGAAGCTCTTTCGCTTTTTGAACCGTCGTCACGATGTATTCCTTGTCGGCATTGATAAGCGAAGTCGCGAGGTTGCGAAGCAGCGAAACGCGATGCTCCGTCGTTCTTCCTAATTTACGATGTGCTTTCCTGTGTCTCATAACAATAAGTTCGCCGTTAAAATTTTAGTCTAAGTCTCTTCCGCCCGAACCCGGAATCGGGTTTCCCTGCTCGTCAAAATCCATCCCGAAATCCAATCCCATTCCGTGAAGAAGGTCTTTGATCTCGGTCAGCGATTTTTTGCCGAAATTTTTTGTATGCAGCATATCGCGTTCGCTACGCTTGATCAGATCGCGGATCGAGCGGATGTCGGCGTTTTTCAAACAATTATATGAACGCACCGAAAGTTCCAATTCATCGACCGAACGATCGAGCAGATCATTGCGGAGAAGCGGCGGACGCGCGATGTCTTCGTATTTGAATTCGTCTTCTTCCTCTTCGAAATTAATGAAGATGGACATGTGATCCTTAACCAATTTCGCCGCCAAGCCGATCGAATCATCCGGTTTGACCGAGCCGTCCGTCCAGACTTCGATCGTTAACTTGTCGTATTCGGTGTTCGATCCCATACGAGTTTTTTCGACGTTGTAATTCACCTTTTTGATCGGCGTATGCACCGAATCGATCGGAATGTAGCCGAGCGAAAGATCTTCGTCGCTGTTAAATTCCGCGGAAACATAGCCGCGACCGCTTTTGAGCCGCATTTCGATATTCAGGTCGCCGCCCGTGCCGATCGTCGCTATGTGTACGTCCTTATCGAGAATTTCCACCTCGCCGTCGGCTTCGATATCCGCGCTCGTAACTTCGCCTTTGCCTTTTTTGTTAATTGTCAAAGTCTTTCCGCTTTCGCCGTGTAGTTTGAACGGAACTTGTTTCAGATTCAAAATGACGTCGGTCGCGTCTTCCACTACGCCCTTTATGGACGAAAATTCATGCTCGACGCCTTCGATCTTGACAGCCGTGATCGCCGCGCCTTCGATCGACGAAAGCAACGCGCGGCGCAAACTGTTACCGATTGTTGTTCCGAAACCGCGCTCAAACGGCTGCGCGTAAAATTTCCCGTACCGATCGGTCAAAGTTTCCGATTCAACCTGAAGTCGGTTCGGAATTTGGAAATCTGTCCATTGATTATTTGTTGTCATATTGGTATTTAAAAGTCCTGCGAGTTGGCTGAAGCGAACAAAAGCCCAACCAACTCAATAAATTATTTACTATAAAGTTCGACGATAAGCTGCTCGTTTATATTTTGATCAACGTCTTCGCGTTTTGGCAGCGCCGCGATCGAAACGCTCAAATCCTTGTCGCTTGACGAGATCCAAGTCGGACGACCACGTCCCACCGCAGTCTGCCATGCGCCTTCGACGTGAACATTTTTGTTGCTTTTATCTTTGACGGTAATGACGTCGCCGACCTTGACCTGAAATGAAGGAATGTCGACTTTTCGTCCGTTAACTTCGATATGTCCGTGATTTACAAGCTGGCGAGCTTGTCTGCGCGAGGTCGAAAAACCTGAGCGATAAACGACGTTATCGAGCCGACGCTCGAGCAGGAAAAGCAGATTTTCGCCCGTTACGCCCTTCTGGCGCAGAGCTTTTTCAAAATAATTGCGAAATTGCTTTTCAAGCACGAAGTAAATTCGCTTGACCTTTTGTTTTTCGCGAAGCTGCTGTCCATAGCCCGCCAAAACCCTTCGTCTCGCTGTTGCGCCGTGTTGTCCCGGAGGTTGAGTTCCGCGTTTTTCGATCGCGCACGACGGTTTGAAGCATCGGTCGCCCTTAAGAAATAATTTGCCACCTTCGCGGCGGCACAAACGGCACACCGCATCTCTGTATCTAGCCATAATCTGTTTTCTGCTTCCGTTTTTTAACGGAAAAGTTTACAGGAAATCTCTAAATTCCCCTTCTTCCTTTCGATATAATCAATTTCCAAAATCGGATTATAGATTCCGATCCAAAATCAAAAATCTAAAATCCAAAATTACTCAAACTCTTCTTCGTTTCGGCGGTCGGCATCCGTTGTGCGGAACCGGTGTCGTGTCCCGAATTGAATTAACGCGAATTCCCGCGTTGTTGATCGCCCGGATCGCCGATTCTCGACCGCCGCCCGGACCTTTTACACGAACTTCGCATTCGCGCATTCCCGCATCCAAAGCCTTTCCCGCAGCTTCCGAAGCGGCTTGCTGCGCGGCGAACGGCGTTCCTTTGCGCGAGCCTCTAAAGCCACGCGCGCCGGATGAAGACTGCGCGATCAAATTTCCTTCGGTGTCGGTGATCGAAATCATCGTATTATTGAACGACGCCGCGATGTGAACGATCCCGACCGGAATATTCTTCTTCTCTTTCTTTTTGAAAGTTTTTTTACCTTTTGCTGCTGCTTTAGCCATAATTCAGATTCCAAATTCCATATTCCAAATTCCAGATCCTCATTCCATTAATTTGGAATTTGAAGTCTGGAATGTGGAATTTTCTTATTTCTTACCCGGAGCCTTTTTCTTGGCAACCGCCGCTTTGCGCGGACCTTTTCGCGTTCGCGCGTTTGTGCTGGTGCGCTGACCGCGAACGGGAAGACCGCGTCGATGCCGAAGACCGCGATAACAACCGATATCCATCAAACGTTTGATGTCCATCTGTACGCGCTTGCGCAAATCGCCCTCGATCTCGCCCTTAGCATCGAGAACGGCGCGGATTCGATTCAGTTCTTCTTCACTAAGATCCTTGATCTTCGCGTCAACGCTGATGTCAGCTTCGCCTAAAATCGCAGTCGCACGCGACTTTCCGATGCCGTAAATATAAGTTAAGCCTATTTGTGCCCTTTTATTTGGCGGTAAATCAACGCCTGCTACACGAGCCATAATTTCTCCAAAAAAATAAAATTTAACCCTGACGCTGCTTATGTTTCGGATTTTCGCAAATCACGCGCACAACGCCTTTTCTGTGTATTACCTTGCATTTATCGCAAATCTTCTTTACTGAAGGACGAACTTTCATTTCTCTTTCCCTCTTCTTTACTTGTACCGATATGTGATCCTTCCGCGACCTAAATCGTAAGGCGAAAGCTCAACCAAAACCCTGTCGCCGGGCAATATCCTGATAAAATTCTTTCGCATTTTGCCCGAAATATGCGCTAAAACCTGATGCTGATTGTTCTCGAGCGCGACCTTGAACATTGCGTTCGGCAATGTTTCTAAAACGGTCGCTGTAACTTCTATGGCATCTTCCTTTGACATATCTTACTGCGTCAATCGGGTACGAATCGACAAACTGCTTATGTTATCTTTTTTCATCCCGCTTTTCAAGTTAAGCCGCGACAGTTTCGCGCTCTTCCGCCTGCCGCTGTGCCTTTTGTGCCTTCGTCAAAGTCAAAATTTCCGGACCTTCGTGAGTTATCGCGATCGAATGTTCCGCGTGAGCGCTTGGTTTTCCGTCCAATGTCACGACCGTCCATTTATCCGCAAGTGTTTTTGTCTCGTGCGTGCCGAGATTTAACATCGGCTCGATTGCGATGCAATAACCCGCGCGCAGCTTTTCCTTCGTTCCCGGTCTTCCGTAATTCGGAATTTGCGGCGCTTCGTGCATCGCGCGTCCAATTCCGTGACCGGTATAATCGCGGACAATTCCGTAGCCGTATTTTTCCGCGTGTCGCTGAACCGCCCAGCCGATATCGCCGACGCGCTTGTCCGGATAACATTGCTCGATCGCTAATTCCAAACATTCGTCGGTCACGCGAATTAACTGCTTTAATTCGTCGCTGATCTCGCCAACGGGAATCGTCGTCGCCGTATCGCCTACAAAACCGTTGTATGTCGCCGCCATATCGAGTGAGCAAATATCGCCCTCTTCAAGCGGAATATCATTAGAAAATCCGTGAACGATCGCGCTATTAACGGACGCGCAGATCGCATATGGAAAACCGTGATAACCAATAAAGGTCGGGATCGCGCCTGCGGCTCGGATCATCTTTTCGGCTTCATTATTGAGCTCCATCGTCGTGATTCCCGGAACGACCATCGGACGCAAAGCTTCGCGGACTTCGGCGATCAACTCGCCGACTTCGCGCATCCGGTCTAAATCTTTTCTCGACTTTGCGATGATCATTCTTTTTCCAAATAAAATCTGGCTCGATCTTCTAAAAAATGCGCCGATTCTCGATTCGCTCATATGTATCGCCGCCATCCTGGCGGCTGTCTCGATGGCGTCCCGCCGTCAGATGCGCAGGCAAGATGCCTGCACGACAGCCAGCAGGATGCTGGCGCTACAATTAAATCAATTTTTCCAATTCATCGTAAATCTCTTCCAAATCGCCCGCACCGTTCACTTTCTGCAATCTTCCCGTTTTTTCATAATAATCAAGCAACGGCTTTGTTTGATCCTCGTAAATCGCCAGACGCGTCGCAACGCTTTCTACATTGTCATCTGCGCGATGAGTCAATTGAACGTCGGGATGAAAGTCACAGACATTATCACTCTCCGGCGGCTTTGAATAAATATTATAAATTTCGCCGCATACCGGGCACGAGCGTCGACCGGTCAAGCGTTTCATCAATTCTTCTTTTGGAAGATCGACCGCGATCGCCTGAATTTCCCTGGCTTGCTCGTTAGCCAGTTCTTCAAGCTGTTCGGCTTGAACCGCCGTTCGCGGATAACCGTCCAAAATATACGACCCGTTTTCACGCGCTGTCCTCTCTTTAACGATCTTGTATGTCAATTCGTCCGGAATTAATTTGCCCGCAAGCATAATCTCCTGAACTTCTTTCGCCAACGGCGTGTCCGCGTTCTTCATTTCGCGAAACATATCGCCGGTCGAGATCTGCGGAATATTTCTGCGCTCTTCCAAAAGCCGCGCCTGCGTTCCTTTTCCCGCGCCCGGCGCACCGATCAAGACAATAATCTTACTCATCAATCCAAACGAAAACAACGATTTACGCGGATTCACGCGGATAAAATTTATCAGTGTCAATCCGTGACAATCGTTGTTTCAAATCTTACTAATTTCTTCGTCCGCGCAAACGCGAGCCCGCACCCAAAAATCCTTCGTAATTTCTCATCACGAGCTGCGCTTCTATCTGAGAAACGGTGTCCATCGCGACGCCGACAAGGATCAAAAGCGACGTGCCGCCGAAGAAAAATTGATAGCCCATTCCGGTCGGCAGCCAGCTCAAACCCGGCGTGCCGGAAACAAACGCGTCAACTGATTCGCCAATAAAAGGCAAACGCGCGACTTTGAATCCGCTCAGAAGAATCTGCGGAACAAACGCGATAAATGCGAGATACAAAGCGCCCACCGTCGTCAGACGCGTTAAGATCGTGTTCAAATAATCTGCCGTCGGCGCGCCCGGACGAACTCCCGGAACAAACCCGCCGTGTTTTCTTAAATTGTCCGCAACTTCGTCCGTATTAAAAATGATCGTTATATAAAAGAACGTAAACAAAACGATAAGCGAAATGAAAACGAGCTCATAATACGGATCGCCGCCGTGAAACTGCTGGAAGAAGTTATATATTTTAGTCCAAGTCGAATTCGGATCATACGTCGGGTCGTTCGGCGCCGGCGCCGGGAACGCCGAAAACAGTGTCTGCGGCATCGCCAAAACGGAGGATGCGAAAATTACAGGAATAACGCCGCCCATATTAATTTTAAGCGGCAAACTCGTTTCCTGTCCGCGGAAAGTCTGAGCACCGACGCGCCGGCTTGCGTAACTGATCGCAATATTTCTTCGAGCCGATTCAACATAAACAATAAGCGCGATCAAAGCCACCAGCACAACGACGAGAAAGACAACTCCAAGCGTTTGCATCGGATCACCGCCGCGAACCTTCTCGATTACTTGCCCGACGCCGCTCGGCAAACCGATAACGATGCCCGCAAAGATCAACAGCGAAATGCCGTTGCCGATGCCACGTTCGGTGATCTGTTCGCCAAGCCACATTACAAAAACGGTACCGGTTGTAAGAGTTATGACGATCATTATCGAAGCCCACCAGGTTTCGCCGATAATGCCGTTTCGCTGAAGCCACGTGGCGACAAAAAATGTCTGAACCGAACACAAAATAACCGTCAGATAGCGCGTCCATTGGTTGATCTTTTGCCGTCCGACTTCGCCTTCTTCCTGCGTTTTTTTGAGCGGCGGATAAAGCACCGTCATCAATTGAAGGATGATCGACGCCGTAATATAAGGCGTTACTCCGAGCGCAAACACTGAGATCGTCCGAAAATTTCCGCCGGAAAACAGATCGAGCACGCCAAGAAGCGTTCCCGCGACCGTGCCCCAAACCTGTTCGAGCTGCGCGCTGTTAATTCCCGGCGCTGTAACGTGCGCGCCAAGCCGATAGATCGCCAAAAGCCCGAGCGTGAAGAGAATCCTCTTCCGAAGCTCGGGAATACTGAACATATTTTTGACGGCGGCAAAAAACTTTTCCATAAAAATTTGTCCTTTATGCTTTTGTTTTCAGCAAAAACACTCTAACGACTAAACGGTCTCCACGGTTTCCTTTTTGATTTCCGTAACACTTCCGCCCGCTTTTTCGATCTTCGCGCGCGCGGATTTGGTAAAGCGATGCGCCGAGATCTTCAGCGCCTTTGAAACTTCGCCGCTACCCAAAATTACAAGATCGTGCTTCGCTTTTTTGATAAGTCCGCGCTCGTGCAAAATTTCCGGCGTAATTTCGTCGCCCGCTTTGAAATTTTCGTCCAATTTGGCAAGACCGATCTCCAACCATTCTTTTTTGAAAATATTGGTAAAGCCGCGTTTCGGCAGACGCCGTTGCAAAGGAATTTGTCCGCCTTCAAATCCGGCGCGGCTCGAATATCCCGAACGCGATTTCTGACCTTTGTGTCCGCGCCCGGCGGTCTTGCCCAAACCCGAACCCGGACCGCGTCCAACGCGTTTCTTTTTGTGTGTGCTTCCCTCTTTCGGATGCAGATTATTTAATGATAAAGCCATTTTTTTTATCCCCTGAATTACTCGACGATTCTCAAAAGATGCGGAATTTTTTCCACCATTCCGCGCATCGAAGCATCGTTAGGACGCTCGACAACCTGATTGAGCTTTGTGAGTCCCAAGCTTTTTACGATCGCTTTCTGTTTTTTGGAATAACCGATCGAGCTTTTGTAATACTGGATCTTGATCGTTCCCGCGTTTGTACTTTCAGATTTCTTTGCCATTTTCTTATTATAAAAGCTCACCAACTTCCTTTCCGCGCAAACGCGCAACTTCCATCGGATCCTTCATACGTTCGAGACCGTTGAATGTAGCGCGCACGACATTGTGCGGATTGTTCGAGCCCAAAATTTTTGTTCTCACGTTATGAACGCCGAGACTTTGCAAAACCGCGCGAACTGCACCGCCCGCAATAACTCCCGTTCCTTCCTTCGCCGGTTTCAACAAAACGCGTCCCGCGCCGTATTTTCCTATCAATTCGTGCGGCAGCGTGCCGTCAATAAGCGTAACGCGAATAAGATTTTTCTTTGCCGATTCGATCGCCTTCTTGATCGCGTTCGGGACTTCCTTCGCCTTACCGGTGCCGAAACCAACGTGTCCGGCTTCGTCGCCGACGACAACCAGCGCCGCGAACGAAAGGTTTTTACCGCCTTTGACGACTTTTGTGACGCGATTGATCGAGATCAGCTGATCTTTTAAGATCAAATTGTTTGCAGAAATTCTCTGTTTATTCGTTTCCATTATTTTCTCAGTATCGCCAGCATCTTACTGGCAGTCGCGAAAAGGCATCCTGCCTTCGCATCATACGGCGGCAAGATGCCGCCGATACAGCCGCCAAGATGGCGGCGTTACGCTTCCGATTTTACCTCTTCGGCAGATTCGTTTTTATTCAAGCCTGCCTTTCGCGTTGCGTCGAGGAGCGCTTTGACGCGTCCGTGATAAACGTAACCGCCGCGATCGAAAACCACGTTTGAAACACCCGCCGAAATGGCGCGTTCGGCGATCGCTTTGCCAACCTTTTCCGCCGCGTCGACGTTTCCGCCGGTTTTTCCGCCCAAACCTTTTTCCGTCGTTGAAGCCGCCGCCAAGGTTTTTCCGTTGTCGTCGTCAATAACCTGCGCGTAAATGTGGTTCAGGCTGCGGAAAACCGCAAGACGCGGACGCTCAGCCGAACCGCGAACTTTTTTGCGGATGCGGCTGTGAACGCCGCGGCGTATATTTGCTCTGCTTTTCTGTGCCATAACTTAATTTCAGATTCCAGATTTCAAATTCCACATTCCAGATCAATTTGGAATTCGAATTTTGGAATTATTTACCCGTCTTTCCGGGTTTTAACCGGTAATATTTATCGGCGTATCGAACGCCTTTGCCTTTATAAGCGTCAGGCTTACGCAGACGATTGAGTTCCGCCGCAACCTGACCGAGTTTTTGTTTATCGATTCCGCTCAACGTAACCGTCGTTTGATATTGATTTATAGTCGATTTCGAAGGAACTCTCTCCGATTTTGCATCGATTCCTTCCGGCAAAACGTATTCAACCGGATGCGAATATCCGAGCGCAAAAACTATCTTTTTGCCCTGTACATCGACCTTGTAACCAACACCGACGACGTCCAAAGCCTTTGAAAATCCTTCGGTTACGCCGACGATGGCGTTGTTCGCCAACGCGCGCGCCAAGCCGTGTAGCGCGGCAAAATTATCGCCGGAGCGCTCCGCGGTCAAGGTTCCTTCTTCCTGTTTGAACGCGACGCCTTCAGGAACCGGTGTTTTCAAAGTACCTTTCGGTCCTTTTACTTCCAGCTCGGTTTCGTTGATCGAAACAGTTACGCCCGAAGGTATTGTTATCGGTTTTTTTCCTACTCGAGACATAATTAATACACTTCCGCTAAAATTTCCCCGCCCACTCTTTCCTTGCGGGCGTTTTTTCCACTCATCAAGCCGCGCGACGTCGAGACGATATTGATTCCATAACCGCCGAGAACGCGCGGAATTTCCGTTGCGCCGACATAAACACGTCTGCCCGGGCGCGAAACGCGCGATAAATGCGTGATGGACGACGTGCCTTTCGCGTCGTAGCGCAAAAAGATGCGAATCGAATATTTGGTGCCTTCACCGCGGTTAACAAAATTATTGATGTAACCTTCTTCCTTCAAAATCCGCGCAACTTCCAATTTTAATTTAGAACCGGGAATGTCAACACGCGTGTGACCCGCAGCAATTGCGTTGCGAATCCGTGTAAGCATATCGGCGATTGGATCTGTCATTTTTACTTAACTCCGTCTTTTCAATTTTGGATTTTGGATTTGCGATTTTGGATCTGTTTTTATTCTAAAATCCAAAATCTAAAATCTAAAATCGAATTACCAGCTTGATTTAACTACGCCCGGAATTTGTCCTTCCAAGGCTAACTCTCTCATTGCTATGCGCGAAACGCCGAATTTTCGCAGAAAACCGCGCGGGCGACCCGTCTGCGAACATCGATTGCGAACGCGAACAGGGCTCGCATCGCGCGGAAGTTTTTGCAGCCGCATCATAGCTTCATCAACCTGTTCCGGGGTCGAAGTCGGATTGTTGATGATCTTTTTCAGCCCGGCGCGTTTTTCCGCGTAAAGCTTCACCATTTTCTTGCGTCTCTCATTTTTAACGACTTTGCTTATTTTTGCCATTTTTATTTTTGTAACGTCGCCATCTTGGCGGCTGTCGTGAAGGCATCCTGCCTTCACACATTGTTCCAAAGCGCGAGCAAGATGCTCACGCGACAGCCGGCTAGAAGCCGGCGATACGTTATTGCCTGAACGGCATTCCCAACGCCTTCAAAAGCGAGCGCGCCTGTTCGTCATTTCGTGCCGTCGTGACGATCGAAATATTCATTCCGCGCGTTTTATCCACCTTGTTAAAATCAATTTCGGGAAAGATCAGCTGCTCGCGAATTCCGAGCGTGTAGTTTCCGCGCCCGTCAAACGCTTTTGCCGAAATTCCGCGAAAATCGCGAACGCGCGGCAGCGCGACCGAGATCAATCTATCTAAAAATTCGTACATTCTTTCGCCGCGCAGCGTGACCATTGCGCCGATGCTCATTCCCTGGCGCAGCTTAAATGCGGCGATCGATTTTTTCGCTTTCGTTACAACCGGTTTTTGTCCGGTTATAGAACGCAATTCCTCAGTCGCCGTATCGAGAACTTTGGCGTTTGCGATCGCTTCGCCGACTCCCATATTTACAATTATCTTTTCGACTTTCGGAATCGCCATCGGATTTTTTATCTCGAATTCCTTGGCGAGCGCCGGCGCGATCTCGTTTTTGTATTTTTCTTTTAATCTAGCCATTGTCTGTGTCTTCCGTCTTCTCTTCCGTCTTTTCTGCCGTTTCTTCCTTTTCGGCTTTTTTCGCTTTCTGGATCGCCGGTTCGGGAATTACCTTCCCGCTTTTTGCCACGCGAACCTTTTTGCCGTCACGGCTTTCAAGTTTGATTCGCGTCGGCTTTCCTGTTTCCGGATCAATGTGCGCGACGTTCGAAATATTTACCCACGATTCCTGTTCCTTGATTCCGGCTTCGATATTCATCTGCGGAACGGCTTTGCGGTGACGTTTGACGATCATCGCGCCTTCGACCTTCAACTTGCCCTTGATCGGATCGACGGCGATTACTTTTCCGCGCGCAGGCGTGCGTTTTCCGCTGCTGTCAAAACGGTTATATTCTTTGCCCGTAATAAATACAACGGTGTCGCCGCGCTTGATCTTTGATTTTATCGTTCCTCTTTTTACTGCTTTCATCTTCTAAATAACCTCCGGAGCGAGGCTGACTATCTTCATAAAATTCTTTTCGCGCAGTTCGCGGGCGACAGGTCCAAAAACGCGTGTTCCCATCGGCGTTCCGTCGTCTTTGATAAGCACCGCGGCGTTTTCGTCAAAACGAATATATGTTCCGTCCTTGCGGCGAACTTCCTTGCGCGTTCTGACAATTACGGCGTTATAAACTTTGCCTTTTTTCGCCGTTCCGTCCGGCGAAGCTTCTTTGACGGTGACCTTGATCGTATCGCCAAGCCGCGCAATTCTCCCTGTCGAACCGCCGACAGGCATGATCATAACCACACGCTTTGCTCCCGAATTGTCCGCGACCGTTAAAGAGGTCTGCATCTGAATCATAATTATTTCTCCGCTTTTTGAATGATCTCCACAACGCGCCAGCGTTTTCTCGCTGAAAGCGGTCGCGTTTCAATGATCCGAACTTTGTCGCCGATCGTCGCGCCCATTTCGTCGTGCGCCATAAAATTTTTCCGGCGCTTAACATATTTGCGGTAAACCGGATGTTTCACGACGCGGTCGACGCGAACGGTCACCGTTTTCGTCATCTTGTCGGACTGAACCACACCGATCTTTTCCGCGCGCTTACTTCTCTTGGCGCCTTTTTCAGCCTTCGAAGCATCATCAGACGCCGAAACATCCGTTTTTGCCGGTGACGATTTTTTTTTCGCTTTCTTTTTCGCCTCTTTTTTCGGCTTTTCGTCGGCAACCGCGGCTTCCGCTGTTTCTGCCGTCTCTTCCGCGGCTTTTGTTTCGACCGCAGTTTCTTCAACAGCTTCAGTTTCGCTTACTTCAGCCTTAATTTCTTCAACTTCTTCTTTCTTTTTTCTTGGCATATCAATAATTCCAAATTTCAAATTTCAAATTCCAGATTAATTTTTCCAATTTTTGGAATATGGAATTTGGAATCTGCTAATCCATTTTAGGCTTCAGCTTTTTCCTGCGATTCGCGCTGGTTGATCAACGTAATAACGCGCGCCAGAGTCTTCCTTTCGCGGCGAATATCGTTTGTCGAATCGCCGACGCCGAGCGCTTTTTTGAACTTCAAACGAAAAAGCGATTCCTTCAAGCTTTCGGCTTGCTCTTTCAATTCGCCGAGATCCATTTCGCCGAGCTGCTGCATTAATTCCTTTCGTTTCATTTCTTAAACCATGCCTCCTTCCAAATCGGCACGGGTTACGAACTTCGTTTTTACCGGAAGTTTTTGCGCCGCGAGATTCATCGCCTCGCGCGCCAATTCTTCGCCGACGCCCTGAATTTCATACAAGACTCTGCCCGGTTTTACAACCGCGACCCAATGATCGGGCGCGCCTTTGCCGCTTCCCATACGCGTTTCCGCCGGTTTTTTCGTGATCGGCTTGTCGGGAAACATCCGAATCCAGATCTTTCCGCCGCGTTTGATATGACGCGTCATCGCGATACGCGCGGCTTCGATCTGCCGGTCGGTGATCCATCCCGATTCTAAAGTTTTTAGTCCAAAATCACCGAAATTCAACATTGCGCCGCGCGAAGCTTTTCCGCGCATACGACCTTTCATTACTCTTCGGTGCTTGACCTTTTTCGGCATTAACATAATTTTGTCCTTTGTCCTTCATCCTTTGTCCTTCGTCAGTAATCAGTGTTTCTTTGCAACGGACAAATAACTACTGACAAAGGACAAATTTATCTATTTCTGCCTCTGTCGTTTCTATCGCCTCTGTCTCGGCGCGGCGGTCGTCCGCCTCGTCCGCCGGCGGGCGGTTTCACTTCATTTATCGGATCGGTCGTCGTTCCGCGCGCCATCGAGGCATTCGGATCGAGAATTTCGCCGCGATATATCCAACATTTCACGCCTATAATTCCAAAAGTCGTAAGCGCTTCGGCAAATCCGTAATCGACATCCGCTCGTAAAGTGTGAAGCGGAAGTCTTCCCTGCAAAGTCCATTCGGTTCGCGCGATCTCTGCGCCATTCAAACGTCCCGCGCACATCACTTTAATTCCCATCGCGCCAAAGCGAATCGATTCTTCGATCGTTTTTTTCATCGCGCGGCGGAAAGCAATACGCTTTTCCAATTGCTGCGCAATCTTTTCCGCCTGAAGCTGGGCGTTGAGCTCGGGCTGGCGAATTTCCTGAATCGAAACGATCACTTCGCGTCCGGTTTTTTTCGAAAGATCTTCTTTCAATTTCTCGATTTCCGAACCTTTGCGACCGATGATAATTCCGGGACGCGACGTGTAAATGATTATCTTCAAACGATTTGCGGCGCGCTCGACGTCGATATGCGAAACACCGGCACCGGCGAAACGCCTTTTCAAATCCCGTTTCATTTTCAAATCTTCAGCAAGATAGACGGCAAAATCCTGTTTCGCATACCAATGCGAATGCCAATCCTTGTTGTATCCGACTCTAAATCCGTATGGATGAACTTTTTGTCCCATAATATTTTATTGCTTTTCGAGCTCCTCGTTTGCGTCGGTCTGCGCTTCGTCCGCAGGCTCAGTTTCCTGATTTTCCGCCGGAGTTTGCGAGGTTGCGTCTTTCGCATCCGCAATTTCCGCCTCGTTTTTTGCTTCCTGCGTTTCTGTCTGTTCGGTTACAGTTTCTTCAACCTGCGGCGCTTCGACGATCGCTTCAACCGGTGCCGCTTCAACTTCTTCAACCGTCGGCTCGTCTTTTTTCGCTTTCTTGGTTTCTTTCTTTGGTGCAGCTTTTTTCGCTGAGGCTTTTTTGTCTCCGCCCGCAGCTTCCTTCGCTAACAATTTTTTTCCTTTCTTTCTAGGCTTTTCCGCTTCCTCTTTAACCGGAATATCGCTCGAAACCAAGATCGTGATGTGACAATAATGGCGCGTTTCGCGATAAGCGCGACCTTGCGGCGCGGGACGCATTCGGCGCCGATTTTTGTGAACGCCCATATCGACAAAACACGTTTTCACCCAAAGATCATCGGGATCGATCGCTATATTCTGCTGTTCCGCCTGATATGTCGCGTTGGCGATCGCCGAGCGTAATGTTTTCGCTATCGGGTCAGCAGCGCGTTTATCGGTGAATTTCAAGATATTCAGCGCATGTGAAACGTTTCGTCCGCGAATGAGATCGATAACCAATCGCGCTTTTCGCGGCGAGCCTTTCAAATTTCTTGTTTTTGCTATCGCTTCCATAATTTTCGTGAAATAGTGAATCGTTAATAGTGAATCGTGCTTCTTACAAAATTAGCTTCGATTTACGATTTACGATTCACGAATTACTTTCTTTTAGCCGCTTTCTCCGCTTTTGTTCCCGGATGTCCTTTGAAAACTCTCGTCGGCGAAAATTCTCCGAGTTTGTGTCCGACCATATTTTCAGTTACATAAACCGGAATATGACGTTTTCCGTTATGAACGCCAAAGGTCAAACCCACCATGTCGGGCGTGATCGTCGAGCGTCGCGACCATGTTTTGATCGCCGGCGGTTTGCTTCCGCCATCCAAAATGCGTCTCAGAGCCTTTTGCAAACTCAAATCAATAAACGGTCCTTTTTTTAGTGAACGTGGCATATTTTTAATTTCACATTCCAGATTGCAGATTCCAGATTCCAGATCAATTTGGAATTTGGAATTTGGAGTTTGGAATTACTTTTTCCTCCGATCGCGGACGATCATGTCATTCGTGCGTTTGTTTCGACGCGTTTTGTATCCACGGGTCGGTTGTCCCCACGGCGTCACCGGATGGCGACCGCCCGAAGTTTTCCCTTCGCCGCCGCCGTGCGGGTGATCGACCGGGTTCATCGCCACGCCGCGGACACTCGGACGTTTGCCCATCCACCGCGAGCGTCCGGCTTTTCCAAGACTGACGTTTTCATTTTCAACATTGCCGACTTGCCCGATCGTCGCCATACAGACCACGCGAACGCGTCGAACTTCACCCGACGGCATTCTGAGCTGAGCAAAATCGCCTTCTTTCGCGACAAGCTGCGCAAATCCGCCGGCGGCGCGAACCATTTGCCCGCCTTTTCCCGGACGCAGCTCGATATTATGGATCTGCGTTCCGAGCGGAATGTTAACGATCGGCAGCGTATTTCCCGGTAAAATATCGGCGTCTGCGCCGCTGACGATCATCGCGCCGACTTTCAGACCGACGGGCGCAATAATGTATCGCTTTTCACCGTCGAGATAAGTTATCAAAGCAATATGAGCCGAACGATTCGGATCGTACTCGATCTGCGAAACGCGTCCCGGAACGCCGATCTTGTTGCGTTTGAAATCGATGATGCGGTAATGACGCTTGTGTCCGCCGCCACGGCGTCGAACGGTAATTCGTCCGTCGTTGTTGCGACCTGAAATTCGTTTTTTCGGCTCCAGCAAAGATTTTTCGGGCTTTGCATTCGGAGTCAACTCATCGCGCGTCAGATACGTTTGATAACGCCGCGCCGGTGATGTTGGTTTTAATCTCTTGATTCCCATAATTTTGATTTTGGATTTTGGATTTTGGATTTTTGATTGAAAACCTTATCCAATCGCAAATCGCAAATCGCAAATCGAAAATTCCTAAATCGCTTCCGCGTAGTCCACAAACGGTTCGCCTTTTTTCAACGTAATATAAGCCTTTTTCCAGTTCGCGCGGCGACCTTCCTGCCGACCGCGGCGTTTCATCTTGCCTTCGTACTGGAGGGTGCGAACCTTCGCGACCTTTACGCCAAAGATTTCTTCGACCGCTTTTTTGATCTCTTCCTTGCCGGCTTTTCGGTTGACTCGGAAGGTCAAAATTTGTCCGGCGTCGTTATCGCCGCTGCTTTCTTCCTTCAAAAGAACGCTTTTTTCCGTTACGAGCGGCGATTTCAAAATTTCCCAAATACCAAGTTCTGCCATAACTATTCAGCCGCCTCCTCTTTCTTAGCTTTCTTCGCCGCCGGAGCTTTTTTTGCCGCCTTTTCTACTTTCTCCGCCTTTTCGGTTTTTTCGGCTTTCGGCTTTGCTTCTTTTTTCGCTTTTGGCTTCGCTTCGGTTTTAACCTCGATCGGTTCGATTTCAGTGTCGCCTTTTTCGCGTTTCGGATCGAGAAGATGATTTATTTCCTCGAGCGCAGATTTCGAAATCAAAAGCTTTTCGTGATAGATCAAATCGTAAATGTTCAGACCGTAACCGTTTGTAACCTTTGTTTTCTGAACGTTGCGCGAAGCCAAAATCAAATTTGCGTTGTCGAGCGAATCGACGATCAGCGTTTTGGTCTGCTTTTTCTTATCCGAAAGTTCGAGTTTCGACATTACGTCGATAAAATCTTTGGTTTTCGCATTATCGATCTTAAAATCATCGATAACTATCAAATTTCCTTCGCGCAATCGTTCCGATAAAGCCGACCGAAGCGCGCCGCGCCGCATTTTTTTCGGCATTTGATACGACCAATCGCGCGGCTGCGGTCCGTGAACGTTGCCGCCACCCTTCCACAAAGGCGAGCGAATCGATGCAATACGCGCGCGTCCCGTTCCTTTCTGCTTCCAAAGCTTTCTGCCCGAGCCGGAAACGTTTCCGCGCGTTTTTGTCGCGCTCGTTCCCTGCCGTTTGTTTGCCAGATAATTTTTTACAGCCGCGTGAATCAACGATTCGTTGAGCTCGACGCCGAAAACGGCATCCGGCAGCGTAACTTCACCAACCTCTTTATTCTTTAAATTGCGAACCTTTGCGGTAGGCATAATTTCTCTCCGTTACTTACTTTTCTTAACAACAACTAAACTTCCGTTTGCGCCCGGAACCGCGCCTTTGATCATCAAAAGATTGTTTTCGACATCGACTCTGGCGACCGTCAAACCTCTTACGGTAACACGCTCGTCGCCCATATGACCGGACGACTTCGTTCCTTTAATTACGCGTGAAGGATAAGCCGATTGACCGATCGATCCCGGCGCGCGGATATTCATCGAACCATGCGACATCGGACCGCGGCTGAATTTATGCCGTTTGATCGTGCCTGCAAAACCGCGACCCTTCGATTTTCCGATGACCTCGATCTTGTCGCCGTCGGCAAAAAGATCGGCTTTCACCTGATCGCCGACGTTTACTTCGGCTTCGCCATCAAGACGAATTTCCTTTAAGATCCGTGTTGGCGGAAGACCGCCGCCCGTCTTTTCAAAATGTCCGAGCATCGGTTTTTTAACGTTTTTCAGCTTGATCGGCTTGTCCTCGACAAGACCGAGCTGCACGGCGTTATAGCCGTCGCGTCCCGCTGCGCTTTTTGTTTGAACGACAACGCAAGGTCCCGCTTTTATGACGGTTACGGGCGTAACCGTTCCGTCTTCGGCGAAGATCTGCGTCATCCCAACTTTTCTACCGATGATTCCACTAACCATATTTTTCTAGCTCTTGCCGAATGCTTTTATTTCAACATCAACACCGGCGGGCAAATCCAATTTCATCAATGCGTCCACCGTTTCCGCTGTCGGATCGAGAATGTCCATCAGGCGCTTGTGCGTTCTGATCTCAAATTGCTCGCGCGACTTTTTATCAACATGCGGCGAGCGCAAAACCGTCCATTTATTTTTAATGGTCGGAAGCGGGATCGGTCCCGCGATGCGCGCTCCGGTTCGTTTCGCGGTTTCGACGATCTCTACCGTCGATTGATCCAAAACCCGATGGTCGTATGCTTTCAGCTTGATGCGAATTTTTTCATTCAACATAATTTTATTCCACAACCTCAGAGACGGTACCGGCGCCGACTGTTCTGCCGCCTTCGCGGATTGCGAATCTTAGTCCTTTTTCCATCGCGATCGGCGCGATCAGCTCGATCTCCATCTGGATATTGTCGCCCGGCATTACCATTTC
>JBGTFE010000021.1:0-12691 GCA_041747435.1 Pyrinomonadaceae bacterium | reverse complement strand
TCTTTCGACCAAACCGGAATCTGCGATAATTGCAGCATTCGCGCCATATTCAGATAATCGGTTTCAAACGAAATCGAAAAAGCGACGACATCAAAATCTTTGATCGGCGTTTGGGTTTCCAGCGAAAGCAGTGGCGTACGCGATTTTTCGTATTCGCGGCGGCAAGCGCGCGTCCGACGCGTTTCGGAACACCTTCTTCCTTCGGAATGTAATCGAAAACTGTTCCGTCATCGTTGTAAATCACATTGTAAAGCGAAGGAATGTAAAAACCGCGCCCGATTTTAGCGAGATTAAGCAGAATATCTTCTTTGTTGCCGTATTCCAAAATTGCGTCAACCAATTGAAACGCGAGAATTTCGCCTTCGCCGACGGCGATAATGTCTGTAAAATCGGCAATCGGTTCGGGATTTAAGAACGAAGCCGCGCCGCCCATCACGATCAATGGATGAAAATGATTGCGTTCCGAAGCCCAAACCGGAATCTGCGACATTTGCAGCATTTTCGCCATATTCAGATAATCCGTTTCAAACGAAATCGAAAAGGCGACAACATCAAAATCACGAATCGGCGTTTGAGTTTCTAAAGAAAGCAGCGGCGTGCGCGATTTTTCGTATTCGCGCATCTCGTCCGCATCGGGCAGAAAAACTCTTTCGCAGGAAACTTCGGGAATTTTGTTGAAAAGTTCATACATCGTGTGCATTCCGAGATTCGCCATTCCGATCGAATGCGTGTTCGGATAGCACAGCGCGACGCGCAGATCCGCAGCGTGTTTGATGATGTAGTTCTCCTCTTTGGAGAGTTTCTGTTTGTAGCTTTCTACGATCCTTTTGTTCATAAAGGCAAACCGAGAGTTTATCAAAAAGTAGGGTTTTTAGCCAGAAAGTTTCGCCGCCGTCGCTCGACGGTTTATAATTCTACAGAAAAGATTTAAGAGCTATGCATGATAAATCGTTGTTTCAAAGTGAATTAACCAATAAAATCGCCGGGTTTTTAACCGAAATCGGCATTGAGATAATAAGCACGACTTTGGACGAAGAAACTTTTTTGCCCGGAATTTTGGTCGAAAACGGCAAACTTCTGGTTGACGAAGAAAAACTGACATATCCGGGCGATCTGCTGCACGAAGCCGGACATTTGGCTATAGCACCGTCGCATTTACGGGGCGAACTAGGAGACAAAATCGAGCTGAATGAGGGTATTCCGGATGTGGTGGAAGTTTATGCGATCGCGTGGTCATATGCGGCTTGCGTTCATCTTGGAATCGCGCCGGAAATCGTGTTTCACGACGGTGGGTACAGGGGAAAATCCGAGGGGTTGCTGTTCAGTTTCAGCCTTGGCGTGTATATCGGTTCGAACGGTTTGGAAGAAGCCGGATTAACTTTTTCGCCCAAGAAAGCGCGGGAATTGGGCGTTGAGCCGTATCCGAAAATGCAAAAATGGCTGAGAGATTGAGAAAATCACGAAGCGATTTACAACCGCAAAAAAGTATCCGAAGCCCGCAATTTAATTATCGATCATGTTGCTCGCCTTCAGCGAGCGGTTGATTCCGCATAAGTTCCTGGGGTTTCACCCCAGGCTAATTTCCAACGCGCCTTCAGCGCAAAAAGTGTTGCTTCGACCTGAAAAAAATCACTGAAATGCCCGCATTTATTGGGCTCTCAAGGAAATTGAGGAAAACAGATCAAGGTCTTTCTCTCAATGCGGAAGTAATTATAGGATGAAAATTGTCGATTTTTAGCTGGATTCCAGTACCGGAATCAATAAAATCCCAATATGCATCCGAAACTTGGATTTCAATCGCCATCCTCTTTGCAACATTAATATCTAAATTCGAATCACATATTTTCATTAACTGCCGCATTACATACCACCGATGGTGAGTTTTACCCAAATGAGCAATTGCAAGAATTGACTTTGCTTTACAGTCCAATGAATCTAGCCTAAAGATAAATAGGAGTCGATGAACCAAGACGTCGCAAAACGCAAAGTCAAATACAGATCTAACTATCCACTCACAGTATTCAATCGCTATGGTTTCCGCATACCCTAAATCAACATCAATTAGCGCTTGAAGGATTTCTTCGTCAAGAGAAATAAAAACATTCCACAAATCCTCTGTGGTTGCAGAAGTGGTAATAAATTTTGCGAAATCGTGTAATTGTAATACCGTCCAGTCACCGACATTCTCTAAATTTGTAGCCCATTCACTGGATTCTATACTTGGAGGAAAATCCATGGGCTCTGCAAGAAGCGTAAATAACGCTGCTCGAACTGCAGATATATTTTTAGGTCGCCTTTCCGGTCTCACGTCTGTGCATTTTTCAATTAACAACCCAATGGGACCCTCGGTTGTATGTTGGCTGTAAGGTACCCTCGTCGTTCCTGCAAAGAAGTCATGAAGGATACAACCAAGAGCATAGATATCAGCCAAATGGTTGACGCCCTTAAAATCCTGTAATTGTTCCGGAGCGCAATAAAACTGTGTTCCCCAAGCTGCTAAAGTTGATGTAAGCGTGGTGGTTTCATCGCCGGGAGGAGAAACGAGCCCAAAATCCGACAGTTTCCACTTGCCCTCATGGAATAATATATTTCTTGGATTTAAATCTCTGTGAACAAAACCACACGAATGAAGTTCTTCCAGTGCGTTGAGAATGTCGGCAAAGGATTCTTTAGGTGAGACATTATTTGTCCTATCTTCTGCAATTTGAGTTTGATAATTTCTCTCACATAGCGGCATTGAATACCACAAATCTTCACCCTGTAGATTAAAATTCAATATTGGAATAAAAAAATCGTGGGGCAAAGCACTTTGAACTCTAATTTCCCGTTTAAATCTACCCTTAAGTTTCTCCAAAGGACATGCCCTTAAGATATCCGGACTCGGATCGAAAACCTTACGAGCAACAATCACTCCATTAGCGAGCTCAACTTCTTCAACTCGTCCAAATCCACCTCTATCGATTATTCTGATTATTCTCATTAATGAAAATATATACGCTAAACAATAAAAAAAGAAGTAAGACAACTGGGCTATTAACAGAACATTTCTGCCCAGAAACGGAGCATTTCCAACCTAAAGCAAACCGCTTCCGACCAAAAGCAAACTACTTCCAGACAAAAGCGAGCTACTTCCGACCAAAAGCGAGCTACTTCCGACCAAAAGCAGACTACTTCCGACCCAAAGCAAACTACTTTCGGGTGAAATCAAACTGCTTGCGTTCAAAATCAAAGTGCTTTCGGGCAAAAGCAAATTGCTTCTGCAAAAAATCTTGCTTTTTCAGGCTTTCGGTTTTATACTTCCTTCACTCGTTGCAGATTTCAGACGGATGTTATACGTAAAATTACGGCATTGCCGCCCGTATTTTTGTTAGAACAATCGGTATTTCCGCTGAATCTGCTTTGAGAATTCGGAACCCCACCGTGTATTCCCTACACGGCTTTCGAAAATGTCGGGCGGCGCGCGTCGTTTCTTTTGCGTGTTTCATCGCGTCCGAAGTTTGCTCCGTTTTATCTACATTAAAAATAGGAGTGAACAATAAAATGATTCCAAGCCATACGTGGTTTCCACAAAGCTTGCAGGAGCGAGCCGCGTGGTACCAAAATTACAATACACAAATTGCGATAGTCGGAGCTTCGCTGGGGTTTAGCGCGGCGGAGATCACCGGCTTTGCAGACGATAATCTGGTGCTTCAGTTTTTGGCGGATACGGATACGCAGATGGCTGCATTTGACCGCGCCGTCAGGCAATACCGGAAGATAGTTACCGAGGGCGACATCGGCGAACCGACACCTGCGTTCCCCGCAAACCCGGCGTTCGCGCTGCCAAAGGAAATCCTGACGGGGTTGTTCGAGCGTTTGAATAAGGCGCGGACGCGAATTTTGGCGGCTCCCGCTTACACTGACGAGACGGGCGCACTTTTAGGCATTCTGCCGCGCACGCCGGATTCCATTTCGCCCGCAGATGCAAAGCCGACGATCACGATTCAAGCGGCGCAAACGGGTTATCTGTTTTCGGTTGTGGTTGCAGACCGGGCGGAATCGGATATGTGGGATGTGTTTACAATGCGTAAAGGCGCGGTAAATTGGATCAGTGTCGGACGGTTTACCGGAAAATCGTCGGACGTGACAATTACGCCGACTACGCCCAACGAACCGGAACAAATACAGGTGCGCGTGCAGTTGCGAAAGAATAATCAGAATTACGGTCAGCCTTCGGACGTCGTTTATGTGACGGTTAACCCATAAAGCCGAAGCCCGCATGTTGGTTCGCCCTTACTTCGTGCGGGCTTCCGCAATTAGGACTGAGTGAAAACCGCAGCCTTTTTTTATGAAGATTTTCAACCGATTTCTTTTTCAAAACAAAAACGAGCGATGAATTTTCAAATCATCACTCGTCAACAGAAGTTCTAGAACTCTGATCTATTGTTTTCCTTCCAAAAACGCCTTCAGCCGGCGCGAACGCGACGGATGCCGCAGCTTTCTCAGGGCTTTAGCTTCGATTTGGCGAATACGCTCGCGGGTGACGGCAAAATGCTGTCCGACTTCTTCGAGCGTGTGTTCCGAGCCGGTGTTTCCGAGTCCGAACCGCATTTTGATGACTTTTTCCTCGCGCGGCGTGAGCGTTGCGAGAACTTCGTCTGTAATTTCGCGCAGATTGCCGAAAGTAACCGATTCCGCCGGATTCATTATCGAGCGATCCTCGATAAAATCGCCGAGATGCGAATCTTCTTCTTCGCCGATCGGAGTTTCGAGCGAGATCGGCTCCTGCGCGATTTTCAAAACTTTCCGCACTTTTGAAACCGGAATGTCCATTTTCTTGGCGATTTCTTCGCTCGTCGGCTCGCGTCCCAGCTCTTGAACGAGCGAGCGCGAGGTGCGAATGAGCTTGTTGATCGTTTCGATCATGTGAACCGGAATGCGGATCGTCCGCGCCTGATCGGCGATCGCGCGTGTGATCGCCTGGCGAATCCACCAAGTCGCGTATGTCGAAAATTTGTAGCCGCGACGCCATTCGAATTTATCGACCGCTTTCATCAAACCGATGTTGCCTTCCTGGATCAGATCCAAAAACTGCAAACCGCGATTCGTGTATTTTTTTGCAATTGAAACGACGAGCCGCAAATTTGCTTCGACGAGTTCGCGTTTCGCCTGTCCCGTCGCCTGCTCGCCGATAAGGATCGACTGGAGCGCGCGTTTAATCTCGATGGTTGGAATATGAAATTTTTCTTCAATTTCCGCCAGCTTTTTACGCGATTCCGCGATCTTCGCGTTGAGCTGTTTCTTTTCATCGGCAAAAGGTTTTCCTTCCAGGCGCTCTTGCGCTTTGTTGATGTCGCGCTCGGATTTGCGAATCTCGTCCGCAACTTTGCGGATCGATTGGATCAGCCGCTGCATCGCAAGCTCGGTCAAGTTGAGATTTTTGATCTCCTGCGAGATCTCCAATCGCAGACGAGCGACTTTGCGGGTCAAACCCAAAAGTTTTTTCGATTTCTTGCCTTTTGCTTTTTTCTGCTCGTCGCGCATTTTACCGAGCGCCTTCAGAGCATTTGCGTAAGTATCGCGAATATTTTGGATGCCTTCGATCGTCCAGCGCAGATATTCTTCAACCTTGTCTTCTTCGCCGGTAAGCTCCGCCTGTTCTGAAAACGTAACCGTTTCGCGTATGCTCGCTTTTCCTTTTTCAAGGTCTTCGCCCATTTTTAAAAGGCGTTCCACGGCGATCGGTGAGCGCGAGATCGCTTTTCGCGTTTTTATCTGTCCGCGCTCGATCCGCTGGGCGATGGCGACTTCGCCTTCACGCGTCAGAAGCGGAACAATGCCCATTTCACGCAGATAGAGACGCACTGGATCGTTTGATTTATCGAGCTGTCCGGCAGAAAGATCGAGATCGAGATCGTCGTCCTCGTCGTCGTCCTCATCGTCGTCAAGCGCGAGCCGACCCGCCTGTTCGAGAAGCTGCGCGTCGTTGTCGGCAACGGAAATGTTTGCGCCTTCGAGACGATTCAATACTTCCTCGATATCGTCGGGCGACATCATCTTATTTGGGATTTCCCGGTTGAGTTCGTCAAAGCTCAGAAATTTTTTCCTTCTGCCGAGCGCCAGAAGCCTGTCCATCAAATCTTCTTTATCGTCGTAATCAGTCATATTTTTATAAAAGTCTTTGATTAAATATCAATAATAATCGTTGTTTAAGAAATATCTATTAACGCGCTAAATTCGAAAATGTTTCAATCGACGTATCGCCGGCATCTTGCCGGCTGTCGTGACGGCGTCACGCCGTCACTCTTGTTCGAAATGCGCGGGCAAGATGCCCACGCCACAGCCGCCTGGACGGCAGCGATACATCATTTTGCGGCGACGCTTCGTTCCAGCTCGCGTTTTATTCGCGCGAGCGAAATTTGCTCCGCCGCAAGCCTATCTCGCAGCGCAACATTTCCACCCTGTTCGGCAAACATCAATTCCTGGCTTATGTCCATAATTCGTCGCGAGAGCGCAATTCCGCGGAGCGCCGCAATGCAGTTTTCGGCTTCAAGCAGCACTTCGTCGATCGCCTCGCCGGTTTCGCGCGAAGGCGCGCCTGCGAGCAGAACCGGGACAAAATCGCTTTCGAGCAGGTCTTCATCAACAAATTCGAGCAATTTTTCGCCCGATATCTTCGAGCCTTTTTGCCAAATTTCAAAAATCGCGCGAAATATTCCCGCGGTCGCGAGCAATTCGTAATCCGTTTCCTCGATCTGCGGCAAAACGCGGTCGCGCAATTCCTTATCAAAAATCAGCAGTTCCAACAGATGTTTTTCGGCTACGGTAACTTTCGGCAGCAGCCGTCTAAACGTTTTGTCATCAACGTGTTTGCCGGCTTTGACCTTATTCCAAACGTCGCTTTTTACCGATTCGTCAACGCGCAAAAAGTTCATCGCCTCGTCAAAGATCGCGCGTTTTTGCACCAATTTCTGAACGACAGCGATAAAAGGCAATACTTCTTCTACCGCCTTTTGCCGATGTTCGGGCACGCCTGTATCGTATGCCCGCGAAATTTCTCCTAAGATAAACCGAAGGTAAGTGATTGCGTTGGTTTCGTGTTGCGTTTTATATGCCGCGAATCCGTTGGCGCGAATAAAATCGTCCGGATCAGACGCGTCCGGAAGAACTAAAACTTTTATTTCAAAATCTTGCGCCAGAAGGATTTCAATAGCCCGTTTCGCCGCTTTGACACCTGCCTCGTCTCCATCATAATTTACAACGACTTTCCGCGCAAACCTGCCAAGTAGTTTCGCCTGGCTTTCGGTAAAAGCCGTTCCGAGACTCGCGACGCAATTTTTGACGCCGAATTGAACGAGCGCGATCAGATCGAGATAGCCTTCGACAAGAATCGCATATTTTTTTCGCCGAATTTCTTCCTTCGATTGAAAAAGTCCGTAAAGATGTTCGCCTTTTACGTAAGCAGGCGTTTCAGGCGAATTCAAATATTTCGGCTCACCTTTTTTGACGATTCTCGCACCGAACGCGACCGGATTTCCGTCGATATTCAAAACGGGAAAAATGATTCGCCCGCGAAAACGGTCGTAAACGCTCTTTTTTTCTTCGTTGATCGAAACCAGACCGCTTTGCTCGATCAGCTTTTCGCTTGCGCCTTTTTCTTTCAAATGCGAAAGCAGCGCGTCCCAACTATCGGGCGCAAAACCGATTCGGAATTTTTTAATTATTTCGTCGTTGATTCCGCGCTTTTCGAGATATTTTCGTGCGGCTTTGGCGAGCGCATTATTTTCCTGAAGCTCTTTTTCCCAAAATTCGAGCGCGATCTTGTTTAGCCCGATAACTTCATCGGCGAGCTTTTTCTTTTCGTCTCTTTTCTTTTTATTTTCGCGATAACTTTTATCGTCAACCGGTTCGGGAAGCATTACGCCCGCAACTTCCGCAACGCGCTTTATCGCTTCCGGAAACGACAAACCTTCCATTTCCATCAAAAACGTAAACGCGTTTCCCCCTTTATCGCAGCCGAAACATTTGTAAAAACCTTTTGACGGGCTGACCGAAAACGAAGCCGTCTTCTCCTGGTGAAACGGACAATTCCCCCAATAATTCGCGCCCTTTTTCTTAAGCGGAACAAACGGCTCGATGATCCGCACAAGATCGGCGCGCGATTTCAGATCGTCGATAAAATATTGAGGATAGAGCATTAGGAAAGACTAAAGTAAATCAAATGGAGTTAAAATACCTACAATTTCTTCACTGGAATTTTTTAATGTTACACAGATTGGTAAGCCATCCCAATTTTTAATTACTTGTTTAATTTCATCCGTTGAACTAACTATTTTAGTTTCCATTAGTTCAACTCTTGAATCTTTAAGTTTTTGACTTAATCTTTTTCTTCTCTCCGCCTTACTTAGAGATTCTCGTAAATATTTGGACATATTCAAATCCGAAACGAGTTTCCATCTATTATCGCGAAAAATCGGTAGGTAAGAAAAGGAATTTGAAAGCATATTTTGTCTAATAAAACTTAATGGTTGCCAATCAAAAGCGCAAACAGGATTTCTCATCATAAAATCTTTAGCTTTCTTTTCATTACTCATTAAGGCATCCTCCAAAACTAACGATATTTCTACTGCGTGTTGAGTCAAATTACGCGCAAAAACGCCTTCATGCATTGCCGAATTTCTTCCATCTTTTACTAAATCATAAAGTGAAGTGAAATCAGTGTGAAATTCTGGCGATTTTTTAGGAATTTCTATTGATAAACTCGATTTTTCAGCTACTTTGCAAATGTACGGAGCGTATTTGCCTAAATCACCATTTTCACATCGAAGAAAACTACCAAATTTCTCCAACACAAAAATTATATCTTCAAAATTTTCCGAATTACTCTGTGCTTTAACCCGTGCTTCTCGAAACAAATCTCGAAAATATATCTTTTGCTCTTTAGCCTGTACTTTTCTACTGAACAAAAACTTAATTTTCTTTACTTGTTCGTCGGTCATTTCAGAACTTCCTTAATAATAAGCAATCGTTCTTTTGATAACTAAAGATGGTTCAAAATATTTTTTTCCGAATTTTTTAACTTCCTTCAATTCTGTTTTTTGTATCCAATTTCCATTTGAATCAAATACATATTCGTATTTATCAGAATTGAATTGAATTATAAGATTCGTATTCTTATCAAAAACGGTCGTTTCTGCACCAGAGCTTTGCTTTATGCCAGCGGAAGTTTCAGTTCTAGTTGTTTTTTCGCTTAGTTCAAATATCTTTTTTTGTTCATTAAAAACCCATATCTCCGTAATTGCTGTTGTCCCCGTTGTGTAAAACTTTTTTCTTTCCTTAAGTACTAATTCGCCATCGTTATAATATTCTTTTATGCCGTTTTCATCCTCAACAGTTCTGCATTCTTCCTTGCCTTCGGCATTATATCGATACTCGTAGTTTTTGCCGCCTGTCGTTTGTGTTGCTGCTATACGTAATATTTTGCCGTTTGAATCAAACTCCGTAATCTTGTCTTTTTCATATTTGGTGAAAATCTTTTCATTCACAGTAAAATCTCCACATCTCGCGCATTTATGAAGAATTCTTTGTTCGATCATACTATCGGAAAAATTATAGATAGATACTTCTCTGTAGGTAAAAGGAGAATCAGGGAACCCATATCCCCCAAATAAAGCGAACGCAAAATTATACCGAAATGGTGTCCCCCACCCCTTAGCCGAATCAAACGAGCAAGTGTCTATAATTCTACTGATTGAAACTATATCTTTTCTTTTTATTTTTCTTTTTTTTGTAGGAACACTATTTGTTGGAGTTCTTAGCACAAAAGCAACTCCTCCTTTTGGCACAATAGTTTTTTCAAATAACTCAACATATCCATAGGAATTATAAACAATAGTTCTTGTGTCTATAGGGTTGACTAAAACCCATCTCCCAAATTTTAACTCTGGCTTAAACTCATATTCTTTAATAGATTTAACCTTTCCGAGTAAGTTTTCTTCAATAACATCAGGAGTTTTAGATGGTAATTGGTATGTTGTCGCGATTAGAGGATTATTTCGAGTTACTGCGTTGAACTTTTCTTGTTGATTTTTTGGGTCAGATTGAGTTTTATTATCTGTTACTATCGGATTGTCTTTTAACGGCACAAGTGGTTTTTGATTTGAGATCAGAGACCTCAAAAAAGAAACTGGAATAGCAAAGTTTAGAGATTGCCCGCTATCAATTGCTCCAATCGCAACACCAACAACTTCTCCCTTATCGTTCAATACCGCTCCACCGCTGCTTCCTTCCGATATAGAAGCAGTTATCTGTAACAAATTGAATTTATCGGTTTTTCTAATGCTGCTGACAATGCCTTGTGAAAATGTCCCTTCCAAACCTTCGGGATTTCCCACGGCAAAAACTTCATCTCCGATTGCAATCGAATCGTCGGTATTTAATCCTAACGATTTTCCCTTGATTCCACTAATTTTGAGCAAAGCAAGGTCGTTTTTCTCATCTGTTCCGACAATTCCTAAAACTTTGTATATTTTGTCTTGCCCGTAGATTTTGGCGTAACCTTCGGTTGTTTCTTTAATAACGTGGAAATTGGTTGCAACTATATCTTCGGCAACAAAAAAACCGCTACCTGATTTTACTTCTTCCGTTTCCCCATTGCTCATAATAAGCAAGACAGTAGAAGGCAGAGTTTTCTGTGCAATTTCGCGTGGCGTAAGTTTTTGAGCAGAAACTTGAACAGGCACAATCCAACTTACAAAGAAAACAAGGCTTGAAACCAAAATCATCTGTAAATGTTTTTTATTTCTCACAGCAACTATTTTCATAGAAAAACCATTTTTCTCAAAATCCGATTTACGCAAAAACCTCAATAACCTTCTGAATCGCGTCCGCCAAAACGTCAACTTCTTCGCGCGTGTTGTAAAAAGCGAACGAAGTGTCAACTTTAGAATAAAGTTTCATATTTATATTTGCGGCTTATTCTACTTTATCAAAACTTACGTTTTCAGCCCCAAAGTTTGAAATGCTGAATCCCGTGATATTTTTCTTATTGTCTCTGTAAAATTCGACCTCAACAGGAAACCAGATTTTCCCGGCAAATTTGTCTTTGCCAACCAGAGAAAGTTCCGTATCGCTTAATCTATTGTGCGTTAATGTCAACTTTTCATTTCGGGCGATAACTGTGTAGTCTGTGGACAATTCTTGACTATGATAGCGACCGACGAAATCGGAAAAATTTATGGAAGCCGTACTCGGAACGGTTTTTTTCGATGTGTCGGAAACGGCTTTATTTTCCGGTATTTTAGGTTTTAATTTGTCATTCAGATAAAATTTGGCGATCTTCAACCCCGTCTGAAGCGAACTGAAATCCGCGTCGTTGCTGAAAACCATAACGCTGAATTTTTCGCTCGGAAAACGAACCAGATACGCTCGAAATCCGGCATCGCCGCCGGTGTGATTGATGAGGTCGAGTCCTCTGTAATTTCTGACAAACTGCCCCATTGCCGGACGAATTGTTTCGCCGTCAACCACTGATAAAACGGCGTTTTGTCCGTTCGCTAACTTTACGGATTGCTGCAATTTTTCGACGATTTCAAAATCTCCGACCGTCGGATTTTCAAAATTTATCGCCCATTTGCTTAAATCTTCAACCGTTGTAAAAAGGCTTGTCGCTCCGACGTTGGAATAACTCAAAACCTGTTTTTTATAAGCGTTTCCATCTTTGGCATAAGAATATGCCCGATTTTTTATAATTTTTTCATGATCGTCGTAAAACTGCGTATTCGTCATTTTCAAAGGTTGAAAAATATTTTTTTGTGTGAACTCTGCAAACGACTGATTTGAAACTCTCGCCACGACCTCAGCCAACAAAGTAAAACCGGAATTGCTGTATTTGAATTTGCTTCCCGGCTCAAAATTCAAACTTTTTTGCCTGCTTATCAGTTTTAAAATTTGTTCGGTGGTTATCACATCGTCCATCCGCCAACCGGCTAAAGTCAATAAAGCCCATTGATCTTTTATGCCGCTCGTGTGCGTTGCAAGATGTTTTAATGTAATCGTCTTTCCAAAATCGGGAACTTCGGGAATATATTTTCTCACATCGTCGTCCAAAGATAATTTTCCTTCTTTCTCGAGCAGTAAAATGGAAAAGGTCGTAAATTGTTTGGACACGGAAGCTATGTGAAAAACGGTGGACGGAGTTATCGAAACGTCATATTCCAAATTTGCCATCCCGTAACCTTTTTTGAAAATGATTTTGCCGTCTTTAACAACGGCGACGGCGACACCGGGAGTTTTAGAATTGTAATTTGAAAAAAGTGCGTCAATCCGTTTTTCGGGAGAAACTTCTTGATTCGTCTGAGCAAACGTCTGAACACATAATTGACCGATTAGAATTATCAGAAGTGATGCCGAAATTAACTTTGAACCGTATTTTTTCATTGTCTTAGTTTTAATTACCTCCAACAGTTTCGCAAATGAGCAATAACGAAGAGAAAAACCGGCTTTTCATTTTCACGCAAAAACCTCAATCACTTTCTGAATCGCGTCCGCCAAAACGTCAACTTCTTCGCGTGTGTTGTAAAAAGCGAACGAAGCGCGAGCCGTCGCGGGAACGTCGAAGAATTGCATCACGGGTTGGGCGCAGTGGTGTCCGGCGCGGATGGCGATTCCCGATTGGTCTAAAATTGTGCCGATGTCGTGCGGGTGGACGTTT
>JBGTFE010000020.1:0-29966 GCA_041747435.1 Pyrinomonadaceae bacterium | reverse complement strand
TCAAACTGCGCTGTGAAATGGTCGCGCACCGCGCCCGCCAGCAGAAAAAGCCGATTGTTTTTGTAAATTTAGTCGGCGGAAACGACGGCATAATTTTCGACGGCGCATCGCTGATCGCCGACGAAGAAGGCGACATTATTCTGCAAGCCGCCGCGTTTGAAGAATTTGTCGAAACGGTCGAACTCGATGTTCGCAAGCCCGATTCACGCGGCATCACGGGCGACGAATGCGAATCAATTCGGCGGGCGTTGGTTCTGGGAATCAGAGATTATGCGCGGAAAAATAATTTCAAAACTGCGGTTCTCGGACTTTCGGGCGGAATTGATTCGGCTCTGACGGCGGCACTCGCGGCGGAAGCCATCGGCGCGGAAAATCTTCTGTGCGTGTTGATGCCGTCGCCGTTTTCGTCGGAAGGAAGCATCAAGGATTCGGAAGAACTCGTCAAAAATCTCGGCTGCGAATCGCGCATCGAACCGATCTCCGGCGCGTTTGAAGTTTTGTTAAATCAGTTGGAGTTTAAGAAACCGACGAAAGGCGGCGAAAATCTCGCGGCGGAAAATATGCAGTCTCGCTTACGCGGCGTGATTTTAATGAGTATTTCTAACGCCGAAGGAAGATTGGTTTTGGCAACCGGAAACAAATCCGAACTCGCCGTCGGCTACTGCACGCTTTACGGCGACACGAACGGCGGTCTCGCAGTTCTCGGCGACGTTCTGAAAACAGAAGTCTGGGAAATTTCCCGACAGATAAATAAAAATGCGGGGCGCGAAATCATCCCGAACAAGATCATTGAAAAAAAACCGTCCGCCGAACTCGCGCCGAATCAATTCGATCAAGATAGCTTGCCGCCGTATGAATTGATGGACCCGATTTTGGAAGCATATTTTGAAGACAAAAAATCTCCGCAAACAATCATCAGCGAAGGACACGATACGGATTTGGTTTATTCGCTTTTGAATAAAGTCGAATCTCCGGCAAACGAATTCAAACGCCGTCAACTGCCGCCGACTTTGATAATTTCAAAAAACGCCATCGGTGTCGGTCGCCGCCGTCCCGTTACGCATAAATATCGCCGGGTAAAAAACTAAACTTCTTTCATAAACAATTTTCTAGCGTTTTGAGTTCCTGCTTTAGCAGGCTTTTGCGTTGGAGAAAAGCCTGCTAAAGCAGGAACTCAAAACTTTTTTGCAAGAAAATTTTTCGCGCTCCGTTCTTTTCGACAAGGCAAAAAGCCAAATCAAAAGTTACGGAGTTTTTTTATGACTGCAAAATTTTCTAGTCCACTTAATAATGTCAAAGTTGCCAGTCCGTGTTCGCAGGATTGGAACGCGATGATCGGAAACGAGCGCAGACGCTACTGCGGCGACTGCAAATTGAATGTCTACAATTTGTCTGGAATGTCGCGCGCGGAAGCGGAAAGTCTGATCATTAACGCCGAAGGTCGTCTCTGCGTGCGGTTTTACCGGCGTGCGGACGGCAGTGTTTTGACAAAAGATTGTCCGGTCGGCTGGGCGGCGATCAAGCAGCGCGTTTCAAGAGTCGCGGTTGCGATGTTTTCGCTGCTCGTCGGTTTGATGACCGGTTTAGGCTTTGCGTCGTTATTTCAAACAAAAAGACCAATGGTTCTGATGGGCGAAACGGTCGGAAAGCCGAATTCGAACTACCTAATGGGAAATTTTGCGGTGCCGACTCCGACGCCGAAACCAAAAGAACATGACGCTCTTATGGGCGCGATTGCGATTGCGCCTAGAGAAAAAGGGAAAGTGTCGAGAAATTAGAAAAAGAAAAAACGGGCAACAAAAAACACGGAATTCATTTGAGCTCCGCGTTTTTTGTAAAAAGGTCGATTACTGATTCTTTACAAAATAACCTTTTCGCGACCGCAGCCGGAAATTCCGCGGATTTTGCAGCGCGACGTCTAGCTTGACGAAAGTATTCACGGGGAAGTCGGTTTCCGAATAATACTGAACGAGATATTGCGCCTGTAATTCCGTCGTCAAACGCAAAAACATTTTTCGTAAAGTTTCCTCATTAATTTTCGAATTCTGCGAGTTTTGCAGCTGATCCTTAAGACTTGTCGGCAAAAAATTTGGCAAAAACGCCGTGCCGCCGGTTTCTTCAGCAAACTTGTGAAGCGCATTTTGGGCGCGCGTGCTGATCTTATTCAGCCGCGATGATGTTCCCGCCGGATTTATCGAGTAAAAAACAGTGTCCGCATTCTGCAGATCGCGCAGGATCTTGTTCTGAGCCGATTGATGCGCTTTATCCGCTCTGCCCGCGAGTTGATTTAATTTATCCTGCGTTAATTTGCTTACATCTACATCGCGGTAAGTATTTTTTTCCGCCTCGCGCACGAGAGTGCTCCAATTGTCTTCACCATCGGTCAGCGCCAAAATCACGCGCCGGGTATTTTGAGGCGCATTTTTTTGAAGATAATTTGCGGCGAGCGTAACCGTGTCGTAAAACGCGGTGAATTTTCCCGAAATGACGATCGTTTTCATGCGCGCGGCGGCTTGCTGCGCGGTTTGGCGCTCGAGACTCAAGATCGGAGCGTCACCGATAAGAAAAATGGTGGCGCGGTCTTCCGGGCGCATTACTTTTTCCAAAAATTGAGCCGCTGCCGTTTTTTCAAATTCAAAAAGCGGATTAACGCTGCCCGAAACATCGATCAGCAGCGCGATCTCAAGCGGAACTTTTTCAGCGTCGGAAACCTGCGCGATCTCCTGGAGCTTACTGTTTTCAAAAACGCGAAAATCCTGCGCCTTCAAACCAAAAACGGGCTGTCCGGCGGCGTCCAATATCGAAACCGGAACGATGACGAGACGCGATTCGATTCGTATCGGCTCGTCGTCATCTACGACTTTCGCTGGCGTCGGAGTCGGGTTTGGTTTTTGAGCAAACACGGAAAAGGTAAGCAAAAAAATAAGCGCAAAACTATAAATAAACTTCGAAAATTTCACGTTTTAACCTCGGGGAAAATGATGAGATTGTGGACGACCACGCTCATAAAAAGTGAGAGGGCAAAAGGCGCCAAAACGTTCGCCGTTCTTTCGCCTTAATTGCCCCATTTTTCTCAAGCCTATTCTTGATCGACCGTGCTCGGACGAACTTCTACGTTTTGGTTCAAACCGCGGCTGACCATCAATTTGACTTCAACGCGGCGATTTTGCTCGCGTCCTTCGCGCGTCGAATTATCGGCTACCGCTTGCAGTTCGCCAAAACCGTACGACTGCCCGATCCTTCGAAGCGGAATGTTGTGCGTTTCGACAAGATAATCGATAACGGCTTGCGCCCGGCGTTGGCTCAAGGCTTTATTTTTTGCCGTGCTGCCTTCCGCGGAAGCAAAGCCGGTGATTTCGATCACATAGCCTTTCAACTGCATTGCGGTCGTTGCAACTTCATCAAGCGCCGCCTTAGCGTCAGCCGAAAGAACCGAACTATTGACCCGGAAATTGACCGTTTCGGTCGATTGAACAACGTAATCGTCAAGCGATGTAATTCGCTGATTCGTCGCATTTACGGCTGCAACCGCCGCATCAGCGGTGTCCTGAGCGGCTTTCGCGCCGCCGCGAGCTGCATTCGAAACCGCAACCAATTCATCGATCTGTCCCGAAATTCGCTCGGCGTTTTGCTCAGCTTGCGTCAAGCGCTCTTCTGCCGGCGCAACTCGGCTGTCGATCGACTGGGCGACCGCCAGATCGTCTTTATCGAAACGAACTTTTGTCGCCGCCAATGCGCCGGTCGTATCGCCGCGACCTTCGGCTTCAAGATTCAAGCCGCGAACGATAGCGTTCATCGGCGTCGCCGAACCGCCGCCAAAAAAACCGCCTTTCGTTTTAATGCTCGCGTTCGGCGCCAAAACGATCTTCGTTTCGACTCCCGTCACATCGCGAACGATAAAGCTGTTGTCGTCTTTGGCGACGACGACGCCTTTGATCTTATATTTTTGCCCCGCCGTAAGCGTTCGCATATTCTGCGCGAAAACGCCCGAAACGCCGATTAAAATTGCTAAAAGCAAAACTGGAATTTTTTTCAACATAATACTATGAACTCCTATTTGATATTTATTTTCCCGAAAACCAAAGCCAAAATCGCAGGCAGGATTTCTGCGTGATTGAAAAGTTTTTTTAATTGAAGAATCCAAAACCAGAATCTGATATTATCCTCGAACAATCCGTCTTTTTAGAAATTTTCGGGTTCTGTTTCAGAACTGTATTTCCGACTACTGCGCTTCAACTCTTATGCCACGACGCGCCGTGAACCAATAACTCTCGGTAGTCGCTGCAAACAAAGCGCTTATTTCTGCAAAATGTTATGTATGCTATTCATACGATCGAAGTATTCGAAAGAGGAGAGTGTCCCGTTCTGATTCAAACGGAACAGTTGTCGGAAAGCACAAATTACGAAAAAGTCGCAATTTTCATAACCTCAATCTTATAGAGTAAAGAGGTTCGTTTCAAGATAATTTTTCATGAACGACAAAAACTTCTCGGCGTCCGCGCCGTCAACGATTCGATGATCGTAGGTCAGCGCAAAATAAGCCATCGTGCGGATCGCGACAAAATCATCGCCCTCCGGCGTGGTCAAAACCTTCGGGCGCTTTTCGATCGCGCCGACGCAAAGTATCGCGACCTGCGGCTGATTTATGATCGGCGTCCCGAAAAGCCCGCCGAAAACGCCGGGATTTGTGATCGTGAAAGTTCCACCCGCGACTTCGTCCGGCATTAATTTTTTCTGTCGCGCGCGGTCGGCAAGATCGTTAGCCGCGAGCGCTAAACCGCTTAAGGAAAGCTGATCGGCGCCCTTTATAACGGGAACGATCAAACCCCAATCGAGCGCGACCGCCATTCCGAGATTGATATCGCCTTTATAAACGATATTTTCGCCGGCAACCTGTGCGTTGACGACCGGAAATTGCCTTAAAGCCTGCACGACCGCTTGAAAAATAAACGGCATATACGTCAATTTTGTGCCGTAACGCGCCAGAAATTCGGCTTTGTTTTTCTCGCGGAGTTTCGCCACGTTCGTCATGTCAAACTCGTAAACGCTCGTCACATGCGCCGACGTTTGCTTTGAAAACGTCATATGCTCGGCGATCTTTTTGCGCATCACGGACATCGGTTCGGTGCGGTCGCCGGCTGCGGCTAAAACCTGCGGCGCGCTGTATTCTGACCTCTGCATCGTTTGCGAAGGAATCGCCGCGCCCTTGGTCAAAAGATCCTGCGGCTTGAAAGCTCCGCCGGTTTCAATGAATGACATTATGTCTTTTTTCGTCACACGTCCGCTCACGCCGCTGCCCGGAATTTGCGAGATATCGACGCCGTGTTCTTTTGCAATATTGCGGACGAGTGGGCTCGATTTCGTGCGGCGCAGTTCGTCGAGACTGATTTGCCCGCTATCTTTGGTCGACCGCCCGTTTCCGGCTGTTGCGGCAGCCGCCTTTGCCTCCACTTTCGGCGCTTCAATAATTTTCGGCGTTTCGACGATCGGTTGACTGCTTTCCGCCTGCTGCGAAGCGCCAGCCGAAATTGCGCCTTCGGCGCCGACGAACGCGACAATTGAGCCGACCTCGACCGTCTCGCCTTCCTGGACCTTTATTTCGAGCAGCGTTCCCGCCGCGGGCGAAGGAATTTCCGCATCAACTTTATCGGTAGAAATTTCGAGCAAAGGTTCGTCTTTTTCGATCTTTTCGCCAACGGATTTCAGCCATTTCGAAACCGTTCCTTCGGTTATCGATTCGCCCATTTGCGGCATTATGACCTCGGTTGAGTTTACCGAGTTTACTGAGTTCGCCGAGTTAACGGAGTTTGATGAACTTGTTGTGGCGCTTTGCGCTTGTTCGACGATCGGTTCTGTTTTAGTTTCTTCGGCGATTGATTCTCCAGTTTCAGTTTCCGAACTCGCTGAACTCGATGAACTCGGTAAACTCGCGGAACTCTCATCGCCGATCACCGCCACAACCGTTCCAACCTCGACTGTTTCGCCTTCTTTTGTTCGAATTTCCAGTAAAACGCCCGCGCCGGGACTCGGAACTTCTGCATCGACCTTATCGGTCGAGATCTCCAGCAGCGATTCGTCCTTTTCGACCTTCTCGCCGACCTGTTTTAACCACTTCGATACGGTGCCCTCGGTAATTGATTCGCCCATCTGCGGCATCACGACTTCTAAGCTCATATAATCTCCGTTTTTTCGAAAAATCCAGATATTAGGATACAGGAAAACGCCTCATATTGTGAAATCTTGAGCAAAATTAATAAATTTCCGTCGCAGTTTGTTTTTTACGAGTTCCAACGATTAAAATACAGCTACCGATGAATAAAAAAATATTTCCTTTAGTCGCTCTTTTGATTTTTGCTTGTGCGTCCGGCGTTTTTGCGCAGACGCGCCTCTTTACCGCGGACGATTACGCGCGCGCCGAAAAAATGCTCGGTTACAACACGCTGCCGCTCGTTGATCGCGCCGGAGTTCGTCCGACGTGGATAGACGGAGGCAAATTTTATTATCGCGTTTTGACGCCGACCGGAAGCGAATTTGTCTTGGTCGATCCGGCGGACGGTTCGCGCAAAACCGGCGACAGTCTCGCGAGTCTCGGCGTTACGCCGGCGAGCAGCGATGGTGGAATTCCTAACGCCGTCGTTTCGCCGGACGGCAAAAAAGCCGCGTTTATTAAAGACTGGAATCTTTGGGTGCGCGATCTTGAAACGAAAACTGAAACACAATTAACGACCGACGGCGTCAAGGATTTCGGCTACGCGACCGACAATGCCGGCTGGACGCACAGCGACAAAGCTATTTTGCTTTGGTCGCCCGATTCCAAAAAAATCGCTACATTTCAGCAAGATCAGCGAAACGTCAGCGATATGTATCTCGTCTCGACAAACGTTGGCGCGCCGAAGCTTTCGGCGTGGAAATATCCGCTCCCGCAGGACAAAGAGATCATAAAAATTCACCGCGTTATCATCGAGATCGATCCGGTGAATGTTATCCGTTTGAAAATGCCGCCTGACGACCGACGCGGAACGCTCTGCGACGATATCTCATGTTCCGGCGCGTTTGACGACAACGAATGGAATGCGGATGCGAGCAAGCTTGCGTTTGTTTCGACAACGCGCGATCACAAGGAAGCGAAACTCCAGATCGCCGATGCCGCGACCGGCGGCGTGACGCACGTTATGACGGAAAAAGTTGCGACGCAATACGAATCAGGTCAGGGGACGATAAACTGGCGCTACTTACCGGCGACGAACGAATTTATCTGGTATTCCGAACGCGACGATTGGGGACATCTTTATCTTTATGACACGAGCGGAAAGTTAAAACATCAGATAACTAAAGGCAATTTCGTCGTCACAAAACTGTTAAAAGTCGATGATAAAAATCGCGTTCTCTTTTTCGAGGCAAACGGTCGCGAAAGCGGTCGCGATCCATATTTCACGCATTTTTATCGCATAGATTTTGACGGCAAAAATCTTAAATTGCTCACGCCCGAAGACGGAAATCATCAGATCTCTTTGTCAAACGATGAAAAATATTTTGTCGATAATTACTCGAAACCCGACGTCCCGCAAATTTCGGTTTTGCGCGATATGAACGGAAAATTGATCGCAACGCTTGAAAAAGCGGATATTTCACGCCTCATTGCGTCAGGCTGGAAACCTCCGACACCGATCACCGTCAAATCGCGCGACGGCAAATGGGACCTATACGGCTTAATGTTCACGCCGACGAATCTTGACCGGGCGAAAAAATATCCGGTCGTTAATTACATATATCCCGGACCGCAAGGCGGCGGCGTCGGCACGCGGAATTTCGGCACAGCCCGCAGCGATCATCAGGCGCTTGCCGAACTCGGATTTGTCGTCGTTATTATCGATGGAACCTGCAATCCCGATCGTTCAAAATCTTTCCACGACGCTTGCTACGGCGATATGGCGGACAACACGATCGAAGACCAGATAGCCGGATTAAAACAGCTTGCGGAAAAAAATCCTTATATGGATCTGACGCGCGTCGGCGTTTGGGGGCATTCGGGCGGCGGATTTGCGACCGCTGACGCTATGTTCAATTACGGCGATTTTTATAAAGTCGGAATTTCCGAATCGGGAAACCACGACAATCGCAATTACGAAGACGATTGGGGCGAACGCTATATCGGCTTGATGGTCGGCGATAATTACGAAAAACAGGCGAATCAGATCAGCGCGAAGAATCTCAAAGGGAAATTGCTGCTCGCGCACGGCGGAATGGACGACAACGTGCCGCCATACAACACATATTTGGTGGTGGACGCGCTTGTAAAAGCGAACAAGGATTTTGATCTGATCATTTTTCCGAACGCGCGGCACGGCTACGGTCAGGCGAGTTTTTATATGATGCGCCGGCGTTGGGATTATTTCGTCCGGCATCTTTTGGGTGCCGAACCGCCGAAGGAATACGAACTGAAACCAAAACAGGATTCGCGGCTGAAATAATTATTCAGCGGTTGTCGGATCGATGATCGTTTTCACTTCCGCTATCGAGTTCGCCGGAAAACCGCCGCGCTGTGCGTGCTCGCGAACCATACCTTCATTCGGCGCGATATAAACGCAGTAAATTTTGTCGTCCGTAACGTAGCTTTGAACCCACTGAATTTGCGGTCCAAGCTCGTTCAAAACATTACACGAAGTTTGCGAAACTCCCTGCAGTTCTTCCTTTGACAAATTTCCCGCGCCGGGAATTTCTCGTTCGATAACATATTTCGGCATTTTTCTTTCCTCCTTTCAATAATTATATCCAAAAAAATATAGACAGCTGAGTGCGAATTGTTTATATTATTCGCGAGATTTCAATCGAAAAAATACTATGAGAGACAAGATCAAAAACCTTCTGACACAGGCTGATCGCGACGCGATCGACGATCATATAGCGCAGATCGAAGCCATACTTTCCAGCAAGTTGACCGCTTTGAATGCCGAAGAGCGCGCGCGATTCGGCAGGATCAACGAGAAAAACAAGCTCCTGGTGAACAAGGTTTTCCAGTTTCGGGAAAGCCAGCCGCAGTTAAGCTCGCCGGACGTCGATTGGGACGAGTTCGAGACCGATTATCACGCGCGCGGTTTTCTCGAAACCCGCTCCGGGCGGCTCAACAGTTTAGTCTATCGGATGGAAAGCGCAAAGATACTGCACGACAACGATAACTACGACGACTCGCGCAGGGACTACAAGTTTTCGAAATATAAAAATGACAGCGGTATCGATGGCTTCTCCGTAAAGGTGGACGAACTAAAGCAGTTTTTTAATCGCACGGGCATTCCTAAAGGTTCAGGGAAGAAACATAAAGGCTAAAGAGTAGAAGTTTCAGCGACGGCTGTTGAAATTATAGATCGAAGGGCTGAAATTTTAGCGATACATTGTGAAATTTAAGGGACATATATCGAAGTTTCAACCGTCCTAGTTGAAACTTCAGTTCTTATAATCGAAATTTCATTAGCATGAGTTAAAATTTCAATGCTTCAGGTTGAAATTTCATCCATGATAATTAAAATTTCAATGATTAATGTTGAACTTTTTCCGCCTGCTCATGGATTATGGGAAGCAAACCTCTTAACGCCCGATTTACCGATTCGGAATCGGTAAACACTTCCGCGACGTCGGGCTCCACAGCACAATTACATTTTTTCTGTTAACCACGCGATCAACATATTTTCCGTGAACTCCGCTCGTGAAATCATACTCATAAAGCATTTCATCTTCATCTGTTTTCATTGCATATCGCCTACAATTAATTTTTTCCCAATCTCGACAAGAATATCTTTTCCCGTGTCTTTTACAAAATTACCAATTCCTTTAAGAAATAATTTTATTGTTGGTTCACTACGCTTTTCTAATTTAACTTCTTTCTCTAAACTTTCTATCAAAGCTAAACCTTCTTGTTTATTGTCATCAGAAACGTGTTCTCTAAGTTCTTTCAAAAGATTTATAACGTCTTCGGTTTTTGAGCCGAAATTTTGTTGTACATTAGCTATACTTTGACTGCCTGTTTGAAATGAGCCAACTGCGGAGTTAAAAGTAAAATTTTGAATAACTGTAGCAGGAAAATATTTTGTTGGCTTTTGAGGGTTATTTATTGAACTTTGAATCTCAACTATTCCTTTATGAGTTAATTGAACAAATATTCCTTCATCGATTGGTCTTTTTATGAGATTTTCGCCTTCTAAATAATCGGTTATTTTTTCTAAATCGTTTATTTCATAAGTAGAATTTTCTTTTGTTAATTCAAGCAAATCAACAAGGTCATTTTGACTGCCCTCAGCTTTGTCGAATATCCACCTTAAAACTTCATACTGTTTGTTTTTATTTTGCTCCATCATTTTATTCATGTTCATTTCACGCATTTTAAGATTTAATTTGAGCAAAGCCGGTTCCATTAATTGCTTAACCTTTGAATCAAAATACTCTCTCATTTGTGAAGAATATTCCTTGGACCATTGGTTTCTAACCATAGTTAACAAGCCTTGCGAATTGCTAAAAGCTTGCTGACATTGTTGTTTGATAAATCTTTTTATTTCCTCAAAAATTTCTTCCTTATCTTCATCATCAATTAATTTGCCTTCTTTTTCATAAGCGAGAATATAAGACTCAATTCGGGCTTCTATCATTTTTGCCGTAGATTCAATACGATTAGAAAAGTCTGCCTGAGTGCTATCTTCAAAATTAATAAACTTTCTATTTTTTAATTTTTCCTGAGATTTATTATAGATTTCACGTCCTTTTTCAAAATAGAAAGCATCTGCAAAATCTTTTGCCTCTGCACTGATCTTCATATCATTTCCTTCAATTATTGAATTCTATTTTGTCGCAAAAAATCCTTCGCATCCAGTTTTGTCACAATTCGCCCAACCGGATAAAGACCGATGCGTTTGTCGAAATACGGTGAGCGTTCATAAAAGAAATTCAGGCGCGCGCGCGGGCTCTTTGCAAAATTTTCGTCTTTTAGTTTTTCTTCAAATTCTTTCCGCAAATTTTCATCCTTCGCCAGCATCTCGCGCGCGACTTTTTCTAAAATATAGCCTTCGCCATATTCTTTTTGTTCGAAGATCGCCGAAAAAAATCCCCAATACATAAATGAATCTGGCGCGTCCGGTTCGAGCAAGTGGATCGCGACGTTCGCGGCTTCCTGCGCCAGCGGAACGACAACCGAACCGGCGGGAAACACACGTTTTTCTTTTATCGGATTTGATTTGAAAGACATCGTCACGTGGCTTTCAAACGAAAACCCCGCCCATTTCGGTTCGGTGAAACGATAGCTTTCGACTTCAATTGTCAGGGGCTCTTTCGTTCTTTGAAACTTAACGCCGTGCGCTTCAAGAAGGGAAATTACTTCCTGCCATTGCGGCGGAACGATGTAATAAAGCGGCGGCGCGACGGACGCCGTAACGCGCGCGTCGTCGTATTTCGGGATCGTGATGTTGAGCGGCTTTGTGCCGTAGATCAGGCGGTCTGCGCCGGAAATATCGCTTTTTTCTTTGGTGTATTCAATGCCTTTGAACGCGAAGGGAATCGACTTATCGGTTATTTGCAAACGAAGCGGGAATTTGCGATTTGCGTCGTAAGTTTTGCCGCGCTCAATGGTTTCTTTGTCCGCTTTTCGGTTTGCCTCAAAAAGGCTCGCTTTGTGTTCGTTAATTTCCTCGATCGAATAACGCAAAATGTCGTAAGTTCCGCGCACGCGCGATTTGTAAGGTTTTAAGCTGTGTGTTTCGATCAGCAAGCCGGCGCGGTTTCGAAGCGGCGTGTAGCCCGTGGCAAAGCGCGGCGTGGCGATAAAAGTTGCGACTCCGCCGGTGACTTCGCGCCCGGCAAATTCGATGTAATGCGTCAGAAGATTTCCTTCTTTTTCGACTTTCGGCACGACGTTGCCATCAAAATGTTGGTCCATCCAATTTTTGATAAACGGCGAAGTTTCGGCGTGATGAGCGTATTCATACGTCACGTTGTACTGAAAATCCGCGCCGTCCGTTACGTGGCAATCGACAAAAAAATCCGGCTTCCACTCGTTCCAAAGCGCGAGCCATGCGCGTGTTTCCGGCGTATCGGCTTTCATATAATCGCGGTTGAGATTTAAGTTTGTCGAAGTTCCGCGAAAACCCATTTCAGCCGGACCGTTTTGGTTGATTCGATTATAAGGCGACGAAAGCTCGTGTCCGTCAACGTTGTAGATCGGCACGAAAATTATCACGGCGTCCTTTAATAATTCGCTCCGCGTTTTTGTAATCGTAATATCACGCAAAAGTGCGAATCCGGCGTCTTTGCCGTCGATCTCGCCCGAATGAATTCCGGCTTGAATAAAAACGATCGCTTTGCCTTTTTTTCGCGCCGACTCGGCGGAAAAGGTTTTGTCGTTTGACGCGATCAGCAAAGGCATATCGCGACCTTCGCCCGATTTGCCGAAGGATCTGTATTCGATCAACGGAGATGCTTTTGCCAATTTTTGCGCAAAGGCAATCGTGTCGGCATAATTCCAGCTTCGCTGATAATCGGTTTGCTCGGCTAAAGTTTGCCAATCTTTCGGAACATTTTTTGATTCACTTTGTGCGTTTGTATTCATAGAAAATAAAAAAATAAAGTTTAGACAAACGATCGATAAAAGAATTATTTTTCGTTTGTTCCGCGGCGAAAATTGCTCGTTCATAAAATCCTTAGTTTGGGTTGTCCAGTTCTTTTGTTTCTTCTTCGGTTTCGTCAAATAGAATACTGACCGGAGAATGTGTCGGCGGCAAAGATTCGCGCTTTTCGGTTAAATCCTTCTGCAATTTCAAAACGGCTTCGCGCGCCGGTTCGAAATCGTCGCGGAGCAATTTCAGCGTTATTTTGCCGTCCTTATTCGGTAATTCGCTGAGTTGTTTAAAACTCTTCAGGCGGACTTCGATCTTGGCGCCGTATCTGAAAAAACCTTTGCGAAATTTAACGTCTAAAATATCCGCAGCGGAAAGGCGAATTTCCTTCACGCCGCCTTTTATCAAGCCGAAAAGTTTCGATTCAAACTCCAGAACGATTCCGGCGCGTGAAAATTTGCCGATACCGTCGATCTGCGACAAACCACTATCGATTTTAAATGGAACGCTGGTAAATTTTTCCTGCATAGCGCTTTAGCCGCTGCCTCATTTCATTTGTATTTCCAATGTCTCGATCTGCCTTCAGCCATTTGCTCGATCGCTTTTACGAGCCGCTTGTTTCGTGTTTCTTCCGTTTTCGCTTCGATCAGCCATTCGACATATTCCTTTTTGTGCGAATAACTAAAATTTTCAAAAGTTTCCTGCGCCGCTGCGTTTTCTTCGAGCGCTGTGGTGAAATATGCTGGAATTGCGAGTTCTTTTTTTTCAGTTTTCGGTCGCGGCGGCAGCTTGATCCCTTTGTCGTTCAACTCTTTCGCTTCTTTTAGGTAAGCGATCAAAACTTCATCCACCGGAAGATCTTCGAGGCTTGTAATTCGTCCCATTTGTCCCATCGCCTCATCGCCGGCGCTTAGAATATTGTTCGGATCGCGCATTAAAGATGCCTTCCAAAAACCGAAAGCACAATGCCGTTGGAACGCCGCCATCGAGCAAAACGGACCTTTGTAGTCAAAATTCGGAAAGCTCCATTTCCATTTTTCTTCCACATCCGGGCAAGCCTCATGAACAAGGTCGCGCAAGTGATTGAGGATCGGCTTTGCAAAATCCGCTGAATTTTCAATATACGCGTCAATTTTTTCGAGTTTTGTTCCCATAATTCTACCTTCAGTCAGAAACGCGCACGAAGTAAGCGTATTGCCTCGAATGCGTTTTGGGTTGATGAAGACATAAGTTTTTACACGCTTACTTCGTGCGCGTTTCTGTCATGGAGTACTTTGCAACCAAACCGTTCGCTCCGACCGCCCAAACCGCGGTTTTGCCTCGCGCCTGAACGGAATTATAATTTTCCTTGTCGAGATTTCTCCATGTTTTTCCGCTGTCAGTTGACAAATCAGAGCCACTTGCGCCGACCGCGATAATCGGTTTTTTATCAATATAATCAACCGCGGAACGATAGCCCGTCAAACCTTTTGCGAGCGTCCATGTTTTTCCGCCGTCCGTAGTAAAAGCTAAATTGTTCGAACTTTCTCCCGGCTTTTCGTAATTTCCGCCGACGATCACGCCGTTCTTTTCGTCGCGCATCGCGATCGAAAAAATTCCGCTTCCTGCAGTTCCTTTTACAAAAGGCGTTTCGGAAACAAACCAGGTAAGCCCGCGATTTACGGAGCGAAAAACGCGCGCGTCGCTGCCGCCTGAAACGAGAAACACATTATTTTTCCCCTGCGTTATCAAGCACGTTCCGCTCGCGGCAAACGCGGCTTCGCCCGGTTTTGCTTTCGGCATTTTGTCCGTGTCCATCGGCTTCCAGTTTTCGCCGTCGGTCGTTTGATACAAAACATATTTGCCGTCAACCGGATCGGACATCGCGATTCCGCGCGTTTTGTCCCAAAATGCGATGGCGTCGAAAAACGCTTTCGCATTTTGGTTTTTGAACTGCATTTTCCACGTCGCGCCGCCGTCGATCGTTTTATAAATGCGCGAATTTTCGCCGTCGCCGATGCTCAAAACATAAGCCGTGTTTGCGTCAAAAGCTTCGATGTCGCGAAAATCCAATTTTTCCGCGCCGGGAACCTGCATGACCTTCCACGTCTTTCCGCCATCCGCGGTTTTCAAAACCGTTCCGCCGGTTCCGCTCGCCCAAATTATTTTTTCGCTGACGACCGCGAGCCCGCGCAAACTCGCTTTTGTATCGACCGTTTGTTTTTGCCATTGCGCACTTGCGGCAGAAACGCAAAGAAGAATTACACACACCAAATTTTTCATCTGCAAACGATTATGGAAAAATGTTTTTGAAAACACAAGGTTTTGTGTAAAATTGATTTATGACCGAACTCTTAGAAAAAGCATTTGCAAAAGCGTCACGACTGCCGTTGGCGGCGCAGGATTTGCTCGCCGAGCGACTCTTGGAAGACATCGACGCCGAAGCCAAGTGGGATGACAGTTTTGCGGCTTCGCAGGATGAACTGTCACAAATGTCGGACGACGCCATCGCCGATTTTCAGAAAGGCAAAACCAAACGGATTGAAGAAGTTTTGTGAAATCTCACGCGAACGAAAAATTTTGGAAAGCGTTTGAGAATCTTCCCGACCAAATCCAGCGCAGGGCGCGCATATCGTTTATGGCTCGAAAACCCGTTTCATCCGAGCCTTCAATTCAAACAAATTCATTCAACCAAACCGATATTTTCCGTTCGCGTCGCAATTGGCTGGCGCGCCGTCGGCATAAAACACGAAGAAACTGTTATTTGGTTTTGGATCGGCTCGCACGCCGAATATGACAGAATAATTTCGAAACTTTAAAAATTTATGGATAAAACCCGGCTCGAAACATTCAGCGATGGTGTGATCGCGATCCTGATCACCATCATGGTCTTGGAGTTGAAAATTCCGCATAGCGCGGAGCTAGCATCGCTTCGTCCCGTTCTGCCGGTTTTTATAACCTACATTTTGAGTTTTATTTATCTCGCGATCTACTGGAACAATCACCATCATATGCTCCAGGCGACCGAGCAGATCAGCGGACGTGTAATGTGGGCGAATTTTCATCTCTTGTTTTGGCTGTCACTCGTGCCGTTTGTCACCGGTTGGATGGGTGAAAACCATTTTGCGCCGCTGCCGACAGCCGTTTACGGAATGGTTTTACTCGCCGCCGCCATCGCTTATTACATTTTGCAGAGCCTGATAATCGCCGAGCCGGGCGCAAACGCAAAACTCGCAACCGCCGTCGGTAAGGATTGGAAAGGTAAGATCTCTCCGCTTATTTACGCAGTCGCGATCGGTTTGGCATTCGTAAATCAATGGATCGCAGACGCGCTTTACGTGCTCGTCGCGCTGATGTGGCTCGTGCCGGATAGAAGGATCGAGAAGAAGATAAGTAAAGAAAGTTGATTTCAGGTAAATAGCCGCGCTTTTTAATTTGCTTTTCGAAAACGGCTCAAGCCAATAAAAAAGGACGCTGAAGCGCCCTTCCGTTGATTTCGATTTTGTTGCCACGCCGTAAACGACGTGACTACTACGATAAATCACAAATGAATTGTCAGATCGTGAACGCCTTCGGCGGCTTCCATCACGGCTTCGGAAACGGTCGGGTGCGCGTGGATCGTTCTGCCTAATTCGTCTGCGGTTGTTTCGAGCTGCATAGCGACGCAGGCTTCGGCTAACAATTCGGTCGCGTGCGGTCCGATTATGTGAACACCGAGAACTTCGTCGTATTTTTTCTCCGAGACGATCTTTACAAAGCCGTCAGTCTCGCCCAAAATGCGCGCTTTGCCGCTCGCGGAGAAAGGAAATTTGCCAACTTTTACGTCGTAGCCTTCTTCTTTTGCTTTTGCTTCGGTCAAGCCGACAGAGGCGACTTCAGGGTCGCAATACGTGCAATTTGGGACCAATCTTTGATTTATCGGTTCGACCTTTTTGCCCGCCAACTTTTCGACAACCATAATTCCTTCTTTCGACGCCAAATGTGCCAGCCAAGCCGTGTCGATAACGTCCCCGATCGCGAAGAGGTTAGGCTCGTCGGTTTCGCAAAATTCATTGACCTTGATCGTGCCGCGTTTGTTGACGACGACTTTTGTGTTTTCCAAACCGAGCTTTTCAAGATATGGCATTCGCCCGATTGCGACGAGCAGCATTTCGGCTTCGAGCGCGACGTCTTTACCTTTCGCGTCTTTGCCGGAGATCTTTATGCCGCTTTTCGATTTTTCGAGTTTGTCCAATTTCGTGCCGGTCATCACCTTTATGCCGCTCTTTTTGAAGCTGCGTTCGAGCTCTTTTGAAACGTCTGCGTCTTCGACGGGAACGATTCGGTCGAGCAGTTCGACGACCGTTGTGTCGCAGCCGAAACGTGAGTAAACCGAGGCGAATTCGACGCCGACAGCGCCCGAACCGAGTACGACCATTGACTTCGGAACGCTTGTCAATTCGAGAATTTGATCGGAATTAACAACCTGCTTGCCGTCCGTTTCAAAGCCGGGAATCGGTCGCACGACCGAGCCGGTGGCGATGATGATATTTTTTGTTTCGATCGTTTGTTTCTTGCCGTCGTCGCCGGTAACTTCGACCTTTCCTTTGCCGGCGATCTTGCCGAAACCATTAAAAACCGTGACCTTGTTTTTCTTCATCAAATACGTCACGCCGGCGGAGTTTTTTGAAACGACGTCGTTTTTATATTTCTGAACGCCGCTCCAATCGTAGCCGAGATTTTCGACCTTTAAACCGAAATTTTCGAAATGTCCGGCTTTTTCGTAAAGATGCGCCGCGTTTAATAGAGCTTTTGTCGGAATGCAGCCGCGCAAACCGCACGTTCCGCCGAGCCGCGCGTCTTTTTCTTTTTCCACGATCGCGACTTTCAAACCGACCTGCGCGCCGCGCACCGCCGCGACGTAGCCGCCCGGACCCGAACCGATAATTGTTACATCAAATTGTTCTGCCAATGATTTTTTAAACCTCTTTTTCTTAAAAACTTATAAAAGCGATAACATTATTATAGAAGTTTAGCGGACGCGCAAGCTAGTGTGATATAAAGGTATTTACGGAACCGAACTGCAGAATCTTTGTAACCTGCGACAATTAAACTTTGCAGTGCCGGTTTTTTCTCACCGTAAAAAAGCAATTTTACGACGTTCCGAATAACGTTTCTTTCGGTCAAGAAAAATAAAAAATTGGAGATACATGATGAAGAATTTAGAATTAATTCGTAGAAATATGAAAGTCTTTTTGTTTGGTGCTTTTTGTCTGCTCTTTTTATCGTCGTTTGCTGTTTCAAGCGTAAAAGCGCAGCCGAGCGCTACTTTCGAACGGATTTGGGTAGATTACAATATTAAGGAAGCAAATCAGGACGGCATGCGAATTCACGTAAAGTTTACGGCTAATTCGCTAAAAGCTGCCGACTGCCAGATCAGAGTCGTGTTTTATTACGACGAAGAAGGGGAAAAGCCGATCATGGACAAAAATCAGAGATTTTATACAACGAAAGGCTATGTTGCCGCTTTTCGTGATCTAAAACCGGCTTACGATCCGGCTGTTTATAGTGATTTTCAGCTTTTTATGCCGTATGACGAACTCGATCTTTCGCCCGGTAACTACAATCTGAAAATGGATGTCGATCTGATCTATAAAGACGGCGAATTGATCGAACATCTGACTTGGCATGAGTTTACGTACAAAACATCAGCACCGGTAGCCGCAAAGCCTTCCGTAGTTTTTGATCGAATGTGGGTGGAATACGACGTGACAGAAGGCGGGCAATTAGGCATGAGAATTCATTCTAAATTCACCGTCAATAATATGAAAGGCATTCCCGGGTATTTGGTATTCTTTTTTGAAAGGGCGAACGGAACGAGACTTAAGAGCTACGACAAGAAATTCGAAAGTAAAGGAAACGATGTCGCTCTCTATAGGGAGATAACTCCCGGTTACGATCCTGCCGTTTACGCAGATTATTCCGGGTTTATTCCTTACAGCGAGTTTCACTTGGCAAAAGGTCAGCATAATCTGAAAATTGATGCCCAGATAATCTACGAAAACGGAACATTCATCCAGCATTTGGGATATAAGGAATTCGTCTACTGGAAAAAATAGACTTTCCAGATTGATTTATCAAAAAAGACCGGGTAAGATTCCCGGTCTTTTTTGAATGGATTTTACCCGTTTTATCCTTTATTTAACATTCGCTTCTAACGGAGTTAAAATCGCGTTTTTCTTTTGAATTAATATAAAATAAAAATGCTATGAAACATTCGGAGGAATTTCTTGAAATTGTTAACGACGCAAAATCGAGAATAAGGGAAGTCTCGGTTGAGGAAACGTTTGAAAGATTAGGCGCGGACGCGAATTTGATCGACGTGCGAGAAGATAGTGAGTTCGAATCTGCGCACGCAAAAGACGCGATACATCTTGGGCGCGGAATTATCGAGCGCGACATCGTAGAAAAATTTCCCGATAAAGACAGCGAATTAATTCTCTATTGCGGCGGCGGTTATCGCTCGGCTCTATCTGCGGATATGCTGCAAAAAATGGGTTACCGCAATGTGTGGTCTATGGCTGGCGGCTGGAAGGCTTGGAAAGACGCGGGCGCGCCGACGGAAAAATGAGCAGGAATTACGTAGAGGGCAAAACTTTCAAAGGGAAGAATTTCAGCGAAACTGAAACGATCGCAATTGAATATGAAAGGGTTAAGTTTAGCAACTGTGTGTTTTCCGAAGCTGATCTGTCTCAGCGCAAGTTTACGGAATGCGAATTTGAAAATTGCGACTTAAGCCTGGCGAAATTGCGCGAAACGGCGTTCAGGGAGGTCGAATTTGCTAATAGTAAGCTTTTGGGGCTGCATTTTGACGATTGCAATGCTTTTCTGCTTTCGTTTAATTTTCGAAACTGCGTTCTTAATTTCGCCTCGTTTTATAAGTTGAATTTAAAAGGCGTTCTTTTTGAAGACTGTAAACTCGTTGAAGCGGAATTTGTCGAAACCAACTTATCTGCAGCGATTTTCAAAAATTGCGATCTAAACCGGGCAGTATTCAAAAGCGCTATATTAAGGGAAGCGGATTTTCGGACGGCTTACAATTTTTCGATCGATCCAGAACTAAACCAAGTGACCGGGGCGAAATTTTCAAAACAAAACGTCGCCGGGCTTTTGGACAAATACGATCTAGCAATAGAATAATTGTTAAAGGAATAATCAAAATGTCAGAAGCAGCAAAATCAAATAAAGAAACGCGGATCGAGACGGATTCGATGGGCGAGATAGCCGTCGAAACCGACAAATATTGGGGAGCGCAAACGGAAAGAAGTTTGCATCATTTCAACATCGGTTTTGACGTGATGCCGCGCGAGATGATCCGCGCGTTTGGCGTTTTGAAAAAAGCTGCAGCGATCGTAAATTTCGATTTGGGCAAGCTCGATGCCGACAAAAAAGATCTGATCGCTCGCGCGGCGGACGAAGTTATCGAAGGAAAATTGGACGCGCACTTTCCGCTTCGCGTGTGGCAAACCGGCAGCGGAACGCAGACGAATATGAACGCCAACGAAGTGATCTCAAATCGCGCTATCGAGCTCGCGGGCGGCGAAATGGGAAGCAAGACGCCCGTTCATCCGAACGACGATGTCAACCTTTCGCAGTCTTCGAACGATACTTTTCCGACAGCGATGTATATTGCGGCGGCTGAACAAATGAGCGTTTTGATCGAAACCGTGGCATTTGTCCAGGACTCGATAGAAGCCAAGGCAAGGCAGTTTGCTGACGTTGTAAAGATCGGCAGAACTCACCTGCAGGACGCAACGCCGCTTACGGTCGGGCAGGAATTCGGCGGCTGGGCTTCTTTGATCGAAAGAGATTATGAGCGATTGAATATGGCGCACGACGACTTGTTCCAGCTCGCGATCGGCGGAACTGCCGTCGGAACCGGTTTGAACGCGCATCCCGAATTCGCCGAGCGTGCCGCCGCGAAGATCGCCGAATTGACGGGTTTGCCTTTCACATCGCATCCGAACAAATTCGCCGCGCTTTCCGCGCACGACGAGATCGTTTTTGCATCGGGCGCGCTCAAAACTTTAGCTTGTTCTTTGATGAAAATTGCCAACGACATTCGCTGGCTCGCTTCGGGTCCGCGCTGCGGTTTTGGCGAGCTGATTTTGCCGGAAAACGAACCGGGAAGTTCGATAATGCCGGGAAAAGTTAATCCTACGCAATCAGAGGCGATAACGATGGTCGCCGCGCAGGTTTTGGGCAACGACGCCGCGATCGGTTTTGCCGGCTCGCAGGGAAATTTTGAGCTCAACGTTTTCAAACCGGTGATGATCCATAATTTCCTGCATTCGGTAAGATTGTTGAAAGACGCTTGCCGCGGATTTGTCGAATTCTGTATCGACGGCATCGAGCTAAACCGCGCACAGATCGACGAATATGTAAAAGATTCGCTGATGCTCGTCACCGCTCTAAACCAGCACATCGGCTACGACAACGCCGCCAAGATCGCGAAAAATGCGCATAAAAAGGGAATCAGTCTAAAAGAATCGGCGCTCGAATTGGGCTTGCTAACGGAAGAACAATTTGACGAATGGGTCGTTCCGGTGGACATGACGCATCCGGGAAGTTAGCGTCCGATTTATAAATGACGACTCTTACTGCTTGCGATTTTCTAACTTCTTTTTCAAAACAAACGTTTCGATAATTTCCTCGTTGTCTTTTGCATTGGTATTGATGATGCGAACAGCGTAGGGCGAATCGCCTTGTTGGGAAACGAGATCTTGCCCTGAATCTTCGATAAGCGCGACGAGCGTTTCCGCTTTTATCTTGCCCGACGAAAGGAGATTTTCGAGACTGACGCGCGTGTTGCGCACGTCGTTTGGCAAATCGACAAGCTGATCGCGCGTGAAAATAAGCGTGAAAAATTCCTGCGGAAAATTTCCGGCGTCGGTCAGAGCCAAAGCGCAGTCGCGCGGGTTTGGAACGGCTTCCTTCGGGCAGTTGAACGGCAAGCCGTATTCGGTGCTTGCCTCGACGAGATTGCTGCCGCCGTTTACAAGCGGCGTCGGGAAAATTATCTCACCGTCCTCATCCGTCGTGCGCTGGCGGATGATATAAAGATAGCCGCGCTGGTTTGCCTCCATTGAAAGCCGGAGACGATCACTGGCGGTAAATTCGGCGAGAGGGTTTGCCTCGGTTTCGTTGCGGTCTTCGCCGACGAGCATCAGGCGGAATTGAACGGCAAGCAGCGGAACTGAAACGCGCCGAACGACTTTTTTTACCGTCCTTTTATAGTTTTTGCGGCTCTTTTTCTCGACGCGCGTGATCGTAACTTTTTTTGCGTAGTCGATCTTTCTTTCCGCCGGTTTGGCTTGCGGCTTGATCGCTGCTTTCGGTTTTACGGTCGATGCCGCGGCGATCTGGGCAGAAGCATTTCCGGCGCAAAAGAAAAAACAGCAAAAGATAAAAAAATAAATGATTTTTCTTGTCATAACTAAAGACATGCGAACTAAAGTCCGCGTTCCGCAGCTAAACGCGGATCGTCCGTCGAGACCGCACATCTAAAACCGACATAGCTCGCCCTTTCTTTTGTCGGAACAAAATCCGGCGGTAAATAAATGCGTTTCGTCGTCGAGAGCCGGTCAGCCGTGCCCGAGCCGAAATATCCGCCGCGCGCGACGCGGTTTTGCCCGCCGAATTCGGGCTTTTGCGCCGTGTTTCCGGGATAAGGAAGCAAAAAGGAATCTACCCATTCGAGCGCGTTTCCAGCCATATCCAAAACGCCGTAAAAGCTTGCGCCCGAAGGAAATTTCCCGACGTCAGACGGCACTTCAGCACTAAAAACCGCGTTGCCGCTACCAAAAACATCGCCCCACGGAAATACGCGCTTTTTACCGACCGCGTCGTCCCATGAAGCGGCTTTTTCCCACTCGGCTTCGGTCGGCAGGCGTTTGCCAGCCCAAATCGCGTAATCCTGCGCGTCGGCAAAAGAAACGCCGAGGACCGGCGCATCCGGTTTTGCGAGAAAATATAATTCGTTCCAATATTGCGTCGCGGGATAATCGCGCTTTGTTGCGTCGCAAAATTCCTTGTATTGCGCGTTTGTAACTTCGAATTTATCGATATAAAAAGCGGGAAGCGCGACCTTGTGCGCGGGCTTTGCCAGGTCGTCGCCGGTATCGCTTCCCATTGTGAATTCGCCCGTCGGAACGAGCACCATCGTCGATCTATATTCGATTTCGGCTGGGAAAAATTGCGGAATTTCGACCGGATCTGTCGGTGTATCCGGAATCACTTTTTCGACTGCGGGAGTAAGAATTTTCGGCGGTTCGATGTTTCTCAGATACAAAAACCAGGCGGCTGCCAGAGTAGCCGTCACGAGAAAAAATACGATAAAAACGCCGCCGAGAATAACGGGTAGATTTGACGATTTTGCCCTCGAAACCGGAATTTGCTCCTTAGTATCGTGCAGTTCTTCGCTTTCCTGGCGTTTGTGTTTTTTGCCTTCGGACGTGCGAAAAACCGGCTTAGGCATTTTCCAGATCTTCTGTGTTTCAGCTTCCGGCTCGACCGATCCTTCGTCCGGTTTGCCGATTTCGTCGTTCGTCATTATTTTTGCAGATCGAGCATGTCAGTGCGTGTAATTATTCCGGTAATGCGCTTAAAATCCTCGATCAAAACCGCCGGAGATTTTTGCAGTTTCGCTTTTATCTCGAGAAAGCTCGCGTCAACGTCCAAAACGGGAAAGCTTTTTTCCATAACGTCGCTCACCTGAGCGTTGAGCAATTCGCGATCCTCGAGAAGTTTTGTCAAAACATGGCTTTCTTTCAGCGATCCGACGGAACGATTTTCTTCGAGCACGGGAATTTGCGTCACGCCGTTTTCGTTCATTTTTGCAAGCGCCTCGCTCAAGATCTCATCCGGCGCGACAAAAATAAGTTCCTGCGGAGCGCCGTTCGACTTTGTCTCGGCAATCAAACCGGCAGTAATGCGCTGCGGTTCGAGCAGGAGCTTTTCCTTCATCCATTCGTCCGAATGAAACTTCGTCAAATAATGCTCGCCGGTATCGCAAACGATAAAAACCACAACCGCGTTTTCGTCCAAGTCTTTCGCGACTTTTAATGCGCCGGCAAAATTCGTTCCGGTCGAGCCGCCGCAAAAAATGCCTTCGACGCGTCCCAATTGGCGCGCGAATTCGAACGATTCGCGGTCGGTGATGTTGATGATCTCGTCGATGATCTTCATATCGGCGTTGCCGACGGGCAAGCTTTGCCCGATGCCTTCGACCAAATATGGCGTCGCTTCCGGAAAACGTCCGGTTTCTTTGTAAGCTTTGAAGATCGAGCCGTAGGGATCGGCGCCGATGATCTTGATATTCGGATTTTTTTCCTTCAAATAACGACCCGTTCCGCTGATCGTTCCGCCGGTGCCGATGCCGGAAACAAAATGCGTGATCTTGCCTTCGGTATCGTTCCAAATTTCGGGTCCGGTCGTAAGATAATGCGCCGACGGATTTGCCGGATGATTATATTGATCGGGATAAAACGAGTTTGGAATTTCGTGCGAAAGGCGCTTTGCGGTTTCGACGTAATGATCGGGCGTTCCGTGTTTTGCAGCGGAAGGACAAACGACGACGTCCGCGCCGAGCGCTTTCAGATAACGATTTTTTTCGATCGAAACTTTATCCGTCAGAACAAAAATGCATTTGTAGCCTTTTATCGCAGCCGCGAGCGCGAGACCGATGCCCGTGTTGCCGCTTGTCGCCTCGATGATGGTTCCGCCGGCTTTGAGCGAGCCGTCTTTTTCCGCGGCGTCTATCATCGAAATACCGATACGGTCCTTTACCGAATAGCCGGGATTGAGACTTTCCATTTTCGCCAGAATTTTCGCTTTGATTCCGTGCTTTTTGGCGAGCTTGTTTATTCTTACCAAAGGCGTTTTGCCGATGAGTCCTAAAATATCATTATAAAATTTCATCAAATCTCCGAGGCTTGGTTCGGTTTTTAATTTTAACTTTAGTTTGATAAATATGAAAATAACAAAAAACGGAACCGCTGAATTACACGAAAACAAGCCTTTCCTTTTCGCAGTGTTTCATGTTATTTCGCAGGTAATCTTTCCCGCATTTTTGTGAGCGTTTCGCCAACGCTCGGGATCGTTCGTGATGATCGCATCGATTTCCAAATCTGCGGCGCGTTTTATCCAAGCCGAGTTATCAACCGTCCAGATCGTAACGGGAAATTCGTTCCTTTTCGCTCGTTCGATCATTTTTTGCGATGCGAGAGAATAATGAAGCGAAAGCTCATCGGCTCCGCAAATTTTCGCGGCTTCGATCAAGCGCGCTTTTCCGCGCAAGATCGTTTTGATCGTCGGCTGGAAAAGCGCGGCGGTTTTTAATTCGGGAAGAATTGTTTTCGCCAGCGCGATAGCATCAAGCCTGAAACTGCATAATCTTACTCGCGGAAGCGTATCGGGTCCGTCGATCGCCGAACAAACATTGGCGACCAGCGGAGTTACGTCTCGGTCATCGCATTTCAGCTCAATATAAAGCAACCCGCTGTAATCTTGTAAAAGATCGAGCGATTGCGCCAGCGTCGGGATTTTCTCACGCGAAAATTTTTCATCCGTTTTGTGCGGATTACGGAGATTGAACCAAGTTCCGGCGTCAAGCGTTTGCAGTTCCGCGACGGTAAAATCCGAAACGCGTCCGTCGCGGCGGCAGATGCGTTTTAGGTCGAAATCGTGAACGACGACCGGAACGCCGTCTTTTGACAGCCGAACGTCAAACTCGATCCCATCGGCGCCGATTTCGTTCGCTTTTTGAAACGCCGCGAGTGTATTTTCGGGCGCGAGCTTGGAGGCGCCGCGATGCGCGATGATCAAAGGTTTTTTCATAAAACATTTGCCCGCGAATAAACGCCAAAGACACGAAAAAAAGAAGAAATGCCTCGCGTTTTTTCCGCATCTGCGCGCGGCAATATTCTTACTTTTTCTCCAAAAGAAAAATCATTTTTGACCAGCCGATCGGCTCGGTAACGGGAAATTTATAATCGCCGACGATATTAAAATAATTTTGCGCGATCGCTTTTACTTCGTCGACCGGATGCGTTTTGAAATTATAAAAGATCTCCAAAACCGAGCCGACGAAAGAAGGCTTTACCGGTATCAAAACGAGTTTTGCGCCTTTTTTCAATACGCGCGCGAGTTCCTTCAAACCGTCGTCGAGCGGAACGTATTCGAGCACGCCACACGTCAAAACGAGATCGAAAGCGGCGTCGGCAAAGGGAAGTTTCAAAATATTTCCCTGAACAGCCGCGAAATTTTTTGCGTCCGCCCTTTTATCTTTTCTGATCTGTCCGCGCGAAACTTTTAGAGAATTGAATGAAAGATCGAGCGCGACCGTTTTGCGCGGGCGAAAGCCGGCGGTGTAAAAACCGAGCGTGACGATTCCGGTGCCGCTTCCGGCGTCGAGAACGAGCGAATTTTCGTCAATATCCAGATCGAGGGAGCGCAGAAATTTCGCCACCGAAGCGCGATAACCATTGACTTTCATCGCCAGGTTTTGAACGTCCGCGATGCGGTCGTAAAAAGTTTGAGTTTTACTTTTTGCCTTTTTGGTTTTTTGCGACATTGACTAAAAGATTTCAAATTTCAAATTCCATATTCCAGATTAGAACGAATAATTTGGAATCTGGAATCTGGAAGCTGGAATCTGGAATCCGAGATTTATTTTTCTGCCAAAAGTTTTTCGATAAATTTCCGAATTTCCTCGCTGCGGCTCGCGCTTGTGCCGAGCTCGACGTAGCGGACGACGCCTTTGCGGTCGATCAAAACGGTCGTCGGTATGCTCATCGCGCCGTAATTTATTTGGTTTGCCTGTCCTTTCGCTACGCCGATTTCATAAGGCAAACGGTGTGTTTTCCGGAAATTGTCGAGATACGAAAATTCTGCGGCGAAATCGGCTTTTGCGGCTTTGACCTCGCCGTAATAACGCGTCATTCCAAGAATCACAAAACCGTCTTTTCCATAATTTTCGTGCCAAGCGATCAGCGAAGGAAACGCCTCGATACAGGGCGCGCACCACGTCGCCCAAAAGTCGAGAAGAATAACTTTGCCGCGCAAGCTTGCAAGAGTTTGCGCATTTCCAGGCATCCATTTATCGATATCGACGATTTCGGGCGCGGTTTCACCAAGCACTTGATAATGTTTCAGCCGCTTTTTGAGACTTTTTACAAGATCGTCCTGCACTTTTTTTTCCGAGAAATCCTTGACGGATTGTGCGAGCGCGTCCGCGTAAGTTTGCATCGCCAGCGGTTTGCGGTTTGTTTCGATCAAATATTTGATCTTCATATCGACCGCCGTATAAAAAATGCCGTTTGACTGATTCAAAACTCCTGTTTCGCGAAGGTCGTCGAGCGTTTTGTCGGCTTCCGGTTGTTTTCCGGCGTCGTCGTAAATTTGAAACGCCTTTGTCGCCGCGCCGAGCACTTCGCTAATTCCGCGGGCGCGCGAATTCCAATCCTTAAAAAGCGCTTTCGCCGCGCGGTAAGATTCTTCGGCATGAACGGCTGCGCGCGCGAGATCGTTGTTCGCGCGATATGCGTCCGCAAGTTCGCTTTCCATTCTGCCGCGTTCGGCGATTTTTATCGGCTCGTTTTGCAAATATTCTTTTAGAAACTTCTCGGCTGCGTCAAAATCCTTCGTTTGCGCCGAAATGATGACGATCACGGAGCGCGCTGTTTGCGCTTTTTCGCTCGGCGATCTTTCAAGCGGAATAAATTTGTAAAGATTTTCCTTTGCGCGGTCGTCATTGCGCGCATACCAATTGAGCATTCCGAGATAATAAAAATCGTCGCCTGAAAGGTTTCTGCGCTCGGACATTACGGTCGCATATTTCGCCGCTAACTGTCTTTGTTCCAAAACCGTTCGGTCGTGAAGCGCCGTGCTGTAGGGAATCTTTTTTTGCTCATACTCGGCAAATTTGGTCTTGGCGTAAACGCTCGCTTCGGCGAACATCTGTTCCGGCGTAAGATCGTTCAACTGGATAATCGTCGCATCGGTCGGAGTATCTTTCGGGGTGATCCGACCCGATTGCGCCATCACGCCGCCCGTAAGAAGTGTAGAAATAAAGAATAACGCTAAAACTCTTTTCATAAATTTTGAATCGCAGCCGATTTACCAGGCAGAAACACGACCGTCAGGGAGTGTGTCAAACTTTCAACGTTCTAGAAGATTTACACCCTTGCTCACGCGCGGGTTTCTGCCTTCGCCGCGCGAAACCGCCGCAAACCAAAAAAATTCAAATAATCCGAATTTTTATTTTCGGAAATTGTATCAGCCAAGATCTTCGCCGTGAGCGGCGCGAGCAAAATTCCGTTTCGATAGTGTGCCGTAGCAATAAAAAGATTTTCGATTCCCGGAACCGCACCCAAAACCGGCAAGCCGTCCGCCGCAACCGGTCGCAAACCAACCCAAGCGTCCCGAATTTCCAAATCAGCAAGACCGGGCGCGATTTCCAAAGCGCGGTTTCGCAATAGCTCCGTTTTTTCAGCGCTGACGCTCTTATCAAATCCGGCGTCTTCTACCGTCGCGCCCGCCAAGATTCTACCATCCGCACGCGGAACGAGATAACCGCGCGGGCTGTAAATTACTTTTGAAAACATACGCTGAGGGGCGAAAAAACTTATCATTTGCCCGCGAATCGGTTTTATTTCCGGCAACGAAAAACCGCATGTTTTGATGAGCGACGTCCACGCGCCGGTTGCAAGCACCACGTTTTCGGCACGAAAGGTTCCCGTAAAGGTTTTAGCGCCGGCAACTCGATCGTTCTCGACAACAAGCTCTTTGATTTCTGTGTTTTCACAAACCTCGATCTTATTTGTTTCGCAATATTTTTGAAGGGCGAGAAGAAGTTTGCGATTTTCCACCCGCCGATCGTTTGGAAAAAATAAGCTTTCCAAGACGTCGGGCGAGACAAACGGTTCGGCTTTTCGCGTTTCCTGCGCGCTGAGATATTCAACTTCCAAGCCGGCATTTTTCTGCCATTCAAAACGGCGGCGAATTTCTTCCGAATCCTCGCCGCTAAAAGCGACACAAAGCGTACCGCTTTTATCGAGCTCGATATCGATGCCGGTTTCGTCAAATAATTCTGCGGCAAATTGTGGGTAAAGTCGGTTCGATTCGTCACAAAAACGAAAAAAATCGTCCGCTTTGTCTGCTTCGGCTTGAGGCGCGAGTATTCCCGCAGCGGCAAACGAAGCCTCTTTACCGATCTCGCTGCGGTCGAGGATCGTAATTTTCGCGACTCCCTTTTTATAAAATTCGCGCGCGATGCTCAATCCGATTACGCCGCCGCCGATGATCAAAATGTCCGAATTCATTTGTGTCCGTTGTCCTTTATCCTCAGTCCGTTGTAAATTCTAATAATAACAAAACGACCGAGGACACAGTACGAATGAAACATAGAATCACGTTAATTCCCGGAGATGGCATCGGACCCGAGATCGTCGCGGCGACGGTGCGCGTAATCGAAGCAACGGGCGTCGAGATCGAATGGGAAACGCACATCATCGGCGCGCAGGCGCTCGAAAAATACGGAACAACGATTCCTGACGCGACGATCGAATCGATTCGGCGCAATAAAGTTGCGCTCAAAGGACCGTTGACGACGCCGGTCGGAAAAGGTTTTACGTCGGTCAACGTGGGTTTGCGCAAAGCGCTCGATCTTTATGCGAATGTGCGCCCCGTCAAAGCTTTGCCGAACGTCGAATGCCGTTATCCCGAGCTTGATCTCGTGATCGTCCGCGAAAATACCGAGAGTTTATACGCCGGTCTGGAGCATATTGTCGTTCCCGGCGTTGTCGAATCGCTGAAGATAATCACCGAAAAAGCTTCGACGCGCATCGCGAAATACGCTTTTGAATTTACAAAGCTTCACGGGCGAAAAAAAGTGACGGCAATGCACAAGGCGAATATCATGAAGCTTTCGGACGGGCTTTTTCTCGAATGTTTTTACAATGTGGCGAAGGACTTTCCGGAGATCGAAGCCGACGACAAGATCATCGACAACGGCTGTATGCAGCTTGTGATGAACCCGCAGCAATTTGACGTGATGGTGCTCGAAAATCTTTACGGCGACATTGTTTCCGATCTTTGCGCCGGTTTGATCGGCGGACTGGGGCTCGCGCCCGGCGCGAATATCGGCGAGCAAGGAGCGGTTTTTGAAGCTGTTCACGGTTCGGCGCCGGACATTGCCGGACAGGGAATCGCAAATCCGACGGCGATCCTGATGTCGGGAATCTTGATGCTGCGACATTTGGACGAAATCGATGCGGCAAATCGCGCCGAGAAAGCGATGATGGAAGTTTTTACCGAAGGCGAAATTCGCACAAAAGATCTGGGCGGAAACGCAAA
>JBGTFE010000019.1:0-19927 GCA_041747435.1 Pyrinomonadaceae bacterium | reverse complement strand
TGTTTCCGCCGTGAAATAAATTTTTCCGCCGATCTCCTGCAAACCGTGCGGTCGCATCAGCGGCGAAAGATCGACGCGGCGCGTTTCCTTCATCGATGCCAGATCGACGACCGAAAGCGAACTTCCCGGCGTTTGCGCTCCGTAATTTGCAACAAAAGCCGTCTTGCCGTCATTTGAGACGACAACTTCGTGGGGCGAATCGCCAACCGCGACTTTGCCGAGAATTTTGAGATTGGAAGGATCGAGGATTACTAGGTTTGAGTCCGCTTTGTTCAGAACAAGCAGGTATTTTGTTGAATTCGCCGTCTGAGCGCAGACAAAGGTTGAAAAAACCGAAAATAATATTGCGGAAGAAAAGAAAAAAAGCCGTAAAAGTCGCATATAGATTTACCTTCTTGAAAAAAGATCGGTATGGATTTTTACGGAGTGAGAAGGAAAAAGTTTATCTATCTTGACTATTTTTTTAATCTGGTCAGAAACTTCTGCCTGAACTTTGCGACTTTCGGCGCGACGACCGCCGCGCAATAAGGCTGATTGGGATTATTAGCGAAATATTCCTGGTGATAATTTTCCGCCGGATAGAATTTATCAAAAGCCGAAACTTCGGTCACGATCGGATCATCGTAAACGCCTTCCGCAGTAACTTCGCGGATAACTTCTTCGGCGATACGCCTTTGCTCGTCGTCGTGATAAAAGATCGCTGAGCGATACGACGTGCCGACATCGCCGCCCTGGCGATTCAAAGTCGTCGGATCGTGAACGGCGAAAAAAACCTGCAAAATCTCCTTAAAAGAAATCTCGCTGGGATCAAATTTTATCTGAATGACTTCGGCGTGCCCCGTAGTTTCCGAACAAACCTCTTGGTAGGTCGGATTTTCCGTATGTCCGCCGGAATAACCTGAAACGACGTCTTCGACGCCGCGCAGATCGTCAAAAACCGCTTCGACACACCAAAAACATCCAGCCGCGAGTGTAGCCGTTTCAAGTGTTTTATTTTCCATAGATCGTTTAGCCTCCGATAAAACTCATCGAGCGCGAAGCCGGCGTGAATTTTTTGTCGTTTATGTAATGACGCGGCTCCTTTTTCAAGACAACGTCGCGGATAAATTCGACGATCTCATTCCGGCTTGCGCCGCTTCTGAGAACGTCGCGCAAATTGTGTTCGACGGTGGAAAAAAGACACGTCCGAATTTGTCCGTCAGCCGTAAGGCGAATCCGCGAGCACGCGCCGCAGAACATTTCGGTTACCGGAGCGATGATTCCGATCTCGCCTTTTGCGCCGTCCGCAAATTCGTATTTCCAGGCGGTTTCCGAACCGCGCGAATCCGATCTTAATTTCAGCGGAAAAACCGAGTCGATCTTTTGATAAATTTCTTTGCCCGGAACAACCGACGCGCGCGACCATTCGTCGCCAGAATCGAGCGGCATAAACTCGATAAAGCGAAACGAAACCGCGCGCTCGCGCGCAAACCGCGCAAAATCGACGATCTCGTCGTCGTTCCAACCGCGGACGATCACGGCGTTGATCTTCACCGGATCTAAACCGACAACCTTCGCCGTTTCGATCGCTTCGAGAACATTTTCCAGATGATCGACGCCGGTTATTTTTTTGAAATTTTCGCGCTTTAAGCTGTCTAAAGAAATTGTTGCGCGGTCAAGTCCGGCAGCTTTTAGATCGGCGGCGCGTTTTGAAAAAGTGTGTCCGTTTGTCGTTAAAGCCAAATCTCTTAAATCGGGTTTCAGTTTGGACAATTTCCCGATCAGCTTTTCGACGTCTTTTCTGAGAAGCGGCTCGCCGCCGGTAAGACGTATCTTTTCAATACCGAGCGAGACAAAGATCTCGCAGATCTCGGCGATCTCTTCAAAAGTAAGAATCGTTTCCTTTCGTGCAAGCGGCGGTTCGCCGTGCGGCAAACAGTAAAAACAGCGAAAGTTGCAGCGATCTGTCAGCGAAACGCGCAGATCGCGGATTATTCTGTTGTGAGCATCGCGGAGAACATTTTCCATTATGAAAATGATAAAGTGAAACCGTGAAAAAGTGAAAAGGTGAAAAAGCAGTTGCGGATTCAACTAGCTTTTCACTTTTCCACTTTTCAACTTTTTCGCCTTATTTAAAACCTTCCGCGATCTTTCGCAATTGCTGCAGCGCTTTTTCTTTTTCCGGATTTGGCAGACGCGAGATGATAACGCGCAGCTCGGTTATCAGCGAGTTAAATTCTGCACGGTCGCTGACGTCGGTCGGTCCGTTATAAACGCTTTTTGTATCGGCGTCGGCGGCGATCGGATCGAGAAACGTCGTGATGTTCCGCAGCGCTTCAACCGAATGAGAGCTGCTCGGATAAAAATTCAAATATTCGCCGTCCGTCATCCGAAGCAGAAAAATATGGCAGTTTACGTAGCCTTCGCATTCGCCCGGAAGCGGATTTTTTGCGCCTTCCCACGCGATCTTTTCGCCCGAAGGCGTCGCCGTATATTTTGAATGAAGCTCCCAAAAAAGCGGCGCGCGCACATACCATTCGGCGGTTGGATCTGAATAAACAATATTTTCGTCCTGCGCTTTTATAAAATCCTGGTAAAGTTTTTGATTCGATTGTCCGGCAGGAATTGCCCTTAGCGCCGAACGCAGCGCGACGAGGCGTTTCAAACCAAAATCCGCAGCGGTATTCGCGTCTTTTATCTCCGGCTGAACGCGCGTCAGAAATTCGTAAAGTTCAGCGGATTCGGTAAAGCTCATTTTCGGCGAGGTCGAATTTCTAGCCAGAAGCTGTTTATAAACTTCATCGTTGCCCGCTTTTTCGGCGACGACCGCAGCTGTAACCGGAAGCCAGCCGACTTTTTGATTCGGAAGCTGAACTTTGTACCAGCCCGATCTTTTTTCGACGACGTTATAAACGGAACCGAGTTTGGCGCGGCTCAATTCCGAAGCCGTGGCGCTCGGCGCGCTGCGCATCGAGGTGGAAAGCGTGCTGACGATTATCTGCGGCGAATCGATAGTTACAACACTCGGTCTCGTCGCTTTCGGGCTCGGTTTAGGTTTTGGTTTGATGGTCGCCGTTGTAGTCTTTACAGCAGTTTTGCTCGGCGTTTTTGAGGTTTTGGTCGCAGTCGTATTCGGTTTTTTCGACGTTGTCTTTGTGTTCTTGACCGGCGTTTTTGCCTTCGTGTTCTTGCTAGCGACAGCAGTTTTTGCGTTTTTCTTTGGGGTCGGCGTAGCTTTGGTTTTCGCTGTTGTTTTTGCGTTCTTTTTGGGCGTCGGAGTTGCTTTAGCGGTAGCTTTTTTTGGCGTCGGAGTCGCCTTCTTTTTCGGAGTCGGTGTCGCTTTTGTTTTAGCTTTTGTCTGCGCATTTCCGGTTTCGCCAATAAATGCGAGCGAAACGAAAACTGCGACAAATACGAGGATTACGATATTTTGAAAACGTCGATATTTCATAATTTCCTTTCTCCGATAAGCTCAAGAGTCGATATTTCAAGTAAAGCGCCGGCATTTCGTTTCAAGCCGGAAAGCTTGGCGCGCTTCATCGCGCTGCCGCGAAATTTTTGCGCATATTCTTCATGTCGTAGCGCGAGAATTTTTTCCGGATCGGCGGAAACGTTTCCTTCGCGCGGCTGAAATCGCGATTCCTCGGTCGGTTTTTCAAAGCGGTTCCACGGGCAAACATCTTGGCAAATATCACAGCCGTAAAGCCAGCCGTTCAAATTATTTTTTATTTCAGGTGAAAATTCGGGAGTTCGCAATTCGATAGTAGCATAAGACAAACACGCCCGCGAATCAACTATAAACGGCGCGACAATCGCGTTCGTCGGGCAGGCATCGAGACAAGCAGTGCAAGTTCCACAGTGATCTTCGACCGTTTCTGTTTCGTATTCGAGTTCGAGATCGAGCAGTATCTCGCCGATAAAAACCCACGAGCCGAATTCTTTTGTGATCAAATTCGAATGTTTGCCTAGCCAGCCAAGACCCGCGCGAACCGCCCACGCTTTTTCCATTACCGGCGCGGTATCGACGCATACTTTTCCGTTCGCAGCGGGATTTTCCGTCTTGATCCAGTTTAATAATTCGTAAAGCTTTTCCTTTACGACATCGTGATAATCGTCGCCCCAGGCATAACGCGAAACCTTTCCTTTCGCTCGATCTTCGTCGTGTTTATGCGGCGTAAAATAGTTCAAAGCGACAACGATCATCGACTTTGCCGAACGAAAGATAAGGCGCGGATCCGAGCGTTTTTCCGTTTCGCGTTCCATCCAGCGCATCTCGCCGTGAAAATTTTTTGCGAGCCATTGTTTAAGGTCGTTCCTTTCTCCTTCAAGCGGTTCGGCGCGGACAACGCCAACCTTATGAAATCCTGTTTCGATCGCTTTCTTTTTGATCCTGTCGGTAAAGGAAATCATAGAAAAAGATTAACACAAAGATTTTCGCGGCTGAATTTGAGCGCGATCGACAAAAAAAGACCGACCGGAACGATGCCGATCGGTCTTCAAAAGATCTACACCGAAATTTAGAAATGAAACTTCGCGCCGAATTGCAATTGACGCTGATCGTATGACGCCGTCGGAGTGCTGAAAAAGCGCCCGCCGCTGTCTCGCTTTCCAAAAGCATTGATGTCGCGGTAATTCGGCGACGCCGAGCCTTCGTTAAAACGATTGAACAGATTAAAGCCTTCGGCGATCAATTCAATGCGGAAGCGTTCGCCAAAGCGAATCGACCGCGCGACTCTCAAGTCGAATGTCATAAACGGATGGGTAATTCCGCGATTACGACCGAGATTTCCGGTGGAAAAAACGGTCACGCCGTTCACCGTAGAAAAGATCGAACCGCAAACAACGCCGTTGATCGTTTCGCCGGGAACGCAAAGTGTGCCGTCCGGCAAAACATTCGGACGATCGGTTTGAGACGACTGATCGTTGTTTGCATCGACGTTGGTGATTATATTGAACGGGCGACCAGACGAAAGCTCGATGATCGGCGCGATAGTGAAATCCGAAAAGAACTTCTTTGCCCCGCTGTCGGAACTGCGCCACGACGTCGGCGAAGCCCAAACGGCGCTAAAGACAAAGCGATGGCGCTGATCGAACAACGAATCGGCGCGTTCCGCCCTGAAATTACGCGGATCCTGTGCGATTAGCAGTGTTTGCAGATCGCTTGAATCATCAATCGAATGCGACCAGGTGTAAGACGCAAGAAACATAAAATTGTTCGCAAAGCGTCGTTTCAACTCGACGTTCATCGCGTCGTAGCTCGAATTTCCGTCCGAAACCTGCGCATTTACCGCGCCAAACGGCGAGACGACGCCGGGCGTTCTTAGAGTGCCCGGAAGCAGAGAATTCAACACCGCCGGAGTAACCGCACCACCGCTAAGCGCCTGCGCCAGGAAGTAATTCGGAGCATTTGGACGGAAGAAATTGGCTACCGCCGGAGCAATAATTCGGCTCGTCGGATTGGTTAATGGAGCCGTAATCATTCCGGGAACAATCACGATAAAAGGGGTTCCCTGATTCGGTCCCGGCGTCGGGTTGTTGTAACAGGTTAATGTCGGCGCCATCGGGCACGCGAAAAATGGGACAGTAGGCGTTGGCGCAGACGGAATCGAAAAAGCGACGGCTTCCTGCTGGTTACCAGGAAGGCGTCCGGCAAAACGCATAAAGTTTTGAATTTGTAAATCCGTTCGCGGCGAGTTCAGATCCGTCGGATGCGGCAGATTATGCGCGCCGACGTGAATGTACGAAACCGTCAACACCATATTCTTCGTCACTTGACGCTCGAACGACAGATTTGCCTGAACCGCCGAAGCGTATTTGAAATCCTTCGAGACTGGAAGCGTGAACGGCAAAACCGCCCCGAAACCGGTAAAAGTTTGATCGTTAAAGCGTTGCCTACCGAATTGATACTGTGCCGATGCCGCCACACCCGGCGTAATAACCGGACCGCAAATTGTCGGAACCGATCCCTGTACGCCGCATACCGTGCCGTGAAACACTTGCGCCGCGTTGAAAAGCGCCGTCGGCGACGGGCTGCCTGCCGTCAAAACGGCTTGCTGCTGCTGTGCCGCGTCCGCGATGTCAGAGTTAAAAGCAACCGCCAGCAGCGGATGATCGTAATATAGACCAAATGCGCCACGGATGACAGTCTTTCCGTTACCGAACAAATCGAACGCGAAGCCGAATCTGGGCGCCCAATTGTTGGTGTCGCGAGGAATTCCCTGCTGAACTCCCAATGCATCCTGCGCCGCCAAAAGATCGCTGGATGAAAGTTGAATGTTCGACAGCGGATCACGAAAGCCGACCGGCTGAATGGTGTCCGTCAGTTCGACATCGTAGCGAATGCCGAAATTAAATGTCAGCCGACTTGTTGCTTTCCATGAATCCTGCGCAAAAAAGGCAATCGGCTTGTTTCTGATCTGGCTGATCGGATTACCGAAACCCTGAATATAGATCGACGGTAAGCCCAAACCGTAAGCCTGAACCGGCGTAAATGCCGGAGCGCTCGCCGGAAAACCGAGATTCGATGCGGCAAAATCGCCGAAATTAAAGAGACCGGCGAAGTTTAATTCAAACAACGCGCTCGGAATGCTGATAGTGCTTACGTCACCGCCGAATTTCAATGTGTGAGCGCCCCAAACGTGAGTAAAATTCTCCACAAATTGATACCGCGTTTCGGTTCGATCAACCGGCGAGAAAAGTTCTCGCCCGATAAATGCCGTTCCCGAGATATTATATGCGACGGCATCGCCGACCTGTGATTTAAAAGTCGTATCGCGTCTTCCGAATTGAAAACGAAGCTCGTTTGAACTCCTGCTTCCCAATATCGAATTCAGCGCCATGGTGAAACTCGAATCCTTGATCTCAGTAATTCCTGTTCTCGAAAAATCGTTCTGACCCAAGGACTGGTTTTGTGATTCCACCTGGATTCCCGTTAAGGTGCTCGGATTAAATCCGCCGCGCACCGACAACTGATTTTCGTTGTTTAATGCGACGTCAAACCGCAGCGATGTATATTGCGTTCCATCGTGAATCGGAAAAACTCTTGCCAAATTATTGAGCGGGCGAAAAGCAATGAAATCACCGTTGACGTTGCGCGTATTTACCGGGATAGGCGTGCCGGTCAGGAAAAATCTTTGTCCAACGACCGTTCCCGCCGGAATCGCGCCGCCCGCGCTGATAAGCGGATTCGTTCCCAACAAAGCCGTGTTGCCGCCGCTCGATGCAAGATAGAGATAATTAACCGCAGCACTAATATTGGCAGGAACACCCGATGAAATTAAGCCGTTTGCAAATGCCGCTTGCTGAGGAGTAAGTCGGTTAAAAGTCTGTGTGAACGGCAAGATCGGCGCGCCGAGCGTAACCGAAGCAGTCAATCCCTTAGCCACATCACTGGTAAAAAAGCCGGTTTCGTTGCGCAAACGGCGCTCCCACGAAAGAAAGAAAAACGCGCGGTCTTTCGAGATCGGACCGCCGAGCGTCGCGCCATATTGTGTACGCGTAAACGCCGATTTGAATGGCGCAAACGGCGCTCGAGCCTGGGTGCTCTTATCGCGGAGAAATCCGAATATATTTCCTCTCCAATCATTTGTTCCGCGTTTGGTAACGACGTTGACGATACCGCCGGTCGCGCGTCCAAATTCCGCCATATAAGAATTGGTCGAAACCTGATATTCCTGCACCGCTTCCTGCGAAAGCGTGCTGCGCGATGCGTTGATCGAGTTATCGGTAAAATCCGCTCCGTCAACGTTCACCTGGGTCGAGCGTCCGCGCTGACCGCCGATATTCAAACCCGAAGTTGGCGCCGGTCCGATCGGGCGACCGTTGTCGCGTCCGACTGTTGACAGCGTCAACGCAAATCCCGTCGCGCTGCGCTCGTTGATCGGTAAATTTTCAATCCGCTGCTGGTCGATCGTGTTCGAAACGCTTGTTTTTGAAGTTTCGATCAGCTCAACCGAATCTCCCGAAACCGTGACGATGACGTCGGGCGTGCCGACCTCAAGCTTGACCTGGAGCTCAGCATTTTGCCCGACTGTCAGTTTCACCGGCGAGACCACCGTTTTCTTAAAGGAACTCGCTTCGGCTGAAATTTCGTAATCGCTCGGCGGTAATCCGATAAATTTGTAAACGCCGCTATCATCGGCGGTCACAGTTCGCGTCAGCCCCGTTGCGGAATTTTTCGCTGTAACGCTGGCGCCCGGAACGGCTGCTCCGTTCGGATCGACAACGGTGCCGCTCAAATCAGCAGAGCTAACCTGCGATTGAGCCCAAACTGAACTAAAGCTTACAAAAACAAGCAATGCCGCGGTCAAAATCGCTGCGGTTGCGGTTGGAATTCTCGACGAAAACGCTTTCATTTTTTTCTCTCTCCTACATCTGAATTTAAAGAAACTTTCTTGGGATTCCGCCAGTCAAAACGAGAAAACTCGTTTATTTTGTTCGAATTAGATTTCCCGTTTTTCTCGGGCAATTCGGCTCTAGCCGATAAATGCAATTTTTGCCGTCAGATAAAAATAGATTTGATTGCTTTGAAGTTTTTAGCGCAAAAATGAATTTTAAGCAAGCAAAAATGTAAGATTTTTGTATTTTTACGATTTATTTTTCCGTAACCGAAATTGCTTCGCGCGTTGAACGCGTCAAAATTTGGCACGCCGTTTCGCTAAAATTCAAAACTGAGATCAGCGATTTCGCAAAGCGCGGAACGTAAGCCGCTTTTCTCATCAGCGAGCAAACGAGCAGTCTTTTCCGGAATTTTTCGCGGTGCGCACGCTCATAAATCCGCGCGATCTTTGCGGGCTCAAGCAAATTTTCCGCGATAGCGTTCGCCAATATTTCCGCGCCCTCGAGACCCATTAAAATGCCGCTTCCGGTAAACGGATCGATAAACGCCGAGGCGTCGCCAACCGTGAAAAGATTTGGCATCGGATTCAAATCCTTCGCGCCGAATTCGTCAACCGAAACCGCCAGCCAATCATAGATCGGCTTTGCATTTTTCAATGCTTCAAACGCGGGTTTGTTTTGAAAGATCACATTTTCGACAATTTTATCGACATCGCCGGAGAATTCCTTGACAACGCTCGCATTTATCAAAAAACAATGGTTTGCCAGATCGTTTTCGACAAAGCTCAAACCGCCGTAGCCGCCGGGAAACGAATAGATCTCGCAGCGCGACTTTTCGAGCCGGACATTTTCAAGATGCGTTTTAAAACCGACCAATCGATTTTGGATTTTGGGTTTTCGATTTTGGATTTTTTTGGACTTTGACCTTTGAACCTTGAACTTTTTAGCGAAACTCGCTAAAACATTTGCGCGTCCGGTTGCGTCGACAATTAGATCGGCTGTGATTTCTTTCGTCTCGCCATTTCTCGTAACCCTCACGCCGCACACTTTTTCATCGTCAAACAAAAGTCCAACCGCGGCAGTCTCTTCAAAAACTTGGACGCCAGAAACCTTGGCTTTCTCCATCAAGCAAAGATCCATTTCTGCGCGGCTGATGCTTAACGCTGACGTCAAATTTGCACCAAACCAAGCGCTCGGAATCGACACGCTTTTCCCGCCGGGCTCATAAAAGACGGTTTCCGCGATCCGATTGGCGCCGACCGAGAGCATTTCGTCCAGAACATCGAGATCGCGAAAATGTTCAAGACATTCGGGCGAAATGAACTCGCCGCAAAGCTTCTGCCGCGGAAATTTTTCGCGTTCGATCAGACAAACTTCAAAACCAAAGTTTGCGAGACGGATCGCGAGGCTCGAACCTGCCGGTCCGCCGCCGACGATCACGATTTTGGGTTTTGGATTCTGAATTTTTGATTTCACTACAAATTTAATTTTATACCTTTCATACAAGTTTTTGCATTTTCTTTTTGATTCGTGTTATTCGTGTTATTCGTGGCTACACTTTTATGAAAATCATTCCGCTCGCAATTCCAACGCCGTTTTATGTCGGCGACGTCAACGTTTATTTGATAAAAGAAGAGCCGCTGACGCTGATCGACGTCGGACCGAAAACAAAAGAAGCCGCCGATGCGCTGCGCAGAAAATTACGTGAAAACGGCGTCGAATTCGCCGATGTTCGCAGAATTGTTTTAACGCACGCGCACGAAGATCATTGCGGTCTCGCAAAGCAAGTTCGCGATGAAGCGAAGGATGCGGAAATTCTCGTTCACAGTTGGGAAACCGGTCATCTTTTCGGCAGACTGGCGCGCGACGAACATCACAAGTTAATGATCCGCGCCGGCGTTCCTCCAAAAGTTTTCAACGAAATGCAAGGGCTTTATTCCGAGATCAGCCTTTTGACCGACGCATTGACCGACGGCGATTTTTCCGAATTACGAGACGAAATGGAGCTCGATTTCGCCGGCGGAACGCTGAAAGTTTTGCACACGCCGGGACACACACCCGGTTCCTGCTCGTTTGTACGCGAAGCAAACCGCACTCTTATCGTCGGTGATTGCGTTCTAAAACGCATCACGCCGAATCCGATCGTTTCGCCCGATCCGATCGATAAACACAAGCGGTTTAGATCGCTCGCGGAATATCTCGTCAGCCTCGCGCGTATCAGAAGTTTTTCGCCGACGCTCGTTTACGGCGGGCACGGCGAGCCGATCTACGATTTCGACGAAATTTTTAACCGCTACGTCCGCGCCATCGACGACCGGCAGCGCCGCGTTATTTCGTTTGTCGAACGCGACGGAACGACGGCTTTTGACGTCGCGCAAAAGCTTTTTCCGAACGCGGTCGGGAAAGATGTTCACCGCTTTCTCGCCATTTCCGAAGCGATCGCGCATCTCGATTACGCCGAATCCGAAGGTAAGATCGCGGTTGAATTTAACGCAGGCGTTGAAATTTATCGAAAACTTTAGCGCGCCCGTTTACAACTCTTTCGCAATTTCACCGCATCCTTTCGTTCAGCTGGTGTTATTAAATCTATTTTGGAGAATCTATGAAAAAACTTTCCGTCCTTTTTGCTGTTTTATGTCTTTTCGTCAGTCCCGTTTTTTCGCAAAACTTGTTTACGCCCGAAGTAAAACGCGTCGCGGTTTTTAAGAATGGTTACGCCTTCACATATCGCGAAGGCAGCGCGCAGATCACAAACGGCTGGACTTTCACGAATAGCGCGCCGATCGGCGTTCTCGGCACTGTTTGGGGTTACACGACCGCGCCGAACGCGAAGGTAATGCAGCTTCTCGCCTTCGAGAACGAAACGGTGGGATTAGCGCGCGTCACAAATATCGCTGAGATACTGCTTGCAAACGAAGGCGCGCGAATTCGCTTTACCGACACATATAACACCAGCAAAATTTTCGAAGGAACATACGAGATCGTCAGCCGCAACCGCAATTTTGCTGCGCCCATTGCGCGCACCGATAATTACACAGACGAATTCCGCGACGACCAGATCGTTATTGCGCTCAAAACCGAAACCGGCAAAATGCTGTTTCCGGTTTCCTCGATCAGAAATATCGAAATCGTCGGTGAACCGAAAATGGAAAAGCCGAAAATATCGAAGAACAGCCTTCTCGGAATAAAAGTTGAAGGTGCAAGCGGCGCCGTTGGCATTGGCATCGCAGCGCTCGAGCGCGGGATTCGGTGGATTCCGGCATACCGCGTCGAGGTAAAAGGCTCACCGGTAAAAGAAGCCAAGCTTGAGCTTGAAGCGATGGTTATCAATGAATTGACCGATTTGAAGGGCTCGGAAATATTTTTTGTCGTCGGCGTGCCGCATTTTCTTTTCCAGGATCAGATGTCGCCGCTTTCGATGAACACGGCTTTCGCAGGCGTTTCTAGTTATTTTCAAAGCGGAAACAGGAACAACCGTCGCGATATGTATTCAAACGCGATAATGACGCAACAGTCGGTGTCGAACATGCCTTATGGTGACGACGACGACGCGGCGCCGACCGTTTCCGGCGAAGAGAGATCGAACACTTTCTCCGCGGAGCAGCTTTTTCTTTATCAGGCGAAAGAAATCGATCTGAAAAAAGGACAGCGCGCATCTCTGAGACTTTTTTCTCTAACGGTTCCGGCGAGCGAGGTTTTTGAATGGACGCTGAACGACGCACCCGAAACCCAGCGCCGCTATCTCGAATATTCGAGCGGCTCGAATTCAGCGCCGCTGATCGCGGACCTTTCGAGCAAGGTTTGGTATGCGCTTCGGCTGAAAAATCAAACGGGAATGCCGTGGACTACAGCGCCCGCGCTGAGTTTCCGCGAATGGAAACCAATGGGACAAGACATGCTTTCTTTCACACCGATCGGCGGTGAAAATATTTTGCGCGTCACGCCCGCGACGGAAGTCATCGGCACGCACACGCTTGTGGAAAAATCGCGCGTGCAGACAGAATTAAGATACAGCGGCAGCAGTTACACGTTCGATCTGGTGACGGTCGAAGGCACGATAAAGCTAAAAAATATTAAAAAAGAAGCGGTCGAAGTTGTTTTGACGCGGAATTTTATCGGCGACGCCGTTTCGGCAACCGATGACGGAAAAATTTCACGCGAAGGCTTGAATCTGCAAGCTGTAAATCCGAACTCGGTGATCAAATGGAACCTGACGCTGCCTTCGGGCGAAAAAGAGATCAAATACACTTATAAGATCTACGTGCGGAGATAGAAAAAGCCTTCGAAAACCGAAATTTCTGACTGAAATTACATCCCGGGTTGAAGCAACCTTTTCCGACTAATTTCCGCCGCGGTTTCAGTGATCTTTGTCAAAGTTTCAAAGCCCGGAAGTTTTTGTACGCGCTGCGTCACCGTTTTATCTACCCATTCGAGCCCGTCGCGCCCGCCAAAAAGTGTTTTCACAAGATATTCGGTCTGTTTTTTCGGCTTTGAACCCTGCCCGACCGGGACCCAGAATTTGTTTACGACCGAGCGTGCGATCTTCCGCGCAAGTTTCGACTTTTGTAGTTCGAGCCGCGCTACGCTCCAGTAAAAATGCGTGTGCGCCGATTCTTCGCGAATGATCGCATCCAAAATATTAGACAAGACCGGATGATTTGCGAGCGTTTTTAGACGACGATAGCCTTGGGCGGTCGTCATTTCATGGATCGCGCCGTAGGTCATATGCGTCGCCGTAAATTTTCTTCCGATAAGATTCGTCAGCGTCGTCAAAAGGTAAGTATTGGCGCGATAAAAGCGCGAAACCGCGCGATGAACTTCCGCTTTCCATTTCGCCGGAGTTTCGATCCCGGCTTCATTCAAAAAGCGATTGATCAGTTCGCCATGCGTGATTTCCTCAACGCCCCAGCGCTCCATAAATTTGCTGATGACCAGATCTTTACCTGTCGGCGTCCGGCGAAGCTCGCGGTAATACATATCGGTCAAAACCTCTACGTCCCGCATATAAAGCAGCACCGGAACGAGAGCGGCATTAAGCGGGTGTTTCCGAACGTCGCTCCACTCGATGTTACTCTCGAACTCCGGCGATACGGCGCGCGGCTGTTTTTCATACCAATTTAAAACGTCCTGATTTGTCTCAAAAGTCATAGTTCTGTTCAAAAAATGAAACCTATCATGAATTTACTTCGAATAAACTGTCGGTTTCACTTAAACCTTCAATTCGCTATACTAAATTTTTTAGATTCATCCGAATCCGATCATATTTATGAAATATCTTGTTTTATTATTTATTTTTATTATAACCCTGTCTGTCAATAGCCTTGCGCAGCTCGCCGTCGAAGGCGAAAAACACTTGAAAAATATCAAACAGCTAACATTTAGCGGCGAAAATGCCGAGGCTTATTTTTCGCCTGACGGCAAACAGCTCGTTTTTCAATCAAAGCGCGATAATTTAGGCTGCGATCAGATCTTTACGATGAATATTGACGGCTCAAACTTGCGCATGGTCTCAAACGGCGAAGGGCGCACCACGTGCTCATATTTCCTAAAAGGCGGGAAAAAAGTTCTCTATGCCTCGACCTTCGGCGGCAAAAAGGACTGCCCGCCGAATCCGGATTTTTCAAAAGGCTACGTTTGGGCGGTCTATCCCGATTACGATATTTACGCGTCAAAAGCCGACGGAACAAAGATCAAACCTTTGACAAAAACTCCGGGTTACGACGCCGAAGCGACCGTTTCACCGGACGGCAAAAAGATCGTATTTACGTCGATGCGCGATGGCGATCTCGATCTTTATATAATGGACAAAAACGGTAAAAACGTGAAGCGTTTAACGACCGAACTCGGCTACGACGGCGGCGCGTTCTTCTCACCGGACGGCAAACAGATCGTTTACCGCTCGTATCATCCGCGCACGGATGCAGAAATCGCGCGTTACAAAGAAAAATTGTCGCAAAATCTTATCGAACCGACCGTTTTTGAAATTTGGGTAATGAACGCCGACGGTACGAATAAACGACAAGTGACAAAACTCGGCGCGGCTTCATTTGCACCGTTTTTTACTCCGGACGGAAAGCGAATTATCTTCTGCACAAACTATTTCGCAACCGACGCGCGAAAACGCAACTTTGATCTCGCTTTGATAAACGTTGACGGAAGCGGCTTGGAACGCGTTACTTTTGAAGAAACTTTCGACGGCTTTCCGATGTTTTCACCGGACGGGAAAAAACTCGTCTTCGCATCAAACAGAAACGGCGCACGGGCAGGCGACACCAATGTTTTTATCGCCGATTGGGTTGAATAAAATATAAGCACCTAAAAAAATCCGAATGAATTCGATAAAGTTTTGCAAGTTTCATGGCTTCGGCAACGATTATATCGTTTTTGAAGCGGACGATTTGCGCGGAATCGAAAATCTAGGCGAGTTCGCGAAAAGAGTTTGTCACCGCAACACCGGAATCGGCGGCGACGGAATTGCGGTTTTGGAAAAATCGTCGGCGGATTTCTCGTGTCGAATTTTTAATCCTGACGGAAGCGAAGCCGGATTTTCCGGCAACGGAACTCGCTGCGCCGCCGCATATCTTTATCACAGCCGAATATGGGCATCCGAAACGCTCAAGCTAGAAACAAAAAGCGGTATCAAGACTTATGAATTGTTGGAAAACAACGGTTCAAGCTTTCGGTTTCTTGCGAAACTCGGCACCCCGAAATCTATAACGAGTTTCGAACTTACGCTCACTGATGGCGCGATGCCGATAATTTCCCTCGACGTCGGAAATCCGGTCGCGGTCATTTTTGTAAAAGATTTCGCTGAACTCGATTGGCGTAAAATCGGTGCAGAAATCGAAGGTCATCCGCGATTTCCCGAAAGAACGAACGTTGTTTTTGTAAAGGTGTTGGATGAATCGAACATCGAAATTCGAATTTGGGAACGCGGCGCGGGCGAAACTTCTTCGTCGGGAACATGCTCGATCGCGGCGGCTGTCGCCTCGGTGTTTTCGCAAAAAACCGGGAGAGATATCTCCGTGCACGCGGCTGGCGGAACCACCGAAGCCGTTTGGCGCGACGACGGCGAAATGACGATCACCGGACGCGCCGATCTGGCTTTTCGCGGAGAATGGTTTGCGGAAAGTAACTAAAGTGCGACCGATCAAAATTTCTTCTACTGAAAGCTATGCAAAAAAAGCCGTCTTCGTATCGAAGGCGGCTTTCAGGATTTAGGTACTCCACTTCGGCGGGATCAAATATTGGGAATCGATCCGGTTGGAGCTCCATTGGTCGTGTTGCCGTCAACCTGGTTGTTGCCCTGGGAAAGGATCGAACCGCCGCTCGAAGACAAGCCGGTGCCATTGATCGTAACGATGTTGCCGTTTAGACGGAAGATTCCGCCAGATGCCGACGCGATACCAGTCGTGTTCCCCGAAATCATACAACCAAAAACGTTCATTTCCCCGTTAAAAGCGGCGAGTCCGGTCGTGTTGTTGACCGCGCTCGAATCCCTGATTGTCGCTTTAGTGTTATTGCTCAAATTTACTCCAGTGGCACACGAGGAAAACACCGAATTGCTGATCGCCAGAGTAACCGCTCCACCGGTGATAAAAGTGTTGATGCCGTTGCCGACCATACCTCTGATAGAAACCCTGTCAACCATAATTTTCGGAGTTCCCGATGTCGTTTCGACTGAGATGCCGTGATTTTGAAATCCGTCAATAACGGTGTCTTCAATAGATAAGAAATTAGCGGCGAGAACTCTGACACCACTGACCGCCGCCGTGTTCGATGCGCCGTTAATAGACAAACCGCGCAGTCTGACGTGTTTTTTAGTATCTGTGCCGGAAGTTATATTGACGATCACGCCGTTTGTTCCGGCGGCGAGAATCGAACCCTGCGTGTCTTCGCAGTCAATCGTGATTGATTTAGTGATCGTTACCGCGCCGTACCCGCCCGGATCGAGACAATTGATTTCGCCGTTGGTCGCCGTTTTCGAGATCGCTCCGGCAAAAGTTTTGCACGGCGCGGTGCGGCTGCACGGATTAACGTCGTCGCCTACACCTGAAACCCAAGTGCGAGTTGCCTGTGCGCTGACCAGTACCGGAACCGCCAAGGCAAGAACGACTAAAACGAAAGTTTGAAAAGTGAATCTGAATTTGCTCATTTTAATCTCCTAAAAGTTAATTGGTTTTTTCTTTCCGGGCGAAAACTGCCCAGACAAAACTGCCAGTAAATGAATGTCACAAGCAGCAAGTTAAAAGGAACATTCCATTTTCATATTTTTTGTGCAAGAATGCAAAATAATTTTATCCTCAGCGTAAGATATTAAAAAAGACTCCCTGTCGTTGTGTGCTGTCGTTGCCGGGCGCGACAAAGTTTTCCGACTAAAAAAATGGTTCGACCGGTTTGAAATTGCCGTGAAATTCCCGCGGAGGGCGCCTTTAGCTTTTCGTCGCTGATGCTGGTAGTAAGTATGGCTTGCAAGACGTTGCGCTTATCAAACTTTTATTAAATAACGCCGCGGAAGGATCTTCGGTGAAGAGGACATGCGCCGTGTTTTTTTATTGCGTCGAGATGTTCTTTTGTGCCGTAGCCCACGTGGTTTGAAAAACCGTATTGGGGATAGACTCTGCACATTTCGCGCATTAAATCATCGCGATATGTTTTGGCAAGAATAGATGCTGCGGCGATCGAAGCCGAAATCGCGTCGCCTTTTATTATCGCTTTCTGCGGTAGAGGAATTTCTTTCAAACGTATTGCGTCGACGAGAAGAAAATCGGCGCTTGGTTTTAGGTTTTCGATCGCCGTGCGCATCGCTTTTTTTGTCGCCTGAAGAATATTGATCCGGTCGATCTCGTCCGCTTCTACTTGTCCGATCGCATAAGCGACAACATTCTTTTTCAGCTCTTGCGCGATTTCTTCGCGCTTTTCCGCAGTCAATTTTTTTGAATCGTCCAAGCCTTCAGGAAACGCTCGCGAAACGTCCAAAATACAGGCTGCCGCAACGACCGCGCCGGCGAGGCATCCGCGTCCGACTTCATCAACTCCGGCAATATATTTGTAGCCCTCCGCGATCGCCTGGTTTTCAAAATCGAGACCGATGCTGGTTATATAAAGATCGGAAAACAAAGAAACGCGGCGAGACGATTCGTCAAATTTCGATGAATCGAGTCTCTCCGCGTCTTCCATTTTTTTAATTAGTTATTTTGTCGCTTGTTTACCTTTGGCGCGCGTGTCGCGCTCCTTGATGCGGGAAGCTTTTCCACGCAGATCGCGCAGATAATAAAGTTTCGCGCGTCGAACTTTGCCGCGTCGCGTCACGTCGATGTGATCAACAACCGTTCCGTGCAGCGGAAAAATTCTTTCGACTCCGACACCAAAGCTCACTTTTCTGACCGTGATCGTTTCGCGCGCGCCGCCGTGTTTGCGGGCGATGCAAATGCCTTCAAAAGCCTGCAGGCGCTCTTTATTTCCTTCTTGAATGCGAACGAAAACTTTTAGCGTGTCGCCCGGTTGAAATGCCGGAATATTATCTCTTAATTGTGTGTTTTCAATGTTATCTAAACGATTCATTTTTTTATCAGCGAGAGGTGACCGCGAAAAGTTTCTTCCAAAACCTTCGGCTATTCACGCGTCAGCTATTCTCCTTTATTTATCAAATCCTTCCTAACTTTTTGCGTTTTCTCAAGCGCTTTTTGCCGTCGCCATTTTTCAATTGCGGCGTGATTTCCGCTCAATAAAACTTCCGGCACCTGCATTCCGCGAAAGTCGCGCGGCTGTGTGTAATGCGGGCAATCAAGCAAGCCGTCCGAAAACGAATCATTCTCGGCTGACGTTTCGCTTCCAAGCGCGTTCGGTAAGAGCCGAACTATCGCATCAACCAAAACAACCGCCGCCGGCTCGCCGCCTGAAAGCACAAAATCGCCGATCGAAATTTCATCCGTTACAAGCGCTTCGTTAACTCTTTCATCAACGCCTTCGTACCGCCCGCAAATCAAGATCAAATGCTTGATCTCATTCGCAAATTCCCTTGCAATCTCTTGCCCGAAAACGCGACCTTGCGGCGAAAGCAAAACGACTCGCGTTCCTTCCCTGTAATTTTCGCGCTCGCTCGTGCCCGTCAAATTTTCAATCGCGCGAAAGATCGGTTCGCACTTCAAAACCATTCCGTCGCCGCCGCCGAACGGTCGGTCGTCCGTCATTCGATGCTTGTCGGTCGTAAATTCGCGCAAATCGTGGACATTTATTTCGACGATTTCCGCTAAGCGCGCGCGGCGAATTATTCCAAAATCAAAGACCTCACCAAAAAATTCTGGAAAGATGGTTAAAACGTCTATCTTTAACATTTTGTCCTTCGCAAAAACCAAAGACCAAAGACCAAAAACCAAAACCTAAAAATCCAACAAACCTTCCGGCGCATCTACGCGAATCAACTTATTTTCAATGTCAACTTCAACGCAAATCGTTTCGGCAAATGGAATGAGATATTCTTTTTCCGCACCTTTGACGACTAAAATTTCCGTTGCGACGGTTCGCATCAACTCCTGAACTACGCCGATTTTCGCGCCGCCAAGCGTTTCAACTGTGCAATTTTCCAATTCCCAATCAAAATACTCGTCGTCTTCCAATTCGACGGCTTCGCTTTCGGGAACGCAGATTTCACAATCGCGCCATTTTTCCGCCGCTTCGATAGAATCAACGTCTTTGAATTTCAAAATAACGCGATCTTTTTGAAACCAAAACTTTTCGAGTTCGAGTTCGGAAGTTTTATTATCGGCGCAAACCGCAAAAACTCTTTCCAAATCGTCAAATCTTTCTGGAAAATCGGTCAACAAATCGGCGACTAATTCACCGCGCAAACCGCGTGTTTTGACAGTTTTCGCAATCGTTACGAGTTCTTCATCCATCACGAATTGTTAATCTGCCAACTCTAAAACAAAACGCTTATGCTGTTTTTGACCGGCGTGAAAAAGCAAACTGCGAATGGCTTTGACCGTGCGACCTTCGCGCCCGATAATTCTGCCCATATCGCCTTCGGCAACACGCACCTGAAAAACGGACGACTTGTCGTTGGCGGTTTCCGAAACTTCGACCGCTTCTTTGTCATTGACCAAAGCGGTAATAATTTTTTCGACTGCTTCTTTCATAATCGTTGAAAAATTGGAAAGTCTTTATGACTCAAACATCGAGTTCAAAAACAAATTTACGCGCCCGCTTCCGGTGTCGTTTCTTCCGTTTTTGCTTCTTCTGTAGTTTCAGTTTCCGGGTTCACTTCTTCCGCACTTTCGGTTTCCGCATTTTCAGCTTCGGCACTTTCCGTTTCGGCGTTCTCGGTTTCCGCATTTTCAGCTTCGGCTTTTTCAGCTTCGAGCCGTGCGGCTTCGGCTTTTTCAGCTTCGACTTTTTCTTCTTCCGCTTTTCTGGCTTCGGCTTCGGCTTTTTTCGCTTCAACTTTAGCTTTTTTCTCGGCTTCAGCTTTTTCGGCTCGTGTCTGCTTGGCTTCGGCTCTTTCTTCTTCCGTTTGGAACGGGTTGTTTTTTATCAAACTTGCCACGGTTTCAGTCGGTTGCGCTCCGACGCTGATCCAATATTCAACGCGGTCGTGTTTCAGATCAACTTC
>JBGTFE010000018.1:0-53567 GCA_041747435.1 Pyrinomonadaceae bacterium | reverse complement strand
GGCATGGGAACGCCGACCGGAACAGTGACGGTTTCCGATGGTGTCAACTCTTGTATGGGAACGGTTGCCGCCGGAAGCTGTAATGTGGCATTAACGACCCCCGGTGCGAGAACGCTGACCGCGACTTATCCGGGCGATGCTAATTTCACAACCAGTAATGACACCGAACCGCATCAGGTCAATATGGCGAACACGACAACAATTATCACCGCCGAATCAGCCGATCCGACGGCGCAGGGCGAAGTGTTCACCGTCTTTTACTCGGTCGCGGTCACTGCGCCCGGAGCGGGAACGCCGAGCGGCACGGTGACTGTCACGGACGGCATCAACAGTTGTATGGGAACGGTCGCGGCAGGACAATGCAGTTTGTTCCTGAACACCGCCGGAATGCGGACGTTGACGGCGACGTATGCCGGAAACGCGAGCTTTAACGGCAGTGTTTCGCCCGGTGAACCGCACACCGTTCTACCGATCACCGCAGCTTCTGTGACTGTCAGCGGACGAGTTTTGACGACTGACGGATTCGGAATTCCGAGAACGCTGGTAACTTTGGTCAGATCAAACGGTCAGATCTATTCGACCATGACCAATAGCTTTGGTTACTTCGTCTTGAACGAAATCAGTGTCGGAGACACATACGTTTTGAGTGCCAGACACAAGGAATATCAATTTAATTCGCAAATTCTGGAAGTTAATGAAGATATCGCGGGCATAGATGTTATCGCTCTCGAATAACATTTTTTATTAACTGAACCAAACAACGGGTGATCATTTTTAAAGTGATTGCCCGTTTTTCTTTTACGGCGAATTTTCGCGCGAAATCGGGCGCTTTGCATTTTCGCCGACGCGTTGATTATGATGTTATTTCATTACTTTTTTATTAGAAAACAACAAAAGGATAAAAAATATGAGCGCAACGGCACCTGAAAAAGAAAATTTACCGGCGGCTTTGACCACATTGACCGAAGAAGAAGAATTGTTCCGCGCTTCGGTGCGCGAGTTTGCCGAGGGCGAAGTTTTACCGCGCGTCGAGCAGATGGAGCACGCCGGAAAGATCGATCCTGATCTTATCAAGCAAATTTTTGAGCTCGGGCTGATGGCGATCGAAACGCCGGAAGAATTCGGCGGCGCCGGCTCTTCGTTTTTTAACGCGATTCTCGCGATCGAAGAATTTGCGCGGGTCGATGCGAGCGTCTCGGTTTTTGTCGACGTTCACAACACGTTGGTAACAAACGCTTTTCTGCGCTGGGGAAACGACGACCAAAAGAAAAAATACCTTCCCGAAATGGCGGAATCGCGCGTCGGCGCTTACGCTTTGAGCGAAGCCGGAAGCGGTTCGGACGCGTTCGCGATGAAAACTCGCGCGGTCGAGCGAGACGATCATTGGGAATTGAACGGGCAAAAACTTTGGATCACAAACGGCAACGAAGCCGACATTTTTGTGCTTTTCGCTACCGTCGATCCAAACGCCGGTTATAAAGGAATTACGGCATTTATTGTCGAAAAAGACTTTGAAGGATTTTCGGTCGGCAAAAAAGAAGACAAACTCGGAATTCGCGCCAGCTCGACGACAGAATTGATTCTCGACAACTGCCACGTTCCGAAACAAAACGTGCTCGGCGAGATCGGCAAAGGTTACAAAGTTTCGATCGAAACTTTGAACGAAGGTCGGATCGGAATTGCGGCTCAAATGCTCGGAATCGCGCAGGGCGCATATGAAAACGCATTGAATTACACGGCTGAGCGCGAACAATTCGGAAATTCGATCAATAGTTTTCAAGGCGTGCAGTTTCAACTTGCGGAAATGGCGGTCGAGATCGAAGCCGCGAGACTTCTCACATACAACGCCGCGCGGCTCAAAGACGCCGGAAAATCTTTCTTAAAAGAAGCGGCGATCGCCAAGCTTTACACATCGCGCGTGGCGGAAAAAGTTTCGTCCAAAGCGATCGAACTTTTCGGCGGTTACGGCTACGTCAAAGATTATCCGGTCGAAAAATTCTGGCGCGATTCAAAGATCGGCGCGATCTACGAAGGTACATCAAATATGCAATTGCAGACGATTGCCAAATTGATTACGAGCGGAAAATAATCTCTTTCCATTTCAAAATAAGGTTCGATTAAAATGAGTGAAGCATCAATTTCACAAATTATGCTTTCCTCATTTTATAAATCAAATTCAACTCGAAACAAAATACGTGGTCGAAGACTGCATTCGACCGGAAAATTTTCTCAAACATCTCAACTAGCCATTAATCTTCATTTTTTATTTTGGCGAGTCGAATGATCCCGAATTGCAACTCGAAGTATTAAATTCCGCATTGAAATCACTTTCACGAAACGATACGCTAATCTTGGAAAACTACTAATTTTATTGACCAAAACATCTATCTTTTTTATTCCAACTATGATATATTTTCCCACAAATTTACTTTTTCCAGGGAGTTCATTATGTCTAACTTGCGTTTGCTTACAATTCTGAGTTGTTTAATTTTTATTTCTATTCCGGTTTGCGCCCAGAAACTTGTCATTGATAATACATTTTCGCCAAGTCTTAACGGCGGCGTGCAATTTATAGAAACCACAAACGACCAGAAACTTTTGATCGCCGGTGATTTTACAACTGTCAACGGTCAGTCGAGACTTAAAATTGCCAGACTCAACGCAGACGGCAGTTTGGACACATCATTTGATGCAAACTGGATTTATTCGTCAAGTAATCTGAACAGTGTAAGAGTCAAGTCAATTACATCTCTACCGGATGGCAAAGTCTATGTTTCCGGTTCATTTGCACCGCCTGCTAGCAATGTGCCGGATAAAATCCTCCGTCTAAACTCGGATGGTTCATTAGATCAAAGTCTGACTTCGACTCCTTTAATAGAGGGCGTTGATTTCGTTAAGGGCATTCTTAATATTCAACCTTTATCTAACGGGAAATTTCTGGCTTGCGGTTATTTTTCAACAGCTAGCGGTAATCAGAAGTCCAATCTGGCGAGGTTCAATAGCGATGGTAGTTTTGATTCGACCTTGACAGCCGAAATCAATAATACTTGTTACGATGCTGCAGTCCAGCCGGATGGAAAATATCTGGTTGCCGGAACGTTCACAACCGTGAACGGTAGTCAGCGGTTGGGGTTGGTTCGTTTTAACTCCGATGACAGCATAGATACAAGTTTTAATGCTTATAGTGTCAATAATCCATTTACCATTGACGAGTATAGAAGTATTAAACTGCTGGACGACGGGACAATGTATGTCTTTCATAAGCCGTCATTTTGGGATCGCGGTCTCCTACGTTTAAATGCCGATGGAAGTCTCAGGACACAATTTCTTACAAATCCTCAATCGGTAAGCGACATTGAAGTTTTGCCAAATGGTAAGGTCATTTCCGCTGGTTTCTTTTCTAACACTAATCAAGAAAATTCTTTTAATCGTTTTACGCCTGATGGTAGACACGATGGGTCTGTGCGTATAAGATTTCCCGGTTCAGATCCAGCAAAAGCCGTAGAAATCGCGGCGGATAATAAAGTAGTTGTCGGAGGTATTTTTACAACGGTCATAATTGACGGTGTTTCTGTTACCAAACCGTATCTTGTCAGATTGTCACCTCAACCTGTTCCGATTAAGCGTAAATTCGATTTTGATGGAGATGGCAGAGACGATCTGGCGGTTTTTCGTCCGAGTGATAGAGTCTGGTATATAGATCAAAGCACGAACGGATTCACATCCCGGCAATTCGGGGTTTCGACGGATATTCCTGTTGCCGCAGACTATGATCAGGACGGAAAAGCCGATATTGCAGTATTTCGTGATGGTGTTTGGTATTGGATGCGAAGTTCTGATAACACTTTTGCAGCTGGTGTAACAGGACAAGCAGGAGATATTCCGCAGGGCGGTTTTATCGGCAGATTCTACTTGGGAGGATCTGCTCGTCCTGACGGCACACCCGGACTACTTGTTTTTCGACCATCGAATGCGAAGTTTTATTTACAGAATCCATATCAACAAGAGCATGAAGTAAACGTAGGGATTATGCCCGTAGAATCTAGTGATATACCCGTATCAGCCGATTATGACGGTGATGAGAAAGATGATGTGGCAATATTCAAAAACGGTCATTGGTATTATTTAAGCAGTAATGATTTTAGAGTCTGGCATTTTCATTTTGGTTTAGCCGGAGATAAACCCGTGATCGGTGATTTTGATGCTGATGGTCGAACCGATTTTGCGGTTTTCCGACCCTCAACCGGCGTGTGGTATATCCAAAAATCAACGGAAGGATTTTATGCAGTCCAATGGGGACTGGCAGACGATTTGCCTGTTCCCGCCGATTATGACGGTGACGGAAGAACAGAGATTGCAGTCTATCGTAATGGAATTTGGTATATCTTCAACGAAGACAATTCCTACAACATCGGATATTTCGGTTTAGCAGGCGATATTCCTGCCCAATTAACACGATAAGAATTTTTTAAAAGTCGGATTCGATAATATATGTCGACAGAAATATTGTTGTAGTCGAATTAGAAAATTCAGAAATTATACATTAGTGAATTATTTGACCGATGGGGATGCCGCTTTCAAAGTTATTGAAACCGGAGGTTGATGTTTATTTTTCGCGATGACGAACGAAATCTACATTCGCCACGCAACCATCAACGACGCCGAAATGCTCACTGATCTGGCGTATGTAACTTTCTGGGACGCCTTTTACGATCATCCAAAAAACGCGCCGGACGACCTCGCCGATTACATGGCGAAAGCCTTTAGTCTCGAGCAGATCGAGCACGAGCTTTCCGATAAAAATTCAATTTTTCTTATTGCCGAAATCGAAAATAAACCGGTCGGTTATGCAAAGTTGGTCGTCGATTACATCGAGCCCGGCGTTATTGCGGAAAAACCGATTGAGCTAAACCGACTTTATTCCACGACGGAATTTTTGGGCAAAGGCGTCGGCGCCGCGCTGATGGAAGAATGTTTTGCGGTCGCGAAAGAGCTTGGCTGCGACGTAATGTGGCTCGGCGTTTGGGAATACAATCCGCGAGCGCAAAGATTTTACGAAAAATATGGCTTTCGCGTGGTCGGTAAGCATACATTTCAACTCGGCTCCGACGCTCAGACAGATCTAATAATGCAACGCGAACTTTAACGCAAAGGCGCAAAGTGGCAAAGACGTAAAGTTTATCTATGATTCTCTGCGGCTTTGCGCCTTGGCGGCTTCGCGTTAAATAATCTTGCCATTTGCCCGTCAATGGGCTATCGTTTCATCTATGAGATACATAAAAAATCCTCCAAATCCTTACCTTAAATATTCGGCAGAATACTTGGGCGAACCGCCAAACGTCAAGCTGGAAATCTTTGAAGAAACGGCAAAGAAGATCGTTACAAAAAACAATTCGCCGGACGTCGGTTTTGACTATTCGGTCAATTGCTATCGAGGCTGCATTCACGGCTGCACGTATTGTTTCGCGCGCCCGTATCACGAATATCTCGGCTACGGCGCCGGAACGGATTTTGAAACGAAGATCGTTGCGAAGGTGAACGCGCCCGAGCTTTTGCGTGAAGAATTGGCGCGAAAGCGAAAGAAAATCGAATCTTTGAGTTTTTCGTTTACGACGGACGCCTATCTTCCGATCGAGGCAAATTACGAGCTCACCCGCCGATGTTTGGAAGTTTGCCGCGAGTTTGGCGTTTCGGTCGGGATAATAACAAAATCGCCGCTGATCACGCGCGACATCGACATAATTTCGAAAATGCGCGCGCGGGTATATTTTTCGATACCGTTTTTGACCACGGCGAGGTCAAAACCTTTCGAGCCATACGTTCCGATTCCGGACGCACGCTTCCGCGCGATGAAAACACTCGCCGACAGCGGAATTTCGGTAGGACTTTCGATATCGCCGATAATTCCGTCTTACAACGAATCGGATATTCCCGCACTGCTCGAAAAAGCGAAAGAATCCGGCGCGACGCGCGCGTTTATGTCGATATTGCGTCTTCCGACCGAATCTTTGAGAAACTATTTCGTTTCGCGGCTCGCAGAAAAATTGCCGACAAAAAAGGACAAGATCATTCATCAGATCCAGCGAGAGCGCGGCGGAAAATTGAATTCCAGTGAATTTGGCGCGCGAATGCGAGGCACAACAGCACAATGGGAAATGGCAAAAAAATTGTTTGAGACGAATTACCGGCGGCTCGGATTTCTCGCGCACGATGAAATGAAAGCCGCAGAGATACGGAAGCCTGTTCAACAGGAATTGTTTTAGAATCAGAAACCCGCGCGTTAGCGAGGGTGGAGGTTAGACTCTTGATTCCACCCTTGCTTACGCGCGGGTTTCCGTCTTTTTTGTTATCTTAAAAATGATGTAAAACAGAATAGAAGTTTTCAAACAAATGCTCGAATCCGATCCGGACAATTCGATGGTTTTATTCGGTCTGGCGAACGAGTATCAGAAACTCGAAGATTGGCAAAAAACGATCGAAACTCTCGAAATCTATCTCGCGAAAGCGGACGATGAAGGCGCGGCTTACGGCATGCTGGCGAAAGCTCACGAGAGAACAGGCGAAAGGGAAAAAGCTCGCGAAGCTTACGAAAAAGGAATCGAGGTTTCAAACGCGCACGGGCATCCGTCGATGGCGCAGGAATATCGGATGACACTCGATTTGGATTATATGGATTAAGATACTAAACTTATTGAGGGTGCTCTGCTGCTCAAAGGGAAGTTATGAACGAAATTATTTTCTTGATCGAAATCGCGATCGAAGGCGGTTACACGGCGCGAGCCCTTGGCGAATCTATTTTCACAGAAGCCGACGATCTGGAGAGTTTGCGAGAAAATATCCGCGAGGCGGTAGACTGTCATTTTGAATCGGCAGAAAAACCTAAGGTGATCCGGCTTCATTTTGTAAGCGAAGAAATTATCGCTGCATGAGGTTACCGCGAGATGTTTCAGGCAAAGATTTAATCACGGCGTTGCGGACGTTAGGTTATGAGGTAACGAGGCAAACGGGAAGTCATATTCGAATGACAACGAGCAAACACGGAAAGCATCACGTTACAGTTCCGAATCACAATCCTCTAAGAATAGGCACATTTGCCGGAATATTGGACGATATTGCGGAACATTTTGATACGGATCGTTTAGAAGTTTTAGCACGAATCAAGTTATAGAAAGCAATCAATAGGAGATTTTCATTCGTGGCGACACCAGGAGAAAAGCTAAACAATAAGATGGGCGAAGAGGTGGTCGAAAAGGCGAAAACAACCGAAGCCGACGGCTACGTGGACGCGGAAAAGAAGCAAAAAGACGCGAAAAATATCGTGCCCGATAAAAACGCGCAAGCCTCAAAGAACGGCAAAGATCACCACGGATTAGACAACAAAACGCTCGTCGAGTTATACCGCACAATGTATCTGTCGCGGCGCATAGACGACAAAGAAATACAGCTCAAAGCTTCAAATAAGATATTTTTCCAAATCTCGGGCGCGGGACACGAAGCGGTTTTAGTGGCGGCGGCGAAGGCTATGAAACCTGCGTATGATTGGTTTTTTCCTTATTACCGCGACCGCGCTCTGATGCTCGGACTTGGAATGACTCCGCTGGAGATGTTGTATTCGGCGGTCGGTGCGGAACTCGATCCGAACTCGCACGGACGGCAGATGCCTTCGCATTGGGGACATAAAGATTTGAATGTGCCTTCGCAAAGTTCCTGCACGGGAACGCAGGCACTTCACGCGGTTGGCGCGGCGGAAGCGGGTTATCGTGCATCGCTCGTCAAAGGTTTGCAGGACAAGATCGAAGGCTTCAAAGGCGACGAAGTTGTTTATATGTCGGTCGGCGACGGCACGACGAGCGAGGGCGAATGGTGGGAAGCACTCAACACGGCTTGTAATTTGAAATTGCCGGTGATCTTTGTCGTTGAAGACAACGGTTATGCGATTTCTACGCCGGTCGAAGTCGGCACGGCGGGCGGTGATATTTCAAAATTAGTTGCCGGATTTCCGAATTTACTGATTCAAAAATGCGACGGCACTGATCCGCTCGAATCTTACGAAACTTTCCAACGCGCCGTTGAATATTGCCGCAAACGCAAAGGCGCGGCGTTTGTTCACGCAAAAGTTATTCGTCCTTATTCGCACAGTTTGTCGGACGACGAGAAACTTTATCGTCCCGAAGAAGAACGGCAGATTGATGCGGCGATGGATCCGATCAAAACTTTTGCGGAATTTTTGATGACGGAAGGAATTATTTCGTCCGAAGACTTGGAAAAACTTCGCAAAGAGGTTGACGCGGAAGTTAATGAGGCGGCGGACATTGCGATTGTAACGCCGCAACCCGCGCCGGAAACGGCTTGGCGCAATATTTATTCGCCCGATGTTGATCCGACTTCAAAAGATTTCGATACGGAAGAAGGCGCGGAACTTTCGGGCAATGCGGGAACGATGGTTGATTTGATAAATCGCTGTCTGCACGAAGAAATGGAGCGCGACGAACGCATTGTGATCTTCGGCGAAGATGTCGCGGACGTTTCGCGGGAAGAATATCTCGAAACGGTCAAAGGCAAAGGCGGCGTGTTTAAAGTTACGGCGAATCTGCAACGCAATTTCGGTTCGGCGCGAGTCTTTAACTCGCCTTTGGCAGAGGCAAACATCATCGGTCGCGCCGTCGGAATGGCGATTCGTGGGCTTAAACCCGTTGTTGAGATTCAATTCTTTGATTACATCTTCCCCGCGTTTCACCAAATCAGAAACGAAGTCGCCGTAACTCGTTGGCGTTCGGACGGCGACACAAAATGTCCGTTGGTGATGCGTGTGCCGGTCGGCGGATACCTCAAAGGCGGCGCGGTTTATCATTCGCAAAGCGGCACGACACTTTTCGCGCATACGCCGGGAATTCGCATCGTTTATCCGTCAAACGCGCTCGATGCAAATGGACTTTTGCGGACTTCGATCCGCTGCGACGATCCGGTTTTGTTCCTCGAACACAAACATTTATACCGGCAGGTTTATAATAAGTCGCAATATCCGAGTTCGGAGTTCCTGATTCCGTTCGGCAAGGCAAAAGTCGTCCGCGAAGGCACGGATTTGACCATCGTAACCTTCGGCGCACTCGTTCAGCGTTCCTTTGAAGCGGCGAAACGCTTGGAAAAAGAGGGAATTTCCGTTGAATTGATAGATTTACGAACGCTCGTGCCATACGATTGGGAGCGCATCGCCGAATCGGTCAAGAAAACAAACCGCGTGATTATCGCGCACGAAGACCCGCTTTCCTACGGCTACGGCGCAGAGATCGCGGCGCGAATTTCGGACGAATTGTTTGAATATTTAGACGCTCCCGTCCGCCGAGTCGGCGCAACCGATACGTTTGTCGGCTACGCCCCACAGCTCGAAGATTTCATCCTGCCTCAGATCGAAGACGTCGAACAAGCCGTTGCGGAATTGATGAAATATTAAAGAGTTATGCCTTATGTTTCAATGTTTTTTGGGATTATCATCAGGATGTTCCAAAACGATCATAACCCGCCGCATTTCCACGCTCTTTATCAGGGGCAAGAGGCTAAATTTGATTTTGACGGGAATTTGCTGGTAGGAAATCTTAAATCGAGAACCGCAAAAGCGCTCATTAAGAAGTGGGCAAAGCTTCATAAAGCCGAGCTTGAAGAAAACTGGGAGCGCGCACAGAAGCTGGGAAATATTGAAAAGATCGCGCCTCTTGAATAAAATTAATCTATGAAATACATGCCGGTAGTAATAGACGCAAAATATCTTTCCGACTACAAGATATTGGTTACGTTCAACAACGGCGAGAAACGCATCGCCGATTTCAAAAAGTGGCTAAAAGGTGGCGGAATGTATAAACCGCTGAAAGACAAGTCTTATTTCAAGAAATTCTTCGTCGACGGCTGGACAATTTCCTGGAGCAACGGCGCGGATATAGCGCCTGAAACGCTCTATTTGGAAAGCGAGCCGGTTTGAAGAAAACGGGTTCATCCTGCCGCAGATTAAGGATGTTGAAGGAGTTGGTGAAGTACCAAGTTCTGTCAATTGTTTCCGCAGAGTTTTTTTGGACTGGACGATGTTGGCTTATCTCAAAAAAAGGTGGAATAACTGGAGGCTTGAAAAGCAACGCCGTGCGGAAGAAGCCGATAAGGCGATTTGGAGAGTCTATTATACATCCCGAAGCATAGACGACATTGCTCAAATGACTGGGACGCAGTTCGAAGAATTCCTCGCCCGCTTGTTTGAATGCATGGGTTACACCGACGTACGAATGACACCCTCGAACGATCAAGGTGCGGATCTAATTTGTCTTTCTCCTATTGGAATAACTACTGTCGTCCAAGCGAAACGATGGAGCGGTCCCGTCGGAAACAGTGCTGTTCAAGAACTGCTCGGTGCAATGCGCCACTACGGATGCGATGAGGGAATCGTTGTGACAAATAGCCGATTTACTCCAGCGGCAATAAGTCTAGTCGAAAGCGGCTCAGATGTGACGCTTTGTGATAAACAATGGCTTCAAGAAAAAATGCATGAATTTCTCCCTGCATCGGTGCCAGAGTTTCATCGAGATATGTTCGATGAAATTATTGACGGGTGGATAAAGATGACTCGGAGGTTTGCCTCTGAAAGGACTACGCGTCGCAAGCGGTTTTCTCATGGACACAATACTTTTACTGAAGTGTTGCGATACGCTGCCGAAGGAAAGGGGAAAGAGTTAACCGTGGCGGAGATAAAAAAGTTAGCTCATCTCCATATCAATGCTTCGGAAGCCGAAGCAAACTACCGTGAAATTAATCGCAAATTAGAGGGTGTCCGCGCAAAGCAACGCCACATTGAAGAGGAAATTGCGGACTTAGATGAGGTGCTATCACCGCACTCGAGTGATAAGTATGACGATCGCTGAGCTAGAGTCCGGTTGCGGAATTCATAACATCCTGAGCAGTTAAATATGAGTAATTCTGAAAGCGACAAAGTCTTTGCCGGCTCGATCCCGAAGCTTTACGACGATTATCTTGTGCCGCTTATCTTTGAGGATTACGCAGCGGATTTGGCTGAACGGCTTAGCTCGCGGAATTTTTCTAACGTGCTTGAGATCGCAGCCGGCACCGGCGTGGTAACTCGAGCATTGTCAGCAGCGCTGCCAGACAACGTTTCCATAGTCGCAACCGATCTGAACCAGGCGATGCTGGAACAGGCGTCGGAAGTCGGAACGAAGCGCCCGGTGGAGTGGCGGCAGGCGGACGCGCTCGAGCTACCTTTTCCGGACGAAACATTCGACGCCGTCGTATGTCAGTTCGGCGTCATGTTTTTTCCCGACAAGCCCAAAGCATTTTCGGAAGCGCGTCGAGTGCTTAAACCGGGAGGCGTTTATATTTTCAACGTCTGGGACAAGATATCGGAAAACGAATTCGCCGAGACGGTTGAAGACGCTCTCGAATCTGTCTTTCCCGACGATCCTCCGCGCTTTTTAGCCCGCACGCCTTACGGTTATTACGATCACGGCGTCATTGAGCAAGAGCTTAAAACCGGCGGATTCGCCGCGTCGCCGCAGATCAAAACGATTGCAGCGCGCAGCCGAGCCACGTCGCCGCGAATTCCCGCGCTCGCCTTTTGTCAGGGCACGCCTTTGCGAAATGAGATCGAATCCCGCGACGCCTCGCTACTAGAGGAAGCGACAGAAGCCGCAGCGGAAGCGATTGCGACGAAATTCGGGCGAGAGAATGTCGACGCCAAAATTCAGGCGCATGTTGTGACGATTGAGAAATGACAACTGAAAAAACAGAAATAGGCGATATCTCGCCGTTTTTCATCGTGCGTGACGTCGCAGCCGCATTCGACTTTTACTGCAATAGGTTGGGATTCGAGGTCGCATTTCAGTCGGATCCGGACGATCTTTTCTTCGGGATCGTGCAGCGCGGCAAAGCGATGATCTTTCTCAAAGATATCGGAGTAGAACCTATTCCGAATCACACGCGAGACATCAAACAAGGTATAGCTCGTTGGGACGCATACGTATATGTTCCCGATCCCGATGCGCTGGCAGCCGAATTTGCATCGCGCAACGTCGAGTTTTTTGTGCCGTTAATGGATACGGACGACGGTCTGCGCGGATTTGAAATTAAGGACGCGGACGGCTACGTGTTGTTTTTCGGTCGTCCCCGCTCTTAACTGCCTAAGATCTATTGTTTTACCCGGTAAACTCCCGTCGCCAATCTTTCTGCAAAACCTTCGTCAACCAGTTGATGATTTGCTCGTCCCGATTCCCAGCGCTGGAAACCAAATGCTTTTGACAGATCGCCCAAAAGAGTTGTGCCGCACATTTGCAGATAGGCGCGCGCGATCTCGCGGACGGCTTCTTCGCGCGAAACTTTTTTGGAAAGTTCCTTCGGGAAACGCGCTTCAGCGAGCGTCCAGATATATGTAAATCTCGGTTGATAAAGAACTTCCTGCGGCACGACCTTCATCGTGCGCTGAAGTTTGTCGAGCGCTTTTGTCAGGCGCGCTCGGGTTGTGATTCCGGTTTCGGCGCGAAGATCCGCCGTTCCCATTTCCCATTCCTTCCGCAAAACTTTCAAAATCTTGTTTGCGCTGCCCGATAGATCTTTTGCCTCTCGATTTTTCGGAACGCCCCAAATCGCATTAAAATACGGTATCATTCTCGGCGCAACAAACATCGAACGCGCCTTCACGAGTTTTGAATAATAAACTTTTCCGCGCATCATCACTTCGTCTTTGAGCGTCCAAGCCAGACTCGTTTCAAAATCCTTCTGAACATTTTTCGGTGCAAAAACGTCGCGGCGACCGCAAACCGCGATATAAACGCTCGGCAGATTCGTGCGCGAATCCGTAAGTCCGAGGCAAAATCCGAGATCTTCGATCATCGCCTCGACCTGCAAAGCAGTTTCGACCTTCAGAGTTTCCTCGCGCCGCCACTTTTTGTCGCGGTAGTTTTCGGCTTCTTCGGGAAGTGTTTTCATAAGGAAATTTAACCACAGAAACGCGCACGAAGTAAGCGTGACTTTGTACGCTTACTTCGTGCGCGTTTCTGTTTGGGCAAACCCTTGCTTCCGCGCGGGTTTCTGCCTTTTTATTTATTCGGCGCCGAAGCCTGAACCGTGATGGAAGAACCTTGTTTGAGTTCCAGATCTTCTTTGCCGGTGACGATAACCGAACCTGCGCCCGCGCCGCCGCCGATGATCGCGCCGATCGCCGCGCCTTTTATGCCGCCCGCTATCGCGCCGATCACCGCACCGATTCCCGCGCCGATTCCACCGCGTTTGGCGGTTTCTTTTGTCTGGCTGTCGCTTTTTGCTTCGCCTTCCGTGCCGACTTTTATGGTTTTGCCGTCGGTATCGGTGATACTTTGCAAAAATCCGTCAAAATCGTAGGTTCGACCGTTCGGTAGACGAATTCGCTCGAAATTAAAAGTGACCTGCGAGCGACCGGAAACTTTGCCCGAGCGTTCGATGCCTGAAAGATAACCTTCGATCACCGCGCCGCGATACTGGTTTGGAGCGGTAACGGTCAGCCGAAAACGGTCGTTGTTTTGCGAAACCTTTGTCGTGACATCGTGGTCCAAATTTCCGGTCAAAATGGTTCCGTTGGGGACGATATATGTGCCGTTTCTCGGATTTGTCGTAGTTGGAGGATAATTCGGATTTTTGGTCGGATAATCGTTCGAATCGCTGCTGGAATAGGTGCCGGAATTATCGTCCGAATCGATTCCGAGACCGGCGACCGAATCGCTTTTTGTGTAAAAACTGTCGGAAAAGATCGTTTGATTCAGATAATCCGTTGTAATTCGCCGCGTGACTTTCAGCGATCTTCCGTTATCGATCGATGCGAAAGTGACTGTATAATCGGTCTCGCCGCCGATGCTCGAAATGGTGAGCTTTTCTCCGGTCAGCGTCGCACGAAAGCGAACTGTTTTACCGTTTGTGTCCCGCTCGGCGCGCGTAACGCCGTCAGCCGTAATAGAAACCGGCGATGCGTTTGACGACGCGAGAACGACCTGATTACCGCGAATGTCGATCGCAATCTGCTCGGCGGCTTCCAATTTATCTTCAAGATCCGCACGGTCGGTTTCCTTTTGAACATTGACCCGCTGCAGAATATCTCGCGAATTTTCGCTCCGCGAAACATCCAGTTGATACGTTCCGGTCAATCCATACGAAGGATTTGAATTTGTATTCGTCGGATAATTATTTGGATAATTCGAAGTTTTGGCGTTCCAGCTAGGATTGATGTTGTAGATCGCCGCTAAACGGTCGAGCGAATTGCGGACTTCGAGCCACGCAGTTTTGAAATTTCGATCGGCTTGTTTGGCAGACAAAAACCCGTCAATGTTGCGCGCCGGTTTAAGAATTTCGGAAACGTCGGCTGCAGATTCGCGACCGCGCTGAAATTTTCCTTCAAATATGGTTGTTGCGGCTTCCAGATTATCCGCGTCGCGATAAATCCGGTCTTGCTCGGCGTCGCTCAGAGCTCGGCGTGATTCGGTATCGATGCTGAAACGAAAATCGTCGATCGCGGAAAGAATATTCTGCAAGAGTGTCCGCACCTCGCGTTGGTTTTTGCTTGTCTGCGCGGTCGTTTGCGAGGCAGTTCCAAGAATCATCATCGCGATCGTTAAATAAATCGAAAATACATTTCTAAATCTCATATTGTCTCCTGAATGTCGGTTGAAAAAATCGAGTCCCTTGCTTAAGAAGCATTTAAGGTGCCAAAAAGTTGACTGCAAATTTGCGAAAATAAAAATATCGGTTAAACTTTGCAAAATACTGACGATCTTTCGTTCTGGAAGAGGTAAACCAAATGGCGGAAAATAATTATAAGGCAACACTTCAATACGCAGGCGATGATTTTTTTATCGCAACGGCGCCAAACAATAATTCTATAACTATTGACGTTAAAAGCGATAGAAAAAGCGCGCCGTCACCGCTTGAGCTGCTTTTGCTCGCCGTCGCCGGCTGCACCGCGGCGGACGTTGTTTCGATCCTCGCAAAGAAACGGCAGATAGTAACTGATTATAAAGTTGAGGTCAAAGGCGAGCGGCGCGACGAACATCCGCGCGCCTTTACAAAATTTCACGTTCACCATATCGTGTATGGCAAAGACGTTTCGGAACAGGCGGTTGCGCAGGCGATCGAGCTTTCCGACACCAAATACTGCTCGGTTGCCGCGACGGTTCGCCCGACGGCGGAAATTACAACAAGTTTTGAGATTATTGAAAATAGCTAGGGAGCGAAAAAAACAATGGTTCGATTCAAACCGTTTTGTCTTGGGATTTTGCTGATCTTGTCGTTCAGCATGCTCATTTCGGCACAAACCGACAACGAGAAGGAATTCAACAAACAGAAGTGGGATAAGTTTGATTTTACGAAGAAAAAAGTTACAAAAGCGCAGCTCGATAAATTAAAGTATGAAGACTACGAGCCGGAGACTTTTGACGAGCTTGCTCTTGTGAGAGGTATTCTTTTTGGCAAGCGCGGACGCATTTTCAAAGAGCGCACGATTCAGGGTTACCTCGAAAAACAACCCTGGTATAGACCAAATCCGAGTTTTAAGAATTCGATGTTGACCGCAATGGAGCGCATCAATCTCGATCTGATCCGTATGGCGGAAGCCGAGCGACACACATACGTTCAGCCGGGCGATCTGCGTTATTGGAAGGACAAGGAAATTCCAGACGACAAACTTTATTCATTTTCGGCGGCGGATTGGCAGGTGATGATCGCCGAGGTCGAAGCCGTTCATGGAAAGACCTTTCCCGAGCGGGAATGGATGCAAAAGTATTTTGACGAGCGCTATTGGTATCGGCGAAATCCGAATTATTCTACGGCGGTCTTATCGCCGATCGAACGCAAAAATTTGGAAAAAATGACAGCCGAGCGAGAGAAAACGCATAAAACGGCGGTTTCGGTCGGTGATATGGACAAGTTTCAGAATGTTCCTTTGACTCGCGAGCTTTTGAAAGACGTTTCAATGAACGATCTGCGAATGATGCGTTTTGAATTTTGGGCGCGGCGCGGTCGAAGATTTTCAACACCCGGTTTTGCTCAGACGTTCGAATGGCGCCATTGGTATCGACCGCTGAAGAATCAGCAGCTTGTAAAGCTCAATAAGATCGAACTGCAAAACGTGAAGCTTATCGAAGAGCTTGAAGCAGAATGGCGCGAATTTATTGCCACCCAGGACATAACCGAAGAAATGCTTTGGGGCTTGTTCGTCGAAGATCTGCGCGTTTTGCGAAACGAAATTTATGCCCGGCGAGGACGAATTTTCAAAGACAAAGAGCTGCAGAAATATTTCGAATCCCAAAGCTGGTATAAGGCAAATCCCGATTTTATCGACGAAATGCTTACCGAGAAAGAATATAAAAATCTCGCGGTGATCAGAGCAGCTGAAGAGAACGCGATAAGTAAAATGATTCGCGTCGAGGGCTGATAAAGCTAAATTTAAGTTCCGCGTGTCGGGACTCAGAAAAGTAAAAAAAGCGAAAGAGTGGAAAAGCGAAAGGAAACATGTTCCTTATTTGCTTTTTCACTTTTTCACTTTTAACCTTTGTAAGATGAATGTTCTGGCGCCCGAAGAGATCGAATTAAACAAAAAACGCAAAGTTTTGGAGCGTTTGAAAGACCGGCTCGCGGATCGGGAAGAAGAAATGACTGATTTGCGTGCTGAATTGGAACAGTTTGAGGCGCAATATACGATGGATGTCGCGAGACTTTATGCCGATCTTGACGAGATCGAGGCGCAGATCGCCGAAGAAGAAGTAAAGCTCGTGCCGGACGACGAAGAGATCAAAAATCGCGCGGAAGAATTGCGAAAACGAGCGGAAGAATCTGCCGCAAATGCCGAAAACGGTGACGGTTGTGCGTTCAAATGGCAGCCGACCGCAGAAGCGAAGAAGGCATATCACAATCTCGCAAAGATCATTCATCCCGATCTGGCGCTCGACAATAAAGAAAAGGAAAAACGCCATGTGCTTATGGCAAAGCTGAACGACGCCTATTCAGCCGGCGATCAGATTCGTTTGAACAAACTCGTCGAAGATTTTCGCGATTCGCCCGATCTGATAACAGGCGATTCGCCGGGCGACGAACTCGTGCGCGCGATCCGGCAGATCTGGCAGATTAAGAATCGCCTGAAGGAACTGCGTGAAGAAATGCTAACGGCGGAATTATCCGAGCTTTTTATTTTACGGAAAAAGGTCGAGTCGGAAATGCGAGAGGGTAGAGATCTGCTCAAGCAAATGGCTGGACGGACGCAAACGCAAATTCTAAAAGCCGCGCGCCGTTTGGCAACTTTGCGAAATCTTAACGAAGCACAGGAAGAATATGTAAAGGAACGATTTGGAATGGATATTTCGGCTTTTCGATGATTGCGGGAATTAATAATGTATCGGTTCGACGATCATTTTTCCAATGGAATTTCGCCCGGCTTTGCATACGCCGATGATCTTTCCGAGAATTTTAACTTCATTCTCGGCAAACAATTGCGGCTCCGAACCTACTCCTTCCAGACAAACGATCCCAAAATCCGAATCATAAAATCCGCAGATGACGGAATCGTCGGAAAGTTCGGTAAGCGCGACAAGATCGCCGCGTTTCACATCTTCGTTGACCACAACGGCAAGCGAATTCTTTATCAAACCAAGATGCTCGAGGTGATCGTTTTTTATCCAGACGCCCTTGACGTTACTGTGATGAGCAATCGGCGCCGGCAGAATCAATTCTAATTTTTCTTCGCTAACAGCCGCTTCCGAAAAAATGTCCTCGATAACGGCTGAATTTTTTTCCTGCAGTGCGAGTTCAAATTCGCGAACCAGATAGTTGGCTGCGTCCTCGCTCATCTTTATCCTGGCGATCTGTACCGCTTCGAATAGGCAAAAGATCGCCTTTGAAAAGTAATCCAGATAAAGCAAAGTTTTGGTCTTGGTTAAATAACACTCGACCAAATATGCCATATTTTCACTTTTCCTTAATATCCTGATTGCTTTTTCCGCCGTTCGTAAAGCAGCGTGATAGTTGCCTTCTGACAAGTATATTTGAGCTTTTGTATCAAATGAAAAGCCTTCGTGTGTCCGGTCTTTTATTTTCTTAAAGATCTTTGTCGCACGATCGATCGCTTTATGCGCTTTACCAAAGCGATTCTCGTTTTTATAAAGTTGGGCGAGATTGTTTTCGACGGTGCCGAGATAAATTTGATGACCTGATTTTCGATGATAGAAGCCCGCTAACTCAAGATTTCGAAGCGCTTCCGATGCCCGACCGAGGTTTTTGAGCGCGAGTCCGAGGTTTGTGCGAAAGCTGCCGATTAAAAAAGGATCACCGCATTCGATGAAATCATTTTCGACTTCGCTCGAACGCGATACGATTTCGCCGTATTTTCCGGCAGAAAGGCAAATCAGACTCTTGACCACGTGGGAATAAATTCTTGTCGCGTTTTTTGGCGGAAGCGCGTGTTCCAAAGCTGTTTCAACCCACGTTTCAGCTTCTACCAATTCGCCGGTTCGCCAGTAGGCGAGTGCAAGATAGTTTTCGCATTCGGCAATTTTTTCCAGATCAGAAATTGCGAGAAAGCGACGATGGGCTTCGGTCAAAAGATTTTTCGATCTTTCCTGTGCATCCTTAATTTGCTGGTGATGTCCGTGAAATCCAATTAGACTTCCGCAGCGCAGAATAATATCCGCCGCCGTGTGAGCATCAAACTCTTCGACGCGCGGAAAAGCAGCGGTATTTTCCCAAACGCCTTCCAAAAGCGCGAGTGCGTCGTCAAATCTACCGCATCTCTCGAGCTTGAGAAGTTGTTTGATCGATAGAGCAACTTGTGTGTGGAGACCTTTCATAACTTAGGTTTTCTCGTATTTCTGGTAGTATATACGCGATACTTTGAAGTATCAAGAAGAAAAAAAACAATTCAGGAGAAAAAAAATGAAATTAACTCTTAAAGTCTTTTTGGTTGTATGTCTTTTCAGCTCGATTGCTTTTGCCGACGGCGACATGGGCAACGGCGGATTTGCCGACGGCGACATGGGCAACGGTGGAAAAAGCGCGGTTGTCAAGACCGGCGACACCAGCGAAAATGTAGATGGTGACATGGGCAATGGCGGCAGAGCGGTCAATGACCAAAATGAATCCGCTTTTACGCTTATTCAAAAATATCTGATTTCGCTTTTCGGATAAACGTGACCGGCTATTAATAAGAAAACGACAATTTACTGTTGTTTTCCTGGAAAAGTGACGGAATCTTTCATCACTTTTTCTTCCATAATCTGCTCGGACGTTAAAACGACGGTTTTTGACTGATCAACCTCAGTTTGACCATTCAAGATTTCGTCGATTAACTCCCGACACTCGCGCCTGATGAATTCTCGTAATTGGTCAGAAAGTGGAAGTGTGTCTTCGCCGATGGATTTTTGAACAAATTTTTGCCCCTTGCCGGTCAGAAGCCAATGGATCGAATAAGGTGTGCGCTCAGAAAGCGCGATTAAAGCATAAGTGTCCGGCATTCTGCCGCGCAGGTAATTTCGTGCGGAATGGTACGAAATGTTGAACAACCGTGCAACTTCTGCGGGCTGTGAAGTGCCGCAAATTTCTACGAATCGTCCAGCAAAAGCAATATCTTCATCATTATGTGAATATCGGCTTGACATAGTTATACGATTATGTAATATATTAAATGATTGTTCAACTGTTTAAGTGTTAATTGGTGTGAGTCACCGAAAAAAATATTTGAAAATTTCAGATTTTTGATCAGTGATTTATCTTCTTTAGTTAACATGTTATAGTAGATAACACAAGTTTCGTTGCCGGTTACACCCTGTAATTGGCGCGAAAAAAAGAGGGAGACGGTGTGGGAGACGTTTCCCTCGCTTTTATTTTAAATTGATTTTCCGACGGCGAAACCCGAAGCCCACGCCCATTGAAAATTGTATCCTCCGAGCCAGCCGGTAACATCTACAACTTCGCCGATAAAATAAAGTCCAGCGACTTTTTTTGCTTCCAATGTTTGCGAGGAAAGTTCGTTGGTGGAAACTCCGCCGAGCGTAACTTCCGCTTTATGAAAGCCCTCGGATTCGCGAAATTGTACGCGCCAGTCGTTCAATTTCGCCGCAATTTCTTCGATTTCTCTTTTGGTTAGCTGACCGATTGGTTTTTGTGAAAACCTTTCCGGTATGAAAAGGTCGGCAAAACGATTGGGCAAGAATCTGCCAAGAAAATTTCCCAAATTTTGTCGATTTTCGGCGTTTCGCTCGAAGATCTCCAGCGCGTCGGATTCCGGCAGCAGATCGATCGAAACGTCTTTCTCCGGATTCCAGTAGTTTGAAATTTGAAGAATCGCCGGTCCCGAAAGTCCTCGGTGCGTAAATAAAATATTTTCCCGAAACGTGTGCTTGCCGATGGAAACAACCGAATCGATCGAAACGCCGGCAAGCTTTCTAAAGTCTCCGCCATCGGCAAAAATTAGCGGAACAAGCGACGCACGCGTTTCGACGATTTTCAATCCGAACTGTTTTGCGATTCGATAACCGAAATCGGTGGCGCCGATCTTTGGAAACGAAAGTCCACCCGTGGCGATCACCAATTTCTCACTCGAAAAATTCCCGCGATCGGTTTCGATTTCAAACAGCGCGTTTTTGGAAACGCTTTTTACGGAACAGTTCGTGCGGAGATCGACCTTCGCCTTTTCACATTCGCGCAAAAGCATTTCAACGATATGCCGCGATGATTCGCGACAAAAAAGCTGTCCGAGTTTCTTTTCGTAAAACTCGATCTTGTGGCTTTTGACTAATTCGATAAAATCGCCAGGTGTGTAACGCGCCAGAGCGGATTTACAAAAATGCGGGTTTTGGGAAATAAAGTTTTCGGGTTTTGTATGAATATTTGTGAAATTGCAGCGCCCGCCGCCGGAGATTATTATCTTTCGCCCGACCTGCTCATTTCGCTCGATGACCAAAACGCGCCGCTTGCGTTTTCCGGCTTCGATTGCGCAAAAAAGCCCGGCGGCGCCGGCGCCGATGACGATCGCGTCAAATTTCATTGCGCAAGATAACGGATATTTAAAATATTTAAATGATGCCGCACGTGACCTGCGCAAATATACGCCAGCGCGCGAACAGAAAACGGAAAGCCGTTTGCCGTCCCGAGACGAATCCATGCTTGATCGTCTAAATTTTTGAAAAAATATAAGTTCGCTTTCCGCAGCAAAACAAACTCTTCGGTCAGATCGACGAGCGAACGGCAGTTAAAATTACCGTTTTCTACGTATCCATCTTGCTCAAAGCCTTCGATCGGAGTTTTATCGCAGCGCGCGACGCGCATGGCGCGATACGCAAAAGTTTTCTCGGCGTCGGTTAAATGCCCGACAACTTCCTTAATCGTCCATTTTCCATCGGCATATGCAAAATCGCCTTTTTCTTCGGGAATTTCAGCGACTAGATCTTCAAGTTCGGCTATCTGGTCTTCCAATACCGAAACGATCCGCGTTTCGGGCACGAGGGAAACGTATGTTTCGTAATCTTCGTTATATTCTGATTTTTCGGGTCGATTCATAATCAAAAAGATTTTAACAAAAAAATTAAAATCATTTTCGCGCAATGAACAAAAATCGCCGTTCAGACATCGGAATCAACTTTGCCGAAAATTCAACGCCATTTTTTTGCAATTCGTCGCGCAGGGAATTTCCGCCGAAAAAAAGTAAGTTTGAACCGGCAGACCATCTCAAAAGACGAGGCAGTTTTTTTGTGAATTTGTCCAGGGCGCGGCATGACACATAAGAAACATTGGGCTTTTGTATTTCTTCAAATTGGCGGTTAAGAATCGTGGCGCGGTTTTCTAACTTGAATTCAACCAGAACTTCCCGCAAAAAGTTTGCTTTTCTTAATTTCGATTCGATCAAAACTCCGTGCAGATCTTCGCGTACGATCAAACATGGAATCGATGGCAAACCCGCGCCGGCGCCGACGTCGGCGAATTTGGCGTTTTTCGGTAGAAATTCGAGCAGCGTCAAAGATTCTAGAATGTGCCGAACCGCAAATTCTTCCGGCGAACGAGGCGCGACGAGATGTAAAAGCGCATTGTGTTTTTGAATAATTTCGTAATAATCGGCGAGCGCAAGAATTTTTTCTTGCGGAAGATCTAAGCCGAAACCTTTTTGATTTTTTTCGACGCCTTCGATAAATTCGTTTCGCATCGACAAGAATTTTCACGCAAAGCCGCAAGATAAGCAAAGAAAAGACGAAGAAAAAGATCTTCGTCTCTCAAAAAATGGTGCGGACGAGAAGAATCGAACTTCCACTCCCTCGCGAGAACAGGCTTCTGAGACCTGCGCGTCTACCAGTTCCGCCACGTCCGCGTCGGAATTTCGATGATACGAATTCGGGCGCGAAAACTCAAGAAGATTTGTTATATTGATTTGATGCGGGAAGTTTTGCGCGAAAATTTGGCGCGAGTTGAGCGAAAAATTGAAGCTGCAGCGCGGAATGCCGGAAGAGCTCCTGCTGAGATAAATCTCATCGCCGTCAGCAAAACTCATCCGGCTGGAATTATCAAAGAAGCGATCTCCAGCGGCGCTAAAGCCTTCGGCGAAAATAAAGTTCAGGAAGCTGAAGCGAAAATTGTCGAAATTGGGCGCGAAAATGCGGAATGGCATTTGATCGGGCATCTCCAGTCAAACAAAGCGCGCAAAGCCGTCCAGCTTTTCGATGTAATTCATACGCTCGATTCCGTAGAACTCGCGCAAAGACTCGAGCGTATTTGTTTTGAAGAAAATCGCGAGTCTTTGAAGGTTTTGATCCAGGTCGATCTTGCCGACGATGAGACAAAATCGGGAATCGCCGAAAACGATCTGCCGGAATTGATAGAGTTTTTGAAAAATTGCGAGCGGTTAAAGCTCGAAGGATTTATGATCCTGCCGCCTTTTTTTGACGACGCTGAAGATGCGCGTCCATTCTTTAAAAGGCTTCGCGCGATTCGTGATGAATATTTGCCGGTCGGCGAGCTTTCGATGGGAATGACGAACGATTTTGAGGTTGCGATCGAAGAAGGCGCGACGCTTGTGAGAGTCGGAACTGCGATTTTCGGCGAAAGAGAATACAAATAATTTATGCTTTTACGATTAATTTATCCTTGGATCAGCCTGACGATGATCATTGCGCTCACGGTTTTTGTCTTTTTTTTGCTTCTGCGTCTCGCGTTTAATTATTCCGATCCGAATCCTTTCGGAAAGGTCGGAAGATTTTCCTATCATTTAAAAAAGCGCACGGATAAATTTGTCTATCCGGCGGCGAAGTTTTTAGCGAACTTTCGCATTGACACGCGTCTTGCGCCGCTGGTTACAATTTTGATTGCCGCCGTTCTTGCTTTTTTTGGATTGCAAATTATCGAAAACACATTTTTTATAATCGATGGTTTTTCCGTTGCCATTGCGAGCGGAAACGCGAAAATGATCGTCGGTTTTGTGCTTTATTCGCTTTTGAGCATCCTTATTTTGTTCATTTTTATACGCTTTATTTCGTATTGGTTCGTCTTTAAGCGCAACACATTTTTGGGTTTTGTCCAACGCGTTACCGATCCGATCTTGATTCCGGTTAGAAAATTAATTCCGCCGATCGGAATGTTCGATATCTCGGCGATGCTCGTTTTGATCGTGATCAGCCTTCTGCAAAGCTTTGTTTTGCGGGCGCTCGTTTATTCGTGATCAAGTTTACCGAAAATGAAGTAGCGATAATTTTTACCGTAAGGGTTGTGCCGCGCGGTTCAAAAAGCGAGATCGTCGGCGAGTTTGACGGCGCGTTGAAGGTTCGCATCGCTTCGCCGCCGGTCGACGGTGCCGCAAATGCAGAACTGATAAAACTTCTCGCAAAGACTTTCGGCGTTTCGAAATCGCAGGTAGAAATAATCGGCGGAGAAACTTCGAAAACGAAACAAGTGAAAATAGTCGGTGGCGCGAAAGAGATTTTGCAGGCGTTGTAACTCGCGATATAGTTTATTAAAAATCAACGGAAGGAAATCTTTAATGTCAGGACATTCTAAATGGAGCACGATCAAGCATAAAAAGGGCGCGGCTGACGCGAAACGCGCGAAGATCTTTACAAAACTTATCAAAGAAGTAACGGTAGCGGCGAAAACCGGCGGCAGCGGCGATGTCGATTCAAACGCCCGTTTGCGCAAAGCGGTGAACGACGCGAAGGCGCAGAACATGCCGATCGATACGATCACGCGCGCCATCAAACGCGGGACCGGCGAGCTCGAAGGCGTAAATTATGAAGAGATCACGTACGAAGGTTACGGCGTCGGCGGCGTCGCAGTTTTGGTCGAGACAATGACCGACAACCGCAATCGGACCGTTGCTGAGCTCCGGCATCTTTTTTCAAAAAACGGCGGCAATTTGGGCGAATCAGGTTCGGTCGCGTGGATCTTCGACAAAAAAGGCTACATCGTCGTCGATAAAGAATCTAAATCGGAAGATGAGCTTTTTGAGATCGCGATCGAAGCCGGCGCCGAAGATCTGCAGGATGAAGGCGAAGTTTATGAAATATTCACCGCAGCCGAAAATTTTGACGCCGTTCACGACGCGATAAAAGCCGCCGGAGTTGAGCCGCAAGCTGCCGAAATTTCGATGATCCCGAAAAATTATATCAAGCTCGAAGGCGCCGACGCCCAGCAAATGCTGACGCTTTTCGAAGCGATCGACGACAACGAAGATGTGCAAAAAGTCTACGCAAATTTTGATATTGACGAATCAGAATTTGAGTAGTAAAGTGCATAAGTGAAAGTTTTAGGCATAGATCCGGGAAGCGAAACTCTCGGTTGGGGCGTGGTCGAAGGAAGCGGTTTGAAGTATTTTTTGACCGATTTCGGCACTGTAAAATCCAGCCCAAAAGAGAGTTTTTCGAAGCGGCTTTTAAAGATCAGCGAGGGCGTTGAAGCCGTGATTGCAAAATTTCAGCCAGACGTTCTATCGGTTGAAGAAGCGTTTTACGCGGCGAACGTCAAGGTCGCGATGAAGCTCGGACAAGTTCGCGGCGTCGTGCTTCTCGCGGGCGAAAAAAACAATTTGGAGATTTCCGAATTCAGCCCGCGCTTTATCAAACAAACGGTCGTTGGTTACGGAAATGCCGAAAAACATCAGGTTCAGGAAATGGTGCGCCTGCTTCTAAAATTGAAAACAGCACCGCAGCCGCATGATGCGGCAGACGCGCTCGCGATCGCCATCTGCCACTTTCATCACGCGGGAATGCAAAACAAGATCTTGCACGCAAGACTAAAAGCGTAAGATTTTTGATAATTTTCGCGCTCTAAATAGGGAAACATAATTCATTTCTTACGGTATTATTTTTACCTAAACCCCAATTTAAGCGAGGAAATTATTTATGAAATGCCCATATTTCTTGACGTTTCTGTTTGTCTTTGCAGTTTTTACTGCTTCTGCTGAGGCGCAAAATCGAAATGCGTCCAAAAAGCCGGTAAAGAAACCGGTTGCGGCGCAAAAATCCGAAACCAACATAAATTCTGCGGTTGTTGTCGATGAGCGTCTGGCTGTTCTGCGCGCGGAACCGAGTCTTTTCGCGCGAGCTATTCAGAGAATGCGGCTGGGTAGAACGCTGCGCATTTCCGGTACGAAACAAGCCGACGGCGTGACATTTTACCGCGTTCTGACGCCGCCGAATAACGTCGGTTGGGTGCAAGCTGATGCTGTGGTCAGCAAATCGAAGCGCGGCGACGACGAGCGTCTCGCAAGGCTTGTGCAGGCTTTGAATGGTTTTGACCAGATCGAAGCCGCGACGCTTTTTCTTGAAATTTTTCCGGATTCGTCGCTTCGTTCGGCGATCTTATTGCTTTTGGGTGATCTGGTCGAGGAAGTTTGCCTGAAGCTTTCGACCGATGCAACCCGGCGTTTGAGCAAGCGGGAAATGGCGGCATCGGGCGCTCCGCTTCACAGTTTTTATCTGAACTACGTTAGTCTGGACCGTTATCGCAAACTCGGTATTACCTTTTTGTTCAATTCGGCAACTAGGCTTTTTCATTACGACGGTGCAAGCTGGAGAGAAATTACGGCGAAGTTTCCAAGATCATCCGAAGCCGTTGAAGCCGGGAAACGTCTAGATGCGTTGCCGGCGAAAATGGAGGCAACGCCGAAGTGAAACGGTAATTAACTGCTCACTCTTTCCAAGCATTATTTATTTCGGTATTATTTCCACAATGTCTGCCGAAATTGCCATTACTTTGTTTCTGCTTCTCGCGGCGCTCATCCTGTTTGCGCTGGAAAAAATCCCGGTCGATATCATTGGCATTATCCTCGTCATCGGTTTGATCATGAGCGGTGTTTTAACAGTGCCGGAAGGGCTTTCCGGATTTAGCGACAACGTAATCATTATCATCGGCGCGCTTTTCGTGTTAACTGGCGGACTGATAAAAACCGGACTCGTAGATTTGATCGGGCGCAGACTTTACCGTATTTCCGGCGATAACGAATTTGTGTTGACCGCTTTGATAATGGCGGTGGCGGCAATTTCGGCTTCCGTCTTAAAAAATACAACAACGACGGCTATGTTTCTTCCGGTCGTGCTTGGTTTAGCCGCGCGCGCGAAAATTCCGCCGTCGCGACTTTTGATGCCGCTTGCTTTCGGAGCGATCTTAGGCGGAAGCTGCACGCTAATAGGAACTTCGACGAATCTCGCCGTCAGCAGCGCGCTTTCGCGTTATGCCAGCGATCCGAATCTAACCGAGCAGGTTACGCAGCAGCTTCAACCGTTTTCAATGTTTGAGCTTACGCCGGTTGGCGCGATCGCATTTCTTTTCGGAATGGCGTATATGCTTTTTTTGGGACGAAAATGGCTGCCCAGACGCGGCGGCGGCGATTCGTTTACCGAGCAATATAATATCCGCGAATATATTTCCGAAGTCGTCGTTTTGCAGGGCTCGCATCTGATCGGCAAAACGCTCGGCGAAGCCGACATCAGCCGCGAGCTCGACCTGAACGTTTTGGGAATTATTCGCGGAAAAGAAGAGAGAATAGCGCCGAGTCCGCGTGAACGGATCGCGATGAACGATCTTTTGATCGTCGAAGGAAAAGCCGCCGACATTCTCAACATAAAAGCCGAAGCCGGATTAGATATAAAGGCGGATTTTACGCTCAACGACCGCGTGCTCGAGGGCGGCGAAGTTCAGCTTTTCGAGATCATGGTGATGCGTGATTCGCGGCTCGTGGGACAAACCTTAAAAACCGTCAGATTTCGCCAAAAATTCGATTTGACCGTTTTGGCGATAAACCGACACGGCGAAAATTTTCTCGATAAAATGAGCAGCGTGCCATTGAAATTTGGCGACGTTTTGCTTGTTCAGGGAAATTTGGAATCGATCGAGACGTTTGTAACAGACGGTGAACTGATGATTCTCGAAGACGTTTCCCAAGGAACGATGCGGACGGAAAAGCGCCGTTGGGCGATAACGGCTTTTGTGCTTTTTCTTGCTCTGTCGCTTTCAAAACTCGCCACCGGCTACGAAATTCCGCTTGTAGTGGCGGTTCTTATCAGCGTCCTGCTTTTGCTGGCAACAAAAACGGTGCTTTATCGCGAGCTTTATTCGCTAATAGATTTTCGCCTGCTGGTTTTGATCGCGTGTATGATGAGCTTCGGCATCGCGATGGAAAAAACCGGCACAGATAAATATCTTGCAAATTTGATCGTTTTATATTTTGAACAATACGGTTCGATCGCCGTTCTTGCCGGATTTTTTCTTTTAACAGTCGCGCTGACGCAGCCGATGTCAAACCAAGCCGCAGCGCTTGTTGTGCTGCCGGTCGCCGTTAAAACGGCGCTCGTTTTGGGCTTAAATCCGCGAACGTTCGCGATCGCGATAACTTACGCGGCGTCTTTTTCGTTCATCACGCCGCTCGAACCCGCATGCGTTTTGGTTTACACGCCGGGACGCTATCGCTTTATGGATTTCGTCAAGATCGGAACTTTTTTAACGATCGTCGTTTTTATCGTAGCTATTGTTTTAGTTCCGATATTTTGGGAGTTTTAGAAATTGCCGAAAACGAATTTTCGGATCAGAGCTTTATTTTCCAACTCGTCCCGATCACGTTCAAATCGCCGGGACGCGAGAATCCGTCGTTCTGCCGCAGATAATAAAAATCGACCGAGAAGTTTTTCGTGAGCGTCTTGTTGATGCCGATGCTAAAACGATTCCGCGAAAATTTGCCGCGAGCCGAATCATAAAAGATCTCCTCCGTCACAAAAAATTTTGCCTTTGGAATAAGATCGTCCGGAATTTCTTTTTCGAACGTCAGCGACGGGCGGTAGCGCCACGAGTTTTTCGGGCTGCGCATACGATATTCGTATTGACTGCGATGCGAAAGCCCAAAACCTTTTGTCGGAAATCGATAGCGCCCATAGAAAACGAGACGATTTTCGCGCTTGAATACGCCGCTGGAGTTTCGCGCCGTGATGTTGGCGTAGGACGCCGAAAACGACAGATCTTTGCGCGGTTTGAAAACGAAACCGCCGCCCAGCCTGCCTTCGTTATATCGGGTAAGATTTTTGCCAAAACGAAGCGTTCCGGAAAGGAAAAACTCTACTTGTTCCGTCACCGGCGCGGTCAACTGAACGTCGTTCCACGATTGAAAATCTTCGCGGTCGTCTGTCTGTGCGGCTGCAAAAACGGGTAAGAATGCGACCAAGGTCAGAAAAACACCGGTTCTTGCTTTTTTGTTAATAGACTGGATTAAAGACATAAATTTTCGCGCGTGCCTTTTTACTATATTAAAAAGATGTTAATTTCGTGTTACTAAATCTAGCGAATTCGAACTCTGCTTCGCGATTGATCAGCACCAAATAATTCTTTCGCCTAGACAAAGCGGCGTAAAGAATTGAAAATCTTTGTAAGAAGCATTTTAATCTTGGCGCATCCGAAAATCAGAAATTGTTATGAATTATGGTTTTATCATCGATAACCGCAAGTGTATCGGCTGCCACGCCTGCACAGTCGCATGCAAGGCGGAACACGAAGTGCCGCTCGGCGTTAATCGAACATGGGTAAAATACATTGAAAAAGGCGAATTTCCCGACACGCGCCGTCTTTTTTCGGTAATGCGCTGCAATCATTGCGCCGATGCGCCTTGCGTCGAAATTTGTCCGGTAACGGCGCTTTTCACGCGCTCGGACGGCATCGTCGATTTCGACAGCCGCCGCTGCATCGGCTGCAAAGCCTGCACGCAAGCCTGCCCGTATGACGCGCTCTATATGCACCCGGACGAACACACCGCCGCAAAATGCAATTACTGCACGCACCGCACTGACATCGGACTCGAGCCGGCTTGCGTAAACGTCTGCCCCGAACACGCGATCATCTCGGGCGACATGGACAATCCCGCGAGCGAAATTTCGCAGCTCTTGGCGCGAGAAGCCGTTTCGGTGCGCAAACCCGAAAAAGGAACAAAGCCGAAACTTTTTTATATCGACGGCGATAACGCTTCGCTCGATCCGACTGCGGCAAATCCCGATACCGATTATATGTGGTCGAGTCAATCGTCCGGCGTCGGACATTTTGCCAAATACGCGGAAGATAGAATTGCTAAATCACCGCTCAAGGAAGACGTTAAAAAACAAAATTTAGTTCAGATCGAGCCGCGCAAAAAAGCCCGCCGCGTTTACGACGCGCCGAACAAAGGCGTGCTTTGGGGATGGGAAGTTTCCGCATACATTTGGACAAAAGCGATCGCCGCGGGCGCCTTTTTGGTTCCGGTTTTAGGTCGGTATTTTGGGTTCGAGATTTCGGAGAATCTCGCGCGCATCGGAGTCGTCATTGCGTTGGTTTTTCTCGCGATCACCGGCGTTTTGCTGATAATGGATCTCGGTCGCCCGGACAGATTTCTAAACGTTCTTTTCCGCCCGCAATTCAAATCGTGGCTTTCACGCGGCGCGTATATCATCACCGCTTACGGCGGAATTTTAACGCTCTGGCTTGCGGCTTCTTTTCTCGGTTTCGAAAATCTTTTGAAATATATCGAGCCGCTCGGCGTAATTTTCGCGTTTCTTTCGGCGGTTTACACGGCGTTTCTTTTCGCGCAGGCAAAAGGGCGCGATTTTTGGCAATCGCCGATGCTCGGTCTGCATATGCTGATCCATTCGCTGATGGCTGGGCTCGCGGTCTTTTTGATCGTAAATTTGTTCGTCGAAATTAGTGTCGGTTTTGTAATGGCTCTGACGCTTTTGGCGCTGCTGACAATAATTTTCCATTTGATAACGCTGGCGATTGAACTGACGACGACGCATTCGACGGAGGACGCGCACACCGCCGCTCGATCGATCACAAACGGTGAATTTAGCCGCGCCTTCTGGCTCGGAATGATCTTCCTCGGCAACACTGTGCCGCTGCTTTTGCTTTTAACCGGCACGATCGCCGGCTTCGCCGTCGCCGGAGTTCTGGTCTTGGTGGGCTTATATTTCGCCGAACACATCTGGGTAAAAGCACCGCAACGGATTTCGTTGAGTTAGGGTGATTTGCGAAACAAATCAATAAAATAAAATGAGGAGAAAATCAGAATATGAAAAAACACATTACTGTAGCGTTGATTTTAATATCAGGAGCAATTGCTTTTTATAATTTCGGAGTTTCAAAAGCACAAGAGCAAACAAAACCTTGTGAAGGAAAAGTTGGAGATGTTAAGTATTCGGTTTTAGATAATACCAAATTCAAAAAATTAAATGGTGAAGAATGGGTAGAAATGGATGGCAGGACTTTAGAAGAAAAAGATTATCTAGCCAATGAAGAACCTCTCATGAAAAAACTTCCTGACGCAAGAGGTGTCTTTATCCGAGGTATGGATTTAGGACGAGAGGCTAAAACCGGCGATGGCGACGTTGATGGCAATCGAGGTATTGGTTTACCACAATCAGACACTTTTCAAGGACATTGGCATACTTTAATGGGATGGTTCAATGACACACCTCCTGGCGGAGGCACATCTGCGATAGTGCTTAGCAGAAAACGCGAAGTAGACTGGGACAAACTGATTTTGCCAAACAACCAAGCAAGAAGCCCAAGAACCGATAATGAAAATGGGACACCGCGAATTAGCAAAGAAACCAGACCGCGAAATATAGCTTTATATACCTACATCAAAATAAACAAATGTCAGGGAGAAAACTAATATGAAACAAATAATGTCAATTATTCTGCTTTACTGTTTGTTTTTAAATCTTGGGATTTACGGTCAGACAACAGAATCCTTTGAAAAATTCAACATCAGAAATACTTCTGGACAAGTTCTTAGTGCGATTACTGAAGAATTTAGAAACGGAAATAATGCCAGTCAATTCAAGTCTTTAGTGAGCAGTAGAAAAGAGGCGTATCTTCCAGATGGCAAAGCCATTGAAAATTATTTGTTTGAAATGAATGAAATAATCGGCAGAACCCGTAACAAACAGGAAGCCCAATTATTTCTAACAAAGTCCAAGGCAGAATTATTGAAATATAGTTCAGATGTTGTGATGAATTTTGCTGATGTTGTTCCCGATAGCTTAAAGAAAATAAAAAGATTCAATGCAATAGCAAATTTTGCAACTCCGGCAATTGAGAGAGCCGTTGAACTTACCGCAAACACTTGGGTTGATGAAAAGATTCAGGCGGATAGAAAGAATATGGATGAAATCATCCTTTCTCGAATAACTTTACTCTATACAAAAAACAAAGAACTCGATCTGACGACAGCAACCAATGAAAAATCCTTTGAGGCAATGTTCGCCTTATCGCAATCAGACATTCCAGCACTGAACAGAGATGACCATGCCGTTTTCACCAAAGAAATGGTGAAATACGCATTCGGGTTTATTAAGGGTATAAAGAGTGAACTTGTTGAAATTAGACAACAAATAAACAATCGAACGCCCGAAGAAAATGAAGCAAGATTTAATGAAGTCAAATCCGACTATACAACGAGGATTTCCGAAACTGAACAACGCATAACTAAGCAGGTTACAGATGATTTTGCCCAAGTTGGAGAAGCAATAGAAAATCTCTCGAATAATCAAGCAAAAATTAAAACCCAACTAGATGACTTTCAAAAAACCGTCAATGAAAATGAAAAAACTCTAAAGCAACAAGCAAAAGGTATAGACGGATTGAAAAAAAGAATCTCAGAACTTGAGAGAAATACAAAAGACAACTTGACTGATATCAACGAAAATTTAAATCAACTAAATAAAATTCAAAATGATCATTCCGAACGGATAGCCGAAAACTCTTTCAAAATAGATGTTCTTACTAAATACACATATTTAGGATTGAAACCAAAAGTCCAACTTAAAGGCTTGGAAGATGGTGATTTCGACAATATTTTTTCACCTCAAAAAAAGGAAGAGTTAAAAACTGAACTTAATAAAATTATTTTAGTCGAAGGGATTGTTGATGTAAGTAACGATATTGCTAAATACGGTCCCGTGACCTATAACTTCTTAGTTGAAAAAAATATTTTAAAGGGTGAAGACGCAAAAAAAGCAGGAAAATTTCTGCATTATTTGATTTCTACTACTCAAATCGTTTCTGGAGCGGCGAGAATGTATGGCGGTGATATGACAGGGGCGTTTAGTGTTATTCAAGGTCTCGGCGGATTATTTGGCGGTCAAAAGAAACCCCAGCCTAGTCCTGAAATGCAGATGCTTAAAGCCATCTACAATAAATTAGAAAAGATACATGAAGATATTATTAAAATTCAAAATGATATTTCTCAATTTAGGAATGATGTTATTGAAATGTATAAATCACTTTCAAATTCATTACAGGTAATTGCAGATAAAATAGATTTTTTAAATTGGCAAGCAGACGTTTTACGGCAAGCGACAAGCGAATTATTATTTCAGAACTATTCGGCTTGTGAATCTGATTATCGAATTAAATTTGATTTCAAGAAAAATAAACCGATTATCAGCATAAATAAATATTCCGATTACGACACATTTTATAGAACTGGAACAGGAATATGTCTGAAGGCGCTGCAAGAAATTTCGAACAGTTCGGAAGGCACATATTTCTATCTTAGTGCAGTTTCGTCTGACGGTGACCCGAACAATTTTAGGAATAGAGAAATATTTGAAGTATATAATCCAACTAGAGATTTATTTAAAAGAATCTATCCAGTACCCGTTTCACAAACTGACGAAACAAGATTCAACAATCGCCTAGTAGCAATAATGTTTCCTGTCGCTAAAACTACGGCAACGTCAGAGCCGTTTTTGCGGATAAACAATTTAACTGAACCTCCCCCAAAATTGGGCGATCGTTTCCTTAATAATTATTTGAACTACGAAATGGTTTTACAATTTTCTCTGTTCTTCATGATTTATAGTCCATACCTTGAAATTAATTGGAGCGATGAGAATTTTCGTCCTCAACCTTTAGAACAATATCTTCAGAGAACCTCAAAACAAAGTCAGGTTTCAAAAAAAGATCAAAGCGAAAGAATAGAAAAGCTAATTAAACTAACCGAGGCAAGCATTAGGCAACAATCTCTCTTGTCAGGAAACGGACTCTTGGATAATGTCCACGCGATTTTGTTCGATTCTAATTCTAAGAGAGAAGATATACTTGCTGTCAACAAAGTTCTGTCAAATAACAAATTATTGGCATACAACTTTGCTACATATTGGCTACATAAAAATCTCTCATCAAATAAGGAAAATTACAAAACATTCATTCCACTTTTAGAGGAAGTCAGAGTAAGCCAAACCGTTTCTCAAGAACAGTTGGATAAGTTGAATAAATTCTTAATCCAAAACACAAGCTCAACTAAGTTTGCGTTCAAGTTCAGAACGGACGATAGAAAGCTTTATTTAACCTACACTAAAGAAGGAGAAGCGGTAGATATTTTAGTTCCCGAATCTTCTGTAATCGTAGAGAATCGAATGATAAATCCTGAATCAATTCAGCGTTTGATTGATATGCGAGAAACACTCAGCGAAAAACTTCTTGACCAAAACTTTACCGATAATATTCCAACTGTCTATACCTACAATAATGACAATAATCAAAAAGTAGAGGGCTCGGGTGAGGATTACTTTAAATATATTTTTGCAAATTCCGGTTATGAACTCTTAATTCAATAATAATTTTAGGCAACACAAAACGAAATTTGTGTCTTGGCAAACAACTTAACCTATGAAACACAAACCGTCATTTATCGAACGCGTTGCCGAAAAGCTTCACTTGATTCCGAATCTGCACGAAGTGGAAGGCGAAGTTCTACCACGTCTGACCGAGCCGGGTGAATTGACGGATTATCCGCCGCCGGAGCAATGGGACGATTGGACGGAATACGAGGCGAAAAGCGGGCAGAGGCGCGAGAAGAAGAATTACATGATCGTGCCGACGACCTGTTTCAATTGCGAAGCGGGCTGCGGTTTGTTGAGCTACGTCGATAAGGAAACGTTCAAGATTCGCAAATTTGAAGGCAATCCGTATCATCCGGGAAGCCGAGGGCGGAATTGCGCAAAAGGTCCGGCGACCATCAATCAGATCAACGACACGGACAGAATTCTTTACCCGATGCGGCGCAAAGGCGAGCGCGGCGCGGGCGAATGGGAAAGAGTTTCGTGGGATGAAGTTTTGGACGATATTGCGGCGAAAATCCGCGCGGCGTTGATCGAAGATAAAAGAAACGAAGTCGTCTATCATGTCGGGCGTCCCGGTCATGAAGGTTTTATGGATCGGATTTTACAGGGTTGGGGCGTTGACGGGCACAATTCGCACACAAATATTTGCAGCGCCGGAGCGCGTTTCGGCTACGCGATCTGGCAGGGCGCGGACCGTCCTTCGCCCGATCACGGCAATGCGCAGTTTATATTTTTGATCTCGGCGCATCTCGAATCCGGTCATTACTTCAACCCGCACGCCCAGCGCATAATCGAGGGAATGATGAACGGGGCGAAGCTCTGTGTGATGGACACACGCCTTTCAAACACGGCTTCGATGGCGGACTATTGGATGCCGAGCTATCCGGGCAGCGAAGCGGCGGTGCTGCTGGCGATCGCAAATATTCTTATAAAAGAAAAGCTTTATAACGAAGATTTTTTAAGAAATTGGGTGAATTGGCGCGAGTCGCTGCAAGAATTGAGAAACGTGTCAGTACCATCTGCGGTAGCGGATGGTTTAACGGGGCAAACTCTGAAACCAAGCGCTTCAGATGCGGATCGTCAACCGGTCGCTACCGCTCCCGGTTCTGACAGTGAGCTTACTTTCGACGATTTCATCGCCGAACTCGAAAAACTTTATGCCGAATACACGCCGGAATTCGCCGAAAAAGAATCGGGCGTAAAAGCCGAAATGATCGTCGAAGTCGCGCATCAGATCGGACGCGCGGGAACGCGTTTTTCCGCGCACAATTGGCGCAGCGCCGGAAGCGGAAATCTTGGCGGCTGGGCGGTCGCGCGCTGTTTGCATTTCCTAAATGTTTTGACGGGAAGCGTCGGCACGGTCGGCGGAACTTTGCCGTCGGCGTGGAACAAATTCAAGCCGAAAGGTTTTTCGACTCCGCCTGCGCAAAAATTTTGGAACGAGCTGCATTTTCCGCTCGAATATCCGCTTTCGCATTATGAAATGAGCTTTTTGCTGCCGCATTTTTTGAAGGAAGATCGCGGAAAATTGCAGGTGTATTTCACGCGCGTTTTTAATCCGGTCTGGACATATCCCGACGGTTTTACCTGGATCGAAGCCTTAAGCGACGAAGAAAAAATCGGAATGCACATCGCGTTGACACCGACCTGGAACGAAACGGCGTATTTTGCCGATTACGTTTTGCCGATGGGGCATTCCAGCGAGCGGCACGATCTGACGAGTTATGAAACTCATTCTGGAATGTGGATCTCGTTTCGGCAGCCGGTTTTGCGCGAGGCGGCGCGGAAAATGGGACGCGAAACGGAATTTACATACGAGACGAATCCCGGCGAGGTTTGGGAAGAAGACGAATTCTGGTTCGAACTTTCGTGGCGGATCGATCCGGACGGAAGCTTAGGAATTCGCAAACATTTCGTTTCGCCTTACCGCGACGGCGAAAAAATTACGATCGACGAATATTACCGGTATATTTTTGAAAACACGAAAGGCTTGCCCGAAAAAGCGGCGGAAGAAAATTTAAGCGCGCTCGATTATATGCGCAAATACGGCGCGTTTGAGGTCGAACAGGCGGTTTATAATCAGCATTTAAATCATATTTCCGACGCGGATTTGCAGGACTCGGAAACTGACGAAAACGGCAATGTCGTGAAAAATGGAAAAGTCGTCGGCGTGATGATTGACGGCAAAGCGCGCGCCGGTTTTAATACGCCTTCGCGCAAACAGGAATTTTTCTCGACGACGACCAGAGATTGGGGCTGGTCGGAATACGTTGTTCCGACTTACGTTAAAAGTCATATTCATCCTGAAAACCTAGACGCTTCTAAAAACGAAATTGTACTTGTCCCTACCTTTCGCCTTCCGACTTTGATCCATTCGCGTTCGGGAAATGCCAAATGGCTCGCGGAAATTTCCAACCGCAACCCGCTGTGGATGCACACCTCAGACGGCGAAAGATGGAACATTAAAACGGGCGACCTGGTACGCGTTTCCACCGACATTGGTTATTTTGTAAATCGCGCTTGGGTGACGGAAGGAATGCGCCCGGGCGTTGTCGCCTGCTCGCATCACATCGGTCGCTGGCGGCGCGCGCAGGATGCGAAAAACAATCGCTGGGCGACGAATCAGGTGACGATCGACCAAATCGAAAAGGGAAAGTGGAAAATGTCTGTCGTCGAAGGCATCGGCGCGTATAAATCGTCAGACCCGGACACATCTCGAATTTTCTGGACGGACGGCGGCGTTCATCAAAACATCACCTTTCCGGTTCATCCCGACCCCGTTTCGGGAATGCATTGCTGGCACCAGCGCGTGAGAGTCGAAAAGGCGCACGCGGGCGATAAATACGGAGACGTTTTTGTCGATACGGAAAAATCGTTTGCAATTTACAAGGAATGGCTGGCGATGACGCGTCCCGCGCCGGGACCAAATGGGTTGCGTCGTCCGCTTTGGTTGGCTCGCCCGTTGCGACCCGCGGAGGAAATGTTTTACGTGAACAAAGAAACGGCAACTTGAGCTGCGATCTTTGCGTTGTTTTCGAGCAAAGCAATGTTTGCCGCGAGCGTTTTTCCGGCGCTTCGTTCTGACATCAGCGCAAGGAGAAACGGAGTGATCTCTTTTCCGGAAATGTTTTTTTCTTCGGCAAGTTTTAGAGAATCGCTTAAAATCTTTTCGAGTTCGTCCCGCTCAATTTCAAATTCTTCCGGAATCGGAACGGTTAAAAGAATTGCATTCTGCAATCTCAAATGATCTCGCGCGCGGGCAATTTCCGCGACTTCTTCCGCGGTTTCAACTCGCTCATCAATCGGTAAAGCACTTTTTCGTGAATAAAACGCGGGCATTTCATCTGTTTGCCAGCCAAGAACGGTGATGCCGTTTGTTTCAAGCCATTCGCGCGTTTTAGGCAAATCAAGAACGATCTTTGCGCCGGAGCAAACGACGACGATCGGAGTTTGTGCAAGCTCGGGTAAGTCGGCGGAAACGTCGCATGAAAATCCGCGATGAACGCCGCCGATGCCGCCGGTTGCGAAGACTTTTATGCCGGCACGGTGAGCGATAAAAGAGGTTGTCGAAACCGTCGTCGCGCAGTTTAATTTTTTGGAAACTGCTACGGGCAAATCGCGGCGGGAAATTTTACGAATAGTTTTGTCGGTCGCTAGTTTTTCGATTTGAGCTTCGCTTAATCCGACGCAAAATTCGCCATCGAAAACAGCAATTGTTGCAGGAGTTGTGCCGTTTTCTCGGACAAGTTTTTCTAAATTAACAGCGGTTTCGAGATTTTTGGGATAAGGCAAGCCGTGAGCGATTACGGTCGATTCCAGCGCGACGACCGGCTTTTGATTTTTCAAAGCGTCGGCGACTTCGTCGTTAAAGATCATTTTATAAATTTGCCGATGCGGCTGAGACGCGGATTTGTGATGCAGCCGAGCATACTTCCGCCGGATGCGTCGCGATCGCAAGACCAATAAACGAACATTGCGCGACCGATTATCAGATCGCGGTTGACGAATCCCCAATATCGGCTGTCTTCGCTGTTGTTGCGATTGTCGCCCATTACAAAATACGAGTCTTCGGGCACTTTCATCGGCTTGTCAGCGACCGCAAAATTCATATCGTCGGCAATCACGGAAACCTTACGTTTTACCGCTTCCACCGATTTTTCATGGTAGATCACGCTGTATTTTGCGCCTTCCGGGCGCGGATCCAGTTCGGTCGTTTTCGACTCGGCGTCGCCGTATGGGTTCGCCGAAACGAGCCGATATTCGGGTAAAACTTCGCCGTTAATAAAAACTTGGTTGTCGCGAAATTCGACCGTATCGCCCGGTAATCCGATGACTCTTTTTACGTAATTGACCTGATACGGGATTATTCCGCGCCTGCTGTCATCTTCTGGTCGTATTTTATTTCCGGGATATTTGAAAACAATAATATCGCCGCGTTCGATGGCTTTTTGCGGCAAAAATGGCAGCGGTTTGCCGCCGGGCGCGAAGACAAATTTGTTGACCAGCAGATAATCGCCGACGAGGATCGTATTTTGCATCGAACCGGTCGGAACGGTTACGGCTTGAAGAATAAACGTCATTCCAAAGAGCGCCATAATAAGCGTCACGACGAATGATTCAAAATATTCTCGTATGATTGATTTTGGCGGACCTTGTGGTTTTTTTTCTTTAGAATCGCTGGTTTTGCTCATAATTGCTTTGATAGTTTAATCGATGACGCTGCGAAAACTCAAAACAGCGTTAATCTTTACGCGTTTTGGTCGTAACTTGTTTCTTTTCAAGTTGTTTCAACGCCGATTTTGCGGCTGCCATTTCCGCAGATTTTATTGACGTTCCCGAGCCTTGCGCTTTTTCGCTCTCCCATTCTGTTTCGACAAGAAACGTGCGTTCATGCGGCGGACCGTCGGTTTTTACGACGCGGTAAATCGGAGCCGAAAGCTTCTGCGCCTGCAGCGTTTCCTGCAAAAGAGTTTTGTAGTCGAGCGAAGACTGCGGCGTCGCGGCGCGAAATTCGTCGGCGAAAACGCGGCTGATAAAACTCCGAGCTGAAATGTAACCGGTATCAAAAAATATCGCCGCGACAATCGCTTCAAACGTGTTTGCAAGCATCGCGGGTTTGTTCCGCCCGCCGGTTTTTTCTTCGCCGCGACCGATTCGCACAAATTCGCCGATCGTCATTTTTTTTGCGATCCTTGCCAGCGTTTCGGTGCTTACCAAATAGTGTTTCATCAGTGTCAGATCGCCCTCGCTGAATTTTGGGTTTTGGAGTAAAAGCTGCTCTGCGACGGCTAATCCGAGCACCGAATCACCGACAAATTCGAGTGATTCGTTTTGTAGGTCGCGAATTTCGTCGTCATCGCCGTAGGGAAGTTTTTCGTACGCCCAGGAGCGATGCGTGACGGCGCGCTCAAGCAGCGCGAGATCTTGAAACTTGTAGCCGATTATTTGTTCCAGCTTTGCGAGATTTTGCATCATCGAAGGCTAATTTTAAGAATATTGCGGCAAAAAAGAAAGCCGGACGCGCATAAAATTACGCGTCCGACCGGACATTCAAAATTCTCGAAGAATTAACGAGTTCCTTTCTTTTTGTTAACCGTCGCCTTTGGCTTGTTAACCTTTGCACCCGAGGGATTTACCGCCGGTTTAGTGGTCGTCGTCGTCGCAGCCGGTTTCGTCGGAGCCGTTGTCGCCGGAGTTGTGGTAGCCGGTTTTGTACTGGCTGGCACCGTAGGCAATGGTTTCGTCGTCGCGCCATTCGTCGTTGACGAGCTCGTGGACGTTGATGTAGTCGCCGGCGGAGTTTCAACTATCGGCGTAACCGGAGTCGTCGGGTCGGGTAAGGGAAGATTGCTCGCGGTTGCAAGATAGGCATCCAAACCTTCGGTTTTTTCAAATCGAATCTGATACAAGCCTTGTATTTTGGTGTAAAGACCTTTTTTGTAGTCAGCTTGCTGAGACGTCGCGTATTTATGCGCTTTTCCAAACGCGTTGATTCCGCGATCTGCATAGCCTTTCATCAAAGCCAGCATTCCGAGCGTTTCATCGTTGTCCTCGTTATTGTTAGCCTTGATCAACTCCTGACGCTTGGCTTCCATCTTTAGGATTTCGCTCAAATACCACGCTCCGATCGCCTGATAAATGTCAGGTCTGTTTTTCACAGGCGAATCGATTTGCACGACTTTATAAAAATACGGAAGCGCGTCTTTTTCCGCCTTCTGGTTGTAATACATTATCGAGCCGATGATGTAATTCATCATCGCCAGTGTATTGTTTTTCGATTTGTCGTGGTCAGCCGCTGTGCCGGTCTTGACCAGCGTCGAAAAACTCCATGCGCCGTAATTGTCAGATTTGTCCGCGGCTTGCATCTTACTGAGCGCTTTCTTGGCGAAGTTGATCGTTTCGGAGTTATATTTATCGACCGGCGGAGTCTTGATCGAATTTTCAAATCCGATCAAAGCCAACGCTATTTCTATATCAAAAGCAAGATCAGGTTCTTTCGCGATAATCGCGCGCCCACTAGCAAAGGCTTCATCGGCGTTATAAGTTTTGCGGTCTTTGGTCGCACTATTAAAACGTTCGAAGAGCTCCAATTTTTCCACACGCATCTTCTGCTCTGGAATGTCTTTTTTGAGGTAATTGACAACTGCTTCTTGATCTTCCGTAGCACATTTTGCGAGAAATTCTTCCCCCGCCTTTATCGCGACCCTAATGTCAACGGGATTATCAGATTTTCGTTTTTCCCTATACGTTTTGTAAAGAGACTGCTGCATCTCAAACGTACATTCCCCTTGTGCGAAAGTCGTTTCTGCGGCAGCTCCGAAAGCGGCGATCACAAATCCCAGCGCTGCGACTCTAAAAATGGTTTTCATTAAATATTTCCTCCAAAAAACCTTAAATCCTAAACTTTTTTTCACCAACCGGAAGCGCTAAATCTTTCCGGTTTTGCGATAACTCAGATGATGTTCGATTGAAGCGGGTTGCAACATTTAGCCGTTGCCGAAGCGACATTGAAACAAAATGATGACGAACTCACAGAAGCTAAATAATCACGCAGTTTCGGCTTTTATGTCAAGCTAAAAGAGCCAAATTGGCGCGGTTTCCGAAAAAAAATCGGCGCTTCCAAAAACGGTTGCGGCGAGTTTATTTCTAGCGTTGCGTGGAGGAGCCGAACTTGATCGTGACGTCCCGCGCTTATGGATTCGAAACCACGCGCGGTCGCTTTAGCAGATCGCCGCCGTTGCGTTTTACTTCGATAACGATAGGTGGAAAAAGCGCGGCGGTTTTTGGAATGACGGTTTTATCCGATTTGGAAATATCGGCGTTTTCCGCGCCGCCTTTCTTTCCTTTTCTAACCGCAAGGTCGTGGTCGTCAGAATCCTCATCTTTGGCATCGTCAAGCGCCGCGGCTGTTTTTGCATCCACTTTCGCCTGCGGTTTGAGTTCGGTCGGGACCTTGGCGATCAATTTTCCGTCTTTTTCAGAAAAGCGTGTCCGCAGCGTTTGATAAATTTGCCCCGCTATCGCAGCCGCATATTTTCCGCGCTCGGCTTGCCCGCGCGTGATGACGACGACGGCGTATTTCGGATCGTCGATCGGCGCGACCGACGCAAAAAGTCCGACCCAAGAGCCTTCGCCGATGCACGAGCCGGTTTTTCCCGCGACCGCCATTGCCGGACCGACGCCGCGACGCGCCGTGCCGTAAGCCGCAGCGCCAACCATTCCCGGAAGCACGCCCCGCAGCGTCTGTTTCGGAAGATCGATTTGGCGTCGATAAAATCCCTGAAAATTTGTTTTCTCCAAATTTTCGCGCGGAATTCTCGGCACGATAACTTTTCCGCCGTTTGAGATCGCAGAAACCAAAACCGCCAGCTGGAGCGGCGTAACTTCAAAATCGTCGCCATGCGAATAGATGCGCGCATTGCCGTTTCCAAAAGGAAGCCGCCCGCCCGTTTCATTTTCGGCGTTGATGCCGGTCGGCGTGCCGAGTCCGAGCATCTGCGCGTATGAGATCATCTTGTTTGAGCCTAAACCGGCGCCGACTCTTTGAAAATAAGCGTTGTTCGAATAAGCGAGCGCGTCGTCCAAATTAAGCCGGAAGTTCGCGGAAAGAATATTTCCGTCATCACCGATAAGCTTTTCGTTCAAGCCCGCAATTGCCGTGATGAGTTTTATCGTCGAACACGGCTTAAAGCTGTCGCGGATCGCCCAATCCTGATTAATGATCGTCAAAACTTTTCCGGTTTGAACTTCTAGAACGACGACGGTTCCGGCGCGGCTTCCGAGAGCGGCGACGGCGGCGCGGCGAATTTCCGCGTCTTCGCCCTGCAAATTGTCATTCGAAATATTTTCGACAGTTTTGGCGCGAAGCGAATTCTCAAAAGCGCGTTTTTTTGCCTGCGCTTCACGAATAGCCTGCGCCCGTCGACGATTTGCTTCGGCAATCGCCGCCCGGCGAGCCGATTCCTCAGCTCGTTTTTTCTTCTCGACGGGCTTTTCCTTTGAAGGAACCTTCTTTGATTGAGTCTTTGATTGAGTCTTTGATTTTGCCGGCGCGGTTTTTCTTTTCTGCGCTTCGGCGTTTGCGGCAAAAAAAACCAAAGCTAAAAGTAAGAATGTAAAGAGTTTGGAATACAACTTTTCCGAAACGTACAACATCGGTGTTTAACCTCTTCTTTAAAATTTTTGGAGAGTTTCCCGCGCGGGCGAGATGTTTGTTTTAGTTTTTCGAACGATTTTGGGATCGCTTAAGAATTTACTTCTATGCTAAGAAAGACTATAACATTCTGAACGACGGACAGGCAAGAAAATTTCGGAATTAACGTTATGATGAGTTTTCTGAACACATTTCGCGGCAGGCTTCTTGTAATTCTCGCATTTCTTTTGATCGCGACACTCGGCGTGCAGTTTTTTCTCAATTACCGCACCGAAGAACAAAACAAAAACTCGCGCGAAATGCAGGAACAAGCGCTTGTTGCTGGAATCGTTCTCGGCGCGAACAGCTTGACCTCCGGCAGTCGCCTCAGCGAATTCGTCAAACGTGAGGGACAATCGTTTTTCGATCAAAAATCCACAAAGCGTATTGACGAAATAATCATTATTGATCCCGACGGCGATATTTACGATACGCTCACCTCGAAATACGTTCCCGCAAAACAGGAAAACGGCGAGATGAAATATTTTACGCTGAACGACGTGGAAAACCTGCCGCCATTAATGGAAGGAAATCGTTTGGGCGACGATGTAGCGAAATTTCCGAACGCTTCGCTCTCTGAAGAGGATGTCGAAGGTGAAGCGCACGTCGCTCCGCTCACCACCGATCAGGGTCGCTTTTATGTGATGGTTATACTAAAGACCGATCGCGGAAAAGCTCTCAGCCGCGCAGCGCAGCCCTTGATCTACACGCTTCTTATTCTTTTGCTTTCGACGACCGTTACGGTCATTCTCGTCTGGCGATTTACGCGCCCGATCGCAAATCTTTCAAAAGCAGCCCGAAAGGTCGGTTTGGGCGATCTCAGCGTCCGCGTAAAAGATGCGAATCGAACCGATGAAATGGGCGAACTTGCAGCGCAGTTCAATCAGATGACGGCGGAATTGGCAAAAACGCGCGAGCTGGAAGCGCAACTGCAGGAAGCGGAAAAAAGCGCCGTCGTCGGACGGCTTGGTTCCGCGATTGCACACGAAATTCGCAATCCTTTAAATTATATTAATCTTACGCTCGATCATTTAAGAGCGAAGTTCGCGCCGGCGGACGAGATGCAAAAGGCGGATTTTGACAAGCTGACCTTGCAGCTCAAAGCGGAAGTCGAACGCATAAATCGCCAGATCAGCGATTTTTTGACATATTCAAGACCGGCAAACGCCGACATCAAACCGAGCGACATTCGAAAAGTTATCGAAAACTCGTTAAAACTCGTCGAGCCGCAAGCCGACGAGCAACAGATCCGCGTTTCGCTGGTAGAGCACGAAAATGTCTACCGCGTTTTGGGCGACGCGGAGTTTCTGCGCTCGGTTTTCAACAATCTTTTTATAAACGCCGTTCAGGCAATGGAAAAAACAAGTGGAAAATTATGCGTGACGATCTCGCCCGATGAAGATTTTGTTCGCATCGAAGTCGCCGATACCGGCGCGGGCATCTCGGAAGAAAATTTATCGAAAATTTTCGAGCCTTATTTTTCAACAAAAGAAACCGGCACGGGTTTGGGTCTCGCGATCGTCAAAAAAGTTGTGGATATTCATAACGGAACGATCGCCGTCGAATCAAAAACAGGCGAAGGAACGAAGTTTATTGTGAAATTACCGCGGAGTGACAGGGTACAAGGGACGAGGGGCGAGTGAGCGAAGAAGGGAATTACAAACAATTAATTGTTTGGCAAAAGAGTATTTTACTTGTAAAGGAAATTTATCGATTAACCCAGGAATTTCCTTCAGACGAAAAATTCGGCATAATTTCGCAAATGCGTCGAGCGGTCGTTTCGGTTCCTTCAAATCTTGCCGAAGGACAAGCCAGACGAACAACGGGCGATTACGTTCGTTTTGTTTCAAATGCCGAAGGATCATTGGCGGAACTCGAAACGCAACTTATTATTTCAATTGAGCTAGAATTTTGTTCTAGGAGCGAAACCGAAAGCATTTTTTTCATGATGATAGAAATTCGCAAAATGCTGAACGGTTTGCGAAGAAGTTTGTTAGCAAGGTTAAATCAATGATACGGTGGCTAAGGACATCTCGTCCCACGTCCCTCGCCCCTTATCCCTTATAAATATGGCTAGAAAATCAATATTAGTTGTTGACGACGAAAAATCTCAGCGCGAGATTTTGGAGATGATCCTTTCGGGCGAAGGTTACGATGTGACGACCGCTTCGAGCGGCGAGGCGGCGATGAAATTTGTTGCGGACCGACATTTCGACCTTGTTTTGACCGACCTGAAAATGACCGGAATGACCGGGCTCGAGCTTTTGAAAGAGCTTACCGATTTTGATAAGTCGATAATCGTCCTGCTTTTGACAGCGCACGGCACGGTCGATTCGGCGGTTGATGCGCTCCGGCTCGGCGCGTTCGATTATCTGCAAAAACCGTTCGAGCGCGAAAAATTATTGGAGACGATCTCGCGAGCGCTAAATAAGCTTTCGACGATCGACGCCGAGATCGTTTCGGAATCGCCTGAAATGGACAAGGTCAAGAAGCTGATCTTAAAGGTCGCGAACTCGAGCTCGACCGTTTTGATCCGCGGTGAAAGCGGAACCGGAAAAGAGCTGATCGCGCGATCTATCCACACCAACTCGCCACGCTCAAGCGAAGTGTTCCAAGCCGTAAATTGCGCCGCGATAAACGAAAATCTTCTGGAAAGCGAGCTTTTCGGGCACGAAAAAGGAAGCTTTACCGGCGCGGTCGGCGAGAAAAAGGGATTGTTTGAGGTCGCTGACGGCGGAACGCTTTTTCTCGACGAAATCGGCGAACTCGACATAAGTTTACAGGCAAAAATCTTGCGCGCTTTGCAGGAAAAACAGATCCGGCGCGTCGGCGGAACAAAAGAGATAAACACCGACGTCCGCGTCGTCGCCGCGACAAACCGCGATCTTCTTCAAATGACGCAGGACGGAAGATTTCGCGAAGATCTCTATTATCGGCTGAATGTTCTTTCGATCGAACTGCCCGCGCTGCGCGAGCGGCAATCGGACATTCCCGTTTTGATGAATTATTTTCTCGAAAAACACGTGCGCGGAACAAATCGCAAAGTCACGATCGAAAATTCCGCGCGAAAGCTGCTTGAAAATTACAGCTATCCGGGAAATGTCCGTCAATTGGAATCGGCGATTGAGCGCGCGATTCTGCTTTCTGAAAACAACACGATAACGATGGAAGAACTGCCGCCCGAAATGACGCGCGAGTCGATACCCGCATCTGCCGACGACCTTTTCAAACTGCCGCCGGAAGGCGTGAATTTCGAAGACGTCGAGCGCAGTTTGATCATGCAGGCGATGGAACGCACCGACAATAACATCACAAAATCGGCGAAACTATTGGGTTTAACTTTCCGAACTTTGCAATATCGGCTGGAGAAATTCGGGATAAAAAGGGAAACCGAAGAAGGCGACGCTGAGGAATAGGACAGCGAAATCGGGCAGCCGAGAATGCGGATGCGTTGAATAAATGGAAAGAGTTTTTCAAATTTTAGCGGCGATTTTTGCGGGAATCGCCGCGTTTCTTTTGTGGCGAGGCACGGCGGATCTGGCTTTTACTGCCGCGGTTGCCGGCGCGGTTTCGTTTTTTTTGAGCGTCAGGTTTCAAGTGAAGGAAAGAATTAAACAGAGGAATGCGGAGAAACTAGAAGAGGAAGAAGCGGAGTAATGGCGAAAATTGTTTTTGCGACGATCGGCTCGCTCGGTGACGTTCATCCGATGATCGCGCTCGGTTTGGAATTAAAAAAACGCGGACACGAAATAACCGTTGCCGCGATGGATTTCTACCGAGAGAAGATCGAAACGAGCGGTTTTCGCTTTTCGCCGCTTCGCCCGCATCTCGATTTTAACGACCGCGAGCTGGCGCGCGAATTAATGAACGCGCGAAAAGGTCCGGAAATTCTGATCAAAGACATTATTTTCCCGCAGCTAAAAGGAATGTTTGACGACCTCATGGCGGCTGTAGAAGGCGCGGATCTGTTTGTTTCCGGCGAGGTCGTTTATGTTGCGAGCTCGGTTCAGGAGAAAACCGGGATCAGATGGATCTCGACAAGTCTGGCGCCGATCTCGTTTTTTTCCGCGCACGATCCGAGCGTTTATCCGACGGCGGAATTGCTCGAATATCTACGCCCGCTTCCGGTCGGTTTTCATCAAGCGCTTTTCAAATTTATGCGCTGGACGATCTCGGATTGGTTTGATCAATACAAGAAATTCCGGCGCGGAATCGGTTTGAGCGAGGATCATGACCCGATATTTTTCGGGAAAAACTCGAAGCTTCTTCATTTGGCTATGTTTTCAAAAGTGCTCGCAAAACCGCAGCCCGATTGGCATCGTCCGACATTGCAAACCGGTTTTTGTTTTTATGACGGTCAGGAATATTTCGGTGCGCTGCCCGAAGGTTTGCAGAAATTTCTCGACGCGGGCGAACCTCCGATCGTTTTCACGCTCGGCTCAGCCGCCGTGATGGACGCGCGCGATTTTTTTGAAGAAAGCGCGAAAGCCGCCGAGATCTCAAAGCGCCGCGCGGTTTTGATCTACGGGTTATTTAACGATCCGCCGAAGAATTTGAGCAAAAACGTCGCCGGATTCGCTTATGCGCCATTCAGTCTGGTTTTTCCGCGCGCCGCGTGTGTTGTTCATCAGGGTGGAGTCGGCACGACGGGACAGGTTTTGCGCGCCGGAGTTCCGCATTTAATAATGCCTTACGGGCACGATCAGCCTGACAACGCCGCGCGATGCAAAAGGATCGGAGTCGCCCGAGTCGTCTCGCGCGATCTTTATCGGGCGGAAAGAGCGGCGTTTGAACTCGGCAAAATTTTAAAAGAATCGAGGTATAAAGAAACGGCTATCGAAAAAGGCAAAATTGTTCGGTCTGAACACGGAACCGCGGTCGCTTGCGATGCGGTCGAGGACGTTTTAAATCGGAAATGATAAAATAATCAAAAATGAGCGGAATCGAAAAACTTTTAGAAAACAACAAAAGATGGTCTGAAAGCGTGCAGCGCCGGAATCCGGAATTCTTTGCTAAGCTTTCCGGCTTGCAAACTCCGAAATACGTTTGGCTTGGGTGTTCCGACAGCCGAATTACGCCGGCGGCGAGTATCGGGCTTCTGCCGGGCGAGCTTTTCGTCCATCGAAATATCGCGAATCTCGTCATTCATACCGATATGAATTGTCTTTCTGTAATTCAGTTTGCGGTCGAGGTTTTGAAGGTCGAGCATATTATTGTTTGCGGTCATTACGGCTGCGGCGGCGTGCAGGCGGCGATCCAAAACGTCAAACTCGGCTTGATCGACAACTGGCTTCGGCATATTCAGGACGTTATGCGCGATTATCAAAACGAACTCGAAAAATACGATGATCTGGACGCGAGGACGGACAGATTATGCGAGATAAACGTCATCGAACAAGTTATGAACGCGGGGCAAACGACCATTCTGCAGGACGCCTGGACGAGAGGTCAGACGCTTAGTGTTCACGGTTGGATCTATCGGCTGAACGACGGAATTCATCAGGATCTAAAGGTTACGATCGATAGTTTAGAGGCTTTGGACGAATTGCGCTCTAGAATGTTTGCCGCCCAGAAGAATGTATGAAGAGATTTTCCATTTTATTTTTGATCCTCTTTTTTTCCGTGTCGAATTTTGCGCAGATGTCGCGAAAACCGACGGCGACGAGGCAGGGAAACGCCGGTTTATCGAGCAACCCGGATTCGACTAAACGCTCGCTGCCGCAGGTAAAATCGCGAGGCGAATTCGATTCGATCGCGCGCGTTTATCATCAGGACACGCCATATGCGCTGCCGCACGTGATGTTTATTATAGACCGCCGCAGCAAAAACAAGATCTATTACATCAATTCGCAAAAATTTCGTTTTCACAAGGATTTTCTACAGGCGAATTATCTCGTTGCGCGCGGCGACGATGTTTTTACGCCGATCTATATTGACGCAAGTCGCCGATTTATTGTCGGAACGATCGCGTGGCAAAAACCGGTCGAAAAATTTACATGGGAGCTTTGGGAAGGCGATCTGGCGACAGCCGAACACATCAAACTCGCGAACGAAGTAATAAATAAAACCTTTTTTGAGAGCGTTTTTTACAAACCGAATTCGATTCGGCAGGAAGACGTTTCCGCGAATCTCGGCATCGAACGCGTCACACAGGACGAGCTCAACAAAAATCAGGAATATCTCGCGCTGAACACCGGAGTTGCGATCGGAAGGATCCATATAATTGATAAATTGGACGACACGGTCGAGATCGGCGACAACGAAATCATTGTGTTAAAAGAGCTTCCGCTCAATCTGCCGCCGGTTCGCGGCATTATCGTCGCAAAGCCGTCGACTCCGCTTTCGCACATCAACATTCTTGCGAAAGGCTGGGGAATTCCGAACGTCTATATCAAAAATGCGGACAAACTTTTTAAGGAATTTGACGGAAAATGGGTAAAATTCGAAGCAAATTTAACCGAATATCTGCCCCTGAAACTCGCCGATAAGGAAATTTTGGATCAGGCGCCATATAATCCACCAAGGATTCCCCCGGTCGATCTGAATACGAAAAAGCTAACCGGTTTGCGTCAAATGCGGAAAAAAGACAGCGTAACTTTCGGTTCAAAATCGGCGAATCTCGGCGAGATGATGAATGCCAGACTTCCCGGTTTTATTGTGCCCGATGGTTTTACCGTTCCTTTTTATTGGTACGACAAGTTTATGAAGGACAACGGCTTTGATAACGTGATCGAAGAATTGATGGACAAAAACGACTTTGTTCATAATCCCCGCGTTCGCCGGCAAAAACTTGAAGAATTTCGCGCGTTGATCCAAAACGGCGAGTTTGACGAAGAACTAAAAAAAGAAGTCATTCAGAAATGGAAAATCCAACTTGGCGGTCGCGGCGTTTTTGTCCGGAGTTCTTCGAATTCAGAAGACTTGCCGAATTTTTCGGGTGCCGGACTTTATTCGAGCGTTCCGAATGTTAAAACGGAAGAAAAACTGATCGAAGCGGTGAAAAAAGTCTGGGCTTCGCTTTGGAAATTTGAGGCTTACGAAGCGCGCGTCAGAAATTACGTCAGCCAGACGGATGTTTATATGTCGGCGCTGATCCAAGTTGGCGTCGATATGCAAAAAGGCGGCGTTATGATCACAAAAGATCCCTTTGATGACGAAAACAAAAACTCCGTTTACATCAGCGCCGTTTGCGGACATAATTCAAAAATTCCCGATAACAAAGGTATTCCGGAACAGGTTTTGTTTAATCCGAAATCCAATTCCGTGATAGTGATGACGCTTTCGCAACAGGAAAATTCCCTTGTTTTTGACGAAGCCGGCGATTTACGAACTACGACCGACAGTTGCGTAAATCCGCAAAAACGTGTTTTGAGCGACCTGCAATCGCGCGCCCTGGCAAAGATCGCACTGAACATCAAACGCGTTTTCGGCGGCAAAAACGAACAGGACGTCGAATGGGGAATTATGAACGGGCGGGTTTACATCGTCCAATCGCGCCCGTATCTTGAAAAGAAATGAAAATTATTTTGACCCTAGGTTTTTCTATTTTATTTTTAGCCGCCTGCGGAAATTCGATTAAACCGACTAACGTTTCGCAGCAGCAGAACTCGACTAATTCGCTTACCGTTACGAGTCATTCGAGCGATCCTGCGCCAACCGCCGTTTCGAAATCCGACACGAAAACAAAATGGACGCAGAGCGGCGATCCGATCGATACGAGTGAGTTTGACGCTGAGGTCAAACAGGCGGAAACAAACTTTAAGACAAAACCAAAAGGCGAGGCAGCGAAAAAATCGTTGGCAGACGCTTATTTCAGACGCGCAGTTGCGCTTACCGGTGCGCGGCAATATGCGTCGGCGCTTGGCGATTATCGGCGGACTTTGAAGCTCGACCCGGGCAATAAGGACGCGAAAGACGGAATGGATCAGATCACGAGCATTTACGAAAGCCTCAACCGTGATTATCCGAAAGAAGGCGAAGAACCGCCGCCGCTGCCATTTAGGAAAGAATAGATTTATGACAGCTAAACCGGGTGCTTCAAAAAAATCCCGTCATCGCTTTGAGCTCAATAGCGGCGGCGCGATAGCGCGCCTCGCAACCGAGATCTTACCGGGCAACACTTATGTTTTTGAAGATGAACTGGAAATAAAAGGCTTTCTTGAGGCAAAAGTTGTCATTTGCGATGGCTGGCTGCTTGAGCTTTTTGAGTTGGAAACGGGCGAGCTTTTTTTTAAGAGCGGCGCAAAAGAAATTCGACCGACCGCGAGCCGTTTCGCAGTTTTTTATCCACCATTTAGTTTCACCAAGCTTTTCTTTAGAAATGCGAAAGGAAAGGTAACCGGAATTGCCGGAGCCGGCTTATTGCCCGCAAAATTTTTAAGCAAGCCGATTATTTTCGAAACCGAATTTGCCGGAAAACCTGCAAACGCCGCAGACGTCGAAGAAATTCTTCGTTCGAGCGTAAAAGTTCAAACGGTTGAAATCAATCCTGATGCTTCGTTGATTTCGTTCAGAGCGAAAAAATTGATCGACGAAAATTATCAAATTTATCCTTCGATCGCCCGCATCGCCGCGCGTCTCAAAGTCTCGCACGAACATCTTTCGCGGCAGTTCAAACACGATTTTGCGATGACTCCGAGCGCTTATTTGCGTGAACTTCGTGTTTCGGACGCGACGTTTCGCCTTGCGCGGGGCGAGGAAATAATCAATGTTTCACATGACGTCGGCTACAATGATCTGAGCCGTTTTTACAAGCAATTTCGCAAAACGACGAACGCGTCGCCGGGCATTTGCCAAAAGAAAATCAGTCAAATTCTATCGCAAAACTAATATCAAAAAACGCCAAGACAAGCCGCTCCTGTTTCTATAAAATGAAAAATGTCGAAGGAGAAAAAAATGCGAAAAGTAGTGCTTGGTCTCGGAATCAGTCTTGACAGTTATATCGCGCGCAAAAACAACGCGGTTGATTGGCTTTCGATGGATTGGGATTACGATTGGACGGCGTTTTTTGAAACGATCGACGTTGTTTTGATGGGACGCAAATCATGGGAAGTCGCGCTCGGAATGAATTCGAAAAAGAAATCGAAATCAACGGCGAAAAATCCATACGGCGGAATGGAAACATATGTTTTCTCGCGCAATTTGAAGGAAAGCGGCGTTGAAGGCGTTGAGGTAATTTCGGGCAAGTTAAAGGAATTCATCAAAAATCTGAAAGCAAACGACGGCAAAAACATCTGGCTTTCGGGCGGCGGCGAATTGGCGAAAAGTTTTTTAGACGAAGATTTGGTGGACGAGATAAGCTTGGGCGTGACGCCGATCTTGCTCGGCTCGGGAATTCCGCTTTTTCCGGAATTGATGCGAGAAGTCCCGCTTCGTTTCGTTTCTTGCAATATTTGCCGCCATAAAAAGGAAGATAACGCGATGCTCGAATTGCTTTACGAAGTAAAAAGGTAAAGCTTAGCGAATCGTTTTTTCATACCAATCTTTCCAGAACGCACGTTTTCGCCAAGCGAGGCGAATAAACATCGGATTCCAAAGCACAAAAGTTTTCCAAAGACTCGTTTTGTCTAATCTTCGGGCGGACGTCCGAACCTTTGGATCCTCCATGAAAAACACGCGACCTTCGTTTTGCCTTGCGAACTTTGCCAATCGCCAATAAAATTCAATGTCTTCGCCAACGAAAATGCCCTCATCGTAACCGCCGAGTTTTTCATAAATCGTTTTGCGGCAAAATTGCGTCGCACCCTGTTTCATATCGACAAACCTTTCCCAAAACTTCCAGCCGGACAAATAATATTTCATCCATTTTCGCTGAGATTCGTCGTATTCGACTTGAACCGCGCCGCCGAAACATTTTTCGTCCTTCATAACGTCGGCAATTTTCTGAAAAAGTGTTGGCGGAACGCGCGTGTCGGCGTCGATAAAGATCAAAGTTTCGCCGTCCGCATTTTTTGCGCCGGTATTTCTTACTTTTGCAATGTTTCGTTCGCCTTCGGAGACAATCTTCGCTCCAAATTCGCGAGCGATTTCGTCGGTTTTGTCGGTGCTTTTGTTGTCGACAACAATTATTTCGTGCGATAGATCAACCGCCGCGGCGACGATCGCGCGCAGAGTTTCCGGCAGATACTTTTCCTCGTTAAAGGCGGGAATGATAAAGGAAAGCTTCATTCGTGTATTTTGCTTGTGACTGGACAAATCCGCAAGCGAAAATTTAAACTAAATCCTTTGTAATTATCGATATTTTTTCAACAAACAGATTTTAGATTTATGGCAATTTCAGCGAACGATATCAGAAAAGGAATGGTAATTTTATTTGAAGGCACGCCGTGCAAGGTGATGGAATTTCATCACCATACGCCGGGCAACCTTCGGGCAATGGTGCAGACGCGGCTCAGAAATCTTCTAACCGGGAGTTCTTTTGAGCACCGCTTTCGCTCAAACGACACGCTCGAAAAAGTTACGCTCGAACAGCACAAAATGGATTATCTTTATTCTGACGGCTCGCATCATCATTTTATGAATTCCGAAAATTACGAACAGGTTTCGCTCACCGAAGACGAACTTGGCGACGCTGTACAATGGTTGATGCCGAATTTGAAGATCGAGGTGGAATTTTACGACGGCACGCCGATCGGCGTCTCGCTGCCGAATTCGATGGAGTTGACCGTAACGACGACCGAGCCGGTTATGAAAGGCGCGACCGCTTCGAATTCAAATAAGCCGGCAACGCTCGAAAACGGCGTAACGCTTTACGTGCCGCC
>JBGTFE010000017.1:0-5113 GCA_041747435.1 Pyrinomonadaceae bacterium | reverse complement strand
TCGCGAAAATCGAGCGGAATTCCGTAGCGGCTTTGGTAAAAATTGTAGTTTCCGTTCGCAAAAAACTTGTTCGCATAATAACCCAAACCGCCGGTAAAACTTGCGTTGCGGGTGAATGAATTGACGACCTTTCCGAAATTTCCACCCGCGGCAAAATCGCCGGAGCGTTGCCCGCTTAAATTCGTCCAAAACAGCCAGTTTTTGATGCCGTATTCGCCGCCGCCGCTCGCCGCCGCCTGATTGCTGTTTGTCGAGCCCGATGTCGAAAAATATCCGCGAAAACCGGGATGCATATCTTCGTCGTGCCCGCTGATGGCGTTGACGACGCCGCCTATCGCGTTGCTTCCGTAAAGAAGCGTTGCCGGACCTTTTACGACCTCGATGCGTTCGACCGCCAGAACATCGATCGGCTCGGCATGATCGCCCGACTGCGAAGCGAGCGAGCCGACCGAAACACCGTCCGTTGTGACCTTTACGCGGTCGCCGTCAAAGCCGCGAATTACCGGACGCGAACTGCCTGCGCCCGAATCGCGTTTCGTCACGCCCGGCTGATTATTGACCGCATCGCCTAAACCGACGCCGGGACGCTCGAGGATCGCGTTCGAATCTACGGAGCTCGTTGTTTGGATCGCATCGAAGGTCGATTGCTCGGAACCGGTGGCGGTGACAGTTACTGTTTCCTTCACGCCGGTTATGAGCATCGGAAAATCGAGGTTCGCGGTCGCGCCCGCTGTCACGACAATGTTTTTTGTCGCGTCGGCAAAGCCTTCGTTGTGCACGTGAATTGTGTAGCGTCCGGCTGGAACGCCGGAAAATTCGTAGCTTCCGCTTTCGTCGGTTATCGCGGTGCGTTTCAGTTCGACGATCTCGACCGTCGCACCGTGAAGAGGCGTTTTATTATCGCCAAAAAGAACCTTCCCCGAAATTTTGCCGGTCGTTTGCGCAAAGATCGCGGCTGAAAAAATAAATAAAAATGCTGTAAATTTAATTAAACCCTTAATGTGCTTCATAGTTTCTTTTTTGAAAGAAAGATAAAATAAAAGGTTAGAAGATACGCGCGGAGCGGGCGATAAGTTTTTAATGAACGGTCGGATGCGGGAAATGAATGGATTTTTTGCGGCTATAATTTGAGCAGCCGTTCGCGCAAAATTCGCGATTGCAAACGGCTCGCGGAAATCTCCTGACCGTTTTTTAGCAAAACCGAAAATGTTCCGCCGGGCATCTGGCTTATTTTTGCGATCATTTCCAGATTGACAAGCGCGCCGCGCGAAAGCCGTACAAATTTGTCGGACGCGAGCCGCGTTTCCAAATCTTTCAGGCGATGATTGACGACAAATCTTTTGTTTTGGAGATTTGTGATGTGAAGCAACTCGCCATCGGCGACGATTGAAACGATTTCTCTAACCGGAATCAATAGAATTTCCTCATTTTTTTTGACCGGAATTCGTTCCAAAAATCTCGGACGAGCCATTTCGTCATAATTTTCGGCAGCTTTTTTTAGTTTTGCGGCTTCGACGCTGCGAAAATCCGTCTGCTCCAACCGCTCTGAAGCGCGCTGTAAAGTTTCCCAAAGCCGCGATTTTTCGATTGGCTTAAGCAGATAATCAATCGCATTTACATCAAACGCCTGAACTGCGTATTCGTCATACGCCGTTACAAAAGCGACGAGCGGCATCTGCGATTTTCTGAGCATTTTGACGACTTCAAGCCCTGTAATTTCCGGCATCTGCAAATCGAGTATAGCCAAATCCGGTTTTACGCGCTTGATAATTTCGATGGCTTCCGCGCCATTTTTCGCTTCGCCGACGATTTCCGCGTCTTCAAATTCGCGCAGAATCGTTTTCAAAAATTCCCGCGCCGGGCGTTCATCGTCGGCTATAATAAGTCGTAGTTTATTCATCTATTGAATCCTAAATTGTCAGAGCCTTGACCGGAAATTTTATTTCCGACGTAGTTCCCTTTCCTTTTTCACTTTCGAGTTTCAGATTCGCCGTTTTCCCATAATACGAGCGCAATCTTTGCTCGATATTATTTAAGCCAAGTCCGCCTTCACGCGCCTTAAACAATTCGGTTTCGCTCACACCCGCGCCCGAATCAAAGACGCTTAATTTGAGAAAAACCGTATCTTTTTCGCTTTCTAATTTCGCCGAGATTTGTACGTCGCCGCCGAATTTTGCCTTTAAAATGCCGTGTTTTATGGCATTTTCGACCAAAGGCTGCAAAATCAAAGCCGGAACGCGCATCTTTTGCAAATCTTGCGGAACGTCGATTTTAATTCTCAGGCGTTCCTCAAATCGCGTTTTTTCGATTTCGAGATAATTCTCAATCAGCTTGATTTCCTCGCCGAGCGTAGAAAACTCGCCGCCCGAGCGTAACATGCCACGCAAAAGCTGCGTCAATTTCATCAGCGTCGCAAACGCTTTTTCGGGCGCAGTTTGAATAAGATACCCGATCGTGGTCAGCGTGTTAAAGAGAAAATGCGGATTGATTTGCGCCCGCAGAGCTCGAAGCTGCGCTTCCGTCGCAAGCTTTGAAAATTCCTGCGCCTGAATTTCCTGGTCATATCTTTCGTTGGTTACGCGCAAATTATCGATCCGCCGCGCAGCCAAGAGCGAAACGGATTCGAGCATCTGAATTTCATCCGAAAGCAGATTTCGCCCGCCAGAAAAATCTCGAAGGCGAATTTCATAAAACGGCGTTTCGGCTGTCGGCACAAATACCTCCGCGTTATTTGCAAAAAAATTCACCGTCGGCAATGTTATTTCGCTTTGCAAAATTTCTTTCCAATTCGCTTCTTTTGCCGTTAAAGCAATTTTTAATTTGTCGCAAATCTCGTCCAAAACCGATTTTATATTGTCGGATTTTTCTATTGCATGCGCGATTTCTACCTGGAGCTTTTCATAATTTGCCCGCCGCAAAATGATCTTATCCACAAGCCAAACGGCAAATTTGTGCAATTGCGGATAAATTAAAGCCGTAGCCATCCACAAAGCCAGAACAATAACCGCAGCCTGCACGTCGTTTCTATCGTGCGTTTCGTGCCAAGAGAGCAGCGGAACGGCGACATAAACATACAAACCGAAGGCGAACGAAGCCAGCAAAAGCAATGACAGTGCGCGTTTGAGAAACAAATCGGCAAACGCGAAACGATAATCCTGCAAAAGAATTGCCAGCGCGAGCGGCAAGGAAGATTGATGTGCGACGAGCTCAACAAGCCACGAATTTTCTTCCGAATGCGAACTCAAATGTAATGCTGAAACCGCAAAAATCAGCAAAGCTGTGATCCAAACCGCTTTTTTCTCTAGTGTCTGCCGAAAGGCGAAAAACAACATTCCGATAATCAAAGCAAGCGAACCGAATGTTAAAATCCGCAAAGCCAAATCCGATGGTGCATCGCCTGAAAAAATCGCTGATTGAAAATGAAGGAGACCTGCAAAAACACTCAAGCCGTAAGCGGAAAGTGTTAGCCAACGCGTATTTGTATTTTTGTTTTCAGAGTTTTTCCACGCCGAATGAACAACAACCGACGGCAAAAAACCAAGCGCTGAGTAAGAAACTGCCAGCAAAACAGGCGAAATTTGAATCGCACTAAAGTCCTTCCAAATAAAAACGAAAAGCTCTCCGATATTCCAGAGAAATCCTAAAACGGCGGTCATAAAAAGCAAAACGTCGAATGAAAATTTTCCTTTCGTCCGCCGATGCCGCAACGTCATTACGAACAAAAGCGCATACAACGTCACGCCGACGGTAAAGCCGAGAAGATTGACCAGCGAAGCCGGATTGAGCGTGTTCATTATGAAAATTAAAGCACGAAACTTACTTCAGTAAAACTGCGTAAAGGAACATTATGGAAGACAAAGAATTAAAGAAAAAACTGAGCAAAATTCCCAACGTGGACAAAAACGGCGATCCGATTTATAAGATAGATGCCGGCAATAGCGGCGACAAAAGGATCAAACCGCAAAACAACACGAAGAAACGGGAAAAAGAATAGTTTTTTTCGTGTTAATTCGTGGTTCAAATCCAGAGAGCAAAGTTCTTATTTTAGCGTTTCCCGCAGCTCGATCTTGTTCGAAACATTTTTGCCGGAAACGACTTTCACCGGAATTTCCCACGCCAGCGTTTTAATAAAACATACGCCGGTATTATCTTCGCGGCAATAATAAATGGTAAATTTTGCCGTAATAACACCGGCACCGATCTTCGCCGCCTGAATCGGTATTACGAGCGGTACGGATTTAAATTTCGGTTTTGGATTCGCGACAACTAAATTCGTTGCTTTTTCAATTTCGATCTCATACCGGTTGGGCGCCTTGTCGTTTAGGTGAAAGCCGGTTGGAAAGCTTAAATCAAAAACAAGCTCGCTTTTCAACCCGATCTCCTGCGCAGTGATTTTTTTGAGCGAAAAATTTGGCGAAAGATCGAGTTCGCTTTCGAGCGTCTGCGGCGGCGTCAAACCTTCGATCTTCAGCGTCGAAACTTGTTTGGTCTTCAGATCCGCGACGCGGATCGCGTGATTATTCGTGTCGGCTATAAAAAGTTTGCCGTGCGCGACGCTCAAACCGCCCGGTTCATAAAACGTCGCATTCGATCCGTCTTTTTGTCCCGATTTTCCGTTTCCCAGAAATGTTTTCACCGCCTGAGTTTTTGGATTCAAAAGTTTGATCTTGTGGTTATATGTATCGGCGATCAAAACCGCATCGCCGAATACCGCCACGCCTAAAGGATGTTGAAAACGACCGTCGTCGCCCTCGCCGTCCTGGTCGCCGAAATCGAACAAATCTCCACCGGCAAGCGTTTCGACCGTCTGTTTTTGCAAATCTATCTCGCGAATTATGTTCGTTTCGCTATCAGCGATAAAAAGACTTCTACCGTCTGAAACAATGCCCGATGGCTGACCGAATCCCGATTTGCTCAGTTCGCCGTCGATTCGTGCTTCAACTCCGCTTCCGGCAAAAGGTGCCACGGCTTGCATTTCAAGATCGAGCTGCCAAATTTGATGCGTTCCCGCCATCGCGATGTAAAGCGAATTTCCGACTTTGACCAAATCCCAGGGCGAGCTAAGCTCCGAAGTTTTTGCATTGCCCCCGGTCGAACGCCACGCGGCTTGTTT
>JBGTFE010000016.1:0-13069 GCA_041747435.1 Pyrinomonadaceae bacterium | reverse complement strand
CCGTAAAACGCCAGTTTGCCGCGCATCAGAATAACGATCTTGTCAAAAAGTTTGACGTTTTCCATCGCGTGCGTCGTCAAAATAACCGTTCTGCCGGATTCGGCGATCTGGCGAAACAGCTTCATAATCTTTTCTTCCGTCGCCGGATCGAGTCCCGAAGTCGGTTCGTCCAAGAAAATCACCGAAGGTTTTGTAATCAGTTCGACGGCGATGGAAACGCGCTTGCGTTGTCCGCCGGATAATTGATTGATCGGCACATTGCGGCGTTCGGTCAAACCCGTTACGTCCATTACTTCTTCGATTATCTGATTGATCTCTTTGCGCGAAACGTCGCGTGAAAGACGAAGTTTTGCGACGTAATAAAGCGTTCGATAAACGGTCAGTTCGCGGTGAATGATGTCGTCCTGCGGAACATAGCCGATTGATTGTTTGATCGAATCGAGATGCTTGTAAATATCGAGATTATTTATCAAAACACTTCCGCCCGACGCGGGACGCATTCCGTTGAGCGCGTCCATACAAGTTGATTTTCCCGCGCCCGAAGGTCCGAGCAGACCGACAAATTCGTTTGGCATAACGGAAAGCGAGACGCTGTCGAGCAAGCGGATCATTCCGCCGCCCGAACGATTTTTTACGTCTTTTGTGATGTTTACCGAATCGATGCGCGTTTTCGAGCGCGTGTCAAAAACGCCGATGTTTCCGACGTTGTCGATCTTAATAACAAATGAGCCGATCTGAACTGCGTCGTTCGAAGTCACGCGCTGGCGCGAAATACGATTGCCGTCGATATAGATTCCGTTTGTCGAGTTCAGGTCTTCGATGTCGATGCCCGAAGCCGTCTGCACAAGCCGCGCGTGTTGGTTTGAGATCTGCAAACCGTCAAGCCGGATATCGCTCGCCTCGGCGCGTCCGATGATCAATTCCTGTTTGCTGCCGAATGCCAGCGTCATCAAAAGCTGCGGCTGTGCGCTCTCGTCTTTTGACATCTTTTGCGAGATATCCGCTTTGAAAACCATCGTTTTCGGACCGCCTTCGCCGGCAAGCATTTCGTCCGGATCGCCAAGCTGGCTTGCCGCGACGGCGCGCTGCCCGGCAAGACTCGCGCCTTTTGGAGCGATACGCGAAGGGCTGTTGAATTTCAAAGTCGGTCCGCCGACGCCGAGCTGTATTTCGTCGTTGTGATAAAGCTGTGTCGGCGCGGAAATGCGCGCATCTTTTATCAGCGTTCCGTTAAAGCTGCCGTTGTCGCAAACATAATAATTCCCGTTTTCGAGCCGAATCTCGGCGTGTCTGCGCGAAACCATCACGGCGTCGGCGTCCATCACGATGTCGCAATTCGGTTCGCGTCCGAGCCAGATGCTCGTCTTTGTAATTTTGAACGGCATTGACGAAGCGTTCGCGCCGATAAAGTCGAGCTGCGGCGTTTCGTTTTGAGGCGGCAAAGGCGGTTTTGGCGGCGGAGTTTGACTATGAACCTGCGGCGGCGGACTTTGCTGCGCTTGCGGCTGCGGCGCGGTGTCGCCAAAATGCACGACGCGCAAAACCGGACCGCCCGAGCCGAATTGTATTGAGCTTCCGACCGCAACCGGCGTCGGCTGCGTGATCTTCATCCCGTTCATCGACGTCCCAAAGCTCGAATTCAGATCCTGCACAACCCATCGCCCGCCTTCAAAACGCAGCTCGGCATGGCGGCGCGAAACCATCGGATAGTGCGCGCTGTCAAAACATATCTGGCATTCGCCCGCATCGCGCCCGATGCGCACAATATTTTCGCTAAACGTCCGCTCGGACTGCTGCTGCCTGCCCGATGTAACTTCGGCTAAGATTATTTTCATGTCGCAAAAGAAAAGTTTGTTTTAAGTTTGAACTAACGATTGTCGTAATTTTAACTTAAAGAAGTGAAAAACAAAAATCTTTCGTCTGCTCCGTGGACTTTGTTACCCCACAAACTTCCTGCGGCACGGTTCGCCAAGCCGCGCGCGGTTGCTATTACTTTTTTTTCAACGCGCGCTCGTCGCCGAAGGTGACGGACAACATAGCCCGGCGAGAATCGCTGGGTGTCACGTATAAATATAATCCGTCGCTGATGGCGACAAAAATTATAGCCTGAGGCTCCAACCGAACCGAAGCTTTTGCGCGGGATTTTGCGCTTGACGTACGCTTTTGAGTAGAATGCAGAAATGTGCAATCGATACGAAGCAGAATTGAGTATAGAGCGTTTGAGAAAGCTTTTTCCAAACGCGTCGGAGACGTGGCTCGACAAGACCAAAAAGTTCAAGGACGAAAAGAAATACGACTCGCTTTATCCGAAATCCGTCGTTCCCGTAGTTACGCTCAAAGACGGCGAATATAATTTTGTAAGTCAGATGTGGGGCATTAGACCGGAATGGAAGCCGAGCCAGATGTTGACCAATACGCGATCGGAAAAGGTTTTTGACGGCTACGCGCGCGACGCCTTCCGATTTCGCCGCTGTCTTTTGCCCGCGAGCGCGTTTTTTGAGTTTGCGACCGTCAAAGGTCAAAGCCGGAAAGTTCCCATAAGATTTGAGATGACGGATAAAAAGCCGTTTTGTTTTGCGGGAATTTGGGAAAGCTCGATGATCGACGGCATAAAGATTCCAACATGTTCGATGTTGACGACCGAACCAAATAGCACGATCCGCGAAGTTCACAACCGAATGCCGGTTATTCTGCACGAATCCAATTACGAGCTTTATATGACGACTCCGCCTTCGAACGCCCACACGCTTGCCGAATTGTTAGAACCTTTTCCCGACGATCTGATAAGAGGCGAATTGATCGAATAGATAAGTAAGCGAAACACAAAAACACGAAGAAACACTTAAAAAGAAGTCTTTTTTCGTGCTGATTCGTGTTGATTCGTGGTTTCTTCTTATTCGACTGCCGGTTCGAATGTCTCGAGAATTTGTCTTAGCTCATCACCCGCGGCGATGTCGTCAACGCTCGAAACGCCCGGCGCGAGCGAGGTCGCTAAAATCGTGATGACAAATCCATTTTTCATTCCCGGTCGCTGAACCGGAATCCAAAAACGTCTTCCCCAAAGCGAAAGATTTTCGCCGTTAATTCCGCTGACGGCGCCCTGGAATTTTACCTCATAAACCTTCCAGCGTCCGTCCTGAATTGTCGATTCACCGGCGGAGATCACGTGATATATTTGCAGAATTTTTTGCAGATCGGTGTCCGATTTTTCTTTTAACTCGGGAAAAAGAGCTGTGTCCACGTTAAATGTTCCCTCGCTCGGATAACGCGTGACAATGAATTTTTTGATCGCAATGCCTTCCGGCGAATTTTTCGCAACGTCGAGAAAATTGTTTTCGTCGGAGGTTTTCGCCCAATCCTTCGGGTAATAGAGCGAAAATCCGAGAAAATTTTTCGCCATTTCGCCTTTCAGATTTTGGCGCGAGTTTTCGAAATACAAAGTGTTCGCCGGCTGCTGAACATTGCGTTTGAGCGGCGGCGTTTCGATCTCGACCGCGGGTTGATTCTGAACAAGGTTGGCGTCCGGATTTGTCGTATTATCCTGAGCAACCGGCTCTTCGACAACATTTGTGTTGACCGGACGATTCAAAAAATAATACCAAACGCCGAGAAAGACGATCAGCCCGGCTGTGAAAAGCGCCGCCAAAAACCAGTTCGGTTTTGGAGTTTCAACCGGATCCGGCGAGCGTTTTTCCCACGGAAGCTCTTTGTTTTGCGCGACCGGCGCTGTTTCTGTCACTTCGGAAACGGCATCTTCGGAAAAATCGTCTTCCGATTCGGTCTCAAATTCTTCCGTCGCGAAACTTTCCGCTTCGGCTTCTGTTTCTTCGATCTCAAAAGGCGAAACGATAGGCGTTAATCCGGACGATTCATCTTCATCGTCGTCAAATTCGGGTTCGATCTCGATCGTGTTTTCCCACGGCGAAACGGTCGTTAAAGCGTTAAAGAATGCGTCGCCGAAATCGCGCGCCTTCGGATACCGGTCTGACGGATTATACGACAACGCTTTTTCCAGAATTTCGTCCACGAGCGGCGGCACGTCAAGCCGCAAATTTGTCGGGTGCAGATTCAAGCCATTGCGCTGAGCGCGAAGCAATGCGCTGCCCGAATCGGCGGAAAACGGCACGCGATTGGTGAGCATTTGATACGCGATCACCGCGAGCGAATAAATGTCGCTGGCAAAATTTGAAAGCTTTCCTTCGATCTGCTCGGGCGATTTGTAAACGATGTTCGCCTCGTTGATCTTGTCATACAAAACGCCGAAATTCGTGAGCTTTACCTGTTCCGCGCCTGATTCATTGATCATCAGAAAGATATTTTCCGGTTTTAGATTGCGGTGCAGAATGCCGTTTTGGTGAACTTCGCTGAGCGCGTATGACGCCTGGCGGATGATGCGCGCGGTTCTCAGCACGTTGAATTGCCCGGTGCGCTGGAGCATATCCTTCACCGTTTTTCCGTCCATATATTCGGAAACGATAAACGGTTTTCCTTCCTGCAGCTCTCCGGAATCGATCACATTTGCGATGTTCGGATGATTTATATGCGAAAGCGAAACGCGTTCTTCGGCAAAGATCTTGTTTGCGAGTGTGTCGCTTGTGTCTTCGTCCATAAAAACGCGAACGAAAACTTTTTTGTCCGGAACGATCTTGTCTTCAGCCAAAAATGAAATACTGACTTCGTCCTGTCCAAGCACATCGACGATATAATATCGTCCTTTTACCATTTGTCCGAAAAGAATTTTCGGTTGTTCCCACGTTAGCGCAAGTCTGCCGGTCGGGTTTGCCTTTCGGTCGCCGACCTCAGCCGTTCCCGAATGTATTTCGCTCGGTCGAATAAGTCTGGCAACGGGTTTTGCTGACGTTTCTTTTCTCTCGTCGGCATCAAAATCTATGTCGCGATTAAAAAAATCGGGCGCGACGGGCTTTTTGTACGCTGTAAATCGCGGCGTTGCAGACAAATTTTCGTCGCGTTCGATACTTGGGGTGTTTCTGCCCAAAAGGCTCGAGAAAACTCCGCCCGATTGACCGGCGGATTTACCCGCCGAGGCGATCAAAAGCCGAGGTCCGTCGTTGCTGCAGAATCTCTGACTTCCCGTTTCGTATGTGTGCTGGCATTTGGGACAATAGAGCATTGTTACTTTGACTGCTGAATAATTCATTTGAGCGAAGACTCCGATCCGTTAATTCCGGCTAATTTTTACCTCAAAAGGAAATACGCCGAATGGGACGCGGATTTCAATAAATGAATGAGAAAATTAGTCTCCTTTCGCCTTTGCTAATTTGTCGGTCAGGCTTTTTTTCTCAGCATCGAGCGATGAAGCTTGCTGATAAATACGCGCGGCATCTATGCGGTTTCCGCCGCGCAAATAACCGTCGCCCACGGTTTCAAACTCCAGCGCGAGGCGCCGTTTATCGTGCGGCGAAACGACCTGCAGCGCTTTCAGCAGTTCCTTTTCGGCTTCGGCAAATTTCCCCTGCCGCGAATAAAGCGAGCCCAAAAGCATATAACCGTTAAAATTGTTCGGGCTTACCTGCAAACTCTTTCGCAAAACCTGTTCGGCTTCGCCAAAATTCGAACGCGTCGTCAAAGCGCGTCCCAGAAGAAAAAGCGCGGTCGGGTTTTTCGGATCGCTGCTCAGGGCGCGGCGCAGAAGCTGTTCCGAATCCGTGTAACGCTGCTGCGACTGCATAACTTCGGCGACCAGGATCATCGTCGGAACGTCAGTCGCGAATTGAATCGCCTGCCGATAAGCCGCGGTCGATTCGTTGAGCTGTCCTTTTTTCCGCAAAAGCCTGCCGAGATGCGCGTAAGCGAGCGCCGCCTGCGGATCGATCTTTATCGCGTTTCGATACGCGTTTTCGGTTTCATCCGAGACAATTCCGCGCAGTTCGAGCGCGACTCCGAGTTGATCGTAAGCATATGGATTTTGGGCATCGAGCTGTATCGCGCGCCGCGCAAAAGTTTCGGCTTCGGCAAATCGTTCGAGCAGATCCGCAGTCGAAATCGGCTGCGACAAAACAAAGCTTAACGCAATATAAGCGTCGGACGTCGTCGGATTGATACGGATGGCTTCACGATACGCCTTTTCGGCTTCGAACCAACGCTGCTGATCGCTGTAAATATTTCCCAAACCGTAGATCGCCCGATAATCGTCCGTGCCGATCGCATGCGCGCGCCGGTATGCGAATTCCGCCTTAAAATAATCGCGTTCGTCTCGCGCGCGATTGCCTTCTTCGATCGCCATTTCAAAGCGCTCGTTGTAATACGCGATCTTCGGTCGAGCAGGCGTGATCTCGATGCTCGTTTGCGGCGTTTCTTCTTTTGTTACGGACTTGGCTTTTGTGTTCGCGGCGACCGTAGTTTTCGGCGCCGTTCGCTTGCTTTTTTGAGGAGTCGTTTTTTTGGAAGCCGTCGTTGAATTCGACTTCGTTTTTGTTGTCGAAAGCCCGCCGCCGACGCCCAAATTCTGTCCGCTGGCAAAAACGGACGCGAACACGAGTGATGCGGCTAACACGCAAAAGCTGAAAAGTTTTGGCACTCTAAACATAAGCTTTAATATTATTTATCCGAGCGAACGAGGCGAAAACCTATTCGATTGTCTCTCGCACCGAACGGAACCGGCAATCGGTATGTCGCAGTTTCGGAAACCTTTCCCTTGCGGTCGCGGTAAGCTGATGCGCCTCGTACGATAAAATACGGCTCGCTTGCTTTGAGCTTCATTTCGCCCGAATTTCCCGGATACGGTTTCGGCTCTGTGCTCGTCCATTCCGCAACATTTCCGATCAAATCGAACACTTTCAAATCGCTCGCGCCGCACTCTTTTGAACCAACCGCCTCTACTTCCGCGGTTGTTTTCCCGATCACCGCGCATTCGTCTTTAAAATCGTTTCCCCACGGATAAAGCGTGCCTTTCGCGCCGTTTCGCGCGGCGTATTCCCATTCTTCTTCCGTCGGAAGGCGATATGCCGTCGAATCGCGTCTCGAACGCCAATCGGAAAAGGCTCTTACATCGTCAATATTTACAAATCGAACCGGCATATTTTCCTTTGCTTGCGGCGGTTTTCCGTCGATCCAATCGTTTGAAGCGAATTTATAACCGCTGTCGCGAACAAAACTGTAAAACTCTGCGTTTGTGACCTCGGTTTTGTCCATCCAAAAATCTTTGACCTCAACTTCGTGTTCCGGTTTTTCAAAATCGTCGCCGTCGTCGCGTCCCATCTTAAAGGTTCCGCCCGGAATTCTTATCATCTCCGCCTCAATTACGGAAAGCGGCGAGTTAGTATTGCTCTGCGTGTTTGCCGGCGCTGAATTCTCGTTGGCGACCGTTCCGCCGCCGAATGCGCCGAGCATAAACGCCGCGACTATTCCAATTGCAGTAAGTAAGAATAAACCCAGAATTCCAATAACAGCGAAAATGACGGGCGAACGGCGCGATGCTGCTGCCTGGGGCTCGACCACAGGTTTTTGCAGGTCGATATTGATCTTTTGCGGCTGCGGCTGCGGTTTTGTTTTCGCTTCGGAACCGCGGACAAGGGTTTCGGGCGAAAGATCAACGGGAATCGTTTCCGGAGGTCTCGGAATCGCGCGCGTATCTTTTTGGAGTTCGGCGACGACCTCGACGGGAGTTCCATCGCAAGTTAGATTTTTTTCCCAATCTTCAAAACCTTCGTGTTTGACTCGCAAATGATGATTCCCGCTCTGAACGCCTTCAAGCAAAAGCCAGCCGTCGTCTTTACTTTCGCCGACCGCAATGTTGTCCACGAAGATCTTCGATTGCGCCGGATTTGTTAAGATCTTCAAATTTGAAACCGGCAGAGTCGGGCTTGCAGAAAAATCGGCGATCGTATCCTGCATCGAAATGAGCGCCTCTTTCAATTCACCGATCATCTGCTCGACCGTGGGCGTTCGTCTGTCCGGGTCTTTTTCAAGAGTGTGAAGAATTGCGCGTTCGAATCGCACCGGCACGCGTACGCCATACTCGCTCATCGGCACGGGTTCATCGGTGAGATGTTTTTTCATTATCGCCGGGATCGAATTTCCCTTAAACGGCACGTCGCCTGCGATCATCTGAAAAAGCATCACGCCTAAGCTGTAAACATCAGAACGCGCGTCAGGTTCTTCGTCGTTCCATTGTTCGGGCGCCATATAATACGGCGAGCCCATCAAACCGGTTGTTTGCGCCTGAATGAATGAGCCGAGCAATTCGCCGGATTTTATCTTTGCCAAACCAAAATCGAGGATCTTTACAGCTTCCGAGAGATCGTTCTTATCCTTGAGGATCATTACGTTCAGCGGTTTAAGATCGCGGTGAACGATTCCCTGGCTGTGCGCCGCGCCGACGCCGGCTGCGATCGCCGCCATTAAGTCGAGAGCCTTTTCCGGCGAAAGGCGCTTTTCGCGCGCAAGCAGATCGTGGAGCGATTCGCCTTCGACGTATTCCATTACCAAAAACGGCATAACTCCCAGCGCAACGCCGTAATCCGAAACGCCGACGACATTTTGATGGCGAATCGCCGCAGCCGCAAGCGCTTCCTGCCTGAAACGCGTGACGAGCTGAGGATCGTTACCAACGAGATCGGGCAAAATCACCTTGATCGCGTGAAGAGTTTTCAAATATGCGTGCCGCGCTTTGTAAACTACACCCATTCCGCCTTGTCCGAGACGACATTCGAGGTGGTATTTTCCTTCAAGCACGGGCTCGCCGCTAATGGTGTGAATAGTCGCCGAATTGTCGTTCGAGCAAACGGTGATCTCGTCGGTATAGCAAGTTTTACAGAGTTGGCACTCTTTCATTTTGATGTTTTCTTTTCCAAACAGTGTGATTTTACAGTATCAATATTAGTTGCTTTCAAAACGGCAATCAAGGAAAAAGCGAAACGAAACTATCCCTTGACGACTACATTAACGAGACGATTCGGAACAATTATGACTTTTACGATCTCTTTTCCGCTCGTATATTCGCAAATTTTCGCGTCTGCCAGCGCCATTTTTTCCAAATCCTCTTTTGAAGTTTCGGGCGCAATTAAAACACGCGAACGCAGTTTGCCATTGACCTGAATTGGGATCTCGATCTCGTCCGCTTTCGCCAAATCTTCGTCCGCAACCGGAAATTTCGCGCCCGAAGCCAACATTCCGTCCGTATTTCCGGTGACAGCTTGCCACAATTCTTCCGAAACATGCGGCGCATACGGTGCGAGCATCAGGATTAAACTTTCAACCGCTTCGCGAACGGCAAATACATCCGATTCGCTCGCCTTTTCGGGTTCGACCTTGAAATCACCCAGCGCATTCGACAATTCCATCAAAGCGGCGACCGGCGTATTAAATTGATAACTCTCGAAATTTTCCGTAATGCGTTTTATCGTTTGATGCGTTTTCTGCCGCAATTTCCGTGCGCCATCGTTTGACGCGTCTGCGCAGGCAGATGCGGTTTTCAATGCATCTTTCCAACGATAAACAAACCGCCAAACGCGCTGCAAAAACCTGACTGCGCCGTCAATTCCGGTCTCCAGCCAGACCAATTCGTTCTCCGCAGGCGCGGCAAAAAGCGCAAAAATGCGCACCGCGTCGGCGCCATAGATCAAAACCATATCGTCCGGATCGACGCCGTTGAATTTTGATTTCGACATCTTTTCGACCGCGACTTTTACCGGCGAATCGTCCGTCTTCAAGGTCGCGCTAACGATCTTGCCGCGCTCATCGCGTTCGATATTTACTTCATCGGAATAAACGTAGCCCGCGCGCCGATCAGAGTAATACGATTCGCTGACGACCATTCCCTGTGTAAGCAGTTTTCGGATCGGCTCGTCAAAATCCACCAATCCCAAATCACGCATAACCTTCGTCCAAAAACGCGTGTAGAGCAAATGCATCACAGCATGATCCACGCCGCCGATGTATTGCTCGACCGGCAGCCAATACGCCGCGATTTCCGGTTCGAATGGCGCGCTTTTGTTGTGCGGATCAGTGTAGCGGAAATAATACCAGCTCGAATCGACGAACGTATCCATCGTGTCCGTTTCGCGCTTCGCCGGCTGTTTGCATTTCGGGCAAAACGTATTTACAAATTCGGGAACTTTCGCGAGCGGAGATTCGCCGACGCCCGTAAAAGGCGCGCTTTCCGGCAGTTCGACAGGAAGATCATCAAAGGAAACCGGAACCGTTCCGCAATCGGCGCAATAAACGATCGGGATCGGGGCGCCCCAAAATCTTTGGCGCGAAATTCCCCAATCGCGGATGCGATAGGTGACGGTTGGTTCGCCGAAGTTGTTCTTTTCCGCAAATTCGGACATTTCGCGCATCGCCTCTTCGCTCGTTTGATGCGACCATTCGCCGGAATTTATCAAAACGCCGTAATCGGTGAACCATTCTCGAGAGTTCGTCGAGTTCTTAAAGTCGCCGGAATCCGGCTCTGTCAACTCTGCAGACTCTATAACTCTACGAACTTCTAATCCGAACTTCTTCGCAAATTCGAGATCGCGCTCGTCGTGCGCCGGAACGCTCATTACCGCGCCGGTTCCGTATTCCATCATCACGTAATTGCCGACCCAAACGGGCAATTCCTCAGCGCTGAACGGATTTATCGCTTTCAGTCCTGTATCGACGCCGTCTTTTTCGACTTCCTCGCCGTAATCGGTCGGCTTTTCCTGCTGCGATTTTATCTCCGCAATCTTCGTTTTTACATCATCGGAAAATTGCGCGAAATTATTTTCAATTACGGGATGAACCGGAGCAACGACGACCGCATTCGCGCCGTAAATTGTGTCGATGCGCGTTGTGAAAATTCTAATAGTTTCAACTCTTCCGCTTTCCTCAGCTTTGAACTTTGAACTTTGAACTTTGAACTCAACGGTCGCTCCTTCGCTCTTGCCGATCCAGTTTTTCTGCATCGTCAAAACGCGCTCCGCCCAGCCGGCTTCGATTTCGTTCATTCCGTCAAGAAGTTCTTCGGCGTAGGCAGTAATTCGCAAAAACCACTGGGCGATGTCTTTTTTCTCGACCTGCGTTCCGCAGCGCCAGCAGACGCCGCCGCTTGCCTGTTCATTCGACAAGGTTGTCTGGTCTTTCGGACACCAGTTGACCTTGGTCATTTTCTTATACGCCAAACCGAGTTCAAGCATTTTCAGGAAAAACCACTGGTCGAATTTATAATATTCGGGACGATGCGCGGCGATTTCGCGACTCCAATCGTAGCTCAAACCGAGACGCTGCAACTGTTCGCGCATCTGTTTGATATTGTCCTCGGTCCAATCGCGCGGGTTGACGCCTTTTTTGATCGCGGCTTGCTCGGCGGGCTGCCCGAAGCTGTCCCAACCAATCGGATGCAGCACATTGAATCCTTGCAGCCGTTTATACCAGGCGAGCGCGTCGCCGATGGAATAATTGCGAACGTGACCCATATGCAGTCTGCCCGAAGGATACGGCAGCATTTCCAGCGCGTAAAATTTTTCTTTCGACGCATCAATTACTGCTTCAAACGTCTTGTTTTCCGCCCAGCGCCGCTGCCATTTTTGCTCTATCTTTTGCGCGAAATATTTTTCGTCCATATCTGTGTGTTCAATGTTTGGGGTTCAATGTTCAAATTTTATCGAGCATTGAAAAAACGTAAGTTTAGCGGATAAACCGTAATTCATCCACTTTTGTAATTTTAATTTTAATTTTGAATTGTGAAGTTTGCGCCACGTCGCCGGAAAGTTTGGCGAGTGGCTATCTAAGGACGAGGTTGTTTTGGTAAAACGACATATTTGGATTTTAAGTAAAACCAAAAGATTTGTCCAATTTTATTCGGAGTAAACACTTTCGCCCGCTATGATTAAGTTGAATTGATTTATCTCTAACCAAAAAGAAATGCCGACCTCGACTCGCGCCGACGCTCTGCCGATCAGAAATTCAAACTTCGGCACATACCAAAAATAGCTGCTCGTCCGAACGGCTATTTGATCATCGACGATTATTTCCTCATACCCCATTCCCGTTCCGTTATAAATCACCTCAAAAACTCCGTCGGACGTAACGACGTTGAAAATTCTGACCAGCCGCCGCTTCTCAATCAAATTAGCAATCAACATAAAACTATTTTATTCGTTTTGAAAATCAAAACAAACCGAGAATCGAATCGTTTTCTTTAATTGAATTATTCAACTTTTTGTTGTTTGTCGTTCTAATTAAGACGAGTTTTTCGGACTATTTTTCAAAACGAATTCATTGCTTCGCTACAAATTTCGTGCTAATCTTTTTATCGCGCTTTAACATAAAAAGTCGCCGGAGATTTACCAATACGAAAGTTTTATTAATGAGAAAAACGATTTTGCCGACAGCCGAAACTTGAAATTATATTTCGAAGTTTGACTGTCTGCCCGATAATAAGGAGATACGGAGATGGTCAAACAAACGAACAAAAATACTGCCAGCGAAATTAATAAACTCAACAATAACGAGACTTTAGCCGACGCCGGTTACATTTCCCAGCTTCCTTCCACACGTCTTTCAAAAACAAAGGAAAATTATTCAAGCGACGATTTAATCGTCTCCTTGTCGGACGCTTACGAAAACAAACGCGCCCGTCAGGTTTTTGAATGGGAAAAAATCCGGCGCCAAAACGTCCAACGCGCGGCGTGAAAACAATTACGAATCACGAATTACGAATGACGGGTTTGAAACTTCTGTTTCAATGCTCGTTTTTTCTCTGCGCGCTTTGCGCCTTTGCGGGAATTTCTTCGGCGCAAGATTTCGGTGCAGCTCAAACGCAAATCGATTGGACGACGGAAAAGGTTTTTTTAGAACGCGCGATTCAAACCGGCAACGACGAAGAAAAACGCGACGCGCTTTTCCGCATCCGAAATCTCAAAACCGCCGAAGCGTCTCGAATCGCAGTTCCGGCTTTAACCGATAAAGCGGAAATCGTCCGCGCGTCCGCCGCTTTTTCCGTTGTTTTTCTTCCCGCCGACGAAGCGCTGACCGTTCTGTTTCCGCTGCTGCGCGATAAAAAAGAACTCGTCCGGCGCGAAGCCGCCTACGCGCTCGGTCAAGTCGGAAATCCGAACGCCGTCAATCCGCTGCTGCAAGTTTT
>JBGTFE010000015.1:0-3260 GCA_041747435.1 Pyrinomonadaceae bacterium | reverse complement strand
GCGCAAAAGAAAGGCTGAGATTTTAACGGAACACTTCACCGATGACGGACGAAACCAAACAGGCGATCAGTGAAAAAATCGAGGAAACGGTCGAAGCCGCTGAGGAAACGGTGCGGCATCCGGCTGTTAAATGGCTGACGCGCTTCGGTTTTTATACGAAAGGCGGTTTGTATATCGTGATCGGATTTTTAGCGATTCTGCTAGTCATCGGTTTACAGGGCGGAAAAATTGCCGATCCGACCGGTGCATTGGGAACGGTCGCGCAGAAGCCGTTCGGAAAAATTCTATTGATAATTTTTATTTTCGGCGCAATCGGACACGGATTGTGGAATATTCTGCGCGGCGCGGCTGACGTTGATAATGTCGGGAAAAACTGGCTTGGAATCGTCAAAAGAATATTTTTTATCGGCATCGGTTTGGTTTACATCGGTCTGGCTTTGACGGCGTGGAGCATCACGCTTTCGGCAAAGGCTTCGGGCGAAAACGGCGAACTGCCGCAAACGATAACTTCGATTTTGCTTGCCATTCCGCTCGGCGTAATTATCGTTTTTATCATCGGAGTAAGTGTGTTCGGCGCGAGCATACACGAATGTTACAGCGGTTTTTCGGGAAAGTTTCGGGAGCATTATCGTTCGTGGGAGATCAAAGGCTGGCACGGAAGGTTTATTTCGATTCTCGGCGTGATGAGCTTTACGGCGCGTGCCGTGATCTTTGCTCTGATGGGTTATTTTTTTATTCTGGCGGCAATCAATTATAATGCCGAGCAAGCTATCGGTTTGGACGGCGCGCTTTTGACTTTATCGCAGACCGGCTACGGGAAAACACTCTTATTCGTTATGGCGGTCGGCTTGGTTTGTCACGGAATCCTGGCTTTTTACGAAGCAAAATACCGCCGCATCTGCTGAAAATTATGAACTACTGGCTGGTCAAACAAGAACCGGAAAAATATTCGTTCGACGATCTTTTAAAAGACAAGAAAACCGTCTGGGACGGTGTGCGAAACTATCAGGCGCGAAACAATCTGCGCGAGATGAAAGCGGGCGACCAAATTTTGTTTTATCATTCGGTCTCGGAAAAAGCGGTCGTCGGTCTGGCGGAAATTTCACGGGAAAATTTCCCCGACCCGAACGATGAAAAATGGCTCGCCGTCGAAATAAAGCCGGTTGAGAAATTTAAAAAACCTGTTACGCTTGACGAAATAAAAAACGAGAAAACTTTAGAAAACATCGCGCTGATCAAACAATCGCGTCTTTCCGTAATGCCTTTGACGAAGAAGGAATTTGAAAAAGTATTAAAACTATCAAGATGTTAGATATCAGATGCTAGATGTCAGTCAAAACGGCATCTAATTCTGACATCTAACATCCGACATCTAATATCTATGCTTAAAAATGCCGTTGCTTATTATCACGAACTTCTTACTGATTTCGACTTGGCGGAAGAATCGCGCCGCGCTTTGGATGAAGGTTTGGAAGATGCGCGTCTGATCTTCGGCGGTCGCCGCCTCACGCCTTATCTGCGCCCGCATTTTGTTACACAAGCCGATTGGAACAGAACGAAAGCGATCTGCGAAACGATCTGGAATGCTTTGCAAAAGGTCAAGGATGCGGCAATCGAAAACGGCGAACTTTTAGAAGAACTCGGCATTACCGGCATCGAAAGGGAACTCGTCGAAATTGATCCGAAATACAAATTCGTTTCGCCCAATGCGCGGCTCGATTCGTTTTTGACGGAAAATTCTTACTCGTTCGTCGAACTCAACGGCGAATCTCCGGCAGGCGTGGCTTACGCGGATTCGGCGACGGAGATTTTTAAGAATCTTCCGGTGATGAAAAAATTCTGCGAACGATACGAGGTCGAATTTTTGGAAGGTCGCTCAAAAATGCTCGACGTTCTGCTTGGTTGTTACGAAGAATTTCTCGGTCACAAACCGGAAAAATCGCCCGTCATTGCCATCGTTGATCTGAAAGATTTGCCGACGCAGAAGGAGTTTGAACTCTTTAAGGATTATTTCGAAGAAAACGGCTGCACGGCTCTCATCTGTTCGCCCGACGAACTCGAATTTGACGGAAAATATCTCGTCTATAAAGGTGTAACGATTGACATCGTTTATAAACGTCTGCTCGTCAACGAATATCTGCCGATCATAAATTCCGCGCCCGCTTTGCTCGAAGCCTATCGCGCCGGAGCGGTTTGTATGGTCAACAGTTTTCGCTCGAAGATCGTTCACAAAAAAGCGATCTTCGCCGTTTTGACCAACGAAAATTACGCGCATCTTTTCAGCGAAGCGGAACTCGAAGCAATTAAAAAACACGTTCCATGGACGCGCAAATTCCGCGAGGAACAAACCGAACATTACGGCGAGGAAATAAACCTCGTCGAATGGACGCGCGAAAACGCGAATAAATTAGTCCTCAAACCGAACGACGATTACGGTGGACACGGAATTTATATCGGCTGGGCTTCGACCGTCGAGGAATGGAAAGACGCGATAACGCTCGCGCTCGAAAACGGCGATTATCTCGTGCAGGAGCGTGTGCAGACTTCAAAAGAAGAATTCCCGATGCTCGATTCCGCCGGAAATTTCCAGATGATCGAGCAACTCGTTGACCTCGACCCGCTTTTATTTAATGGAATAGTCGGTTCGGCATTCACTCGTCTTTCGACAACCGAATTAGCAAATGTTTCATCGGGCGGCGGAATGGTGCCGACATTTATTATCTCTGAATGAGTATCGCGAACGCTCCAGGTGCTGATTGGCTTTCCGAGATTTTCACGCTTGGCGACTTCGAGCCGGCCGCACGGGCACAGATGTCACCCATGGCCTGGGAATACCTCACTATGGGCGCGGCGGACGAGGTTACTCTGCGTGAGAATCGCGCTTCCTTTGACAAGATCAAGCTAGAGCCACGTGTCCTCGTCGACGTTTCGAGGCTCGACACTCAGATCGAACTGTTGGGCCACAAGCTCGCTTTCCCCATTGTACTTGCTCCCGTCGGACTTCAGCGTCTGTACCATGCTAATGGTGAGATCGAGGCTGCCATAGGTGCGAGTAACGCTTCGGCCACTTACGTCATCAGCAGCTATTCAACGACTCGGCTTGAGGAGATCGCGGCCGTTGCAACACAACCGCTCTGGCTTCAGATCTATCTGCAGCCAGACCGGGCGTTTACGAAGGACGTCGTGCAGCGGGCTGAGGCCGCTGGATGCCGGGCATTTTGCGTAACGGTTGACCTGCCCGTGATCGGGGTTCGAAATCG
>JBGTFE010000014.1:0-10104 GCA_041747435.1 Pyrinomonadaceae bacterium | reverse complement strand
GGTAAACACAGCAAAAGAGCAGCAGGAGCCGACCGGTTTGCGTCTGGTCGAGGAACTGGACGATCTCCGGTCGTTCCCCGCGCTCGAAAAGCAATTTGTCAATTTTATGTTTTTTCGGGTGAATCCCGAATGGCGACGGCTTGATAACGAAACCAAATCTATCCTAAAGAGTGAATTTCAAAGCGTTTACGACCGGTACCACGATGACTTTTTACTGTTCAGCTATTCGCTCGTCGGGTTCGATTCCAAAGCCGATTTGATGCTCTGGCGGATCGGCCGCTCAATGGATCAGATACAGGAAATGACCGCAAAGCTGTATCGAACACGGCTCGGCAGCTATCTCGAGACCGCCGACAATTATCTTGCGGTCACAAAAAAAATGATGTTCGTCTCCGACGGCGCCGAGGATCGTTTCCACGTAAAGATCGGCGACGAGAGCTATCATTTTCTTTACCCGTGTGCGAAACACAAGGAATGGTACGAAAAGCCCGCGGACGAGCGCGATGCTTTGATCGAAGAGAATTTTATGGTCGGCAAGCGGTTTCCGAATATCCGCGTTCACCTAACACACGCCTTTGGTTTTAGCGATCAGGAATACTTGATCTCGTTCGTAACCGATGAGCCAAAGGATTTTCTTGCCCTTGCCGAGGAACTTCGTCAGATGCCGGCCAGCAAGTTTACGTTGCGCGGAATGCCGGTTTATTCATGCAGAAAACGGCCGTTGAGGGAGTGTTTGGACGCGCTCGGATAATGATGATCGCGAGAAAGTTTGTCGTATCGGGTGTTGTCCAGGGAGTCGGATTTCGATATTTCGCACAACGGTCGGCGGCGCGGCATCAGGTGACGGGATACGTGAAAAATCTCGACGACGGCTCGGTTGAGGCCTTTGTTCAGGGCGGCGAAAAGCAGGTTAGCTCATTTCGTGATGACATTGTCGTGGGGCCAAGATACTCGACAGTCGAATCCTTAGAAGAGACGGTGCTTGAGCCAAACCGGGCATTTTCGTCATTTCGCATCGAGCGTTGACCGCCGAAATGCGTTAATGTTGTAGAAGAAATACATTAGGGGATATAAGTCTTTATAAATGGAACAACTTAAAAAACTGATTCGCGAAGTGCCCGATTTCCCGAAAGCGGGCATCAATTTTTACGACATCACCACCTTGTTGAAAGACCCAGGCGGTTTGGAGGAAACGATCGATGCCCTGACAGAGGCTTGTCGCGGAATGGACATCGACACCGTGATCGGCATCGAATCTCGCGGATTTATCTTTGGAACGCCGCTCGCGTATCAATTGGGAGTCGGGTTCATTCCCGTGCGCAAGCCGAAAAAACTGCCGTCTGATACGGTGTCTGTTTTTTATGAACTCGAATACGGACAGGATTCGCTGGAAATGCACAAAGATGCCGTCGGTGCGGGACATAAAGTTTTGATCGTCGACGATCTGCTCGCTACCGGCGGAACCGCGAAAGCGACTGTCGATCTCGTCGAAGGCTTGGGCGGAAATATCGTCGGACTGCTTTTTCTCGTCGAATTGAACTTCCTGAACGGTCGCTCGAAATTCAACGGTTACGACGTTCGCTCAATTCTGAATTACGATTCTTAAATTGGACATTCCAAAATTCAAAATCTAAAATCCAAAATTAATGTGCTCCCGTAGCTCAGTTGGATAGAGCGACCGCCTCCTAAGCGGTAGGACGAACGTTCGAATCGTTTCGGGAGCATTTTTATTTCCAAGTATTTTTCGCTATTTGTGGAAAGCAATTCGCAATGGGAGTTTCTATTAAGTAACGGAAGATAAACGTGGTCAAGCACAGTGGCAGACATTTTAGCTTAACTGGGATTTCCGTGTTCTGTTCACGATCTCGTATAAATCAATCAAGCCGCATTTGAAATTCGAATGCGGTTTTTTTGTTTTGCGCGGTTTTGTGGCAAGTTATTTATGTATGCAAAAAGTGCTTTCAGCCGAGGAAATGCGTGAGGTCGATCGTTTGACGACCGCAAAATACGGCATTCCATCGCTCGTTTTGATGGAAAACGCAGCGCACGCGACGGCTAAAATCATTCTCGAAAAGTTGGGCGGCTCGGTTGAAGGGAAGTCAGTTCTCGTACTTTGCGGCAAAGGCAACAACGGCGGCGACGGCGCGGCTTTAGCGCGAATTTTATGGACGCAAGGCGCAGATGTTGAGGTTTGTCTTTTCGGAAAAGTGGAAGAAACGAAGGGCGACGCGCGCGCCAATTTTGAGATTCTTAATAAGATTACTGATTTCGAAGGCTTTGAGCTCGACCAGGCTGATCTCGCATTTGAAGAAATCGAGACAATGGAGGAATGGCTCGAATACGACAGTTTAAATTTTCACCAGGACGATCCCGACATTTTGATCGACGCGCTCTTCGGAACCGGTTTGACGCGTCCGCTCGAAAGCGTTTATGAGCAGGCTGCGGCTTTTATCGCGGCATTTAATGAAGATGGCGGCGAACGTACTACTTTTGTCGTTTCGCTCGATCTGCCATCCGGATTGAAATCTGACGATGCAAAAATTCAAAGTGCGCATCCAAACGCTCATTTGACTGTGACTTTCACCGCGCCGAAGATCGCGAATGTTCTTCCGCCGGCTTCGCGTTACAATGGCGAGCTTGTCGTAGCAAATATCGGTTCGCCGTTTGAGTTGATCGAAGCTTCGCCGTCGCAATTGTTTGTCGCCGAACGCGCGGACGCAAAACATTGGCTCGAGCAAACAAAATTTTCTGACGATTCGTATAAAAACAAGCGCGGGCACGCGCTTCTGATTGCCGGATCGAACAATTACGCGGGCGCGGCGGTGCTTTGCGGAAACGCCGCGATTCGTTCGGGCGTCGGTTTGGTCACGATCGCAACGCCGGAATCCGCGCGAAACTCGATCGCGTCGCGCGCTTTGCCGGAAGTTATGGTTCGCGGCGTTGCGGAAACCGAAAGCGGCGCGATCAGTGAAAAAGCTTTTCCCGAAATTGAAAAGTTTTGGAAAAACATCGACGCGGTTGCGATCGGAAGCGGTTTGTCTTCATCGGATGAAAGCACGCGAAAGTTTGTTCGAAAAGTAGTTGAAAACAGAAAAACTCCGGTTGTGATCGACGCCGACGGTTTGAATTCGCTCGCGCCTTTTGATTTGCAAGGCTTGGGCGATCTGCCGCTTATTTTAACGCCGCACGAAGGTGAATTTTTGAAGCTTCTCGGAACAAAAGACAAAGAAATTTTGAGCGACCGCGTCCACGCAGTTCGCGATTTTGCGCAAAAACACGATGTGATTTTAGTTTTGAAAGGCGAACGCGCGCTCATCGCCGCGCCGGACGGTCGCGTCATCATTAATCCGACCGGAAATTCCGGTCTCGGAAAGGCGGGAAACGGCGACACGCTGACGGGAATTATCGCCGGTTTCCTCGCGCAAGCCGTCCAAATGCGCGTCGATATTTGTGAAACAGTCGTCGCCGCGGTTTATTTTGCAGGTTTTGCCGGAGATATCGCAGATGAAAAATTCGGTAAACGCGTGATGACGGCGGGCGACGTTCGCGAATGTTTGGCGGAAGCGTTTGAAAATATTTATGAATGAATTTGTTTCAAACGCGCCAGAACAGACGTTTGAACTCGGCGAAAAACTTGGCGAAACTTTGCGAGGCGGCGAAGCAGTCATGCTTTCGGGCGGACTTGGCGCGGGCAAAACGCTTTTCACGAAGGGCATTTTGAACGCGCTCGAATACGATGTCGATGAAGTTACAAGTCCATCATTCACGCTCGTAAATCTCTACAAAACTGAAAAGTTTGACGTTTATCACATCGATTTCTGGCGTATCGAAGAAAATACGGACGCGGCTTTCGCGGTTGGTTTGCACGAAATTGTCGAAGATAAAACCGCAGTCGTCGTTATAGAATGGGCGGAAAAGTTAAAAAATTTTGTGTTTCGCGGAAGCGTTTTTTCGGTCGAAATCAACGGCGATGGTGATGAGCCGCGAAAACTGATCGTTCGACGAAACTTGACGAAACGCGCTTAAAAAAGAATACTTGAAAAAAAGGTCAAGTTTCAAACTTTGAACTTTGAACCTTTAATCTTGAGCTTATTTTATAGGAGATTTTATGCCATATTCAGAAATGATGATCCACGGAATGCGCCAGGAATTGGCGCAGCTTGGGATCGAAGAAACGAAAACGCCGGAAGCGGTGAAAGAAGTAATTGAAAACACGGAAGGAACGGTAATGGTCGTCGTTAATTCGGTTTGCGGATGCGCGGCGGGCGGCGTTCGACCGGGAATTGCGATGGCGCTGCAAACCGCGCAAAATCAGCCGGATAAAACGATCACGGTTTTTGCCGGCGCGGATATTGACGCAACGGACATAGCCCGTGAGTATTTTACGGGGTACGCTCCTTCGTCGCCCGCGATCGGTTTTTTGAAAAACGGAAAGCTTGTCGGAATGTTTGAAAGACGCGACCTCGAAGGTCGCCAGCCGACGACGATCGCACAGTCGCTGATCGATGCTTTTAACGAGCATTGCGCAAAGACTGAAGCGGCGAATACTTAATAGATCTTGTCAAAACAGCCTGCGTTAGCGGGTTGGTGAGTGTTAACAAACATTTACCAGCCCACTTACGCAGGCTGTTCTGACTTTAAATCATTGCTTTTACGACGGAAAAATCGGTAGAATAGATTGTTTGTTGACCAATTCCTTCCTAAAGAGTTTCATCAATGTCGATAGAAAAAAGACGATTTATCAGATTTTCGCTAGACGTTCCCGCGATTCGCGTCACAAAATACGGCGAAAAACAGGAAACGCTGCTTCACCAAATAAGCATTGGCGGCTGTCTAGCTGAGTGGGATGAAAACGTTCTTGTCGGCGAAGAGTTTCGGCTGCTCGTCCAACTTCCGAACCGAAACTGGCTGCCATTGATGTGTAAAGCGCTTTATCGTTTCTCCGACAACGGTATCGGCGTCAAGTTTCTGAACATTACGCAGTTTGAACAGGAGTTGGTGAGCAAAATAATCTCACAAAACCTCGAAATACAAGGCTTGCCGCTGCAGGTTGATCCTTTCGGAATGCCGGTCAACTATGTCGAACCAAAAACCAAACCGCAAATCACAGACCTCAGAAGGGAAAAAGACGAGATTCTCGAAGACATTTTATCGATGGAAAGTTGATTTAAGCGTATAATTCCCAATGAGCAGGTTTGCCAAAATACGTCAGAAAATCCTGAGTGGAAACGCCGATGCGAACATAAATTTTGAAGATTTAAGAAGTTTCTTGCTCAGTCTCGGATTTATTGAAAGAATAAAAGGAAGCCATCATTCTTATAGAAAAGAAGGAATTGCTGAAAAACCTAATTTGCAACGTGATGGTAGCAAAGCGAAATCTTATCAAGTTCGGCAGATTCGAAATATTTTGAGAAAGAATGATTTATGACAAACGGACAGATGCAGAAATACGAAATTACGATTTATTGGGACGACGACGATAAAATTTTTGTAGCAGAAGTTCCTGAACTTGCCGGTTGTATGGCGCACGGCGAAACGCAGATTGATGCTGTGCAAAACGTAAATGAAGCGATAGCACTCTGGCTTGAAACCGCAAGAGAATTCGGCGATGAAATTCCGGAACCACGTCAACGAGAATTAGCGGCTTAAAACAATTCATCCAACGCTTCGCTCAAATTTCTAACGCCAACCACACGCATTCCAAGCAATTTTTCCAAGCCCGTTTTATTTGTCGCAGGCAGAATTAATTTCTTAAAACCGAGTGTTTGAGCTTCGCGGGCGCGGGTTTGCGCCTGCAAAACGCCGCGAACTTCACCGGTCAGACCGACTTCGCCGAAAACCGCGACGTCCGGCGGGATTTGCAAATTCTTATAGCTCGAAGCGATCGCCGCGATCACGCCCAGATCCGCCGCCGGCTCGTCGATCTCCAAACCGCCCGCAACGTTTACGAAAACGTCGTCGCCGGCGAGCTGAAAGCCGAGTTTTTTCTCTAAAACAGCGATCAAAAGCGATGCGCGATTATAATCAAAACCCTGCGCCATTCGCCTGCCCGTTCCGAATTTTGTTCCGGAAACGAGCGCCTGAATCTCGACAAGAAGCGGTCGCGTGCCTTCCATACAGACCGTTACTACCGAGCCGCTCGCGCCTTCGGGTCGTTCCTGCAAAAAAACTTCCGATGGATTTGCGACAGGTTTCAATCCGGCATTTGTCATTTCAAAAACACCGATCTCGTTTGCGGCGCCGAAGCGATTTTTTGTCGCGCGGATTATTCGATGGTTGTGATGCCGGTCGCCTTCAAAGTACAGAACCGTGTCAACGATGTGTTCCAAAGCTTTCGGTCCGGCGATCGAGCCGTCTTTTGTGACGTGACCGATGAGAAAAACCGGCGTCGAAGTTTGTTTCGCAAAGATCATAAACGCCGCGGCGGCTTCGCGCACCTGCGAAACCGAGCCGGGCGCGGATTCGATTCGCTCACTGAAAACCGTTTGGATTGAATCGACGATAACAAAATTCGGTTTTAATCTTTCGGTTTCCGCGAGAATGTTTTCAAGATTTGTTTCCGGCAAAAGAAAGAGGTTTTCAGCATTTATGCCGAGCCTTTCGCCGCGCATTTTAATTTGTTTTTCGCTTTCTTCACCCGAAACGTAGAGGACTTTTGCGCCGGTTTGGCTCAATTTATCCGCCATTTGAATGACGATTGTCGATTTTCCGATTCCGGGCGCGCCGCCGATAAGAACGACCGAGCCGCCAACGATTCCACCTCCAAGCACGCGATCGAATTCTTCGATGCCGCTCGAATTTCGCGCGTCGTTTTGCGATTCGATTGCGGCGAAGGAAACAGGTTTTGTTTGGTAAAGCTGCGAAACAAAGCCGCCGATTTTCCCGACAACCTGCATTGTAGGGCGAAATTTTTCCTCGACAAAAGTTTCGTACTTTCCGCAGTCGGCGCATTTGCCGTTCCATTTTCTTTCCTGCCTGCCGCAGTTTTGGCAGACGTAAATTGTGCTCGGAACTTTTGCCATTGCTGAAATTGTATCCGTTACGTTGAAAATTATCTAGAAGCCTCATTCGCGTGATTTTGTTACCGAATAAATAGATTTCGTGGTAAAATTCTTTCCGTCATGAAATTTGACGTTCTCATAATCAGAATTGGATTTATCGCACTGCTAATGCTGCTGGGCTACCTGCTTAATCCGTTCGAAAGAACGGCGCGCTTCGGGTTTTCCGGCATTGACGATGCGGTTCGACCGTTTCTCTCCGCTTTGCTCGGCGGACTCGTCGCGATTTTTATCATCGCTTTTGAAATGCGCGTTCGACGCGCGAGTTTGAAAACTTTGATCGGCGCGGCGATCGGTTCGATTCTCGGGATAATCGGAGCCTTTTTGATCGGAGTTTTGATATCGATCCAAAAAGAAGCTGCAGTTTCAGCTGAAATGCAGACATTTTTGACGATTTCGCTCGCATTTTTTATGGGCTATGTCGGCTTGATGGTTGGTGCGGCAAAGGGAGATTATCTCGATCTTTCCGCTCTCGGCGGAATTTTTTCCGATAAGAACGTCAAGCACGATTGCAAGATTCTTGACACTTCCGTAATCATCGACGGGCGCATTGCAGATGTCGCCGAAACCGGATTTTTGGGCGGGACTTTGATCATTCCGCAGTTTATTTTGACCGAATTGCAGCAAGTCGCGGATTCACCCGATTCTTCAAAACGCCAGCGCGGACGCCGCGGGCTCGATATGCTCCAGCGCCTTCGCAACAATTCAAAGATCGACATTCAGATAATCGAAACAGATTTTCCCGCCGTCCGCGAAGTCGATCTAAAACTCATCGAGCTCGGCAAACAGCTCGATGCCGTGATCGTTACGAACGATTTTAATTTGAACAAGGTTTCGCAGCTTCGCGGGGTGCAGGTTTTGAACATCAACGAGCTTGCGAACGCGCTTAAGCCCGTCGTTCTGCCCGGCGAAGCGATGCGCGTTTTTGTGCTCAAGGAAGGCAAGGAATACAACCAGGGCGTCGCGTATCTTGACGACGGAACGATGGTCGTAATCGACAACGCGCGCAGGCTTATCGGTAAAACCGCCGACGTCGCGGTTACCAGTGTTTTGCAGACAACAGCCGGCAAAATGATCTTTGGGCGCCTTTGGGAAGAAAAGGACGACGTTACCGAAAACTCCGCAAATATTCACGATTCGCGTTCGGTTACTTTCCGGCGCACCACCGCCCGCGAGCTGCGTCAGACAAGTATCGTCGAAGAGTTGGAATAAAATATGAACTCTGCGATCATCGTCGCCGCCGGCGAGGGAAAACGCTTTGGTGGCGAGATCCCGAAACAGTTCATCGAAATTCATAAAAAACCGCTTCTTATTTACACAATCGAACGTTTTGAATCCTGTTCCGCGATCGACGAGATCATTCTTGTTTTAGCTGCGGAACGGATCGAGGGATTTCAACAAACAGCGTCAGAATATGATTTCGAAAAGCTGAAAAAGATCGTTCCAGGCGGAAAAACGCGAGCCGAATCCGTTTTCAACGGCTTGCAATCCGTTTCGGAACACGCTGTTATCGTTGCCGTTCATGACGGCGCTCGCCCGCTTGTTTCCGTCGAAGAAATTCGGCTAACGGTCAAAACAGCGAGCGAAACAGGCGCGGCTTGTTTGGTTTCCGCGGTGAGCGACACGATAAAAGAAGTCGCGGACGGGAAAATCGTCGGAACGATAGACCGCGCGAAATTGAGACGCGCCTTAACGCCGCAATGTTTTCGTTTTGAAATCTTGCAAAAGGCTTTTGCCGCCGTTGATCTTGGTGAATCGATCACCGACGAATGTTTTCTGGTCGAAAAATTGGGTTACGAGATCGCCGCCGTCGAGGGCAACGCGCGAAATATAAAAATAACGACGCCGGATGATTTAATCTTGGCGGAAGTATTATTGACAAGTCAGAACCGCCTGCGTTAGCGGACGGGAAATCGACGTATCGACCGCCCGCTAACGCAGGCGGTTCTGATAATAAAATCTATGTATCGAATCGGTTTTGGCAGCGACGTTCATCGTCTCGCCGAAGGCAAAAAGTTAATTCTCGGAGGCGTGGAAATCGCGTCAGACCTTGGCGCGGAAGGACACTCCGACGCCGACGCCTTAACGCATGCGATCACCGACGCGCTTCTTGGCGCGCTTGCGCTTGGCGACATAGGCTCGCACTTTTCTGACGCCGAAGAGCGTTGGAAAAATGCCGACAGCTTTGTTTTTTTGCGTTTTGCGCTCGGCTTGGTAAAGGAAGAGGGCTTCACGGTTGCGAATGTCGATTCGGTCATTCATCTTGAAAAACCAAAACTACGTGAGTTTATCGATCAAATGCGCGGAAATCTCGCACAAGCGCTTGAAATCGAGACGAATTGCGTTTCGATAAAAGCAAAGACTGGCGAAAAGCTCGGCTCCGTTGGCGAAATGCGCGCGGTCAAATGCGAAGCAGTCGTTTTACTAAAATCATGAATGTGAATCCACAAAAAATCATTGCGAAAAAGCGCGACGGGTTTGCTTTGACGAGCGACGAAATTTTCGCTTTTATCGATGGCGTAACCGCAAAAACTTGGACGGATTATCAAATTTCCGCGCTTTTGATGGCGATGTTTCTTAAGGGTTTAAATCCCGACGAGCAAAACGCTCTGACCGAAGCGATGCTTCATTCCGGCGAAGTTCTCGATTTTTCCGATATCGAGAAACCGAAAGCGGACAAACATTCAACCGGCGGAGTCGGAGACAAAACTTCTTTGCTAATTGCGCCGCTTGTCGCCTGCTGCGGTGTCGCCGTGCCGATGATCTCGGGACGCGGGCTTGGGCATACCGGCGGAACGCTCGACAAACTCGAATCGATCTCCGGTTATAACGTAAAACTTTCTACCGAAGAATTTCGTCGAATCATCAAAAAATGCGGCTTTGCGATGGCTGGTCAATCGGCGGAGATCGCGCCTGCCGACAAAAAGCTATACGCCCTACGCGACGCAACCTCGACCGTGCCTTATATTCCTTTGATCGTCGCTTCGATAATGTCAAAAAAGCTGGCGGAAGGCTTGGACGCGCTCGTCCTCGACGTAAAAACCGG
>JBGTFE010000013.1:0-60380 GCA_041747435.1 Pyrinomonadaceae bacterium | reverse complement strand
TGGGCGGACGAAAAATTTCTGGATGAAAATAATGTTCAGCCGTGGAACGAAATGCCGTTTTATCTGCCCGAATCGTTTGCCGAAGCGCGTGGTTTTCTGGCGATGAATGTTGATAAAGCATTGGAAAAAGGTTTGAAATTTCGACCGCTTATAGAAACCGTTCGTGACGTTCACGATTGGCGCAAAACTCAGGATTTTGAAATGAAAGCCGGAATTTCCGCCGAAAGAGAACACCACTTGATTGCCAAACTGCGTAATTAAGTGCGTTCGGACTTATCCGAAACGCTCGAAGCCGACGGTAGAAGCACGTCTAAAAAACTTTGACGGAAAGATCATTCGCCTCAGATCGAGAAAGGAAATAGAAGATTTCTTTGCGAATTATTTTCCGGATACGATAAAATCTTCGTGTAAATGAGCGAAATGCCCATAAATAATTTGGCTTTCCCTGCTTTGGATTGTAAGCGGAAAAGGGGTGACGAAGTCTTCACCTCGTTGGGAAAATCTTTAAGTTTTCAACTTTCGGATTTCTGGAAATGGTCGGTTTCCGATCTTGCGAGCAATGCAACTCGGGGGATTTTAGCGGAATTTTTGGTTGCTTCTGCCCTTGATTCGACCGATGGCATCCGAAACGAATGGGATGCTTATGATATTTCCTTCGGCAATGTAAAAATTGAAGTTAAATCAGCCGCTTTCCTTCAATCTTGGGCTCACGCGAAATTGTCGAAAATTATTTTCACGATCCGCCAAACTTACGCCTGGAATTCGCAAACGAATACGTCCGAGACGCAACTCCGTCGGCAAGCGGATCTTTATGTTTTTTGTTTACTCAAACATAAAGACAAAGATAGCCTCGATCCTATGAAGCTGGAACAGTGGCAATTTTACGTATTACCTTCAAAAGTTTTGGATGAAAAGCTTCCGACACAGAAAACCATCAGTTTGGCAAGATTACTCACACTTGAACCGTGCGTCACGGATTATGAAAATTTAACTGAATGTGTAGGAAAAATGGCGAAGGAAATATGAATCAAAACCACGAATGGCAAAACGGCGAATTTACTATCAACACGGACCGAAATCGCCTGCAAATCGATTCGATTCACGAGTTTTTGTCCGAGAAATCCTACTGGGCAAAAGAGCGAACGCGCGAAGAAACCGAAACGGCGATAAAAAATTCCTTGCCTTTTGGCGTCTATAAAGGTAAAAATCAGATAGGCTTTGCGCGCGTTGTAACTGATTATGTGACTTTCGCATATCTCGGCGATGTTTATGTAATTGACGATTTCCGCGGGAAAGGTTTGGGCAAATGGCTGATGGAAGTGATTCTGAATCATCCCGAATTACAAGGATTTCGAAGATGGATCTTAGCCACGCGAGACGCGCATTCGCTCTACGAAAAATTTGAATTCACCGCTTTGAAACACCCGACGCGCTGGATGGAGAAGACTGCACCGAATGCGTATTGAGAATTTTCAGCTTTCCGAACTAAAATTCAAAACCGAAGAAAACGGCAGACGACGACCGATCGCGCTGGTAATTATCGACGGCTGGGGATACAGCCCGCGCACCGAAGGCAACGCGATCGCGCTGGCGCACACGCCTTTTTACGATGAAATTTGCGCGAGATTCCCGAAAACGACTTTGGTCGCGTCTGGTTCGCGCGTCGGTTTGCCGCCGGACATTCCCGGAAGCTCGGAAGTCGGACATTTGAATATCGGCGCCGGACGAATCGTACAAACCGATATTTCCAGAATTTCAAATTCGATAGAAACAGGTAAGTTTTTTGAAAATAAAGTCTTAAAAGAAGCGTTCGCGAAAGCGAAAACAAACGGCACGTCGGTGCATTTGATTGGTTTAATGAGCGATGGCGAAATTCATTCTTCGCCGGCAAATCTTTTTGCGCTCCTCAGAATGGCGCGAAACGAAGGCGTCACGGATGTTTTTGTTCATCCGATCCTTGACGGTCGCGACGTCGCGCCGCGCACCGCCGATATTTATTCCGAAGCGCTCGAAATCAAAATGGCGGACATCGGGATCGGAAAGATCGCGACGCTTTGCGGGCGTTATTACGCGATGGACCGCGACGAAAATTGGGAGCGTACCGCGCGCGCTTACACAATGCTTGTCCACGGCGAAGGCGAGCGCGCTTCGGACGCCGTGACGGCGATCCGCGCTTCGTTTTTGCGCGGAATTGCGGATGAATTTATCGCGCCGATCGTGTTGGAAGAAAGCGCCGGAGTTCCGGTTGGAACGGTAAAAAACGGCGATGTCGTAATTTTCTTCAATCATCGTCCCGACCGTATGCGTCAGCTTGTAAAATCGCTCGCGATCGCTGATTATTCGGAGTTTGTAACATACGGCAAGCCTCGAATTTTTGCGGTGTGTTTGACCGAATACGACCGCGCATTTGACCTTCCGGTCGCTTTTCGGCAGGACAATGAAGAAAATGTCCTCGCCAAAGTTTTCGCCGAAAACGGTGTAACCAACTGCCGTGTGACCGAATCGGAAAAATATCCGCACGTCACATATTTTTTTAACGGCGGCGTCGAGCAGGAACACGAATTTGAGCAGCGACTTCTTGTTCCTTCACCAAAATCGAAAAGTGCGGAGCTGCAGCCTGAAATGAGTTGTTTTAAGGTTACGGACAAATTTCTTCGCGCGCTGGAAACGGACGAAACCGACGTTTTTGTTGTAAATCTCGCCGCGCCTGACATGCTTGCGCATACTGGAGATCTCGAAAAAACCGTCGAAGCCGTGCAGTTTGTCGATACATGTTTGGGCGGAATTGTCGATAAGATCATCGGGGTCGGCGGCGTTGCCGTGATCACTTCCGACCATGGAAATTGCGAAGAAATGTCGGATCCGCTTACCGGCGAACCGCACAATGCGCACACGGTCAACCCGGTTCCTTTTCATCTCATTGACGCGTACGCGAACGGCACAATGCTTCGCGACGACGGCGCGCTCGAAGACGTTGCGCCGACAATTCTCGCAATGCTCGGAATCGAAAAACCGGAAGAAATGACCGGCAGCGATTTGCGCGAAGTCTAATAAAAAATTCAAACAGGATGGACAGGATACACATGATGGGAAATTTGAAATGTTCGATTTCAAATTTCAAAACATTGTTTGCTTATTTGTGTGTTTTCATCTGTGTACAGTTTCTCTCTTGTTCTAATTTCAACCAATCAAATCAACACAACGAACAAGCTTTTGAAGTTCCGGCTTCGGAGATCGATCTGCTAAAGCCGCTTGAAATTTCAAACAAACCGGAAGACGCCGCTTTGGCAAAAAAGATCGACGAATTGATCGAAAAAAGTCAATTTTCAAACGCGCGCTGGGGCGTTTTTGTCGTGAGTCTGAAAGACGGACGCGTTTTGGTCGGGCGCGACGCGCAAAAGCTTTTTAATCCGGCTTCGGTTCAGAAAATTCTTACGGCGATCGTCGCGCTAGAAAAGCTCGGCGCTGAATTTCGCTGGAAAACCTCGGTTTTTGCGAAGGAAACGATCGAAGACGGCAAATTAAACGGCGATTTGATCCTTTACGGGCAAGGCGCGCCAGATTTCAGCACGGACGGCGCCGAAGCTCTTGCGGCGCAGCTTTCCGCAAAAGGATTAAAACGCGTTAAGGGAAATATTATCGGCGACGAAAGTTATTTTAAGGGCGACAATTTAGGCGACGGTTGGACGTGGAACGACATTCAGTGGTATTTCGGCGCGGAAGCCTCGGCGCTTTCGATAAATTACAACGTCGTAAAGCTTAGTTTGGAAAACGGTAAACCAAAAGTTGAACCGCAGACGGATTTTGTTCAAGTTTCGGGCGACGTGAAACCGCCGCAAAACGGCGAGGTCGAAGCGATCGGCGTGAAACGCGAACTCGCGCGCAACAATATTTATGTTTGGGGAAGCGGTAAGAATTTAGACACGCGCGTTGCCGTTGAGAATCCGGCGTTTTGGTCGGCGCAAATCTTTAAAGAAGCACTCGAGAAAAAGGGAATAACGATCGAAGGTGCAGCAAAGTCGGTGAATTGGAGAAGCGAGAATAAAACGAATGTCGAAAATTTGAGCGAGCTGACATCGATCGAAAGCCAGCCGCTTGGTGAAATTGTCCGCCGAATGAACAAAGATTCGGTGAATCTTTACGCCGAGCTTATTTTGCGCACGCTCGGGAAAAAATTTGGCGACGAAGCGCCCGATGAAAGCGTGAGAAAGCAGCAAACGCGCGGCGACGATGCCGCCGGAGCTGCGGTCGTAAAAAAATGGCTGACGGAAAACGGAGCGAGCTTTCAGCAAACCGAAGCGATAAAAGACGGTTCGGGACTTTCGCGCTTGAATTTTGTTACAGCCGAAACGTTCGGGCGCGCTTTGATCGCGGCGAGCCGGATGCAATCCGCGGAAATTTTTAAGAATTCATTGCCGATCGCGGGAACTGACGGCACATTGAGCGGACGCCTGACAAACGTGCGCGGAAAAATCGCGGCAAAAACCGGCGCGATGAGCTATGTCAACGCGCTCGCCGGTTTTGCAAAAAACTCCGATGAAACGCTCGCCTTTGTCATTATTTGCAACAACGAAACCCGCAAAGCCGATAGCTCCGCGCTTATCGACGCGATCGTGTCGAACCTGATCAAGAATTAAGTCATATTTCGTTTCACGATAAAAAAATGTTGACATTCTTATCCTATCGGTAGTATTGTCAAATTACTCAAAATCAATCAGGCAAATTAACTCCTTAAGCGGTTCTGGCGTTTTTTGCCGTTTTCGTAAATCGGAGGCGTTTAAAATTATGGCGAACGAAGATTTTTTTAAAAAAGAGAAAATGGTCGGTTGGTATGATCCGGGACAACTTGCGGACACCGGAAAAAAGACGGCAATTTCAACCATCATCGGCGAATATGCCGACCCGCGCGCGGGCGAGTCTGACGCCACGCACGGTAAATTTTTCGATTATTCGGTTCATCTCAAAAAAGGCGAGCCCGTAAAAGAAACGGACGACTCACAGCCTCAGGATCCAAGGCAGCATGATGATTTTCAGGCGATCGAAACATCGCCAAGAAGTGAGATTTGGATCGATTATGTCGCGGACGTTGGCGACGGCTGGAATTCTACTTACGCTGTTGCTTATAACTTGGCGAAACCTAAACTTCCGGCAACCTTAAATACGGAAACCGACAGAAAGAAGCCGCCCAAATATGAAGACCATGGAGAAACAGAACGCGGCGAAGTGTTGATATTCGGCGGCGACGGCGTTTACCCAACCGCAAGCACGACCGAATACGAGAATCGACTGACCGTTCCCTACAAGATAGCGTTTGACACGGGGGAAAACGCGCGCGAGGGAAAAAGCCAAGCCGATTCACACAACGTGGATTTGAACAAAAACCCGCACGTTTTCGCGCTTCCGGGCAACCACGATTGGTACGACAGTCTAATCGCTTTCAAGAAAATATTTTGCTCGGAGGTTTTTAACGAGCGAAAGTTCGGCGGTTGGCAAACGCGCCAGAAACGGAGCTATTTTGCGCTAAAACTTCCGCACGATTGGTGGCTTTTGGGCGTTGATCTGCAGCTTGCGCACAGCATCGATCTTGGACAGCTCGAATACTTTGCGTCGATCGTTGAGGAAATGAGCACGAACAGCAGAGTCATCCTCTGCGTTCCCGAGCCTTACTGGATCAAATCGATAAAATACGATAAATACAACCTTGACATAGTCGAGCAAAAGGAAAAAAGTATTCAAAAACTGGAAGACTTTTTCGAGCAACGAGGTGCTACGGTGATGGCGTATATTGCGGGTGATCTGCACCATTACCGCAGACTCGAAAGCGGCAAGAGAGAACAGAAAATAACTGCCGGCGGCGGCGGCGCGTTTCTTCACCCAACACACGATTTTGATTTGTGGACGCGAGATTTTGTTAAAAAACAAATAGAAAAGCGAAAAGATTCTGCGTCGGAAAGCGAGGAAGACTGGAAGAGACGCCTCTCATATTTCCTTCTGGAAAAAAGCTATCCCGAGCCCGAGGTTTCAAAAAATCTGGACTGGATGAATATTTGTTTTTTCCTGAAAAATTGGAAATTCGGCATCGTCACACTTTTTTTGTATCCGATCATTGCATGGCTGTTGGGCGGTAAGATCCCCGCCGCTGTCATGGAAAATCGTGGCTGGACATCGATCAGCGCCTTAGCCCATCCATCGTTTTGGTATGAGGCTTGGCAGACAACCGTCAACGGCTTTATCGACGTGCCTTTATTGGCAATAGTCGTAATAGGACTCATGGCAGCACTGATCTTTTTTACCGATTCAAACGTGCGGTGGTATAAGATCACAGCCGGACTGCTGCACGGAGCAGCACACATGAGCGCAATATTTTTTCTCGGTTGGGCGAGTTTTCTGGTTAGCGTTTGGATCGGCAAAACTTGCAATATAGAGAACTTGACTCACCTAAACGTACTTTGGTTTTTTTGCGTTCTTATTATTCCCGCCGTTTTCGGCTACTTCCTTGGCGGACTCATTATGGGAATTTACTTGTTTATCTCGCTTCATATTTTCGGAAGGCACGACAACGAGGCATTTTCCGCGTTAGCGATTGAGGATTATAAAAACTTTTTGCGTCTGCACATCGATAAGAATGGAGCATTAAATATTTATCCTTTCAAGATCGAAAGGGTGTCGAAAGATTGGAAAGGAGAAAAAAGCCCTGATGGGAAAATTTTCTGCACTCCGAACGACGGCAAAAGCGAAGCTGAACTCATCGAAAAAATCGAGCCTATAACTTAGCAAAAAACGAAAAATGGATAGCGGATAATTTGTGATTTGAATTATTCATTATCCATTTTCCGCTTTCCGTTTTCCTTTTTGCCGCGAATGACTTTTATCCGCGTTCGTGATAAATTCTTTCCTTCAAATACTTTTCAAAAAAGGAATTTATTGTTGACTTATGGTTGAAGAATTTGCATTCGACGATACGGAAGAGCGTCGGAAAACGCGAGCAAACGGCACGGGTTGGATAGAAGTTATCGCGGGTTCGATGTTTTCGGGAAAGAGCGAAGAATTGATTCGTCGGCTGAGGCGTGCGCAGATAGCACGGCAGAAGGTTCAGGTTTTTAAACCGAAGATCGACGACCGTTATTCGCTCGAGCAGATCGCGTCGCACTCGGGAATGACGCATCTTTCAAAACCGGTGATGACGGCAGAAGAACTGATGTCGCAGCTCGAAGACGACACGCAGGTCGTGGGCATCGACGAAGGACAATTTTTCGACATGGAAATTGTAAAAGCCGCCAACGAAATGGCGGACAGCGGCAAGCGGGTGATTGTCGCCGGGCTCGATCAAGATTATTTGGGCAGACCTTTTGAGCCGATGCCTCAGCTGCTTTCGATCGCGGAATTTATTACAAAAACTCATGCTATCTGCGTTAAGTGCGGCTCGACGGCGAATTATTCGCAGCGAACGGCTGATTCGACCGCGCGCGTTGAGGTCGGCGCGAGCGATAAATACGAAGCGCGCTGCCGAAAATGCTTCGTGCCGCGTCCGGACGCGCCGACAATCGTATAGTCCGCCGAAAAATACGAAATTAGGGAAAATCGCCGATTCGCGTTATAATAGAGCCATTCCAACGAACAACACTTCACATTTATCCAGCCGAAAGGCTTTTTTTTCAATTGAAATTTAACGGAGGTAGTACAAAAATGAACGAAACAAACAATACACAAATCACGAAACAAGGATACGAGAAATTTGGAAGCGGCGACATCGAAGGGCTTTTGAGCCTTTTTGCCGAGGACATTAGCTGGAAAACGCCTACGGTGGCAGGCGCTTCATTTACCGGACAGCGAAACGGGCGCGAAGACGTCCGCAAGTTCTTTACGGAGTTAGGCGAATCTGAAGAATTTTCCAATTTCGAGCCGATCGAATTTATCGCTCAGGGCGATAAGGTCGTAGTTTTAGGAAAATCAGCCGGAACCGTAAAATCGACGCGGCGTCCTTTCGAAACGGAGTGGCTGCATATTTTTACCGTCAAAGACGGGAAAATCACGGGTTTTCTTGAATTTTTTGATACGGCGGCGATGGAGCGCGCTTATCAAAAAGCGACGACGGCTTAGTTTTATTTAGCTCACGATTTAATTTTTCGACCGCCGGTCTTTTTTGCGATCAGCGGTCGAATTTTTTTGAGTAGCGCGCCGGCTTCGTGCCGATTTTAGCCCTTTGACATCTTTCCGAGAATTAATGCAATAATTCCGCCGGTGATCGCGCCCATTACCGCGACTACTACGACATCGACCAGCATCGGCAGCCACGGATCGCCCTTATACATATTCATAAAGGCGTAATTCGAGAATTGGACGCCAAGAGTGATCGCGCCAAAGAACATTGCGCCGCCTTTCGCGCCTGCAGCAAGGGTTTTGATCGATGCCCACGAATCGAAGATAAAGGCAAGCAGCCAACACAAAACAAAATTCCAGAGAAAAATAAACACAAATCGCGGCGGCTCAGCCATAAGCCCCGAATGCTGCGCCATATGTTCTTTGAAAAAACTTTCAAGAAGCACGGCGAAAAACAAAAACCCGAGCAGAAACATCACGATCGCGCCGGCGATCGCCGCAACAATAGTTCTTAGATTCATAACATTCTCCTTTAAGAAATTAAATTAAAAAGCCGTGAACAAATTGTGGATTGATATGCGAAATATACGCTTTTTTGCGCAATTGTCAAATTCGCGGTTGGGGTTAAAATCCGAAGCAATGAAGGGAGAACCAACGCAAAAGCATTTTCACATTCTGGTCCTGTTTGGCGTTCCTTCTCTTGTCTGAAAAGATCACTTGGTAATTTCGTATCTGAGCCACGCCTTTGCAATATTCCAATCACGTCTCACAGTTACATTGGAAATGCCCAAAACATCGGCGGTTTCCTCAATTGTCATTCCGCTGAAATATTTGAGTTCAACGATCTTTGCTTGCCGTTCGTCAAATTCGGCAAGTCGATTTAAGGCATCGTCAAGCGCAACCAGATCAACAGACTTTTCATTTGAAGAGGAAAATTTTGCCTGATCGATCGGCAGATTCTCATCTTTGCCGCCGCGTTTTTCGCGTTTTCTTGTGCGGGCGTGATCAACCAAAATCCGCCGCATCGCATTTGCCGCAATCGCGAAAAAATGATTGCGGTCCTCATAGTCGACTTCACTTTTATCAACGAGTTTCAGATAGGCTTCATTGACCAAAGCCGTCGTTTGCAAAGTATGCCCTTGGCGTTCATTTCTAAGATACGCGGACGCACGACGCCGTAACTCGTCATAAACAAACGGGAAGAGTTTATCAAACGCTTCTTTTTTGCCTTGCTTCCATTCGTGCAAAAGCGCGGTGATGTTTTGTGAATTATCGGCTTGTTCCATTTTTTGTCTAAAGAATATTCACTCTCCATATTTAAGTCAATAAAAAATGAGCGGATTTATTTATAGTTGTCGCTTTAATTATTGAAAGTCAAAATTTACTTTTTTATAGGAGAAAAAAAATGAAAAATCAATCAATCAGAAACAATTTATTTTGTTCGATCCTTTTTGCAGGATTTTTGGCAGTGGTCTTCTACGCCGGTTCGGTTTCCGTTCTGGCAAATGACGGCGACGACGATTCGGAATGCCGTTCAAAAGCGTGCCGTCAGGCGCTGGTCCAAGCAAAACAAGCAACCGCCCGTTACCACAATGTCCAAAATGCTCTGGCGGACGGTTTTTTTCAGGCGAGTCCGTGCGTTTCGCATCCGGTGCTTGGCACGATGGGATTTCACTTTATCAACATCGGACGCATAATGAATCCGTTAGTCAGTCCTGACGAGCCGGAAGTTCTGCTCTATGTTCCCGATGAAGACGGTGAAATGCGGCTCGTCGGTTTGGAATATGTCGTGCCAATTGGTTTGGCAACCGAAGCGCCAGTGCTTTTCGGTCAAACTTTTCACCTTGATGGTCCGCCGCTTAATCAATATTCGCTTCACGTCTGGGCGTGGCGCAACAATCCGAGCGGAGTTTTCGCGCCGTTTAATCCGAAACTTAACTGTTCTGCAAATTAATTCCAGTCGGCGTGAAGAAACGAGGGTCAGGCGAGAAATTGCCCGACTCTCTTTTTATTTTCACGAAAGTTTTTTCAGTTTCAAACTCTCTTTTTGAATTGCTCAAAAAATCACTGAGCGCATTTTCTTTTCAATGTCGCTTTTATAGATAAGAGAAAAGTGAAATCAACTTTATAAAAAAAAATTATATGAAGCATTTTAAAAATCCGTTTATTCAAATCGCAGGTATTTGTTCTATTCTCGCTCCCTTAACACTGCTTGCCGGAGATTTGCTGTTAGTTACGACAAATATGAGGTTTGAAGGGACAATTTTTACATGGATCGGGTGCGTTCTGTTTGTGCCGGCGGTTTTTGGTTTGAGCAATCTTTTATTCGAGAGCGGAAGCCGTTTGGCAATCGTCGGCGGAATTTTTGCTTTTTTTGGCGCGATCGCGGGCGCAAGTATGCAGGTTTTGTTTAGAGTTTATGCGGTTCTCGATGAAGCCGGTGCCGCGCAGACGATTGAACTTTTGCGCGGCACACAAAAGCTTGTTATTTCCACGCAAGCGATCGGAATTACCCTTCCCGTCGGGTTAATACTTCTCGCGGTCGGGCTTTATCTAAGCCGACTTTTAAATCCTTTTATTCCTTTACTGCTTGTTATCGGCGCGGTTTTATTTCCGGTCGGGCGGATCGGCGGATTTTCGGCTGCCGTTTTTGGCAGCGATATTTTCCTGACAGCGGCTTTTGGGTTTATCGGCGGATGGATTCTGACTAGTTCCGAAATTCGGCGGCAAACCGGAAATTTTAGCACTGATATGCAAAGCGCAGCCGCGGATGATTCGTAATTTTCCGGACGGTTTTATTGGAAATGTAATAAAAGCGAAAAAAGTTATACTATTGCAAATAAATCACAATCGAGACATCGCAATTTAACGAAAAATAATGAACGCGGAACGCTGGCAGAAAATTAAAAGTTTATTTGATGCGGCGCAGGAACTCGCGCCCGAAAAACGAAAAAAGCTTCTCGATAACGCTTGCGGCAAGGATCAAGATTTGCGCCGCGAAGTGGAAAAACTGCTTGGTTCATTTGAAGACGCCGAAACCTTTTTGGAAAAGCCTGTTGTTGCCGAAGCCGCGAGTTTGTTCGAAGAGAAAAAGACGGTTGTCGAAAATAGCACGACGGGCGAAATAGAGATCGGAAAATTTGTCGCGGGAACCGTTTTGGACGAACGCTATCGCATTATAGGTCTTTTGGGAAAAGGCGGAATGGGCGAGGTTTTTCGCGCCCAAGATTTGAAATTAAAGCAAGAAGTCGCGCTAAAATTCTTACCGGAAAATCTCGAAAAGAACGAAGCCGCATTAAACAGATTTATTGGCGAAGTCCGCACGGCGCGGCAGGTTTCTCATCCGAACGTCTGCAAAGTTTTCGACATCGGCGAGAGCAGCGGAAAACATTTTCTCTCGATGGAATATGTTGACGGCGATGATCTGTCGTCGCTTCTGCGGAGAATCGGGCGTTTGCCGTCCGATAAAGCGGTTGAAATTTCAAGGCAAATTTGTCTCGGGCTTCACGCAATTCACGATGCCGGAATTCTGCATCGTGATCTAAAACCGGCGAATATCATTATTGATTCACGAGGCAAAGCGCGAATCACCGATTTTGGAATCGCCGGACTCGAGGAAGACATTTTAAAAGAAGAAATCCGCGTCGGAACTCCCGCGTATATGTCCCCCGAACAAATTACGGGCAGAGAGGTTACGGCAAAAAGCGATATTTATTCACTCGGATTATTGCTCTATGAAATTTTCACCGGAAAACAGGTTTTTCAAGCCGATTCGCTCGAAGACCTGATAAAAAAGCAACAGACGACTCAGCCGACAAATCCCTCCGAGTTGGTTGAAAATATCAATCCGCTGGTCGAAAAAATAATCAATCGCTGTCTGGAAAAAGAAGCGAATGACCGCCCAAAATCCGCTTTGCAAGTTGCGCTTGCGCTGCCGGGTGGAAATCCGCTCGAAGCGGCAATTGCGGCGGGCGAAACGCCGTCACCGGAAATGGTTGCCGCCGCACCGAAAAAAGGCTCGCTTAAACCTGTCGTTGCCGTCGCTTGTCTATCGGCGGTAGTTTTGCTTTTCGCCTTTCTCCTTTTCTTTACGGGCAAAGTCAAATATCACGAATGGATTCCGCTCGAAAAATCGCCCGAAGTTTTGGCGGAACGCGCCGATTCGATGTTGAAAAAGCTCGGCTACACAAAAGCCTCCGTTGATACCGATTATGGTTTTGACGAAAAACTGGATTATTACGATTATGCCGAAACCGAAAATGCGCCGAATCGTTGGGAAAGAATTCGAACCGGACAACCCGCAATAATTTATTTCTGGTATCGCACCAGCCCGCGCTATCTCGAACCTCTGCAATCGGAAACGGTTTTGCCTGATGATCCGTCGAATGATGTTGCGGGAATGACAAAAATTATTTTGGACACCCGCGGACGCTTGCTCGAATTCAACGCCGTGCCGCCGCAGGTTAAAGACAAAACGGCGCCGACGGGCGAAGTTGATTGGACAATACTATTCACAGAAGCCGGTTTAGACATCCGCAATTACCGGCAAACCGAATCAAATTGGACACCGCCCGTTTTTGCCGACGCGAATTTTTCTTGGGAAGGCGCGCACATTGACCACCCCGAAATTCCCGTTCGCATCGAAGCCGCCGCGTATCAGGGCAAGCCCGTTTATTTTCAAATCGTCGCGCCGTGGGACAAACCCGTTCGGCAGGAGGAAACTTTTTCGTCCGCGCCGGTCAGAGCCGCCGGAGTGCTTTTGATCACGCTTTTTCTGAGCATCGTTGTCGCCGGAGTTTTTCTCGCGCGGCGCAATTTGCGGCAAGGGCGCAGCGATACGAAGGGCGCGTTTAAAATCACGATTTTCGTTTTTCTGGTGACGTTGGCGGCGAGTCTATTGATCGCCGATCATATTCCGAATTTAGCCATTGAAATTCCGCTTCTTACCAAAATGGCGGGAACCGCGCTTTTTAATGCCGCGTTGATCGGGTTGGTTTATCTCGCGCTCGAACCATATGTTCGTCGTCGTTGGGCGAGTTTGATAATTTCATGGAACCGTTTGCTGACGGGCGATTTCCGCGATCCGATGGTCGGACGCGACATTCTAGTCGGCGGTCTGTTGGGACTGGCTCATCCGGCAACGATTTATCTGATGATGCTTTTACCGGATTTGATGGGCATTACAGTTGCTCCGAATCCCAGCGCGCAGATTACTTCTTTACAAGGCTTTCGGCATCTTCTGGCAAACTTCATCGGGGTTTCGGCAAACAGTATTTTTATGTCTTTGAGCGCGCTGCTTTTGCTTGTTTTATTAGTAACAATTTTCAGAAAACAATGGTTGGCGATTGCCGTGTTTTGGACGTTGGATTTCCTGATTTTAGGCTTGTTTTTTGCCAGCGGTGGTCATTGGACTGCATGGATCGCAGTAGCTTTAATTTCCACCATTACGATAACTTGTGTCGCTCGTTTCGGCTTGCTCGCTACCATTTCATTTTTCGTTTTTTTTCACCTCACTTTTCACAACCCGATTACGGCGGATATTTCGAGTTGGTATTTCGGCAATACGATTTTCGCGGCGGTCTTGATTCTCGGTTTGGCAATTTACGGTTTTTACACTTCGCTTGCCGGACAAACTGTTTTTCAGAGAAATCTTTTTCAGGAAGACTAAACAAAAGTACAAAGTAAAAAAACCAAATAATGCTAAAAAATTCTCGAAACGGCGATGGACTCCGCCGCGTTGTTCTTCTGTCGTAGCTATCGTTTGACCCTCAATGTATAATATTTTTACTAAAGTAAGCTAGGGAATGCTTATTTAAGATGTTACGAAATTTGGAGGAAGGTTTATGAAAATCGTAACGGTGATTCTTGTCATTGTAAATTGTTTGTTCGCGTCGGCGAAGATCTTTGCCTTTGCCGACGGTGATCTTGATCCGACATTTGACACGGACGGCAAGGTATTTACTCAATTCAGCCCGCACGGTCCGCAATCGGGAACCGATCTTGTCGTACAGCCGGACGGCAAAATCGTGGTCGTCGCAGGAGCTTTAGCGTCATTTCTTCAGAGCGCAATGATCGTCGCGCGATACAATCCCGATGGTTCGCTGGATAGCACTTTTGGCTCCGGAGGAAAAATAACCACATTTCATGGCGGCGGACCGCAAATGTATAACTCTGTGTTGCTGGAACCGGACGGAAGCATTCTTATCGCGGGAAGTTATGGTTTTCTCACCGGTCCGCCCGACCAGTTTGTGTATAACTTTCGAATCGTGCGTCTTAACTCCGCCGGCTCCGTTTCGATGACCGCGGGATTGCCCTTCAATATTCCCGGCGGTTTAAACGTGAATGATGTTGCCCTAGCACCGGGAAACAAAATTGTTTCTATCGGAAGCAGAGGGTCGGAGGTTTGGTTGGTCCGGTTCAATTCGGGCGGTTCGCTTGATACGAGCTTTGACGGCGACGGAATAGTTAATTTCAGCGCGACTGAGGTTTCTGCGATCGCCGCGCAGCCTGATGGCAAAGTTTTAGTAGCCGGAAAAGCCGGCAGCAATATTGCCGTCTGGCGGTTTAATAGCAACGGCACACCGGATACGTCTTTCGATGGCGACGGTATATTTAACGCTCCGGTCGGAACCGGCGCTTCGTCAGCAAGGGAAATGATCGTCAAGCCCGACGGCAAGATACTTACCGTTGGTTCGGCTGTTAACCCGGGAGCTGTTACAGCGCTGGTCCAGCTCAACACGGACGGCTCTTTCGATAACAATTTTGATAGCGACGGTATAGTATTTACGAGTATTCCGTCAACCGACAGCGGACTTGATCTGGAGCTTCAACGCGATGGCAAGATCGTGGCGTTTAGCGGCGGAAGCGGCGATATTTTTGGACTTAGTCGTTATCTGCCAAATGGGACACTGGACACATCGTTTTCCGGCGATGGTATCGCTTCGGAAACGGTTTCGACCAGACCGAGTGCGATCGCCTTGCAGCCGGACGGAAAGATCGTTGCTTCCGGTAATACTATCGTCAATTCTTTCGGCGATTCCTTTGCAGTGGCGCGTTTTATTGCAAAAGTTCCGGCAAGTTTTGATTACGACGGTGACGGCAGATCGGATATATCTATATTCCGACCATCGAATGGGCAGTGGTGGCTGAATAAAACCACAGAGGGTGTTAACGTCTTTCAGTTTGGTACGTCGACCGACAAATTGGTGCCGGGCGATTACACCGGCGACGGCAAAACTGACGTCGCATTTTGGCGACCGTCTACGGGCGAATGGTTTGTTTTGAGAAGCGAAGACTTGTCTTATTTCGCGTTTCATTGGGGAGTGAGTACCGACATCCCCGCTCCGGGCGATTTTGATGGCGATGACAAAATGGATGCGGCGGTGTTTCGACCTTCGACCGGAACCTGGTTTATTAAGCAATCCGCGGGCGGCATTGTAATCTTCGAGTTTGGAACAGTGGGCGACATTCCCGTGGTCGCAGACTATGACGGCGACGGCAGGGCAGATGCGGCAATTTACCGTCCATCAGTCGGTCAGTGGTGGCTGAAGCGCTCGGCGGCGGGCATTATCGCTTATGCCTTCGGCACTTCAACGGATAAAGCTGTGCCGGGCGAATATACCGGCGACGGAAAAGCGGACATCGCCTTTTGGCGACCGTCTGACGGCAATTGGTTTGTTCTGCGCAGCGAGAATGATTCTTACTTTGCTTTCCCGTGGGGCGTAAGCTCCGATGTTCCGGCACCGGCTGATTTCGACGGCGACGGCAAAACCGATGCTGCGATATTCCGCCCGTCAAGCGGTACGTGGTTTATTCAGAATTCCGCGGGTGGCATGAGTTTCGTTCAGTTTGGCACGTCGGGTGACTTCCCAACCCAAGCGGCGTTTATTCCCTAGTTCAAACAAACGAGTCAGTCAATCCGGACTCTTTTCCCGACGTTAAAAGCGGCTCGCAAAAACGGGTCGCTTTTTTTTAGCAATACTCAGAACCGTAAGCGCTCAAATTTTTGCGGAAAGGTTTCGCTGTCGTTCAAAATGCTCTACTATAAGCTTCGCAGTTTTTGGTCCGACGTGCGGAGCTAATTCTTCGACGCCCGTTTTGGCAATTCTCTCGATCGAGCCGAAATGTCTTAATAATTTCATCCTTCGCTTTTCGCCGATGCCTGGAATCTCGGTCAGCTCGCTTGAAAAGTCGCGCATTTCGCGGCGCTTGCGATGGTAGCGAATCGCTGTTTTGTGCGTTTCGTCGCGAATTTGCTGAATGAGACGAAAAACCGGCGGTCCGTTTTCAAACGGGATCGGTTTGTCTTCGTGCCCAAATCGCAAAAGATGCGAAATTTCATTGTGTTTTTTCGGCGGCTTTACGAGCCCGACGAGCGGGATCATTTCGAGATCGAGGCTTTGCATTGCGGCGGCGGCGGCTGAAAGCTGTCCTTTTCCGCCGTCGACAAAGATCAATTGCGGTAGCGGTTTTTTTTCGTCAAGAGTTCTTTTATAACGGCGAAAAATGGCTTCGTTCATCGACGCAAAATCGTTTGCGCCTTCGACCGACTTAATAATAAAACGCCGGTTTTCAGCGCGATTCATCTTGCCGTTTTCAAAAACAACGATGCCGGCAACGTTCTCCGAACCCGAAATGTTTGAAATATCGAAAGATTCGATCCGTTCCGGAAAATGCGGAAGTTCGAGGATTTCCTGCAGCTCGCCGAGAAGTTTTTCGGCGTCGGGTTTGAGAACGCGGAATCTTTGCTCAAAGGCGATCTTCGCGTTTTGCTCGACGAGCTGGACAAGCTCGCGTTTTTGTCCGCGTTTCGGGTCGCAAATTTTTACTTTTCGCCCGCGTCGCGCGCGCAATGCCTTTTCAAGGGTCGCGCGGTCTTCAAAATCCTGCGGAACGTGAATTTCAAGCGGCACATAATCGGTCGAATAATACTGCGCCAGAACTTCGCCGAGAAATTCCGAAGCGTCAAAATTTTCGGCATCCAGATCTTCCCAGAAAAACTCGCGCCGACCGACGATCTTTCCCTCGCGCATTGTAAAAAGCTGAAGTGCGAGCCGTTGTTTTTCGCGATAAAAGCCGACGATATCGACATCAAGATCGGCAACGGACGCCATTTTTTGCTGCTCTGCGAGCGCAAGCACGGTTTTGTGCAGGTCGCGATATTTTGCGGCAAGCTCGTACTTTTGCTCAGTGGAAAAATGCCACATTTTTTGTTTCAGATCGGCGGCAAGTTCTTTGTTTTTGCCTTCGAGAAGCAGTTTTACGTGAACTGCAGCCTCGACATATTCGTCAGGCTTGCAAAGTTCCTTGACGCACGGCGCGAGACATCGTTTCAAATGATATTCGAGACACGGACGCGGCAATTTTCCGTTTATTTCGATGTCGCATGTGCGAAGCTGAAACGCGCGGTTGATCAGATCGAGCGTTTTTCGCGCGAGCGTTGCCGGAAGAAAAGGTCCATAATACGAAGCGCCGTCGCGCAGAATTTTCCGCGTGAGCACGACTTTAGGAAATGGCTCGTTCGTCATTTTCAGATGCGGATACGATTTGTCGTCCTTGAGAAAAATGTTGAAATGCGGCTTATGTTTTTTGATCAGATTCGCTTCCAGAACAAGCGCTTCGACCTCGTTATCAACGACGATGAATTCAAAATCTGTGATCTTTTTTACAAGTTGGCGCGTTTTAATGTCAAGATTTCGCGACGATTGAAAATACTGGCGAACGCGATTGCGCAGGTTTTTCGCCTTCCCGACGTAGATAATTTTGCCGTCCGCGTTTTTGTGAAGATAAACGCCGAAGGCGACGGGCAGTTTTTTGAGCTTTTCTTCAAGCGTCATACTTTAAAATTAACGCAAAGACGCAAAATGCGGAAACCCGCGCGTAAGCGAGGGTGGACAGTTCAACTCGACCTCTCCGCCCTTGCTGACGCGCGGGCTTCTGTTTCCTCGCGCCAACGCGTAAACTTCTTTTGTGCAAACAGTTCTGACGAAATCTCCGACCGAAGCCGCCGAATTCATTAAACGCGGCGGAATTGCCGCTTTTCCAACCGAAACCGTTTACGGTCTCGGCGCAAATATTTTCGACGAGCGGGCGATCGAAAAAATCTTTGCCGCGAAGCAGAGACCGAATGATAATCCTCTGATCGCGCACGTCGGAAACATTGAAGATATAAAACTTTTAACTTCCGAAATAACCGAATCGGCGCAAACCTTGATCGACGCATTTTTCCCCGCGCCGCTCACGATCGTTTTGCCAAAAGCCGAAAAAGTTCCGCCCATCGCGACAGCAAATCTGGAAACGATCGGCGTCAGGATGCCGAAAAATTTACTTGCGCTGGAATTTCTAAAAGCTTGCCAAACGCCGCTCGTCGCGCCTTCCGCGAATCTTTCCGGTCGTCCGAGTCCAACGACATGGGAAGCAGTTTTTGACGATCTAAACGGAAGGATCGACTGCATTTTGCAGGGCGAAATGACCGATATCGGTCTTGAATCGACGGTCGTTGATTGCACGTCGGCGATTCCGCTTGTTTTACGAAAAGGTGCTGTTTCACTGGAAGATTTGCGCAATATTATTCCCGAAACCCAAATTTATCAAGATGAAAGTGAAGCTCCAAAAAGTCCGGGCTTAAAGCATCGGCATTACGCGCCGCGGGCGAAAGTCCTATTGGTTCAAAGTTCAAAGTTCAAAGTTCAAAGTGCAAAATCGATCGCGTTTATCGGGCTAAACGCACCTGAAGAAAAATTCGATTTGATAAAAATCTGCGCCTCAGACGAAGAATATGCTCACGAGGTTTTCGCGTTTTTCCGCGAGTGCGACAAGGAAAATATTGAAACGATCTATTGCGAGACTGTCGCCGAAAAAGGAATTGGCATGGCTCTGATGGATCGATTGCGGCGCGCCGCGGAGGTTTAAGGAATTTCCTTCGGTCTTACCAAGACGATCGACGTATCGCCGTTATCGGCTAAGATCTCTGAATCAACCAACGAACTTTCGGTGATGGATGCGGTGGTAAAGCTGGGAACGAGTACAAGAATTCTCGCCGGTTTTTGACGTTTTAAGTCCTCTACCAAAATAAAAAAATTATCGTAGCGTTTAAGTTTCCCGTCCGTGTTTCTAACCAGTCTTCCCGCCGCGTAAAATTCCGCGTTGTGCGAAACTACAAAAAGGTTTGTGATCTTTTCCGCTGCGTAACCTTTTGCGTTTGCCGTTTCGATCAGAATCCGGTCGGAATCGGCTTCAGCGTATTTTGGCGCGGCGAACTGCAAAATAGCACTTACAACGGCGAATGTCAGAAAAGCCACGATCTGCACGCGCGTTTTCCATTTTGCCGATCTTTGCATCAGTCCGTACATGTATTCTGCCGTAAGAATCGCAGCGGCGGGCAAAGCCGGCAAAATGTAACCGGGAAGCTTCGAGCCGGAAAACGAGAAAAAAACGAGCGGTACGAGCAGCCACGCCAGCGCAAATCGCGCGAGCGACGAATTTTCTCCCAGGACCGTTTCGGGCGCGTATCTGATGATATGGAATCTATTCGCGAGGAATTTTGCGATCGATGCCAGAAAAAACGGCAGCCACGGAATTGTCATCAAAGGCAAAACCCAAAAGAAAAAATAAAACGGCTGCGGATGCTGATATTTATTCGATGTGTAGCGCGCAAAATGGTGCTGAATAAAAAATTCGTCGATAAACGTCCAGCCGTGCGCGTTATACATCGGCAAATACCAAACCGAAGCGACCAGTAAACTTAAAATCGTTCCCCAAACCAGGCTGAAAATAAAAGCTTTATTCGGAAATTTCCGCGACAGCAAGTAATAGAACGCGACGACCGCAAACGGTAAAAGAATACCGACCAATCCTTTCGCCAGCAGCGCGATGCCGATGAAAAAATAGAAAGCAAAAAGTGAAACGTGAAGCGTGACGCCGGATCTTTTTTCGCTTTGATCGAAAATAAAAAAGCCGACGAGGCTCGCCGTGATCGGAAATGTGAGAATGATATCGAAGCTCGCGCCACGCGAAAAGGCAATTAAACCGATCGAAGACGCGGCGATCAAAGCCAGCCAGTTTGCAAAGTTTCGAGTTGATTCTTTTGCTGTGACTAATTTGCCCAGAATCCAAAGAGTAAAGATCGTTCCCAAACCGAATAAAGCCGGACCGAATCGAGCAGCGAATTCGGAAACACCAAATATCTTGTAAGAAATTATCTGAAGCCAATAAAGAAGTACGGGCTTTTCAAACCAATGCGTGCCGCCAAGCGTCGGCGTCAGCCAATCCCCGCGTTCAAACATCTCGCGCGCGACTTGGGCGTATCGCGGTTCGTCCGGTCCGACAAGCGGCAGACTTCCAAGCGCGAACAAGTAAACGAAGACGATCATGGCGCCGAAAAAAAGCCATTTCCATTGGTTTGCGGTCGTTGGTCTTTGGTCTCCGGCTTTTGTCATTTTTTTGATATTAACGGAAAATGAAAGTATCGCTGAAAAGCAAATAGCTTTCAATTATGAAATCAACGCAAAACCTAAAAACTGCCGTGATCGGGACGGGAAGTCTTGGGCGTCATCACGCGCGAAATTACGCTGAAATTGCGCGCGAAGGCGACACAGAACTTGTCGGCGTTTGCGATATAAATGAAGAAACCGCAAAAAAAATAGGAGCGGAAAATGCGTCGGAGTTTTTCACCGATTGGCACGATCTGCTCGATAAAATCGATGCCGTTTCGATCGTTACGCCGACCGAAACGCATTGCGAGATCGCCTGCGCGTTTCTCGAAAACGGCGTGAATGTTTTGGTTGAAAAACCGATCGCGATGACCTTGGAAGAAGCCGACAAAATGATCGAAACGGCGGAAAAATCGGGAGCCAAACTGATGGTCGGACATCTCGAAAGATTTAATCCGGCGATGGTTGCGCTTCGCCCGCACGTCAGCGGTCCGCTTTATTTTGAGATCCATCGCGTTTCGCCATTTCCGAATCGCTCGCTCGACGTCGATGTCGTTCTCGACGTTATGATCCACGATCTCGACGCCGTTCAATGGCTCGTCGGCGAAGGCGTAAATGTCGCCGCTATTCACGCCGTCGGAATTCCCGTAATAAGCGATAAAGTAGATGCGGCAAACGCGCGGATCGAGTTTGAAACCGGCGCGGTCGCGAACATTACGGCGTCTCGAATCGGCACGGAAAAGATTCGCAAAACGAGATTTTATCAAACAAACTCATACGTCGTTCTGGATTACGGGACAAAATTTGCTTCCGTTACATCGCTCAATCCCGAAGCGGCGCATCCGCTTCTCGGAATTCGCGTAAATCGGCTCGAAATAAACGACATCGAACCACTTCGCGCCGAAATTTCCGCGTTTTTAGATTGTATTTCAAACGACACGACGCCGCCGATCACAGCCGAAGACGGCAGACGCGCATTGAGCCTGGCGCTTGGCGTTTTGGAGAAGATCGACGCTCACGCATCTAAAGTTTTCAAAAATGAAGTCTGAAGACATCTCAAAATTTTTAGACGAAAGGATCGAAGCGAAAGATTTTCCGTCCGCGGTTTATCTTGTAGCCGAAAAAGGGGAAATCGTGTTTCAAGACGCGCTCGGTTTTGCCGTTGTCGAGCCGGAAAAGATCGAAGCAAATATTGATACGATTTATGATCTGGCTTCGCTGACAAAGGTTTTAGTTGCGGGATTGCTTTGCGCGAAACTGATCGAGCGGCGCGAAATAAAGCTCGAAGGTGCGATCGGGAAATATTTTCCGCAATTCGACCGCGATGAAAAACGCGAGATCACGATCGAGAATTTTCTGGTTCACACATCGGGATTAGCGGCGTGGAAACCGTTTTATTTGATTGACGAACAGAAGCCCGCGCGTCAGCAAGGGCGGAATGCTCAACTTGATAATTCCGCCCTTGCTTATGCGCGGGCTTCTGTTTTTGCAGAACCGCTTGAAAATTCTGTAAATTCGAAAGTCGTCTACAGCGATCCGAATTTTATTATTCTGACGTTTTTGATCGAGAAAATCTACGACAAAAGAATAGATAAAATTGCACGCGAAGAAATTATTACGCCGCTCGGTTTGGAAAAAACTTTCTTTAATCCGCCAAAGGAATTGCAAAAACAGATTGCCGCGAGCGAAAAGGGAAACGAATTTGAAAGACAAACTTGTGTCGAATTAGGATATGAAATCCGCAATCCGCAATCCGCATTCCGAAATCGAATAATTTGGGGCGAAGTTCATGACGGCAACGCATGGTTTATGAAAGGCGTTTCAGGGCACGCGGGACTTTTTTCAACGGCTGAAGAAGTTTTTAAGATCGCGCAGCAATTTCTGCCGCGAACGACCACACTTTTGAAACCAGAAACCTGCGAGCTTTTCCGAACGAATTTCACAAAAGCAAAGAACGAGGCGCGTTCGATCGCTTTTCAGCTTGCTGCAACGCCTGACTCGACCGCAGGAAACGCTCTTACAAAAGACAGTTTCGGGCATACGGGTTTCACCGGAACGTCGCTTTGGATCGAGCCTGAAACCGAGCGCATTTTTATACTTTTGACGAATCGAACTCATACGCGCAAAATGCCGTTTGCAAATATAAATTCCGTGCGGCGACGGTTTCACGAGCTTGCCGTTCAGGCTCTGAACGCAAAATCTTAGACATCTTTAGACGGGCTTTTTCAATCAAAACAAAGCGCTTTCCCCAAGACTTAAACTAAGACTCGGAGTATTAGGAATGAAAAAACTTTTGTGCGTTTTGGGGTGTTTTGCTCTCTCGACTATTGCGATTTTTGCGCAGACAAACCCAAAACAGCGCCCGCGAATCGTCGAAAATCAAACCGAAAACCAGAGCGATCGTCGCGCTCCCGCCGACGAAATTCCGGCAGAAGACGATGACGAACCGATCAAGATAGAAACAAATCTTGTCACCATTCCTGTTTCGGTTTTGGATCAAAACGGAAGATTCATTCAAGGTTTACGCCAATCGGATTTTCAAATTTTTGAAAACGCCGTCAAACAACGGATCGATTATTTTGGAAACGTCGAACAGCCGTTCACAGTTGTTTTGCTGATCGACGTCAGCGCTTCGACACAGTTTCGGATCGACGAAATTCAAGATGCCGCCATCGCTTTCACCAATCAATTGCGTCCGAACGACCGTGTGGTTGTAATTTCGTTTGACGAGCGCGTTCATGTTTTGAGTCCCGCGACAAACAATCGAAATGTGCTGCGAAATGCTATCCGGCAGACGGATTTCGGACAGGGCACTAGTCTATACGAAGCGGTCGATTATGCGATAAAGCAGCAATTGCGGAAGATCGAAGGACGAAAAGCGGTTGTTCTTTTTACCGACGGCGTCGATACGACTTCGCGATTCGCGAACTATCAGAGCACGGTGCGCGAAGCCGAAGCCGCACAAGCGCTGATCTATTCTGTCCGCTACGACACTTTTGACGGCGACCGCAGCGGCTCGACAAATCCGCGCCGAAGAAGCGGCGGGGTTTTGGGTGACATTCTCGGCGGAATTATTATCGGCGGAAATCCGCCGCGCGGCGGAGGCGGAGGCAGCAACGGAAGCCGCCAGGAACACGAAACCGGCAAGCGATATTTGGAACAGCTTGCGCAAAACAGCGGCGGCAGATATTTCGAAGCGCGCAACGATTTGAACGCGGCTTTTTCGGGAATTGCTTCGGAACTTCGGCAGCAATATTCGATCGGATATTATCCCGAACGGGTCGGGCAAAAAGGCGAACGCCGGCAGATCAAGGTGCGCGTAATGCGCCCAAATCTTATCGTTCGCGCTCGAGACAACTACGTCGTAGGCGAGAATGAAAAAATCGCCGGCAACTAAACTGCAGTCTCCCGAAACGCCCGCGCCATTCCAACGGTGCATCTTTTATCATTTCACACCGCATCTTAATATTCGCAAATCGAGGTGCAAAAAATGAATAGAATCGCGATTGCCGTCTGTCTGGCGATTTTGTTTTCGAGTTTTACTGTGAATTTTGCGCAATCGCGCAAGGATTCTTCGCCGAACTCCGAAACGGGAAAGAAAAACGAGCGTCCCGCCGCCACGCCGACACCTCAATTTTCCGAAGCCGAACTTGAAAGAACCTCAAACGAAACGGTCGAAATCGATGATGAAGTTTTGAAGCTAGATACGGAAATCGTGAGTATTCCGGTAAAAGTTTCCGACAGGCAAGGCAGATTTGTTTCGGGTTTGACGAAGGAAAATTTTAAGATTTTGGAAGACGGCAAGGAGCAGCAGATCGAGTATTTTTCAAACGAGCAGCAGCCGTTTACGGTTGCGCTGATCCTTGATATGAGCTATTCAGCGAAGTTCAAGATCGCGGAAATTCAACTCGCCGCGCTGGATTTTGTTAGCCAGCTGAGACCTAACGACAAGGTGATGGTCGTTTCCTTCGATCTCGAAATTCACATTTTATGTGAACCGACCAGCGACCGCGACGTCCTTCAGAGAGCAATAAAAAGCACCCGAATTGAAACGGGCACAAGTCTTTACGAGGCGGTCGATCTTGTTTTAAATAAGAAATTAAAAGGAATCACAGGTCGAAAAGCGGTCGTGCTTTTTACAGATGGAGTCGATACTACAAGCTCGAGGGCGCAGGATTTCGGCAATCTCATCGACGTCAGCGAATCGGACGTTTTAGTTTACGCGATCCGATACGATACTTTCGCCGAAGTTCAAGCGATGAAAGACAAGCCCGTTATGCAAACGCCGATTCCCACGCAGAGAAATCCGATCCCGATCCCGACTATCGGAATGGCAAGCGATCGAGGAACGACCGCGGAAGAATATAGAAAAGCCGAAGAATACTTGCAAAAGATGGCGGATCGCAGCGGCGGAAGAGTTTATAGTGCCGATACGCCCGCGCGGCTTATGGACGCTTTTTCAAAAATTGCCGCCGAGCTTCGCGAATACTATAGTCTCGGCTACACGCCGAAGGACGAGTCCAAAAACGGAAAAACTCATCGGATAAACGTTCGGGTAGATAAAAAAGGATTGGTCGTTCGCGCGAAAGAGGAATTTGTTATCGGAAAAAAGAAGAGCAAGAATGATCGCGAAAAGTGAGAACTAAGAACTAAGAAGTAACAATTTTTCAATATCAGCGGAGAGCGAAAATATTTTGAACGGCTCTCCGTTTTTTGTGTTCAATTCTTATTTTAAACGACTGTGCCGTCCGCAATCATCGCGTTTTTGGGAACGATAATAATTCCTTCGCGAATAAAAAAACAGCCGTTTTCATCATCGGCATTTTCTATGCTTTCTTTATTGACCAGCTGAACGTTTTTGCCGATTCGCGCGTTTTTATCGATTATCGCGCCGCGGATAACCGAGTTTTGACCGATTCCGATGTGCGGCTTTGCTTCGGCGATGTTCGACCTTATTTCCTCAAACGATTCAAAATAATCCGCGCCCATAACGATCGAATTTTCAATTTTTGTGCCTTCGTCGATCCGGCTGCGCAGCCCGATTATCGAATTCCGCGCGCTGACGCCGTTGAGAATGCAGCCTTCGCTTATCATGGAATTATTGATGTCGCAGGCGTGCATTTTTGATGGCGGAAGATAGCGGCTGCGCGTATAGATCGGCGCTTCGGTGTCAAAAAAATTGAATTTCGGCAGCGGCGAGGCGAGATCGAGATTCGCGTCGTAAAATGCGCGAATCGTTCCTATATCTTCCCAATAATTGTCAAAAAGGTGCGCCTGAACGTTTAGCTTCTTGATCGCCTCGGGAATTATATCGCGACCGAAATCGACCGACGAATCATCCGTTTTTAATAATTCTACCAGGCGCTTGTAATTAAAAACATAAATGCCCATCGACGCCAAAAACGGGCGTTTTTCACTTTCTTCAGCCGTCAAACCGAACCGCCGCGTGTCGACGCGCATCACCTCGAGCGCATCGCCGGTCGGTTTTTCCTTGAATTCGACGATGCGTCCGTCCGAGTCGGTTTTAAGCAATCCGAAAGCCTCCGCTTCTCCCCGTTTTGAAGGAATAACGGAGATCGTCACGTCGGCGTTAGTTTCGGAATGGCGCTCGAGAAAGTCTTCGTAATCCATTCGGTAAAGATGGTCGCCGGAGAGGATCAAAAGCGTTTCGACGTTCAAATCGCGCAAATGCGGCAGCGTTTGACGAACGGCGTCGGCAGTGCCCTGAAACCAATCGGGTCGCTCCTTTGTCTGCTCAGCCGCGAGAATCTCGACGAAACCGGTGGAGAAATTTGAAAAACGGTAAGTCCGCGAAATATGCCGATTAAGCGAAGCCGAATTAAACTGCGTCAGAATAAAGATCTGCGTGATGCCGGAATTTATACAATTTGAGATCGGAACATCGATCAAACGATATTTTCCGCCAAGCGGAACCGCCGGTTTTGAGCGCTCTCGGGTCAAAGGAAAAAGCCTGGAGCCCGCACCGCCGCCCAATATTACCGCCATCACATTTTCGATTTGAGCCATAATTTGTAGTCTTAGAATAGCCTTTATTTTCAGCTAATTTCAAGAAACGCTCGGCGTTTGCGTTGACTTTTAAATTCAGCCGTGATAATTTGCGTTTCATTCTTTGGTTTTATCTGCCAAAGACGTTCTTTTTTCAACTAAAATGCTTTAGATGAATCGGGAAGCGGGTGAAAATCCCGCGCGGTCGCGCCACTGTGAATTAAGCCAGGAACCGAATCAGAGCTTTTTAGACTAAACCGTCTCGCGTCAAGACGTTTGGTTAAGTGCGGTCATTTTTTCAATTTCGAAAAGAAGTCCTGTTTAGCTTGTCTTTGACGGTAAAGACGAGAAAGACAGGACTTTTTTATTGTGAAAACACAACAATATTCGAATTTTGCCGCTTTGCGCTTTTGCGCAAAAATCTTCCTTTTGCTTTTCGCATTTTCGGCTTTCACCGGCTGCGAAAAGGAAACACCAAAAGCAGAGATCGGCGGATCGACGCGCGAAATGACCGATGATCTTGGTCGGCACGTAAAAATTCCCGAAAAGATCGAACGCGCGGTTTCGCTCGCTCCGAATCTTACGGAAATTGTGTTCGCGGTCGGCGCAGGCGATAAACTCGTCGGCGTAACGACCTTCTGCAACTATCCCGAAGAAGCGAAAAACATCCAGAAGATCGGCGATACGATGACGCCGAATATCGAAAACATAATTGCCCTCAAACCGCAGATCGTGCTTGTTTCGACCGCATCGCAGATCGAGAATTTTACAAAAACGCTCGACGAACAAGGCATTGTTTATTTTGTTACAAACCCGAACGACCTCGACGGAATTTACAAAAGCATATATCAAATCGGCGAGATCTTCGGCAAAAATTCGCGCGCGTATGAAATGGTTGACGAATTAAAACAGCGCGTCGCCGATGTCGAAGCACGAACGGCTTCGGCAAAAGAGGTAAAGACCTTTTTGCAGGTTTCAAAAGAACCTCTTTACACGATCGGCAAAGAATCGTTCATCACGGATCTGATCTACCGCGCCGGCGGCGTTTCTGTTACTGCTGATGTCGAAACGGCATATCCGAAATTAAGCAAAGAAACCGCCGTCGCGCTAGATCCAGAGGTGATAATTTTGTCCGAAAGCTCGGACAATCAGGAGCCGAACGAGGCGTTCAAAAATTCTCCTGCAGTAAAAACCGGGAAAGTTTTTAAGATAAACGCCGATATAATTTCGCGTCCGGGTCCGCGGATAGTCGATGCACTCGAACAGATAGCGAAAGCTCTGCATCCGGCGGATTTTGAGTGAAAGTTGAAAGTTCAAAGTTTAAGATTCGCGCGGTGCGCTTTGGCGCCGGTCTTTTGGTTTTATTGTTTTTCGCTCTTGTCGCGGCGATCCTGCTCGGAAGTGAAAGACTTTCGTTCTTTGAATTAACCGAGCAGCAGCGCGCGATCCTTTTTGACATTCGGCTGCCGCGCGTCTTGCTCGGCGCAGGCGTCGGCGCGTCGCTCGCGGTCGCGGGCGCAAGCCTGCAGTCGCTCTTAAGAAATCCGCTTGCCGAACCGTATCTGCTCGGCGTTTCAAATGGCGCTGCGCTAGGGACAATGCTCGCTTTTGTGTTTTTTGCGAATTTCGAGTTTTCGCGTCCAATTTTTGCCTCGATCGGTGCCGGTCTTGCGACGTTCACTGTTTATCGAATGGCAAAAAGCCGTGCCGGAATGAGCGTCGAAAGGCTGGTTTTATCGGGCGTGATCGTCACGACATTTCTTTCCTCGATCATCGTTTTGCTGACGACGCTGCTTGATACGACCAAGCTTCGAAGCTTCACCTTTTGGCTTCTCGGCGATCTCTCGCAGGGAACGCAGCGCGGGTTTTATTTGACGATCGCCGCCGCGGTTATCGGAACTTTTCTTTTAAGCTCGCAGGCAAAGGCTTTGAATTTGATGATGATCGGCGAGCGCGACGCGTTTGATTTCGGCGTCGAAGTCGGTCGCGTTCGGCTGATCGTTTTCGCTGCTGCAAGCGCGCTGGTCGGTTTATCAGTTGCGGCGAGCGGTTCGGTTGGCTACGTCGGTTTGATAATCCCGCATATCGTGCGGCTCGCCATCGGCAGCGATAATCGTCTCGTCGTCCCGTTTTCGGCTATCGCGGGCGCGATTTTTGTGGTTTTGGCGGACACGGTCGCAAGAACGGCGATCGCTCCGCGTGAATTGCCGGTCGGCGCGATAACGGCGTTGATCGGCGCGCCGATGTTTATATGGCTGCTGAGGAGAAATTGATGTTAGAACCGTTTGCGTTAGCGGGCGGTCGAATCGCTGAGACAAACCCGCCCGCTAACGCAGGCGGTTCTGACAGGGTAAAAATGCTGAAAGCTCAAAACATCACGATCAAATACGGCGCGACGGAAGTCGTGCGCGATGTCTCGTTTTCTCTCCGAGCCGGCGAGATCGTCGCGATCCTCGGCGCAAATGGAGCCGGCAAAACAACTATCTTAAAAGCTCTGAACGGCAGCGTTCCGATTTCAAACGGCGAAATCCAGTTGGACGAAAAGCTGCTAAAAAATTATTCGCGTCGGGAAATTGCGCAAAAGATCGCCGTTATTGCACAGGAAAACGAGACAAAATTTCCGGTTACCGTTTTGGAATTTGTTCTTGCCGGACGATTTGCGCACGGAAGCGCTTTCGGCTGGGAAACCGAGAACGATCTAAACGTTGCTTTGAAACATCTCGCGCTTTGCGATCTGAAGGATTTTGAATCGCGCCTGATGAACCAGCTTTCCGGCGGTGAGCGGCAGCGGATCGTTTTGGCGCGCGCGCTGGCGACAGAAGCGAAGATACTTTTGCTCGATGAGCCGACTGCAAATCTCGATCTGGCGCACCAGGCGATGACATTTCGCCTAATTCGCGAGCGCTGCGCCGAGGGCAATTTATCCGCGGTCGTCATCACGCACGATCTAAATATCGCCTCCGAGTTTGCAGACGAGATTTTGCTTCTCGATAAAGGAGAGATCGCGGCGAAAGGCACGCCGGAGGAAGTTTTGACGAATGAAAATCTAACCAAAGTTTTCGGCGTTGAAGTATTGCTGGACGAAAATCCGGCAAGTAAAAAAATGAGAGTGACGACGATTTATTAGTAGCGCCAGCATCTTGCTGGCTGTATCGATGGCATCTTGCCGCCGAGTGAAGGCAGGATACCTTCACGACAGCCGACAGAATGGCGGCGATACACTTTGAAACAAACGACGCGAAGGAACGCGGTGCAATTCCGCGACTGCCCACGCAACCGTAAACGTAAGTCGGGAACTTTGACCGTTTGTTTTGGCAAAAAACCATTTCTGCGTGTGGGCAGAACAGGAGAAATATGAAAATTATTAAAGTTTTAAGTTTGATCTATTTATTGACGATCGGAATTTTCGCGCAGCAACCGACGCCAAGTCCGACACCGACCGTGCGCGAAGAAGTTACAGTGATCGCTTCGGGTATTGAACAGCCAATCGAGCAAGTTTCAAAGACAGTAAATTCGACCGATTCGCAGGAAATAAAAGATCGCAACGAGTTTTCCGTGACGGAATCTTTGCGAACGATTCCCGGTTTCCGCATTCAGCAGCTCGGCGGTTTCGGGAAAACAGCGTCGATAAAAACACGCGGGCTTCGCAATCAGGACACGGCAATTTTGCTCGACGGACTTCGTTTTCGCGACGCTTCGGCGATCACCGGCGATGCCTCGCCGTTTCTCTCGGATATTACATTGACAAATGTCGATAGAATCGAAGTTTTGCGCGGTTCGGGTTCGTCGCTTTACGGCACGAACGCCATCGGCGGCACGATCGATTTTCTTACGCCGAAGCCTAGCAACGCTTTTCACGGCGGGTTTTTGGGCGAATTCGGCTCGCTCGGGTTGAAGCGTTTTCGCGGAAATTTTAGCGGCGGTTCCAGCCTGATCGGTTTTAATTTCGGACTTTCGCGAACGGTTTTTTCCGAAGGGATCGACAAAGAAGATGATGCGCGAAACACGAATGTTCAAAGCCGGATCGAATTTAATCCGTTTTCAAAAACCAATATTTCGGCGCGATTTTTCTTCTCAGACGCCTTTGTTCGGTTGAACAACAGCCCGGACACGATCGGAACTCTGCCTGCCACGACCGCGACCGTCATTAACGCCGTTCCGCTTTCAATTGATTTGTTGAGGCGCTACGCGAACGGCGAGACGATCACCAATGTTGGAAACGCGAATTTTATCCCGGATGCGAACGATCCGGACAATTTTCAAAGATCGAAATTCCTTAACGCGCAGATTGTTTTGACTCAAGCGATAAATGAACGCGCCGTTTTTCAAGGCTTTTATTCGGGCTTGAAGACACGTCGCGCGAATACGAACGGACCTTTGGGCGTCGGCTTTCAACCGTTCGGCGGAGACGAAACATACGATTTTGACGGACAAATTCACACGATCGGCGGAAATCTCGATTGGCGCGTTCTGTCAAACAATCGCGTCAAATTCGGTTATGAATACGAGCTTGAAAAATTTGGCAACGAAGGCGTTTTCGTCGCCGTGTCGAATAATTTTTTAACAACCGCGAACCAATCGAGCAATACATTTTTTGTTCAGGACTTGCTCAGTTTTCTAAACGACAAACTGCAATTTTCAGGCGCTTTTCGCGCGCAATGGTTTTCGTTGGACACGCCGGCATTCAGCTCGGCGTCTTATCCGAATCGTTTTGATACCGTAACTTCGCCGCCGGCATCTTACACCGGCGACGGCTCGGTTTCGTATTTTATTGCGCGCACGGGCACGAAGCTTCGCGCGCATATCGGGAACGGCTATCGCGTTCCGTCTTTGTATGAGAGATTTGGCTCGTATTTCTTTTTGAATTCGTTTTTCGGTTTGGGAAATCCCGAACTGAAACCCGAACGCTCGATCGCTTTCGATGGCGGAGTTGATCAAACGCTCGCAAAAAGCAAGGTGCGGCTCTCGGCGACCGCATTTTACACCGAAATAAGAGACGAGATCGCGTATCTTCCAACCGACGATCTCGGCGCGCCGGCGTATTTCAATTTCGACAAGCATTTCTCGCGCGGCGCAGAGTTTAGCGTCGATGCCGCGCCGTGCGATTCGACGCGGATTTTTGCGTCTTACACTTTTACAAACAGCGATATTCGAAACTTTCGCCGCCAATCGTTTTTGCCGCCATATTTTATCGTCAGTCAAGACAAAAAGGCTTTTGGAATTCCGGACCATCAGTTTACATTTGTCTTTACGCAATCGATAAAACGGCTGACGCTGAATCTCGATCTTCTCGCGACAAGCAGCTATCTCGCGCCTGTTTTCAGTAATACGACGTTCGGCACTTACACATATCGGTTCAGAGGCGCGCGGAAAGCTGACGTTACCGCCGCATACGAAATTCCGACCGGAAAAGATAAGTTTCGCGTTCGATTGTTCGGAACTATAGAGAATCTGCTGGGCTATGATTATTACGAAAATGGTTTTGGAACCGCCGGAAGAACGGCGCGCGGCGGCTTGGGCGTAAGCTTTTGATGAAAAGATGCCGAAGCACGCACAAAGTAAGTGCGCCCTTACTCCGTGCGGGCTTCTGCACCGAAGTGTTATAATTCGAAAATGAAAAAGCGGATTTTGTTGTTTGTGATCTTGGTTTTTCCGGCATCGACTTTAACTTTTTCACAAACAAAAACGATCACCAATGCCGACCTCGAAAGTTTTCGGAGCGAGCGTCTAAAAGCAGAAAAGGACTTGCGCGAAAACTACTCGAAGCTCGGGTTTCCCTCGCCTCAAGAGCTTGAAAAGCAAATCGAGGAAAGCCGCGTGGAACGCGACGAGCTTGCCGCGCGACTCCGCGAAGAGAAAGAATCGCAATTGCGCTATGAAAACGAACGTCTTCGTTCTCAAAATTTTTATCTGGGCGCACCAAATCCGACATACCTCCGCCGCACGCGAAATTATTTCTACGGTTTCTTGCCATACACTTACTTTATCCCGCGGTTCCGGCAAAAAAATGTCCAAAGCAACAATTTTTTGCCGCCGATCCGACCGCCGAAGCCGATCCGCCCGCCGCGCGAAAGATTGTAAAAATCACACGAATGGAGCGCGGACGCCCTCGTCCGCAATGAACGCGAAGCGTTCAAGATTCAGATTGTTATCACAATCTTTGCGGACGAGGGCGTCCGCGCTCCATTTGACGCAAAATCTCCTGATATCAAAATTGAAATTGCATCCAGCGCGCTTTATGATAAAGCATGATTCGCATTTATCTTTTTAATTTATGAAAGAAGGTTGGGAAGCAATTATCGGGATGGAGATTCACGCGCAGCTGGCGACGGAAACGAAAATTTTCTGCGCGTGCGCGGCGAGTTTTGGCGATGAACCGAATTCGAATACCTGTCCGGTTTGTCTCGGGCTTCCGGGCGCGCTGCCGGTTTTGAATAAAAAGGTTGTCGATCTCGGCGCGCGAGCCGCGCTTGCGCTTGGACTGAATATCAACGAGACATCGATCTTTTCGCGAAAAAATTATTTCTATCCCGATCTGCCGAAAGGCTATCAGATCTCGCAATACGACAAACCGTTTTCGTCGAACGGCGAGTTGACGATCATGACGAGCGAGCGCGACGAGCAAGGACGAGCCGAAGAATGGAAGCCGATGACGATCGGCATCGAGCGGATGCATCTGGAAGAAGACGCCGGCAAAAACGTTCACGAAGGTTTGCCGGACGTTGATAAGTATTCGTATATCGATCTCAACCGCGCCGGAACGCCGCTCGGCGAAATTGTTACGAAGCCGGATTTTCGCACAAGCTGGCAGGCGTATGATTACGTCAATCACGTTAGGAGAGTCTTGCAATGGGTCGGCGCGAGCGACGCCGATATGGAAAAGGGAAATCTGCGCTGCGAGGCGAACGTTTCCGTGCGGAGAGTCGGCGAGGATAAGTTTAATAAAAAAGTCGAGCTTAAAAATTTGAACTCGGTTCGTTTTATGCAAAAAGCGATCGAATTCGAAATTGAACGGCAGATCGCCGCGCACGAATCAGGCGAAGGCGTTTCGCAAGAGACGCGACTTTGGGATGAAAAAAACAATCAAACGCGCGTTATGCGCTCAAAAGAAGATGCGCACGATTACCGATATTTTCCGGAGCCTGACTTACAGCCGTTGACGATTTCACAGGAATTTATCGAGAAAGTCACGGCGGAAATGCCCGAATTGCCTGACACGATGCGCGACCGTTTTATGAAGGATTACGAACTTTCGTTTCACGACGCATCACAAATGGTTTCAGACAAAGCGCTCGCCGAATTTTATGAAAAGACGGCGAAAAATTCCGGTAATCCCCGTGTTTCGGCAAATTTTATTTTGTCGGAGCTGCTTCGCGAGTGGAATAATTCCGGCAGAACTGCTGCCGATTCGCCGGTTTCGGCTGAAAATCTGGGCGAATTGATAAAAGTGCTTGATTCAGGCGCGGTCAATAACAACCAAGCTAAGGAAGTTCTGGTCGTGATGTTCGAAAGCGGAAAGAACGCGGCGGAAATTATCAGGGAAAAAGGCTTCGAGCAAATCTCGGACGCCGAACAAATCGAAAAAATTGTTGACGAAATAATCGAAAACAATCAAAATCAAGTTACGGCATACCGCAATGGAAACGAGAAACTTTTCGGCTTTTTTGTCGGACAAGTGATGAAGGCATCGCAGGGAAAAGCAAATCCGAAGGTTGTCAATGAAATACTACGGAGAAAATTATAGGGAGTTTTTTTTGCGTCAGATCGCCTATCGGAGAACTTTTGGGCGCTAGTTTTTTTGAAAATCTAAACTTTAACGCAAAAAAAACTCTTTTGGAGAAGGAGGAAATTATGTTTAGATCAGGCTTTTTGACGCTGATGATTATTTTGACGCTGGGCGTAAGTTATGGATTTTCTCAATCGCCATCGCCGACTCCAACGCCTTCAGTTAATCGGTTGGAAAATCTCCGTCCGCTTAGTGATAGGGACGACATTAATTTTTCGCGAAGAACTTCATCCGAAAATATGCCGGCGGAATATCGCGTTTCGTCAAAAGCTCTGCAAAAGACTAAATTTACTGACGAAGAAAAAGAATTCTACAAAGAGGTGAAAAAGGGCGGTGTGAAAATTCTCAAACTCTTTATCGCGCCAAAATGCGCTGACAAACTTGTGATAGATGTCAGTGACGAGCGTTGCGCCTTAAATTTTGATTATATTCCGATTTCCTTTTACTCATTTTTTGACGGTATTTACGGGCAATTATACGGCGAACTGAGAATTTTGGACGACCAATTGATTGTAGGTAACGGGAACTATGTTCACGGACTTTTGATTGATCTCGGCGAAACGGAAATTGCCGCGCTTGATAAAAAATCTCTGCTAGTCAAAAAACTCGCGGATTATGAAATTGCCAAAACTTTGGGTGAAGCAGATAAACAAAAACTCGAATTAGAAAACGGAATCAAATACGAGAGCGAAACTTTATCATCACGAAAGAAAATCATTCCGAATCACACGTATTTGATGCGTATTATTGCTTATGGATACGCCAACGAAAGCTTGACGCCATACAACTATGATTCGATACTTGCTTTGAAAGTCGATAAATTGAACGACGATAATATGGTAATTATTTTATGGAAAAAACTCTCGGAAAGAACTGCGCCTAGATTGAAGCAAGAGTAGTTTGATCCACGCTTTAGACAGCACGTTCAATGGACATTCGCCTCTACTCTGATTGGCGCGGAATGCAGCTAGCCAGGATAACAAGACAAACCTGTAAACTTAAACCATGAAAGATAAAGTTGCGATCGTTACGGGCGGTTCAAAAGGAATCGGAAGATCGATCGCTGAAAGCCTCTTGGGATCCGGCGCGAAAGTTTTTATCTGCGCACGAAACCGTCAAGAAATTAAACAGACGATCGATGAGCTGAGCGCTTTCGGCGAGATTCGCGGCGAGATTTGCGACGTTCGGAACGAAGATCAAATCACGCATATGCTCGAAACCTGCACGCAGGTTTTTGGCGGCGTCGATATTTTGGTCAACAATGCCGGAATCGGGATTATGGGCAAAACGGTCGAAGAACTTTCGGGCGACGAATTTCGCCAAACGCTCGAAACCAATCTTTTCGGCGTTTTTTACGCGTGTCATCACGCGATTCCGCTTATGAAAAAGCGCGGCGGCGGTTATATCATCAACATTTCGTCGCTCGCCGGACAAAACGCGCATCCGCGAATGGCGGCTTATAACGCCTCGAAATTCGCGCTGAACGGTTTTTCGGAAGCGTTGATGCAGGAAGTTCGTCACGACCAAATAAAAGTGAGCTATATTTGTCCCGGCTCTGTAAATACCGCTTTCGGCGGTGATACGCCGGACGAAGAAAAATCATGGCAGCTTCAACCGGAAGACATCGCCCAGGTCGTCATCGATCTGCTGAATATGAAAGCGCGTGCTTTGCCGAGCAAGGTGGAAATTCGTCCGAGCAAACCGCCAAGAAAATAAATTATCGCACGAGTTCCTTTATTTTTTCCAAAAGAAATGAATCTACAAAGGGCTTTATCAAGTATTCCGAAACGCCGAGTTCGAACGCTCTTTTTCGATCGTTATCAGCATCGCGTGACGTTATCATAATTACCGGAATTTCCTTTAATCGATCGTGCTGTTTTAAGAATTCAAGCAATTCAAAACCGTTCATTCGCGGCATTTCAAGGTCGGACAAAATGACGTCCGGCAGCGTGATCGCGCCTTCCAGAATTTCCTTCGCCTCCATTCCGTCAACGGCGATAATCGTCCGCCAGCCGGCGTTTTTTATCAATCTTGTCGTCGCCAGCCGCATTCCGGGACTGTCGTCGACGATCATTACATTCAGTATCCGGTTCGAAAATTCATTTGAAGCTACGGCTCTTTTTGAAGGCTCATGCGGAGAAATCAGCGGCAGCCGAATCTTAAAGATCGTTCCTTTATGCGGTTTTGAAAAAACCGAGATTTCGCCGCCGGCGCGCTCGACGACGGTTTTTACGATATTCATTCCGACGCCGCGACCGGCAACCTGACTCAATTTATCGGCGGTCGTAAGTCCGGGCAAAAAGATCAGCGAAAATGCTTCCTGCTCGGAAATTCCGGCTGCTTCCTCGGCAGATAAAAATCGATTTTGCACCGCTTTTTCTATCAGCGGCGCGGCGGAAATTCCTCGCCCGTCATCCGAAACAGTGAGGTCTATATGCGTTTCGTCGGTCGAAACGCTCAGGTAAATTTTTCCGAATTCCTGCTTTCCGAGCAGACGCCGCGTTTCTGACGTTTCTATTCCGTGTGCGACCGCGTTTCGGAGCAGATGAAGCAAAGGCTCGACGAGCGAATCCAAAACCTGTGTGTCGAATTCAAGTTCTTCGCCGTCAATCACCAGATTCGCATATTTGCTCGGTTCATCTTCGCAGGTTGAGCGAACGGTGCGCTGCAAACGCGCCGAAAGCGAGCCGAATTTTACGAGTCGGAGCCGCAAAAGCTTTTCCTGCATTTCGTCTATCAAATTGCGCTGATTTTCAAAAAGCCGCGCGAGCTTTTTCTTTGCCGGCTGCCCTTCCGCGTTTTCATCGAAGCCGGAATCATTTAGTTCGGAAAATCTTTGTTCAAAAGCTGAGCGGCTGATGCGCAGCGCGCTGACAATTTTTACAAGCTCGTCAAGCTTTTCGAGCGAAACGCGTATCATCGGGCGGCTTTGCGGAGATTGAATCTGCGGTTCGGTCGTCGACGCAATCGGCTTCGCGGTATTTTGCGTTTGAGCGTTTTCCGGTCTGAGGGTTGCGAAAGCTTTGTCAAAACCTTTATATAGACGCTCGATCTTTTTCTCCAATTGTTCGGAGGTTTCGCCGTGAGCGAGTTTATTAAAAGAATCGGTGGCGGTGACGAGCAATTCGAAAACTTCGGCGTTCGCATCAAGTTTGTGAGTGTCAAGATGGTCGAGCAGATCTTCAACTCTGTGAGCCAGATCCGATAGGCTTTTCAGCCCGACGATTCCCGCCGAGCCTTTTAGCGTGTGTGCGTCGCGCCGCACTTCGAGAAGCGCCTCGCCGCTGCCGGGATTTTTTTCCAGAGTTCCGAGATGCAGTGTCATATTTCGTAAAAGATTCTCCGCTTCGATCGTGAAAACCTCGAGCATTTCGTCGTCGATCTCGAATTTTTCTTCGATTGCGTCGCTCTCACCGGACGAAGATCGGAATCCGAGATTTTGAAACGATTCATCGACGAAATCGTCAGGAAAAAAATCCGGACTTATGCTGATCTTTGTTACAGTTGCTTCGAGAACCGCAAGTTTATCGAGCAGTTTTCGCGCCTGTTCTTCAGATAGCGGTTCCTTTGTCGCTGCAAGCGGTTCAAGTTCGGTTTCAAGACATTCGGCGGCGGTTTTTATTTCAGAAAGGTCGATTGCGGCAGCCGCGTTTTTTACGGTTTGCACTTGTCGAAGAGCCGTGTTTAGCTCGCCGTTCGTGTTTGCTTCCTGGCTTGAAACGAGAATTCCGCCGCGAATCGTGGGAAAAAAAGTTTCGGCTTGGCGGATAAACTCCTGCAGAATTTCAGCTTCCATATATTTCTAGATTTCAGCAAAAAAGCAAAAAGTCTATCGCGCAATGCTTGCGGCGATAAACTTTTGCTGCGGTTTCGCGTGAGCCGCGGTTTTTCATAAAGACCACGCTTATGCGGGCTGCATAATGTATGTTTCGACCGTTTTCATAAGCGTTTCCGGACCGAAAGGTTTTGTAATATAGCCGGTCGTTCCAGCCATTCGTCCGCGCACTTTGTCAAAAAAGCCGTCTTTTCCGGAGATCATCACGATCGGCACGTCTTTTGTCGCCGGGTTTCCGCGAATCGCTTTGCAAGCCTGATATCCGTCCATTCGCGGCATATTTATGTCGAGCAATATCAGATCCGGTGTCATTGCTTCGAGCTTTTCGAGCGCATCGACTCCGTCGAATGCGCAAACAACCGTATGTCCGCATTTTTCGAGCTTGCCCGAGATCAATTTGCGAACCGTGTCGCTGTCGTCAGCTACGAGGATCGTCATATTTTTCGGCATTGAATCGTAATTATTTTGTTTCCGATCGATTTCCGACATTCGAATTTTCAGCGCATTGACCTGCGACGCGAGAAGAATATCGTCTGGATCTAATCTTGCGGCTTCGCTCAGATATGAGATGCCTTTTTGCGGATCGTCCAGATTAAAATAGCCGACAGCGAGAAACTGGAGCTCGTCCGCGTCCAGATCGCGAAGCCCGCTTTCCGCTTCGGTCAACCGCACAGCGTCGGCGATGAGCTCTTTATGGACGTTTGCGGGCGCAAGAAGCATTTCCAGATCCGAAAGTGAGTAAACCGCACTGCACGCGCGGCAGGCGAAAGTCTGCGCGTCATTTTCAACGTCGCAAAACGGGCAGTCGAACTTCTCGGATTGATATTCGGCGACAACTTCTCTCCTTTCAAAACTTTCGGTTTCGCCATTGCTTACAAATGTTTCCGCTTCCACCGCCTGCGGTTCTTCGTCAAAATTATTCTCGGGTTCTTCAGACGAAAACAGTTCGCTATGTTCAAGAATTTCCGAAGCTTCGACGGCAAACTCTTCGAATTCTTTCTGAGGATCCACCGGCGATTCTTCAGTCTGCGCGCCTTCGTTCAAATCCTCGGAAAATTCCGAAGCTGTCTCCGTATCATGAATCAGGTATTTTTTTTCGTCTACGGTCAGGTCTTCGGGTTCTTCGTAAAAGTAAGCCTGCGGCGATTCCTGAAGCTCGTCAAAATTTTCGCCTTCAGATTTGTCTTCGACGGATTCAAAATCCTCATCCGAGTCAAAACTCAACTCTTCAGCCTCTTCGATCGAATTGTTGAAATTGTCATCTTCTTCAGCCGAATTTTCGAATTCGCTCGATACGTCGCCGTTTTGATCTTCCACGACAAACCCTTCGGCATGAAACTCACCGAGAAAATCAACTTCGTCTTCGGTTACGTCATGGAGGAATTCAACTTCGTTCATGGGAAGAACGTCGTCTTCGACCGCATCGTCGTCCGATTCTACGGAAATTTGCGCAGCGTCTTCGGAGACGACTTCGCCGATTTCGTCGCTTGATTTCATAGAATGGAGAAATTCAAGATTTGATAATGCGAGACCATTGTTCGGATTCAGCTCCAACGCTTTTTCAAGACAGACCATTTTTTCGCCAACGGATGATGCCAGATTAAACTTCAGCATCCATGCTTTTTCGAGTTCGGAATCAAGGCTTAAAACTCCATCGAGAAGTTCCGAGGCGCGTTCGTTTTCACCGTTTCCGGCGGCGGCAAACGCTTCTTGTAAAAGAGGTTCAGCAGATTGGCGTCGAATCGCCGATAGCGATGCGCTTGCCGATTCGTTCTTGGGGTTGATATCGAGCACTTTTTCCAAATATTCCGTTTTTTCGTCGTCAGAATCGGCGCAGGCGGCGAGCCACAACCACGCCATTTCGCTTTGTTCGTTGTGAACGATCGCCTGTCGGAAACATTGCTTCGCAAAATCGCTTCGATTGTCCTTTGAAGCGTCGATGCCGCGCTGAACAAACGTTTTGGAAAGCAAAGCCTTGGTTGATTCACGCCATTCGAGCGCGCGTTCATTTTCGGAATTTATTCTTAGAACGTTGTTTAGAAACCCGAGTAATTCTTCCGGATATTCGCTGATCGAGGCAAGCCACAACCATGCCGTTTCGTTGTCCGGATCGCTTTCGGTCACCGTCAAAAGAAAGCTTCGCGCTTCGGAGCGCTTGCCGCTTTGGGCGGCTCTTATTCCTTCGCTCAGCAATTCGGCTAGATCGACTTGATCTTTTACATAACCCGGTTCGTTAAGAAAATCATTTTCCGCAACCGTCGGAGCGGACGCGTTTGAATCAAATTCTACTCTCATAATTTTGAAACTATAGGTCGTCTGATGTGTTGGATTTTTGAATTCGGCGAATCTTAATGGGAAAACATCCCGAAATTCTAAAACCTTTTTTAGGCAATCGCGATGCCAACGGCGGTCAAATTGGCGGGGTTTACCTAAGTTACTTATTTAATACGCCTTAGCCTTAGCAACTGCAAAGAAAACGAGAAATAAAAAGCGTATTTCGATCTCAACTGACAAAAAACGGAACTTGTTTATTGACAAAATTTGGTAAGCGTAATCGAACAGAAAGTCTTTAATTAAGTTAAAATAGACTACTTTAATATGGATTTTGACGTGATCATCATCGGCGGCGGTCCCGCAGGACTTTCAGCTTCGATTTGGTGCGAAGAGCTTGGACTTTCATCGCTGCTTTTGGAGGCGAATTCGGAGTTGGGCGGGCAGCTGCTTTTGACTTATAACGAAATAAAAAACCATCTCGGTTTCGAGGCAAAAAACGGACGCGAATTGCGCGATGTTTTTGTATCGCAAGCCAAAAAAAATGGATTCGATCATTTGTTAAATTCTGAAGTTTCTACATTTAATCCTGAAAACAAAACGATTTTGCTAAGTGAGGGCTCGACCTTTTCCGCTCGAAATTTCCTCATCGCGACGGGAGTGAAGCGCCGGAAACTCGATGTCGCCGGTGAAGAAATTTTCCGCGAAAAAGGAATTCTTCTCTCGGGCGCGCGCGAAAGAGATGCGGTTAAAGGAAAAAAAGTTTTGATCGTTGGCGGCGGCGACGCGGCTTTTGAAAACGCGCTGATTTTGAGCGAAACGGCGTCGGAAACTACGTTGGTTCATCGCGGAAAGGATTTTCGCGTACGCGCCGAATTCGTCGAAAAAGTTGAAAATCACCCTCAAATCAAAATTTTGACCGAAACAGTCGTTCGCGAGATCATTGGCAGAGACGAGCTTGAAGTCATAAAGCTCGAAAATCTTAAGACGGACGAGATGTTTTATTTGCCAGTCGACGCAATGTTGATTCGCATCGGCGTCGAGCCGAATACTGATTTTTTGCGTGGAAAGATTGATCTGGACGAAAACGGCTATATAAAAATCAGTGAAAATTGCGAATCGAGTGTAAACGGAATTTTTGCTGTCGGCGACGTCGCAAATCCGTTCGCGCCGACGATCAGCGGCGCGGTTGGAATGGGCGCAACGGCGGTTAAACTTATAGCGCAGCGAATGCGTCATTCCCAGTGATTTGAAGCAAATGACGCGTGTCGTTAAAGGCGAGAACGCGGACATTATTTCGCCCGCGAATTTCAAAACGATTGATGCCGCAGTTTGAGGTGACAAGCCACGGAGTTTGTTTGGTCGTTCGGTCGATCGCGCCAAGTAGATGAAGCGTCAGAAAGCAGATCGCGCCGGTGTGTGAGAAGAGCACGACCTTTTCGCCGCGGTGAATTCGCAAAATTTCTCGTAGAGCGCCTGTTGCGCGTCGGAGCAAATGCCGATAGCTTTCGCCTTCGGTGATAACGTGATGAACGTGGCGATTTATCAGCGCGTAATAATCCTTCGGAAATTTTTCCTTCGATTCGTCAAATGTCAAACCTTCCAAAACACCGACGTTTCTCTCTCGAAAGGCGGACGTTTTGGTGATTTTTATTCCGAGAAGATCGGCGAGCTGCTGCGCGGTTTGAACGGCGCGAAACAGATCGCTGGTATAGATTGCGTTGATATTTTCTTTGGCGAGCGCTTGGGCGGTAAGTTGGGCTTGTTTTATTCCGAGTTTTGAAAGCGGCGTTGCCGAATGACCGCCAAAGCGCCCTTCGGCATTCCCGGCAGATTGTCCGTGTCTTACAAGATAAAGTTTTGTGATCGGCATCGCGCGAATTCCAGATTCCAAATTCCAGATTCCAAATTAAAAGAAAATAATATCGAATCTGAAATTTGGAATGTGGAATTATTACGCCGTGACCGTTTCGGCGTTCAATTTTTCGGTTTGATAATGCGTTGTCAAAGCGCCGATAAATTCGTCGAGCCCACCTTCCATTACCAAATCGAGCTGGTGAACGGTCAAACCGATGCGGTGATCGGTAACACGGTTTTCCTTAAAATTATAAGTGCGAATTTTCTCGCTTCGGTCACCGCTTCCGACCATCGATTTACGTTCGCTCGCTTGCGCGTCGTGCTGTTTTTGCTCTTCGAGTTCCTGCAATCTCGCGCGCAAAACCCGCATCGCTTTTTCGCGATTTTTAATTTGCGATTTTTCGTCCTGCATCGAAACCACAACATTTGTCGGCAAATGCGTGATTCTTACCGCGGAATATGTCGTATTTACCGATTGTCCGCCGGGACCGCTCGAGCAAAACGTGTCGATCCGCAAATCGTTTTGATTTATCTGCACGTCGACTTCTTCGGCTTCCGGCAAAATGGCAACCGTGATCGCCGATGTGTGAATTCGCCCTTGCGTTTCGGTTTGCGGCACGCGCTGAACGCGGTGAACGCCTGATTCGTAACGCATTTTTGAAAAAACGCGATCGCCTTCGATCATCGCGACTGCTTCTTTAATTCCGCCTACGCCGGTGTCGGAAACGTCCATAATGTCCATTTTCCACCCTTGACGCTCGGCGTAGCGCACATACATTCTTAAAATTTCCGCCGCAAAAAGCGTCGCTTCATCGCCGCCGGTTCCGGCGCGGATCTCAAGAATTACGTTTTTTTCGTCGTTCGGATCTTTCGGGATCAATAGAACTTTCAGATCTTTATCGGCTTTTTCGAGATTTGTTTCGATCTCGGCGATTTCAAGCTCGGCAAGTTCACGCATTTCGGCGTTGTCAGATGCTTCGAGAATTTCCCTTGCGCCTGCGAGTTCTTCCTGCATTTTCTTAACTTCGCGGTATTTTTCGACGATCTCGCCAAGCGAGCGATGCTGTTTCATCAGCTTCGTGTAGGCGGAAATATCCGAAGTAATATCGGGCGAGGAAAGCTGTTCGGTCAATTCCTCGTAATTTTTTTCGATCTGTGCAAGTTTTTCGAGCATTGGTTTTACGCCGTTTCCGGTTCGAGTTTCAGAGATTCTTTCAGCGAAACGATCGCGACTTCGAGCTGTTCATCGTCCGGTTCCTGCGTCGTGATGTTTTGCAGCCAAAGTCCGGGCTTCGTCATAAATTTGAAGATCGCGCCCGATTCTTTTTTCGCCGCATAGCGAATAACTTCATACGAAAGTCCGGCGACAAGCGGCATCAGCGCGATTCGGACGACAAGATTGAGCCACATCGCTTCAAAATTGATAACCGAAAATAGAACGATCGCGACCAGCATCACAACCATCAAAAACGAAGTTCCGCAGCGCGGATGCTGACGCTTTTGAACGCGCGCGTTTTCGACCGCCAATTCCAAACCTTTTTCCCAGTTAAAAACCGTCTTATGCTCGGCGCCGTGATATTCAAAAACGCGTCGAATGTCTCGCAAGTAAGACATCGAAAAGATCATCAAAACGAAAAACACCATCCGAATAAGCCCGTCGATCAAATTAAACGAAACCCACGAGCCGAAAGAATCGAGCTTGATCTTCCAAACATAATCCATCATGTTCGCCGGAGCTTCCGCCCAGCCCACGCCGATAAATAAAAAGTTCGTCAAAACAAGTGGAGCAACGATAAAAAGAGCGATATTAAATAGCAACGCGAAAATTATCGAGCCGACGGCGCTTGCCGACTGTGTCGCCTTGTTCTTTTTCTCTTTTTCCGGCATCACGACTTTTACAGGCGCTTTCGAAAAATTCTCGTCCAATGTTCCGTCGACCAACGCAGCCTGCGTTTCAAAAGCTTTTTCCTTCGCCAAAGCTTCTTCGGCTTCCATATCTTCGGCAGCGACGTTTGCGGAAAAATTCAAAGCCTTGATGCCGAGCGCCATCGATTGGATCAAGGTCGCGCCGCCGCGGAGGACCGGAATATTCATCCATTTGTATTTATCGCTCCATTTCGGCAAACTTTCCGCCGTGTGGACGATCGAGCCGTCTTTTTTGCGGCATGCGATCGCGTAAGCCGAAGGCGTTCGCATCATCACGCCTTCCATTACGGCTTGTCCGCCGACGATCAGGTCGCGCTCGAGCGCAAGAAATAACTGCACAATTTTGATCTTTTTCATAGCTTTAATGACGAGTTTTTATTATTTTTCGTTGCTTTCCTTTAAATAAAATATTAACGCCGAGCTTTTTTCGCGTTTTCCTCTGATGATTTTACACCAAGAGTGAACGGCGCGTGTAAGCGTCGGCGTTAGATTTTCGGACAGCTAATATCGGTTGACGAAGCGTTTCATTATTTCGCGGCTTGGCGCTGGTAGCGCTTGTTAAAGCGGTCAACGCGTCCGGCGGTGTCAACCAATTTTTGTTTTCCGGTGAAAAACGGGTGACATTCCGAGCAAATTTCAATGTGCAGATCTTCGCCCATCGTCGAGCGCGTCTTAAACGAATGCCCGCAAGCGCAGACGACGCTGATATCTTCGTATTTCGGATGAATTTCAGGTTTCATTTTGTAAATGGTCTCCTTTGTATAAATGCGTTCGAAAAACGCAAATTGTAATAATGCTGTGTTTTTGATGAAACGTCAAGCCAAAAGGATTTCCGCGACGTTCATTTGAATTCCGTCGGTTGTCACTTGAAATCCGATGGAGCGCAGGCTGCCAGCCTGCAAAGATTGCGCAGGAATCTAAGTTCGACATGAATTTTTTGAACGCGGCGCGTTCCGGTTTAGTAAATTTTGTTACGGCGATCCGTTGATTGGGAAAGACGGATTTGTGCGATGTCGGATTTGTTCATAAATAATCAAATAATCAGCACCGAATTCGTCGTTTTATGAAACCCAGCCGTCAAACTCTTCTTTTATTTTCCAAACTCTATTTTCTTTTTCCAATAGAATGTGCCTTCCAAAACCGCACAAAGGACCACAGAAATATTCGATCTCGATAAAAGCCTGAGTTCTATCATGATTAAATCCGACTTGAGAAAGCCTGATCATTAGCGCTTTGCTTTGCTTGGGATCTTTTGTGTCGATGAGAGTGTACTCAACCGGAAGATCAAATTTAGCGGAAAGCTTTGCCGGTTGGGCTTGTTTTTGTTCGAAATCCAAAAGTGTTTCTTCCGAGACGGATGTGAATCGCTGCTTAGCATTTAGAAATCTTCGTTCTGCAGTTATCTCTTTCACGTAATCCGCACGGTCATAAAAAGACGTTTGGTTTGCAATGACGAGGGGCGACTCTGTCCTTTTAAGAAACAACTCTTTTATTAAGGCGGAATAAATAATGTATTGTTCGTCAATTTCCGTTTCAATTCTGGCAGGCGGCGCAACTTCTAAATTGTTGATTAAGGAAAAGGAAGCGAAAAACCAAACACCAGCGACGGCGATCCCGACGATGAATGTCGTGAAACCAACTGCAACTTTCAAAATGATCTTGATCATATTGTGAACCATCGAATGGAATTTATTTCGCCAGTAATTTCTCAAATAGTTTCGAGTAAGATTTCCAGCTTTTGCTCTTTTATACCATAGTCGCCTTCTTAACTTTTAACGTGAGCCACGTGAATCGCAGCCATTCGCCAGCGTTTTTGCTGCGTCACCCAGGTTACCGTACCGCGAAAACGGTAAACGTTTTCCTTTCCATCTTTGCCGCGTATGTTTACTTTGAGCATATAGCTCATCACGGCTGAATCTCCATAAGGAAAAAGTTTTATGTCATCGTAATCGATTGTCTGATCGGTTGACGGCTCGGATTTTTTTATATCTTCGTAAAGTTGTTTTCTATCCGAAATCCTGCCGTTCGATTCGGTAAAAATGTAATCCTCTGTGAGCAGACGGTCAAGCGCGGCGAAGTCTCGTTTTGTTTCAGCTTCATTAATGGTTCGCTGCAACTGCATCAATTCTTGTTTAAGTTTCTCTTGCTTTTGAACAGAATCAGTTTTGGTTTGCGCCGCACCGTGCGAGACATAAAGGAAACCAATTACTAAAAGCACGAACGATTTTGTAAAAAAACTCATAATTATCTCCTAGCTTTGATTATACAAGAGGCGGCACAACTAATTATTAGCGCCGACGCTGCTGATAATACATTCATATTTGAGAACTTTCAACGGATTTTTGACCGGAGCGCAGGCTGCCAGCCTGCAAAGATTGCTCAGCAATCTAAGTTTGATCCGGATTTTTTGAACCCAACGCTTTCATTGCGGGCAAGGCTGTCCGCGTTCCGTAATTTTTGCCTTCAAACAACGCATATTCAAGCGCTTTTTGTTCAAAAGCCTTATTTTCCAAGCGGTTTGATTTTCTGAAAAGGATTTTTTCAATGACGATCTCATCTTTTTTTACGCTCCGTTTCCAAACACCCGCGACCTTTCCGTTCACGATTATAATCGGCTTATAAAAATTCCGTTTACGGTGATCGCTTGTTTCGCCAAATGCGGCTCGAGCGAAGCACTGCGGTCTTTGTAAGCGACCATAAATTCGTCAAACGCGGGCAAAAGATGAAACGAATCGGGCACGTGCGTCGGAACTGTGATTGATCGCGGCATCCAATAGATTTGATCTTCAATTTCTTCGCTTACCAGATTTGATCGATTCATTTCTATGCCGTTTTTCGCATCCGCGACCGCAAGATTCGACCACCATACAAAATCCTTCAGCGTCGCCGGAGCATGACTAGAGAAATAACGGCGCGTCAGCTCGAAGATCGATTCGTCGCGAGACAAAGTGGAAGGTTTCGGCGCTCTTTCGTCGATCAAGGCGTAAGTTTGCTGCTTTCCGCGCGGGGCGCCGCTGCAAGCAATTGCGTCGAGCTCGGCGTTGAACGCGAGCCAGATGATTCTCAGGTCGTTCGTTTTTATTCCCGCATTTTCGAGTAATACGCGAAGCTCCGGTCGCGTCAAATGATTTCCGCCCTCAAGCGCTTTGGCGATTATGCGGTTGCTTTTCTTTAAGATTTTTTCGTCGAGCTCGAGATATCGAAACATCGCGGCGCCCGCCGATCTGATTCGCCGCGCGGTAAGCGCGAGCATCCAGCGAATGTCTTCCGCCGCAACAAAATGCCACGTCGGGCGCAAAATGTGGGTGCGGAGAATCTTTCCGGACGCGACCGCCGCTTCGATCGTTTCCGCCGTCGCGCCCGGCAAACGCAGCCCGACCGCCCATTTTGCCATTCCATAATCCTGCGCCTGCATCGCGCCAAACCACGACACGATCTCCTCGGCGCGCGTAAATTTTGTCGCAGCAATTTGCTGATTAAAAAGACGAATTCCGGCGATGTCGGTTTTGTTCATATCAGAAGCCCGCGCGTTAGCAAGGGCGGAGTCGGCAACTCAATCAAATTCCGGAATTTCGCCGCCTTGCCCGAACAAGACGTAATCAATCGCGATCTCAATATGCCTTTCGGTCCAAAGATATCTTCGACTCCTGCCGCGTGCCCAAACGGTTCGATCTGCTTCGACTAAACCGTTCTCACGTAAACGGCGCGTTGCGTATGCTTTAATGTCATTGGCGATCTTATCAGGTTTGTTGAAAGATGAAATGACGGCGTGTACGTGATTCGTTCTGATGTTAATAGCGAGCAGATCGTAGCCGCGGTGCTCGCAAACTTCCTTCACAGTTTTGAGTACGCAAATTCGCTGCGCTTTATCGAAATTGAACGGGGAGCTCTTTGACCTTTCCTGCATATAGCCCTTCAAATCGCGACTCGGATGTATTCGCGGCGTTCCGTAAGAATTGAACCCATGCCGATCGACCGAACCCTTTTCTTCGCCGTGAAGCCAGGTTCCGTATGTTCTAAGAGTAATTAAGTATGCCAGCGGATAGGAATTTGAAGCGTTTTCGTCCATCGTTCCAATTGTAATTACGAAATGCGATTCCGCCCTTGCTTACGCGCGGGCTTCTGATTCGGAAAGCAAATTTTCCAATCTTTGATCTTTAATTCCGTAGAATTCCTTGATCGCTTTGATTTCCTCGTCTATATTTTCGTTCTTTTTCGCCCCGCGCGTGCCGACGATCATATTATTTTTCGGCGTGTGTTCGGTCGAGACGAATTCGAAAAGCTTTGTCGAATAGCCGCTTTTTTCGAGCAAAAGAGCGCGCAAGCCGTCGGTGATCGATTCGGCTTCGCGTTCGAGCATAACGCCGTGTTTTAAGACATTTTTGAGCATTTCCGGCGGTTTAATTTGCGGTCGAATTTCCTGGTGACAACACGGCGCGACGACGATCAGCGTCGCTTCCGCCGCAATTCCCTGAAAAATCGCGTCGTCGGTAGCGGTGTTGCAGGCGTGAAGCGCGATGAGAATATCGACGTCCTTTAATTCAAAATCGCCGATCGAGCCGTGAACGAATTTTAAATTTTCAAACTCGTTCGCTTTTGCGATGTCGCTGCAAAGCCCGACGAGCTCGCTTTTTGTATCGACGCCCGTAACTTTTACATCAAGCCCGCGAATATTTTTGAAAAAATCGTATGTCGCGAACGTGAGATAACCTTTTCCCGAGCCCATATCGACAATGTTCAATTCGGTGCGATCTTTGAGCGGAGATTTATCAAAAAGACTTCCCAAAGTTTCGACGAATTTATTGATCTGCTTCCATTTGTCCTGCTGCTTGTCTCGAATCTCGCCGCGGTCGGTCGTGATTCCGAGCGCGCGAAGATAAAAATTGTTCGGGTCGATCTGCTTTCGTTTTTCGCGGTCGTGTTCGATCGGAATGCGCGTCTTAAATGTAGGTTTTCCGACGTTCAAACGCGATTTTCCTTTCCTTCCGATGTCGAGCTGAAAATCGTTTTCGGTTGTAAAAAGATGCCCGGCAAAAAAATCCTTTCCCAAGATCGAGCGCAAGATCTCTTCGCTTTCTTTGAAATTGTAATTTTTCGCGGTGTCGCGCGTATTGTATCGGTAAAGAAAAAAAAGACGCCTGCCACGTTTTGTTTCGATAAGCCGCAGCAGGATTTTTTGCAGATGCTCGTCCGCGCCTTTATAATTACCTAAGGTCATTTTTACAAAGGTTTCGTCCGACAGACTTTTGGCGAATTCGTCGATGAATTTTTCGATGTTTTCGATTGACATAGGAAATCACAGATTAACATAAAATATTGTGGAAATTACAAAAGACACTTTCTTGAAATCGCTTTTATATTTGCTGCGCGAGACGTTTGAAGGCTCGCCCAAAGGTCAGCCGAGCGCATATCTCGACCGCGGCGCCGGAGTTTTTCCAACGTTGGAAAAACTTTCGGCGGAAAACGCTTCGCGCGAGATAAATTCGACGACGATCGCCGCGCAGACCGAGCATGCGAAATTTTATCTCGACCGTTTGTGCGAGTATTTAAAAGGCAGAACGGAACCCGTAAATTGGGAAGACAGTTGGCTGATCGAAACCGTCAACGAAGCCGAATGGGACGCGCTGCGCGACGGCGTTCGCAGATCTTACGAAGGCGTTTTGCATTGTCTCGCTGAAATCGAAGATTGGAACGAAATGAAGGTCGGAATGGCGATGGGAATTTTGGCGCACACGGCGTATCATCTGGGAGCGATCCGGCAGATCGCTAAAAACTTGTGAATCGTTAATTTAAATCGTGAATAGATTTCGGTTTTTTCGATTTACAATTAACGATTCACGATTCACGAAATTATGAACAACTTATTTCACTTAGCTTTTCCCGTAAAGGACCTATCGGAAGCGCGCGAGTTTTACGGCGGCGTTTTGGAGTGCGAAGAAGGCAGAAGCTCCGAATGCTGGATCGACTTTGATCTTTTCGGGCATCAGATCGTAACGCATCTTGCGCCCGAATCTGCCGGAGTTCGCACCGCCAATCAGGTCGACGCCGACAATGTTCCGGTTCCTCATTTCGGCATTATTTTACCGATGGAAGAATGGAAAATTTTCGCCGAAAAGCTGAAAACAAAAGGCGTCGAATTTATTATCGAACCGAAAATTCGCTTTGCCGGCGAAGTCGGCGAGCAAGCGACGATGTTTTTTCTCGATCCGAGTGGCAACGCGCTGGAATTTAAAGGCTTCAACGATTTTTCGCAAGTGTTCGCTAAATGAAAGCCGAAATCGTAATTATCGGCGGCGGCGTTGTCGGCGCGAGCGTCGCGTATCATCTCACCGGGCGCGGCGCGAAAGATGTTTTGATCTTAGAACGCGAAGCAAAACAAGGCGAGGGCTCGACGGGCAAAGCGACCGGAGGCGTTCGCGCGCAGTTTGAGACCGAAATAAACATCCGGCTTTCGCTCTATTCGATAGATTTTTTCAACAACTGGGACTTCGATTGCGGCTATGAACCGCGCGGATATTTGTTTTTCGCGACAGACGAAAATCAGTTTGAATATTTGACGAGAAACGTAGAATTGCAAAGATCGCTGGGTGTGAAAGGCGTCGAAATTGTTGATACAAACGCGATCGCAAAAATCGTTCCGGGTATGAACTGCGAAGATATTTACGGCGGAAGTTTCGGCGCGCGCGACGGATTTATCGATCCGCTTGCCGTGATGGAAGGTTTTACAAACAAGGCAAAGAGGCGCGGCGCAAAGATCGAGTTCAATACAAAAGTTCTTTCGATCGAAACCGATAAAGGAAAAGTCCAGAGCGTTGACACTAGCCGCGGAAGGATCGCATGCGAAAACGTTGTCATCTGTTCCGGCGCGTGGGCGCGCGATCTGGCGAAAACCGCCGGAATTGATTTGCCGGTCGAGCCTTTGAAAAGACAAATTGTTTACGCACGAAGCGACAAAGACTTGCCGGAAAATCTACCGATGGTGATCGATCTGGGCAATGGTTTTCATTTTCGCCCCGCGTCCAATTCATTTTTGAACGCTTCGCGTCCATTGCGGACGAGGGCGTCTGCGCTCCGGGAAATTCTCTTCGCCTATCCCGACGCGGACGAAAAACCTTCGTTCGACACAAATTTTGACGATTCTTTTATCGGGAAAGTTTATGAAAAAGCAAAGCATCGCGCGCCGTTTTTGTTCGAAACGAAACCCGTTTTAGAAAAATGCCGCGCCGGACTTTATGAAAATACGCCCGACCATCACGCGATTTTAGGCGGATGCGAAGTCGAAGGTTTATATTTTGCCAACGGTTTTTCCGGTCACGGCGTAATGCACTCGCCTGCGACAGGTCGCGCTTTGTCTGAAATTATTCTCGACGGCAAAGCAACATTTTTAGATGTTTCGTGTTTAAGTTTAGCAAGATTTGCAAAAGACGAATTGCTTCACGAAACTGCATTTATATAAAAATTATGGAAGATATTGAATTAGAATCAATCGGAAAATTAAAGCCACATCCTCAAATTCCTGATGAATGGTTGATTAGTCAACCAATTGGTGTTCCATTTTTTGGCGACAAAGAATTTAAATTTATCCTTGATGTAGATTTAGAAACCGATGAAATGTTTCTGTCAGAAGCTGATGAGACTATAGAAAACTTTCTTAGATTAAACGAAGATGTAAAAACAAGTCTCTCAAATTACATTTATCAAAATTATCAAGCAGTTCAAAATTATTATCAGTATGAACCGTCTGCTATTCCAACTTTAGAGTTAAGCAACGAAAATGATATTTGGAATTATGTTTATCCTTTTGAAATTTATGTTAGCCGAAGACATAGACGAGATAAAGATATTTATGTAAAAGTTGATTGTGGATGTGAATGGGAAGAAGAACATGGTTTGCAACTTGTATTCAGAAAAGGATTAAAATTGACAAGAGTTAGCGACATTGACGGACATCTGACAGAAGCCGACGCTTACAATAAAGCTGATGAAGATGACGAGTTGCTCTCAAAGTTCTAAAATCAAAATATGAAAACAACAATCATCCATCATCCGATTTACGAAAAACACGATACCGGATTTGGTCATCCCGAAACGCCGAAGCGTTATGAAGTCGTGATGAACGCCTTGAAAAACGATAAAAATTTGTGGGAAAGTTTAACTGAAATTCAGCCTGAACAGGTTTCCAAAGGCATCATTCAAGCCGCGCATACGCCGCTTCATTTTAAAAAAATTGAACGTGCTTTTGCTGAAGGTGTTGAATATCTCGATGCCGATACGGTGATTTCGATGCAGTCGTTCGATGCCGCGCTTTACGGCGCGGGCGGCGCGTGTCGGGCGGTTGACGCGGTGATGACGGGCGAGGCGAAAAACGCTTTTGTCGCCGTCCGCCCGCCCGGACATCACGCGACCGCCGAGAATGCGATGGGATTTTGTCTTTTTAATAATGTTGCGGTGGCGGCGCGTTACGCGCAAAATCGTTACACGGAAATCGAGCGTGTGGCAATTGTTGATTGGGACGTGCATCACGGCAACGGAACGCAGGGAATTTTTTTTGACGACCCGACCGTTCATTTTTTTTCGATGCACCAATATCCGTGGTATCCGGGAAGCGGTTCGCGCGGCGAAACCGGCTTCGGGCGCGGCTTGGGCTATACGCTGAATGTTCCGGTCAAGGCAAAAACCGATGCAAAAGTCCAAAAACGTATGTTTGAAAATGCGATTGAGGACGTTCACAAAAATTTCAAACCCGATTTGATTTTTATTTCCGCCGGTTTCGACGCGCATTTAACCGACCCGCTCGGACAATTGAGATTAGAGGATGCGGATTTTGTTTCGATGACGAAAACCTTGAAACAATGGGCTGGTGAAACTTGCAGCGGGCGCATAGTTTCCGCGCTCGAAGGCGGGTATAATTTGGAAACTCTGGGCAAAACGGTAAAAAGTCACGTTTTTGAATTAAGCCGCGATTGAAAATTGCAAACTCAAAGGGTGTTTGTGATAAACTCTTGTGCAACGCGCTCAGAATTAAATTGTTTATAAGGAGAAAAGAAGCGATGCCGGATATTGAAATTCCGTGTGTGCAATGCAAGGAAATTTTTCTTTTTACGGAGAAGGATCAAGAAATTTTCTATCAGAGAAATATGATGTCGCCGCAGAGATGCTCGAAATGCCGTTCAAAAAAAGCAGCAGTCGGCGGAAACGCGCCAAAGCGTTTTGAAATCGTCTGCGACCACTGCGGCAAACACGACCATGTGCCGTTTCAACCGAAGGTCGGACGCGAAATTTTGTGCCGCGAATGCTTTAACGCGAGTAAATCAAGAGTCCGCTTTGCATAAAAAGGAATTGCCGCAAAGAGGCACAAAAAACACAAAATAAAAAATTATTTTTTGCGGATTTTGTGCCTTTTTGCGGCTAATCATTGATGATGAGTTTTGAAACTGTCAAATACGAATTAAATGAAACGGTGGCGATTATTATCTTGAATCGCCCCGACGCGCTCAACGCGCTTTCGCTGCAATTGTCAAAAGATTTGCATTCCGCAATCGAAAAAGCAATTGCGGACAAAGCGCGAGCCGTGATTTTAACGGGCGAAGGACGCGCATTTTGTTCGGGCGGCGATTTGCGCGAGATGCAGCAGATGTGGCAAAAGGAAGGCAGAATCGAAGCATTTTTAGAAGAGCCTTTAAAGGCTTTGCACGATGTCATATTGCTGATTCGAGAAACGCCGATTCCATTTCTTGCGGTCGTGCAGGGTGTTTGTGCGGGCGCGGGAACAAATTTTGCTTTGGCGTGTGATTTGATTTTTGCGGCGGAAACCGCAAGTTTTAATGAGGCGTTTGTCCGCATCGGACTTTCGCCCGATTGTGGCGGCAGTTTCTTTTTGCCGCGTGCCGTCGGCGAGAAACTCGCGGCGGAAATTTTTATGACCAGTGAAACTATTTCGGCGGAAAATGCGTTACAAATCGGTATGATAAATCGCGTGATTTCGTCCGAAAATTTAATGACCGAAGCGATGCTGATGGCGCGGCGGCTCGCGCTTGCGCCGACTGCTTCCGTCGGCAGAATCAAGCAGATGCTCAACGCTTCGTTTTCCAACGATTTGGCGCAACAACTCGATTTGGAACACAAATGCCAGATTGAATCAGGCAAAGCAAATGATTTTAAAGAAGGCGTTCAGGCATTTTTTGAAAAACGACAACCGAATTTTACGGGAACTTGAAAATTTATTTTATCTTTTGAGGCAAAAGCCGTTGGGTTTCAAGCCTGACGGCTTTTTTGATTTTTGATTTTTGATTTGGGGTTTCGGATTTATTTTTAAGATAAATTCAATCCCAAATCAAAAATCCCAAATCCTATGAATCTGACTTACGGACAACTTATCCGAAGCAATCGCAACTTTCGCAATCTGTTGTGGGGACAATTCGTTTCCGAACTCGGCAACTGGTTTAATTTTATCGCCGGACTTGGTTTGGTGCGGCTGGTATCGGACGCTTCACCGGCGGCGGCGGGAATTTTGTTTGCCTGCCGCGTTCTGCCGTTCGCGTTTTTTTCGCCGATTGCCGGAACGCTGGTTGACCGTTTTTCGCGGCGGCAGGTAATGATTTGGTCGGATTTGGTGCGCGTTGCTGTTGCGCTGATGTTTCTGCTCGTAACAAATGCGGAAAATCTGTGGATTGCTTATCTGGCAATGATTCTGCTTTCGACCTTCGGCGCATTTTTTGACGGCGCGAAAAATGCCGCCGCGCCAAATCTGACGGGAAAGGAAGGTTTGCTGGCGGGAACTGCTTTGATTTTTTCGACGCGTTTTTTGCTGATGGCTCTCGGTTCGGCACTCGGCGGTTGGGCGGCGGCGGTTTTCGGTTATCAGGTTGCTTTTATCATCAATGCAATTTCGTTTGGAATTTCGGCGTTTTCGGTCTGGCTGATTCCCGAAGAAGCAACGAAAGAAGTAGGGGAGAAGTGGAGAAAAGGAGAAGAGGAGAGAGAATCTTTTGTTACCGAATTGAAGGAAGGTTTTCGCTATACGGTGCAGAATCGTTTTGCCCTGACGATTCTGATAATGAACATCATCTGGGCGACGGGCGGCGGCGCGATAAATATTATTTTCGAGCGAATGGGCGGAATCGTTTTTGCCGGGAGTGAAAATCTAAATCCCGATTTGGCAGTAGCGATTTTGTGGACGGCAAGCGGTTTGGGATTAACGCTCGGAATGTTGATAGCGCACCGGACTTCTGCCTATCTTGAGCGCAAAAATAATCACACTTCGTTTATCGGCTGGACGCTGATTATTCACGGGATTTTATTTGCCATTGCCGGATATATGCCGGGCTTATGGCTGTTTGTGCTGTTCACATTTGTTTCAAGGGCAATTGTCGGCGTTGAATACGCGGTGCAGGAAACGATGTTTCAGCGCAGTTTGCCCGACTACATTCGCGGACGAATTTCGACTTTGGACAGAGGCGCGGAAATGACGATTTTCGGGTTGTCGAGTTATCTGGCAAGTCTTGCAATTTACGGCATTTCGCCACAGATGCTGACCGTTATTTCCGGTATCCTATCGGCAAGCGCGGGCATTGTTTGGTTTATCCGGCAGCGAAAATCGAAGCCCGAACTCCGGCTCGAAGATTTAAGAGTAAATGTTTCCGATTAAACCTCTGCTCGATTTTGCAGAAGCGTTTTTCGGGAAAACTGCGCGGGAAACTCAAAAATCAACCGAATTTGACGGCGAAACTGTCAATTTTCCGGCGGTAATTTGAAATTATGAAGGAAATCAGACGCTGATTTTCGCTGATTTAGCTGATTGATAAGGATTTATAAAATAATTCTCAAATCAGATCGGCGACTAGAGCGGTTAAAGAATCGGTGGATGGTAAGAGTTAACATTTATTCAGGAGAAACCGCCGCACTTCGCAGGCGGTTTCACGGCTCAAACCGTAATTCTAACCGTCTTAACCGCTCTAACTCTTAAACATTACTTTCAACGTGGGGACTGAATTTATGTTAACATTTGTTCAATCACGCCGTAACTTGCCTGCAAAGCATCGCTCAATTTCGATGCGTCCGTGCCGCCGCCTTCCGCCATATCGGGTTTTCCGCCGCCGCGTCCACCGACAATTGGCGCGATTTCCTGCACAATGCGTCCGGCTTTTACTTTATCAGTCAAATCGTCGGAAACGCGCACGATGAAAGAAACTTTTTCCTCTTCGGTTCTGGCAAGCACGACCACGCCGGATTTCAATTTTGCCAGCAGCGTGTCTGACAAATGGCGCATTCCGCCTTTGTCCAAGCCTTCGACGGTTTTGGCGATGACTTTTATGCCGTTGATTTCTTTGGCTTCGTCGCCGTTTGACGAAGCATTTCCAATCGCGCCGGTGGCGATTTTCATTTTCAATTCGTCGTTTTCGCGTCTTGCTTTTTTCAATTCTTCCTGCAATTTTTCGATTGCGCTTGGAAGTTGATCGCGCTGAGTTTTGAGAAAACTCAGCGATTTTTCGATTAACTTTTCGTCTTCGCGGAAACGCTCGAACGCATCAAATCCCGTAATTGCGCGGATTCGACGCACACCCGAAGCGATTGATTCATCCGAAGTGATCTTAAACGAACCGATGTCGCCCGTCGCTTTAACGTGCGTTCCGCCGCAGAGTTCTTTTGAAAAAACGCCTTCGCCGACCGATAAAACGCGCACGTCAGAACCGTATTTTTCGCCGAAAAGTGCGACCGCGCCTGAACGCATCGCGTCTTCGATTGCCATCACATTTGTCGTAACAGGCTCATTTTGCAAAATGTATCGGTTGACCAAATCTTCAACTTCCGTGATTTCTTCCGCAGTCAGCGGTTGATAATGTGTAAAATCAAACCGCAAAAACTGCGGCGCAACAACCGAACCGCCTTGCTTGACGTGCGTTCCGAGAACTTCCTTCAAAGCCGCGTGAACCAGATGCGTCGCCGTATGATTCCGCCGCGTCGCATCGCGCTTTTCCTCGTCAACCGTCGCCGTAACCGTATCGCCGACTTTTATCGAACCGCTTTTGACATTCGATTTATGCAAAACAATTCCCGCAATCGGCGCAAAAGTATCATGAACAGAAATCTGCACATTTTGATTAAAAATATTTCCTCTGTCGCCGACTTGCCCGCCCGATTCCGCATAAAAAGGTGTTTCATCCAAAACGATTAAACCTTCATCGCCTTCGGATAATTCATCAACTTTTTCGTCGTCTTTTACAATTGCGATAACTTTCGCATCTTCAACTTTCGTCGTGTCGTAACCGTGAAAGTTGGATTTTACAGAAGTTCTTTCCAAAGATTTGTAAATCGGATTGATTTTTTCGTTTTGTTTTGTTTTTCCAACCTCTGAATGTTGTTGAAGTTTTCTTAATTCCTCATTAATCATCTCGCTAAATTCATCTTGAGTAAGAAATGGACGAGATTTACCACCAAAAATAGCACTTTTTTCAAATATAGAAAACCTTTCACCAACAATAACTTGTATTAAATCAAGTGGAACTCCATAAGTATCATAAAGCTGTGCTAAAGACTTTAAGGGTATAACAGGTATATCAGAATCAAGATTTACTTTGTCTAATAGTTCATTTAATTTCTTCAACCCAACCGTCAAAGTATTTCCAAATCTCTCTTCCTCAAGCCGCACCATTTTGCCGATGAATTCGCGTTGAGTTTCGAGTTCGGGATAAGCGTCTTTCATCTGTTCGACGACGAAATCGCAGACTTTGTTGAAAAATAACCCGTCAAAACCGAGATGCTCGCGCCCGTGATAAATGGCGCGGCGCATAATTTTTCGCAACACATAATTTCTGCCTTCATTTCCCGGCAAAATCCCGTCGGCAATCGCAAACGCCGTCGCTCTCGCGTGATCGGCGACGACGCGCATTGCGAAACCTTCCGGCGTGTCGTATTCGTAATGTTTGTCGGCAAGATTGGCGATGCAGTCTTTGATAATCGGCAAAAGCAAATCCGTATCGTAATTATTCGATTTGCCTTGCATAACAGTTGCTAATCTTTCCAAACCTGCGCCCGTGTCAACCGATGGCGCGGGAAGATTATTTAATGCGCCGTCTGCATCTTTATCAAACTGCATAAAGACGAGATTCCAGATTTCGATGGTGTCGTCGCCGGTTTCGGCATTGACGAATTCGGGACGATTTTTTTCCGGGTTGTCAGGTTCGTCGCCCATATAATAATGGATTTCCGAACACGGTCCGCACGGTCCGGTGTCGCCCATCTGCCAGAAATTATCTTTTGCGTCGAACGGCAAAACTCTGTCGGGACTTGCTCCGGCTTTGATCCACAAATCACGCGCTTCCGTGTCGGCGGGAACTTGCGCGTCGCCTTCAAAATATGTGAACCATAGATGGTTCGGTTTTAAGCCGAGTTCATTGACAAGAAAATCCCACGCAAAATTTATCGCCTCTTCTTTGAAATAATCACCGAATGAAAAATTGCCGAGCATTTCAAAAAACGTATGATGCCGCGCCGTTTTCCCGACTTCGTCCAAATCGTTATGCTTTCCGCCCGCCCGAAGACATTTTTGCGAACTCGCGGCGCGTTTATAATCACGTTTTTCATTACCGAGAAATACGTCTTTGAACTGGTTCATTCCTGCGTTGACGAATAAAAGTGTCGGATCGTTGGATGGTAACAGCGGCGATGAGTGGACGGTTTTGTGTCCGCGCTCGGCGAAATAATTGATAAATTTTTGTCTAAGTTCGTTTCCGGTCATAAAAATTAAATGATTTCGTGATAAATTAAAAAGCGATTTTATCACGAAACCACAAGGCAAAACTATTTGGGAAAACCAATCAGCTACGGGTTCACGCCAATAATGTAGATTTACTTTACATATTTATCCGCATTATCCGGGAAAATCCGCGACTTGTCCGCGAGGTTGCGAAATTACGAAAATCAAACTTTAGATTTTGATTTTTACTTGTTGAAACTTCAAACAAACTCGAAGAAGCGTTTTGAGATTTGGTATCAATGAACAAATTCGGATTCAAACAAATTTTGACAATGGTTTTGTTTGCCGCGTTTTGGCTTGCGCCTGCAACCTTTGCCGAACACCGTATTACACCTGATTTTGCCGAAAAGATTTTTGTTTCCAAGCCATTTCTCCGCACCGAACTTTATTTCGGAACTATCAAAGCGGACGGTTCGCCGGTTACGGACGACGAATGGCAAAATTTTTTGACCGGGGAAGTTACACCGCGTTTTCCCGACGGTTTTACGATTTTAACGGGCTACGGGCAGTTTCGGGATTCCGGCGGAAAAATCGTGCGCGAAAATAGTATCGTCTTGATCGTGCTTTACCCTTTGCAAATTCGGAAAAGCAACAGCCGGAAGATTGAGCAAATTCGACGGGCTTATCTGAAAACTTTTCGGCAGCAATCGGTTATGCGCGTGGATTATTTGCAAACCGTGCAGGTTTCGTTTTAGAGCCGAAATTTCACTCCCGCAATGCTTTGGAATCCGAATTTCCATAACCGGCAGATTGAGTTATTCTGTAAATCGCGGCTTGATTATCAAAATTTATTTATAAAAATTTTTTCAAAGAGGAAACTTTGAACAAAATAAAACCAACGGTAATGAAATTCGGCGGAACGAGCGTGCAGGACATAGATGCTTTTGCGCGTGTTGCCGAAATTGTTAAAGGCGAAAAGTATAATTCACCGATTGTTGTAACTTCGGCGATGTCGAAAGTAACGGATGCTTTACTAAACTCATTTGAAACGGCAAAAAAAGGAGAGCCGGATGAGGCGTTTGCTTCTCTGGATATTCATTTCGCAAGACATTATAAAATTTCCGAAAGATTACTTGATGAGAAACAACAAAATTCTTTTCAAATTGAAATGAATTTTGCACAAACGGAATTGAAAGATTTATTAATGCGTGTTTCGCGCCGCAGTCTGCCGCTTTCGATGCTCAAAGACGCGATAGTTTCTTACGGTGAACAGCTTTCTTCACATCTTCTCGCGGAAGTTTTCAAAGCGGAAAATTTGAATGCAAGACAAATGGATTCGCGGCGTTTGATCGTCACCGACGACGAATACGGCGCGGCAACGCCGATCTGGGACGAAACGGAAAAGCTCATCAAATTGGAATTGGAAAACTTGATCGAAGCGGGCGAAATTCCCGTTCTCGGCGGTTTTATCGC
>JBGTFE010000012.1:0-12743 GCA_041747435.1 Pyrinomonadaceae bacterium | reverse complement strand
CGCTCCGCGCAAAGATGCTTCGGGCGTGTTTGACAGCGAGATATTTTGCGCAAGAACGTCGGCGATGATCTGCGTCCAGATGCTCGATTCGCTCAAGGCGCCGCCGGAAGCCGCGATCTTTTCAATCTTTGCGACGGTTTTAAACTGCTCAAAGATCTCCGCAAAACGATATGCGACTGACTCAAGCGCTGCTTGGAGAATATCGATACTGTCGGTCGACGCGTTTAACCCGAGGACCGCGCCGCGTGCAAATTCGTTGTAACCGGTGCTCCGCTCGCCGGAGAAAAACGGCAGAAACGCCAAACCATGCGCATCACACGCGCGTTTTTTGATCTCGATTTCGATCTCGCGGTCGGTTTTGTTTAATATTAAATTATCTTTTAGCCATTGATAAAGCCCGCCGCCGTCCGAAAGTGCGCCGCCGAGAACTACTCTTTTTCGATCGATTCGATAACAAAATAAACCGCTTGGAATTCGCTTTGGCGGCTCGCCTTTATAGGCGACGCGCATCGCGCCGGAAGTTCCGATCATTAACGCCGCTTTTTCTTTCATAACGCAGCCGGCGCCGATGTTATTTACCGCGCCGTCGCCGATCGCCGAAAACCATTTCGCGTTTTTTAATCTTTCCCAGCGTTTTGCGTAAGACTTATTTAACTGAAAAGTTTGCGAATCTTCCGAAATAATTTCCGGCAAATTCTCTTTTTTGATCTTCAAAAATTTGAGAAGTTCTGCGTCCCAAACACACTTTCGAATATCAAAAATACCGGTTCCCGAAGCCATTGAAACGCTTGTAAAAACTGTACCGCCAGCATCTTGCCGCCTGTCGTGAAGGCGTCCCGCCTTCGCATCGGCAGCGAGACGCTGCCAAGACAGCCGCCGGGACGACGGCGGTACAAATAATTTCATCGCGACAAAATCGCTAAACGAAAGCCATTTCGCTGTTTTGGCGAAAATTTCAGGAAAATCTTTCCGAAGCCAGAGCAATTTTGCAGTCCAAAAGCTGGAATGAAAACGCGCGCCGCACCGATCGTGGACTTGTGTTTCATTCAGTTTCCGGCGCAAAACCGAGACATGTTTTGCCGGTCGATCTTCCGCCCAACCCAAAATTTTTGTAGTCGGTTTTCCTTTTACGTCGACGCCGATTAGACTATGCCAAAATGCGGAAGCTGCTACATATTTGATCTCGCCATTTAGGTTTTTCGACTGTTTCAAAACGCCATCGATAACCTTTTCAACCTTTGAAAATGCACGCAACGCATCGATCTCCGCACCTTCGTCACCAGTGATCAAATTCCACTCGTCTTTTACAAAAGTTTTCGCTTGAATATTTCCCGAAAGATCGTAAAGCGCGGCGCGAACGCTCGAAGTTCCGACGTCAAGAGCTAAGATAAAGGATGAATTCATGGCGCGAAGAATTGAAATCATTCTAATGGAAAATCGGGCAAAAAACGAAGGCTGAAAATCTTTTGGCTTTTCACTTTCCGCCGATTTGCGTTATCATAGTCAGCAAAATCCACGCAATAATTTCTTTTCCGAGGTGTTCAAGAGCGATGAAAAAATGCCAGAAATGTAATTTCGAGAATACGGATACAATGCGGTTTTGCGTCGAATGCGGAACGCCTTTGGCGGACGCGCCGTTTGTCGTCGATGTCGGCGGCGGGCAGCAGTCCGGCGTAAACACGGCAAAATACGGACAATCGATGGAAACGCAGGCGGCTGACAAACCGGCGTTTCAAGGCAATTTTCCAAACAATTTTTCAAATGTTCCGCCGCCGAAAAAGAGCGGAAAAAAAGCTTTTCTGATAATCGGCGGAATCGCCGCGCTATTTTTGCTGATTTTTGCCGCGGGCGCCGCGATCGTCGGCTATAACATGTTTATTAAAGACGAAATTGCCGACAAATCTCCAACGCCGGGAAACAAAGATCTTCTCTCGCCGACGCCGACCGCAACGAAAACGCCGAAATCGTCGGCTACTGCGTCGCCAGACGTTTCGCCTACGCCTAAAGTCAGCGGCGATGGTGAAGCCGAAGTCGAACGTGTTTGGGTGGATTACGACGTCACCGAAGGCGGGAAAAAGGGAATGCGTATTCACGTCAGCTTTACGGTTCACGATTTGAAAGATATCGATTCTTATCTCGCGATCTATTTTGAAAAGGAAAACGGCGACAGACTTTACACGAACAATAAATCCTTTCGGAGCACAGACGGACAAGTCGCGGTTTTCTACGCGCTGAAACCGGCGTATGACGATGCGCTCTATAAGGACACGAAGCTTTTTATGCCTTACGACGAATTTAATCTTGACACCGGCAAATACAACTTAAAAATGGATATTGATGTGATCTACAAAAATGGAGATATGTTCAAGCACATGCAATATTACGATTTTATTTACACAGAGCCTTGATCAAATCACAGCTTTTCGCCTTTATAAACCGCGATCTCCGAGCCTTCAGCGAGCAAAACGGAACGCGGTTTTTCATTTGTTAAAAACGCGAATTTTTCACCGTATGTAAAACCGAAATCGACCTCAACGAGAGCGTTCTTGGTTTCAAACAGACTCCATTTTGGATGCTCCACTTTGTATTCGTCCGTCCGCGTCTCGCCGCGCTTTGTGTATCCCCAATAATGCTCGATGATAAATGCGCCGTGCGAATTTTCCGCCGGAACGCCCGAATTTTCTCCTTTTTCAACGCTCACGCGATTCGTTTTTCCGGTTTTCATCCAGGAATATGCGAATCGCTCGTTTTCAATTTCATCGAGGCGCATTTTCCACGTTTCATAAGGCTCGCCGTAAAACGCGCGCGCGACAAAGGAAATCGCAAAACGCGGCACGATCTCTTTTATAAAAACCACGCCGCGCCTTGTTTCGGTGTTGGTTTCGCGTTTGACGTAAAAACGCAGATTTACTTCGAGAAAGTCTGCGTGAAAGGGAATTCTGAAATTTAGAACGCGCGTATCGAAAAACTTGAACGCCACAAGACTGACAAAACATTCGTCTTCAAACAGATCTAATTCAGTTCCGTTTGGAACGAATCGCGCAAGCAAATCAGGCTCGACCGCGTAATTTACCATTACCAGATCGAGCCATTTTGCCGTCAGGAATTTTCGCATAAATTGAAAAGTGAAAAAAATGTGAAAAGGTGAAAAAGTATGTTGCGCGGCAATCGAGCGGCTTTTTCACTTTTGAGCTTTTTCACCTTTTAACTTTTTTAACCACCAGCGCAAACCGACAAAAAGAAAGCGCCAATCTTTAAAAAACTCGGGCGGCTTGCCTTCGAAATAGTGCCCGACAAACTGCAATATCCAGCCGACGATAAAAAGCCCGAGCGCGATGCGCCACATTCCGGAAACAAAAAACGAAACCGGAACGAGCAAAATTGAAACTGCGATCATCGGAATTCCGATCGTGTGCATCAATTTGTTTACCGGATGCTGATGTCCCTGCGAATATTCTTCAACCCATTGTTCCGAAGTCTTGTTGCCTAACATAATTTTGCTCCTTTTCCGTGATTTTACGCGTGATCCGATCTTTTTTCAAAAAATTTTACGCGCAGATCGTCGCCGAGTTCTTTTGTTTCCTTTAATTCAAACCGCGCGAGAAAATCGCGCGGCATAAAAACGTCCGCACCTTCGACCGTTTCCGGAATTTCTGTTACGATCCATTTTTCGATCGCATCCGCAAAACTTTCAAAGGTTTTCGCGCCGCCGATGATAAAAAGATCCCGATTCGAATCTTTCGCGCAATTCAACACTTCCTCGCGGCTCCGCGCGATCAAAACATCCGGCTGATTTTCGATCTTTGCCGAACGCGAAAGAACAATATTCAAGCGGTTCGGAAGCGGCTTGCCTATCGATTTCCACGTGTGAAAACCCATAACGACCGCGTTTCCGGTCGTCGTTGCTTTGAAAAATCGCAGATCTGCGGAATAATGCCACGGCAATTTGCCGTCTTTGCCGATGGCGAAATTTTTTGCAATGGCTACGATTCCAACGATCATTGAATTCACTATAAAACTAAACGCTTATCGCCCGCACGGCGCGTGATACGTTCACGATCAAAATATTCGAGAAGCGGGATCGCATATTTGCGTGAAACGTTTGCGATTTCTTTGAACGCCGCCATATCGATCAGCCGGTCCGGCGTTTTTTCAGCAAAAACTTTCAAGCTTTTTATCAGCGCATCGATAGCGTTTTTGTCAAAATAGAACTCATCTGTAACTTTGATCACCGCGCCTGAATTTAACAAAAGCTGAAATATCTTTCGCGCTGTTTCTTTGCTGAGTTTTGTTCTTTCGATTGCGGCGATCATTGCATCTTCGAGTTTCGGCGCTTCCAGTTTTGCGTCTGTATAGATTTTTTCAAGCCGATCACGCAGAGTTTTTTCTTCCGATGAGAGCTCGAGATTGTGTGAAGCGCTGCGAATCGTTTCGTTTGCCGATACGATTTTGCCGCCTTCTTCGAGATTCCCTATCACTCTCCTGAAAATTTCCGGTGTGAGATGCGCGAAGATCTTTTCGCGCAGAGTTTCCCGTAAGATTCCGCGCTTCAAAGGTTCGCGCCGGTGATGATTTTCGATCTCAACGAGCGTTTTCACTCTTAATTCTTCAAACGACGTCCGGGCAAGAAGAATGTTTTCGGCTTCGAGTATGGCTTTTTTTTCGATATTTTCCGAAATAGCTTTGCGCAGAATTTCTATTCTAAAACCGGTACGCGCCTGCAGATCGGCAAAGGTCACGCCGTTTTCGCCCGCTGCTTCGACAAAAAGTCTCACTTGCACGGTTTTGTCGGTTTCGGTCAGATTTTGCAAATATTTCCGGACATTTTCAATCTCTTTGTGTTTATGCTTTTGCGCGAGAGCGTCAAGAACGCGCCCGCCGGCGATCGTGATCTGCGGCGAATATGAACGAACGATAAATCTTTCACCCGGAATTGCGATAACCGGTATTTCAAGCCGAAACTGCGCAAAGTCCTTTTCACCTTTTTGGATTTCGTTCGCCTTGTTCAGAACTTGCACACGAGCCAGCGCTTCAATCGTACCGATGTGAACACGAACGCGTTGGCGCGATCTCAGATTTTTCGCGGCGTCCTTCAAAACCTCGATTTCCGCGTCGAAAATCTGCGTCGGACGCAAGACGTTTCGTTCGCATAAAACCATTCCGCGCTCGATCTCGCCGTGTTCGATCCCGCCGAGATTTACGGCTGTCCGCTGTCCGGCATGCGCGATTTTGACGGACTTTCCGTGCGTTTGAAGCCCGCGAACGCGTGCCTTTTTCCCAGGCGGTAAAATTTCCATCTCATCGGTTTCGGCAATTTCGCCCGCGACCAAAGTTCCGGTAACCACCGCGCCGAAGCCCTTTACCGAGAAACTCCGGTCGATCGGCAAACGTGCTATTGTTTCATTTTTTCGCTGCGGGACTTTTTTCGTCGTTTCAAGTAAAATTCGCTTTAATTCGTCAATTCCTTCGCCCGTTTTTGCGCTCACGGCAACGACCGGCGCGTCGTTTAAAAACGAATTCTCGACAAGCTCCGCCGTTTCGAGATTGACAAGTTCCAGCAATTCTTCATCAACCAGATCGCATTTTGTAAGGACGACAATTCCGTTTTTGGTTTCCAAAAGGCGGCAGATCTCGAAGTGCTCGCGCGTTTGCGGCATCACGCCTTCGTCTGCCGCGATGACAAGCAGCACGAGGTCAATTCCGCTCGCGCCGGCGAGCATATTTTTGACAAAACGCTCGTGTCCCGGAACATCGACAAAACCGACGCGCAGATCGCCGAAATCGAGCTCCGCAAACCCGAGATCGATCGTAATTCCGCGCTCTTTTTCCTCGGGCAAACGATCGGCATTAACGCCCGTTAAAGCCTTAACAAGCGCTGTTTTTCCGTGATCGATATGCCCTGCTGTGCCGACGATTATGTCCATTTATTCTGCATTTAAAAATACAAGATTCAAGATCAATTTTACACCAATCTTGAATCTTGTATTTTGCGTGATTTTTGAATTCTGATTTGCTATTCCAAGCTGCCTTTTAGCGCGTCTTACGACGAAACTCATCATTTTTCAAAAGTAGAGGTCGGTTAAAGATTCTCATTTTTCTCGTATTGTTCAAGTTTTCGGTAAAGCGTTTTTCTGCCGATATTTAAAAGACGCGAGGCGCGCGATTTATCACCATTTGTGTAATCGAGCGTCGCTTCGATCACCTGTTTTTCGATCTCGCTCATCGCCGATGGCAGCTCGATCTCGATGCCGATCATATTTCCGTCGCTTGCGGCTTTTGCCCGCTCGTGCCGCGCCTGCGCGAACGCTTCGAATGCCTTCATGCTGATCGCTTCCGGCAGATCGTCAAGCTCGATCTGTCTGCCCGAAGCAATGATAACCGCGCGTTCGATCGCATTTTCAAGCTCGCGGACGTTTCCGAGCCATTCATAATTGACCAGCGCGCGTAGCGCTTCCTTGGAAATTCCCGAAACAAAACGCCCGGTTTTTTCTTTATACTCTTCGAGAAAATGAAAAACGAGCAGGTGTATGTCTTCAGCGCGCTCGCGCAGCGGCGGCAGCGTGATCGGAAAAACCGATAAACGGTAGAACAGATCTTTGCGGAAAGTTCCGTCGTCGACCGCCTTTTCGAGATCGATATTCGACGCGGCAATTACGCGGACGTCGGTTTTCAAAACTTTTTTTCCGCCAATGCGCGTCAATTCGCCGTCCTGCAAAACGCGCAGAAGACGAACTTGCGCCGAAAGCGACATTTCGCCTATCTCGTCGAGGAAAAGCGTTCCGCCGTCGGCTTCTTCAAAGCGTCCCTGTCTCTGAGTGTGCGCATCCGTAAACGCGCCTTTTTCGTGTCCGAAAAGCTCGCTTTCTAAAAGCGTTTCCGGAATCGCACCGCAGTTTATTTTTACAAACGCATTATTTTCCCTTCCCGAATTGTAATGGATCAGATTCGCAAGAAGCTCTTTTCCAGTTCCGGATTCGCCCTGGATCAAAACGGTCGTATTCGTTTCGGCAACGTTAAACGCGAGCTCGATGGCGCGCCGGATCGTCGGCGCCTGACCGATAATTTCGGTGTGACGTTGGTGCAGTTCCGATTTCAAACGCATCACCTCGGCTGAAAGCTGATCGCGCTCGAGCGCGCTTCCGATCTGATCGGAAATTCCTTCGACGAGCGCAACATCGTGATCGGAAAGTGTTTTTGCGGTTTCTTTGCTCCAAACAAAACCGATCAGCCCGAAAGCTTGCCCGCCGACGCGAACCGGAGCGACCAAAGCAGCTTTTCCGCCCAATTTAGATTTAAAAATAAGGCGAATCGCAAACGGCAGATCTGTGTCGAGAATACGCCGCGTTTTTCCTTCGCGCAGGATATCGCCGACCGCCGGAAACGGCTCGATGTCGAGCGATTTATCATATTGCTCGATCATTTGTAAAACCTTGTTCGGCTTTACGTCAGGCGCAGTCTTAAATGAGGCGAGCGAAATTTTCTTGCCGCTTTGATCGAGAACGCCAAGCGCCCCGTAATCGGCGCCGACAAGCTCGACGGCGCGTTCCAGAACCTTCCCCGAAACTTCTTTAAAATCGGAATGTGAATTCAGCACGTTCGCAATTTCCAGAAGTGCGTTTGTTCGGCGAGTTTCCTGTTCCTGCGCGACGTAAAGACTCGTATATTGATAGCCGATGGCAAGTTGCTGCGCGATCGAATCGAGAAACGCGACCTCTTCGTCAAGCCAAACGCGCGGCGATTTTGTGTCGTGAAGCCCCAGAAGCCCGAGAACTTTTCCGCTCAAAAAGATCGGAACGATCAAGAGCGAACGCGTTTCCAAAGCTTTTGTAAAAAACTTGAGAGTCGGGTTTTTTACTTTTGAAGTGTCGTTGATCCGGACTGGTTTTGAAATGTCGAAATATTCGGAAAGCTTTTCGACGTCGAACGGAATTTTTGTTCCTTCGCTTGGCGGAATTTTCGAATCTTTTCGCCATTCGTGGCTGATTCGAAGCTCGCTTTCGGACGTTAGCTGCAGCAAATCGCAGCGATCGGCTTCCATCATCCGACCGAGCTCGGAAACGACGACACGCAGAAATCGCTCGAGGTCGATATTCGTCGGCAGATCGCGCGCAAGACGGTCGATGATCGCTTCACGCGCTTCGTGCATTTTGATCTTTCGCTCAAGCGAGAGCGTTTCGGTAGCCGCCGGAGCGTCAATTTCGATCTTCATTTAGATTGAATATGCGGAAAATCTTTCCGCATAACATCATAGTCCTATTTCGATGATTTATGTCAAGTTGACACAAACAAAACGGAGTGTGTGTTTTTTGGATGCACCGAGGTCAGGGTTTCGTGTTTGAGGGTTTTATTGAATTTGACGGCAGATTTGGGGTTTTTGAGTTCGCCGGCGTCGCGTTTGCCGAAGCGTTAGAGTTCGTTTTTTCCTTATGTTTTTGCGCTTCTCGCTCGGCGTAGCTCATTCGCGAGCTTCCCGATTCGGCTTTGTCCAACAATTCTTCAGCCAGAAGATTCGCCTCATCCAGCTCCAAAGCTTTTTTTAAAACGCGAACCGCTTCATAATATTGCGCGAGTTTGATCAGGATCTTGCCGAGTTCGGTTTGATATTCGCTGCTTTCCGGTTCTAAGTCGACCGCTTCGCGCAGCGATTTTAGCGCGTCTTTATCGTCGTTCAGCTTTTCATACGACCGCCCGAGATTAAAATGCGCGACGTCGTCCTTTGAATTGATTTCGATCAGCTTTTTGTAAGCGTCTACGGCTTTTTGGAAAGCCTTTTCCGATTGTTTTGTTCTTACTTTTTCTTTTTTATCGTCTTGCGGCGTCGGTTCGGCGTCTTCATCCAACGCCGCTTTTTCGTTTTCTTTTTCGCGGATCTGATATGAAACGCCGAGCTTAAAATACGCTTCGGCAAATTCCGGATTCAATTTCACCGCCTGCTCGAACGCCTCTATCGCAAGGTCGATCTTATTGTCGTCAAACAACTTATTGCCTTCGGCGAACGCAGTCTCGGCATCGGTAAACACCGGTAAAGGCGTCGCGGTCGTGGTCTCGGAATTCGTGTTTTGATTTGAATCGCTTTTGGAACAATTAATTTGGAAGACAAGGATCGCGCCAAAAATTAACAATATCGATGCTTTTTTCATAACACTTTCACAAAATCAAATTAGTACTTCAAAACTTAGAAGCATAAAATCCAAAATTTGTTTGTTGTCGATCATCAGCCCGGAGGAAAAACGAACGGGCGACCGCCGAGAAGATGAACGTGAAGATGATAAACCGTCTGCCCGCCGTCTCTGTTCGTGTTGACGACGACGCGGTAACCATCGCCGGCAAAGCCTTTTTCACGGGCGATTTCGGCGGCGGTATAAAGCAGATGTCCGAGCGTTTCTTTGTGTCTGCTTTCGGCTTTGTCGAGCGAATCGAAATGCTCGCGCGGAATAATGAAAACGTGTGTCGGCGCTTGCGGACCGATATCGTTAAACGCGACGCAAGTTTCGTCCTCGTAAACTTTTGCAGACGGAATTTCGCCCGCAATAATTTTGCAAAATATACAATCTTTCATAAAGAAGAAAATTATAAAGGAAAAAGCGGGAAGTGAGAAATCGAAAGTCGGAAATCAAAAGTGAAAAGTGAGAAATGAGAAGTGATAATTGAAGATGAAAATAAAAATTATTTCTCATTTCTCATTTCTCATTTCCAACTTCTCATTTCTCACTTTCATCTTCACTTTTCACTTAATTTCTTCCGCCGCAACAGCTAAATTGTCGGTGATTCTTTCAATTTTCGCTCCGACCGCGCCGAGCTTTGCGACGATATTTTCATAACCGCGATCAATATGATAAACGCGGTCAATCGTGGTTTCGCCCGAAGCGCACAAAGCCGCCAGAACAAGCGAAGCCGAAGCCCGCAAATCCGAAGCCTGAACCCGCGCGCCGGTCAAACGAGCTTTGCCGGAAATACGCGCTGTATTGCCGGAAAATTCGATTCTCGCGCCAAGTCTGATCAATTCCGAAGCGTGCATAAAACGATTTTCAAAAATCGTTTCTCTGATTGCCGAAACGCCTTCGGATTGCGTCATCAAAGCCATATATTGTGCCTGCATATCGGTCGGAAATTTCGGGTGCGGTTCGGTCGTTACATCTTTTGCAATCAAACCTTTGGCGGAACATTTAACTAAAAGCGAGCTTTGATTCAGTTCCTCGATTTCAACTCCGACTTCGCGCAGTTTTGTAATAACGGCTTTTAAATGAAGCGGTTCGCATCGGCGAATTTCCAATTCGCCGCCGGTAATCGCCGCCGCGACGATAAAAGTTCCGGTTTCGATGCGGTCGGGAATAATCGTGTGTTCGGCGCCGCTCAATTCTTCGACGCCTTCGATTTTCATCACCTCGGTTCCCGCGCCTTTTATCCGCGCGCCCATTTTATTTAAAAGCTCGGCTAAATCTTCGATTTCCGGTTCGCGGGCGGCGTTGCGAATCGTCGTTTTGCCTTTCGCTAAAGCCGCCGCCATCATCACGTTTTCGGTTCCGGTGACGGTAACTTTTTCAAATGCTATTTTCGCCCCGATTAACCTGCCTTTCGGGGCGCGTGCGACGACATCGCCCGATTCGAGCGAAACGGTAGCGCCGAGTCGTTCCAAAGCGGTGAGATGCAAATCAATCGGGCGAGTTCCGATGGCGCATCCGCCCGGGAGCGAAACTTTAGCCTGTCCGAACCGCGCGAGCAGCGGTCCGAGCGCTAAAACGCTCGCCCGCATCGTTTTAACGAGCTCGTAAGGCGCCTCAAAAGTCTCGATATTTTTTGCCGTAACTTTATGCGTTCTGAGTTCGGGCGTTAAGACGGTCGCGCCCAAATCTTCGAGCAGGCGGCGCTGCGTAATCAAATCTTTGACATACGGAACATTATGCAAAGTAACGGTTTTCGCCGTCAAAAGCGTCGCCGCGAGACACGGCAGAGCAGAATTCTTTGCGCCGCTGATTTCGATTGTTCCTTTTAATGGCTCGCCGCCGCGAATTAAAAATTTGTCCATAAAAAATATTATTTCGGAATACTAGAATTGCTTATAGATGAAAATAAAAAATCTTATCACGAAGATTAATCAGCCACAAAAGGCGCAAAAAACGCAAAAAAAATGCAAAAAAATGGGACGCGGCTCGGACGGAAAAAACGGATAAAGACGGATTTATTTATAAAGATCTGTCCGCTTGAATCAGTGCTTTGTCCGCGTTATCCGTGTTCTATTTCTTATTCCTCGATTTCTTTATGCGACTTTTCGGCTATTTTCTAATCGGCTTATAAAATTTCGCCAAAGCGCTCGGCGGAAAACCGATCCAGTAAAGACCTTGAAACATTGACCATTTCATAAACGTCCAGACGAATGAGCGATTTTCAAATCTTCGCGCAGAAGTTGTTACCGGCAGATTTATGTGAATGAAACGCCCTTTTTTTGTCAAACGTTTTACTAAATCCAAATCTTCAAAAAGCGGCAGCGGTTTAAAGCCTTTGATTTTCTCGTAGGTTTCGCGGCGGGCGAAAATCGCCGAGTCGCCGTAAATTAAACCGCCCGAACGCAAAGTCGGATACAGCTTTGTTAAAAATTTCGCCCAGGCGTTGTCGCCGCCGAAAATTATCTCGAAGTTTCCGCCGACGACCTGCTCGAAACGCATAAAAGATTTTATTTGTTTGCCCGAACCCTGAACCGGGCGCGTGTCGGCGTGAAGAAACCAGAAAACGTCGCCGTCGGCGTGTTTTGTTCCTTCGTGAAGCTGTCGCCCGCGATTGGCTTCCGTGAGCTTGATAAGTTTGAGCGGTTTATTTTGCGGGTAATTTTCGATAATAACGATGGTTTCGTCCGCGCTGCCGCCGTCAACGATTATAATTTCATCAACATTAACCAGACGCGAAAGCGCGTCAAGCGTTTTTTTGATTGTCAGCTCTTCGTTGAAAGTCGGAATAATAACGGAAAGTTTCATTTTTAATTCGATGGATAGCTATGTTTAATTCAAATAATTTTCACGCCGAATTGATTTTTTGTAAAACCGAAACGGTAAATATAAAAAATTTTGAAATCAAAGGCTTGAAAAGTTTCACGCGCCGCGTATCATATAGCTTGAAACTAATTTACATCAAGGAGGGGAAATTAATGACTAATGATTATGCTGATGCCGATGCTTTAGAGCTTTTACAAAAACTCAAAACGGAAGTTTTCGAGGACAGCGATGCGCAAATCGCGCTGGCAATGGGGCGATCCGTAAGCGAGATAGAGTCGTGGTTTGAAGGCGACGAAGAAATTGATGAAGACGCCGAAATGAAAATTCACGGTTTAGCGCAGGAAAGACTCGACGAAGAATAAATTTTATTTTTTAAGTTTGAGTTAAAAAGAAAAAACAAAAAGCCGTCATATTTGGCGGCTTTTTGTTTAAGGATTATTATTAATTCCGTCTAACTGCAAAATTTTCCTAAATAATAAGGCAGCATTTTGCGCCACCAAACCCAATCGTGATTTACGTCGTGTCCCCAAACGTCGAGAAGATGCGGAATGCCTTTGGAATGCAGCAGCGCGGAAAATTCGCGGCTTCTGTCCGGCGCTTCAAACGCGCCTTGCCCGGTAGCGACGACGATTGAATCGGCTTTTTGAAGGCGCGGCAAATGGAAATCGTCGTTCAGGTTTTTCAGATACATCGTCGGATTATTAAAATAAACATTATCGTCGTAAAAACCTTTGTCCAGATAACTGTAAATGTCGT
>JBGTFE010000011.1:0-6538 GCA_041747435.1 Pyrinomonadaceae bacterium | reverse complement strand
AAAAATGGCGTGCGTAAATTGCGGCATCAATATTGCGCAGCTCGAACCACGATCGTTTTCGTTCAATTCGGCTTACGGCGCGTGCCGGAAATGTCACGGTTTGGGAACCGTGATGGAAATCGATGCGAACAAAATTCTTCCTGATAAAGATGTTCCGGTCGGCAAAATTAAATTTCTCGGCGAGGCAGACAAAGGCGGCGCAAGGTATTTGCAATCGGCTTTGATCGCCATTATCGAAAAATTTGCGGGCGACGACGAAAGCCTCGATCCGCCGCCGGAAGATTCGTTTATCAAAAAGATCAAATCGAAGATCAAAAAAAGAACGACGAGAAACGAGCGTAAGAACTTTCTCGAAATAAATTTCGCCGATCTGCCGCAGGAAATTCAGGATATTTTTTGGCACGGAACAAAGCGGCGAATGACCTTTCGGCAGGGAACTTACAGATACGAATCGGACTGGAAAGGCGCGCTGCGCGCTGTTCGCGACCGGATGGAAAATCCGCCGACGCAGCGAATCCGTGAAGCGCTTGAAGAATTAATGGCGCCCGCAAAATGCGGCGAATGCGGCGGAAAAAGACTCCAGAAAGAATCGCTTGCGGTGAAAGTTGGCGGCTTTGGCATCGATGACTACGTTTCGCTTCCGATCGAAGAATCGCTAAAAAGGATCGGGAAAATTCAGCTAAACAAACGCGAAGAAAAGATCGCCGGGCTCGTCTTGCGCGAAATAAAAGACCGCCTGCAATTTCTTGGCGCGGTCGGTCTTGGCTATTTAACGCTTGATCGCGCGTCGCAAAGTTTGAGTGGCGGCGAAGGACAGCGAATTCGTCTCGCAACGCAGATCGGTTCACAATTACGCGGCGTCTTGTATGTTTTGGACGAGCCTTCGATCGGTTTACATCCGCGCGATAATCAAAAACTGCTCGAAACTTTACGTCAACTGCGCGATCTCGGAAACACGGTTTTGGTCGTCGAACACGACGAGGAAACAATTGAAAAAGCCGATTTTGTCGTCGATCTCGGACCGCTAGCAGGAACGCACGGCGGCGAAGTCGTCGCGACCGGCACGCCCGCAGACATCAAAAAAACGCCGCAATCGATAACCGGAAAATATCTCAAAGGCGAGCTAAAAATTGAGGTTCCCGAATGGCGCAGACTTACAAACGGCAATAATCTCATCGTAAAAGGCGCGCGTGCACATAATCTAAAGAATATCGACGTAACTTTTCCGCTCGGGCTTTTTACGGTCGTCACCGGCGTTTCCGGCTCGGGAAAATCGACTCTCGTCGAAGACATTCTTTATCCCGCGCTTTATCGGCACGTTTACAAATCGCAACTCGAACCGCTCGAACACGACGGCATCGAAGGCTTGGATCTTGTCGATAAAATCATCGAGATCGATCAGTCGCCGATCGGCAGAACGCCGCGTTCGAATCCGGCGACTTATACCGGAGTTTTCACGCCGATCCGCGAGCTTTACGCGATGCTGCCCGAATCGCGCGAACGCGGCTATAAAATGGGTAGATTTTCGTTCAACGTCAAAGGCGGGCGCTGCGACGCCTGCGAAGGCGACGGCATGAAACGCATCGAAATGAACTTTTTGCCCGATGTTTACGTGCTTTGCGACGTTTGCCGCGGCGCGCGCTACAATCGCGACACGCTTTCCGTAAAATACAAAGGCTTGTCCATCGCCGATCTGCTCGATACGACGATCGAAGACGCGATGCCCATCCTCGAAAATATTCCGCAGATCAAGCAAAAACTGCAAACATTGCTCGACGTCGGTCTTGGCTACATAAAGATCGGACAATCTTCGACGACGCTTTCAGGCGGCGAAGCGCAGCGTATCAAGCTCGCGAAAGAACTCTCAAAACGCGCGACCGGAAAAACGATCTATATTCTCGATGAACCGACGACCGGACTTCATTTCGCCGACGTTCATAAACTTCTCGACGTGCTGCAAAGACTGGTTGACACGGGCAACACGGTCATCGTCATCGAACATAATCTCGACGTCATAAAAAGCGCCGATCACATCATTGATCTCGGACCCGAAGGCGGAATGGGCGGCGGCAAAGTCGTCGCGACCGGAACGCCCGAGGAAATCGTGCGCGTCAGGAAATCTTATACGGGAAAGGCGCTGAAACCGGTTCTGAAAAGAAGCTCTATGTTATAATTTAACAAATAGGACATACCAAAAATTGCGGAAAAGTGCGATATGATAGAAAAGAAGATCATAAATTTAGCATACATGAACACCCCGGGAACGCTTCCGAAAATCTTAAACAAAATTTGTGAAGCAAGTGTTCCCGAATCCTTTAATGCGGATTTTCTGGGGACAAAACTCGGATTTCCCGGCGGAAATCAAAAAACTTTCATTTCTTGGGCAAAGAAGTGTGGATTTCTGAATTCGGATGGAACGCCAACGCAGATTTACAAAAATTTCCGAAATCCAGCGTTCCGGGGCGCGGCGATGGCGACTGCAATGAAAATCGGTTACGAAGAACTTTATACTCGCAACGAATATGCACACGATTTGGCAAAAAAAGATCTTACGAAGCTTGTTTCTGAAATTACTGGAAATCCTCACGACAACAAAACCGTTCAGGTAATTGTGGCTTCATTTCTGAATGCAAAAGAGTTCGCGGATTTCGAAGCGAAAATGGACGTTCGCGAGGACGAGTCGAGCCGCGCAAAAGACGTAAAAGTTGACACCGAAACTGCTCAGTCGGAAGGGCGTTCGAGGGAACGCAAATCGAATTTAGGACTAAACTACACCATAAATTTGGTGCTACCCAAAACAGACGACCCCGCTATTTATGATGCGATTTTTAAATCTCTCAAGGATAATCTCTTAGATGAATAAACTCGATCGGATAAAGTTGTTTAGTTTAGCAAACTCGATGACAGAACATCATCTTGATCGGGTTGAGTCTGATTTTAATATAAATTTAGGACGAAATCCGAAAGAAGAAATTCAACGGAAAGATTTCTACCTGCAGTTCGCAGCTGAATTTCGAAAAGAAGCAAAAGCGATGGCAGAACACTATGAAGTTTTTTACTGCCTGGAAAAATCTGTTCGTCGGTTGATTTTGGAACTCATGGAAGAAAAATACGGTGCGAATTGGTGGGAAGAAAACGTTACCGAGGCAATAAGAAATAATGTTGACGGGAACATTAAACGAGAAGAAGATTCAGGCTTTACAATTCGGTCAGAGGTGAAAATTGACTACACAACTTTTGGGGAGTTGAGTCAGATTGTATCGGGGAACTGGGAAGCATTTGAAGTTTTGTTCAAAAGAGGTCAGCGCTCCTTTCAGCGAATAATGTCAAATTTGAATCAATTACGAGGTCCAATCGCCCATTGCTGTCCTTTAGCCGAGGACGAAGTTGTGCGATTAGAACTTACCGTAAAAGACTGGTTTAGGTTGATGGAATGATGCGAGTTCACAAATAAATCGGGAAGAAATTGAACGGTTTAGAAAATCTTACACGGGAAAGGCGCTGAAAACAGTTCTGAATTAAATTATTGAATTGCGTCGATCATTTCTTTTACTGCTTGATCGAGACCGACAAAAACGGAGCGCGAGATGATGTTGTGTCCGATGTTGAACTCGGTGATCTCCGGAATTGCGGCGAGCGCGCCGATGTTTCGATAGGTCAAACCGTGTCCGGCGGCGACGATCAAGCCTAATTCCTTTGCGCGTTTGGCAGCAGTTTTTATCCGTTCGACTTCCGCTTCAGCCTTTTCGGCGCCTTCGCCGTGTGCGGCTCTTGAACTAAGAGTAAGCTCGGCGTATTCGGCTGTGCAAAGCTCGATTTGCTGTGCGCCAACGCCATTTGCGGCTTCGATCTGCTCCAAAGCGGGGTCGATAAAAATGCTGACAAAAATTCCGGCGGCTTTTAGTTTTTCGATGACGTTTTTTATGTTTTCAAAATTGCCGATGACGTTCAAACCGCCTTCGGTTGTGACTTCGTTCGGGTTTTCCGGCACGAGCGAAACGGCGTCGGGCTTTGTGCGCAAAGCGATCGCAAGCATTTCGTCGGTCGCTGCCATTTCGACGTTGAGATAACTTGTAACGACCTCGCGAAGAAGCTCGATGTCGCGGTCTTGGATATGGCGTCGATCTTGCCGCAAATGAACGGTGATTCCGTGCGCGCCCGCCTGTTCGCAAATAACGGCGGCGGTGATAATGCTCGGCTCGATCGTCTTTCGCGCTTCGCGGATCGTGGCGACATGATCGATATTGACGTTTAGTTTTGCGGTCATATTTTTCGTTGGCGGATATGGTTTTCACCGATAACGGTAAAATAACCTTCAAATCGTATATTGCCGGTGGATATCAGTCGCAATAAAATTTCGGCGGGTTTTTCGGGCAAAAAAGATTGAATTCTAAAATAAATCACGCCTGCAGTGAAATTAAGCCTTTTTTTGAATACCAATTCACCGTAATCGCGGTCAAAGGTGATTATGACCCGGTTTTCCGCCGATGCAAATAAAACGACCGCTTCATCCTTGATTGACGGAAAATTCTCACTGATTGAAAATACGTCGAACCCGTTATTCCGCAATTCTCGAACAGTTGCGAAGGGCACATTTTCGTTAGCCAAAAACTTTATCATTTCGTGGCTACATCGGAGTTAAACAATAGCCCGTCCTTCAAACCTTCAGCCGCATAATTGAACACCGCTTGAAGGTCCTCGCGCGTTAACCGCGGATAATTTTCCAGAATTTGCTGCGCGTCCCACCCGTTCGCCATTCTTTCGAGAATAAATTCAACTGAAATTCTGGTTCCCTTAATTGTTGGCTTTCCCAGCAACACCGCCTCATCCGAAATGATTCTTTCCTGCCAATTCATACACGCGATTATACTTCATTTTTCTTGTCATAAACACCGGTTCTGCCATTCCGGCGAATTTGACCCAATTCGCTGATCATCCGGCGCGTGTCGCGGACGACGCTCACTTTTGAGTCTTCGACGTCGTTCCAGCGAACCGGAATTTCCTTCAGGCGCAAACCATTGTGTGCGGCAACGAACAAAAATTCCACGTCAAAACCGAAACGATCGATCTGCATTGTTTCAAGGAGCGGGCGAAACTTCTTCATATTAAAGGCTTTGAAGCCGCACTGCGTATCGGAAAACGGCAAACCGGACATCGTTCGGATTATCAAATTCATAACCTTTCCGCCTTGCTCGCGTCGCCACGGCTGATGCGTCCCGATGAGGCTGCGATCAAGCGCGCGCGAGCCGAACGTAACGTCGTATTCGCCCTTTGAAATCGGATCGACGAGTTTTGTAAGCTCTTCGATCGGCGTCGAAAGATCGGCGTCGCTAAAAAGCGCGATGTCGGCTTCGGCGGCAAGCAAGCCGGTTTTTACGGCAAAGCCTTTGCCGCGGTTTTTCTCATAGCGGATCACTTTCGTTGTGAGATCCGGAAATTCGGCGCTCGCATTTTCGGCGATTTCGGCGGTTTTGTCGTCCGAGCCGTCGTCAACAACGATCAGTTCCGCGGAAAGCTGCTTTTTTTCGATAAAAGCAAGAATTTTCCGAAGGGAATCGCCAAGGCGGTTTTCTTCCTCAAAAGCCGGAATTACGATGGAAATTGCAGGTTTCATCTGACAAAAAGGTAATGTTAAATTCTTGGGCTTGAAAAGTAAATCCAGATCATACATAAAATAAAAATCCTCGGCAGACTAGCCGGCTGTTTTTTATACAGTCTGAATAAAATGCAAATCAAGACATTTTTACCCGAAAATGCTTTCGGACATTTCTCGCCGACAACGGCACGCTGACTTTTGACAACTAAATTGTGTTATAGTTTTAAAGGTTTTGGAGCAATTTTGATGAGCAAAAAGTTTATTCTGATCGGTGTTATATTGGTGGTGATCGGCGCGGCGTTGGGCGGAATTTTGGGACGCTTGCCGGTTCAGACGTCTGCTGACAACGCCGTTACGCCCGCGCGCATTATTGGTGATTATCGCGAGGCGATCGATGTCATCGATCTTAATTATGTTGGGGCGGTCGATCACGAAAAGGTTGCCGACAGCTCGATCCAGAGTATGCTCTGGACGCTCGATCCGCATTCGGCGTTTTTCACGCACGCCGAATTCCGAAAGCTTTTTGAAGAGCAGGCATCGCAGTTTTACGGCATCGGAGTTTCGATCTTGCAGCATCGCGACGGCGTCTATATTCAATCGGTCGTTCCCGGAACGCCGGCGGACAAAGCCGGGCTGCGCTACGGTGATAAATTTATCTCGGTTGACGGAAAAGACGCGCTGAAATGGACAAGTGCCGAAGTTTCAAAGAACGTTCGCGGCGAGCGCGGAACGCCCGTCAACGTTAAGCTTGGACGAGCCGGAAGTGAAAAACCGGTCGAATATACGATCGTGCGCGGCGGTGTTCCGCTACCTTCGATCCGCAATTATTTCATGCTCAAAGACGGCGTCGGTTACGTCGGTTTGACGGGTGGTTTCCAGGAAACAACGTCTGAAGAACTCGACAAGGCGATCGAAGATCTGAAAAAACAGGGACTGAAGAGT
>JBGTFE010000010.1:0-14904 GCA_041747435.1 Pyrinomonadaceae bacterium | reverse complement strand
GAAAACGTAAAAAAGTTGCCGACGGAAAAAAAGCGGGAAGTTTTGGATTTTGCCGAGTTTCTCGTGCAGAAAGACGCGCCGAAAACGCCACGCCGTTCCTTAAAAGGCGCGTTGGCTCATCTGAATGTTCAAATTACCGATGAAGACATTCGGGAAGCCCGCCGTGAAATGTGGAGCGGTTATATGAAAGAGGATTTTGAATAATGGATGACGTTGTCGTTGATACGCATGTCGTAATTTGGCATTTCTCAAATCTGTCAATGTTGTCCAAGCCCGCTGAAACCGCTTTGGACAACGCCGAAGCAAACGGCACGATTTACGTTTCATCCATCACGATCGTCGAACTGATTTATCTCATCGAAAAAAATAAAATTCCGAAAGACGTGCTGACTTTGCTGCGCGATGCTTTGGACGACCGGACGACAGCGTTTCTTTTGGTTGAATTGAGCCGCGAAGTTGCGGACGAAGCCGAAAATATTTCGCGCGAAATCGTTCCCGATATGCCCGACCGAATCATTGCCGCAACCGCTTTGCATTTCGGTCTGCCGATTGTTACGCGCGACCGGAACATTTCGCAAATAAATTCAATCAAAACAATCTGGTAACCCGAATTTGCCTAAAGATTTCCGTAAAGTTATCATTTTCTTTCACTTTCATGGAGGAAAGATGGTTCAAAAAGGTGCGGAAATTGCGCCGGCAAACGGGAAGCTCGGAATTTTACTCGTCGGATTAGGCGCGGTCAGCACGACTTTTGTCGCGGGTGTCGAGGCGATTAAACGCGATTTGGCAAAGCCTGTCGGCTCGTTGACCCAAATGGGCACGATCCGCCTGGGCAAGCGAACGGAAAACCGCGTTCCGCACATTAAAGAATTTGTGCCGCTGGCGGAATTGGATGACATCGTTTTCGGCGCGTGGGACATTTTTGCGGACAACGCCTTTGACGCCGCGATGAAAGCCGGTGTTTTGGAAAAGGATCTGCTCAACCAGGTTTCCGAACAGCTCGCCTCGCTCAAACCTATGAGCGCCGTTTTCGAGCAAAAATACGTCAAGCGTCTCGACGGCGAAAACGTCAAACAGGGCAAGAATAAAATGGAACTTGCCGAGCAATTGATCGAAGAGATAGCACGATTCAAAACCGAAAATAACTGCGACCGTTTGGTGATGATTTTCGCGGCTTCGACCGAGATTTTTCTCGAGTCGTCGGACGTTCACGCATCGCCGGAAGCGTTTGAAAAAGCAATGTACGACAACGACGAGCGGATCGCGCCTTCGATGATCTATGCTTACGCGGCGATAAAATCGGGCGTTCCGTTTGCGAATGGCGCGCCGAATTTGACCGTCGATATTCGCGCGCTGACAAAGCTCGCCGAAGAGATGGGCGTTCCGATTTGCGGAAAAGATTTCAAAACCGGGCAAACTTTGATGAAAACGATTCTCGCGCCGGGTTTGAAGTCGCGAATGCTTGGGCTTGACGGGTGGTATTCGACAAATATTTTGGGAAATCGTGACGGTGAAGTTCTCGACGATCCCGAAAGTTTCCGCACAAAAGAAGAATCCAAGCTTTCTGTGCTCGAACAGATCCTGCAGCCCGAAGTTTATCCCGATCTTTACAAAGATTTTTCGCACGTCGTCCGCATAAATTACTATCCGCCGCGCGGTGATAACAAAGAAGGCTGGGACAGCGTCGATATTTTTGGCTGGCTTGGCTATAAAATGCAGATAAAGATAGATTTCCTGTGTCGCGATTCGATCCTTGCCGCGCCGCTCGTTTTGGACCTCGCGCTGTTTCTGGATCTTGCGCATCGTGCGGGAATGAAAGGCGTGCAGGAATGGCTTTCGTTTTATTTCAAATCGCCGCAAACGCCCAAAAATCTTTATCCGGAACATGACCTTTTTATTCAGCTGAAGAAGCTCAAGAATACGCTCCGCTATTTGAAAGGCGAGGAACTTATTACTCATTTGGGGCTGGATTATAACGATTGACAACTAAGATTTGACCGTCGACCTCAGCTGGAAAAGCGTAAAATAAATTGTGAATGTTTCGTTTCTTCCAAATTTTTCTTGCAAACAAAACATTTTTTGTGCTAATAGTAAAAAGAGTTGAATCGCGGGATTCAGCGGCAATCCAACGGAAGACGAGCCTTCCGCAATCCGAAACCAGCCAACGTAAAATCTTTTGAAATCATCAGTATAGATGCGAATTTGCCGCAAAGTTACAGGCAAAGTCGGTTTGAAAATTCGTCCGCCAAATGGCTGAAAACGCTAGCCTTGAAAAAGCGTTTCGGTTGGACGAGGAGATAAATGAAATGAAAAACGAACCTGCAAAAAAGAAAGTAAGAAACGAAAAATTTATTTTGCTCGATCCCGATCAAAAAAGTCCGCGAGCCCAGAACTTTGAAGATAGGCTTTCAGGATTTATTGTGGGACAGGAACGCGCAGTTCGGCGCATGAGCGGTCTTTTCCAGATCTATCTCGCCGGAATGAACAATCCCGCACGTCCCATCGGCACAATGCTCTTTCTCGGACCGACCGGCTCGGGAAAAACGCGCGTCGTAGAAGCAGCAGCCCAAGTGCTTTTCGGCGATCCGCATGCCGTGGTAAAGATCGACTGCGCGGAGTTTCAACATTCTCACGAGATCGCAAAACTTATCGGTTCGCCTCCAGGCTATCTCGGACATCGCGAGACCTCACCGATGCTGACGCAGGAAAATCTCGATAAAGCGCACACGGACGATACAAAGATCACTTTTGTGCTTTTTGACGAGATCGAAAAAGCGTCCGACTCGCTATGGCAGTTGCTGCTCGGTATTTTAGACAAAGCCACGCTGACTCTTGGCGATAATCGCCGCGTCGATTTCTCAAAAACTGTCGTCATTATGACGTCTAATCTCGGTGCGCGCGAAATGAGCGATATGATCTCAGGCGGGATCGGATTCGCGCCCGGTAAAACCGGCAAAAATCCTGACGACGACGAGATCGATTCGAAAATTTATCGCACGGCGCTCGAAGCTGCAAAGCGCAAATTCTCGCCGGAATTTATGAACCGAATCGATAAAGTGGTTGTTTTCCGCAGTTTGAAAGAACATCACTTGCGCGAAATTTTGAACATCGAGCTCCGTTCCGTGCAGGACCGGATCACGGAATCCGCCGGAACAAAGTTCGTTTTCGACTGCACTGGCGAAGCGAAGGAATTTCTTCTAGGCGAAGGAATCGACCTAAAATACGGCGCGCGCCATTTGAAACGCGCCATCGAGCGTTTCCTTGTTTATCCGCTTTCCAGTCTTGTCGCAACCGAACAGATCGAAACCGGCGATCTTGTAATGGTCGATTTTGATACCAATGACGACAAGCTGATCTTCTCGAAACAGTCCGGAAAGATGATCGTCAGCGATTTTGAGGATGAAATTTTTGAAGACGAACCGGATGCCAAATCGGATGCTGTCGGGCTTCCGCTTCCGCAGGTTCACGCAGCCGCCCACGGCAAAGGCAAAACAAATACCGAGAATCAGGAAAATTAGCTTAATTTCGGTAAATTATTAGCAATGAGGAGTTCGGAAACGGCTCCTCTTTTTTGTTAAAATTTATATACGCGTGGTCAGATATGTGTCAACGCTTGATCTAAATCCGAGATCAAATCATCCGCGCTTTCGATACCGACTGACAGCCGGATCAAACCGTCAGTAACGCCCGCCTTAGCTCGTTGTTCGGGCGACAAATTCGCGTGGGTCATCGAAGCTGAATGTTGTATTATCGTTTCAATTCCACCAAGTGAAGTTGCCAGCGTGCAAAGCTTTACATTGTTTAGGAGCGCCTTTCCGTTTGCTATCGTTCCAACGTCAAATGAGATCATTCCGCCAAACCCGCGCATTTGTTTTCGCGCAATTTCATGATTCTGATGTGAGATCAAACCCGGATAATTAACCTGTGAAACCTTCGGGTGCTCTGACAAAAATTCCGCAATTCTCCGCGCATTTTCATTGTGTCTTTCCATTCTTAGCGCGAGCGTTTTGATTCCGCGCAGTACGAGCCAAGCCGTTTGCGGCGCGATGTTTCCACCAAAAAGTTTTGTTGTTTTAAGCCTCGCTTTTTCGACAAAATCTTTTTTTCCAACGATAATTCCAGCGGTTAGATCGCTATGTCCTCCGAGATATTTCGTTGCGCTGTGCAAAATGACGTCCACGCCGAGCGCGAGCGGATATTGGTTAAACGGCGTCGCAAAAGTGTTGTCGCAAATCGTAATAATCCCGTTTTCAGTTGCAATTTTGGCGACCGCAGCAATGTCCGTAATTTTCAAAGTCGGATTCGAAGGCGTTTCGATATAAAAAACCTTCGTGTTTTCCCGTATTGCGCCGGCATAGTTTTCGGAGTGGGTTTGGTCGAGGTATGTCGTCTCGATATTGAAATTTTCCGCGAGATATTCGAGAAAGCTTCCGGTGGTCGAATAATGCGATTCGGGCGCAACGATGTGATCGCCGGATTTCAAAACGTTCAGCAGAGACGCGCTCACAGCTGCCATTCCCGAGGCGAACGCGAGCGCCGATTCGCCTCGCTCAAGCCGGCACATTGCACGTTCCAACGCAGCCTGGGTTGGATTTCCCAGCCGCCCGTAAAAGTATCCATCCTTTTCAAAGTTATGGATCGCGGCGGCTTCGTCCGCATCGTCAAAAGCAAAAACTGAAGCATTATAGACAGGTACGGAAATAGAACCGAAATGATTTTTCGGATCCTCTCCTGCGTGCACCGCCTCGGTAAAAATCGAATCGTCGCTCATCGTGTTTATTCCTATCGCGCCTATGGTAATAGAAATTGATACTGCCACGCAAAGCGGGAGGCGATAATTTGTAAGGAATCTGCTTTCACGGATATATTTCTCAGACACATTTGTCTGGACATATATACTGCCGTGTGTTAAAAAGTAATATTATGACAAGTATGCAAACATTCTTTATTGCCTTAGCCGACAAAACAAGGCGGCGGATTTTGAATTTAATTGGGGAACATGAAATTTCAGTCGGTTATCTTACGGAAATTTTGGAGGTAAGTCAACCGAAGATTTCCAGACACCTTGCTTATTTAAGAAATGCCGGAATTGTTTCGGCACGGCGCGACGGCAAATGGATCTACTATCAAATCGAGACTCCGGAAGATCCTTATGCGGCTCGTGTGTTGAGCGACACGCTTGAATGGCTCGAGTCGCAGAAAACAATGCGGAAAGACCGTGAGAAAGCCTCTTCACTGGACGGCAGTCCTGCCGAGACCGGCGACGGCTTCATTATATTACCGAGGGCGGATGTGTTCGTCGAACGAGAAGAGATGGAAATCCACCTACTATAGATCGGATGGGTTTTCCTTTGGATACGGACAGTGTCGGCAGCCGCTTCCGCAACAGTAGCCGCGGTTTTTTAGAAAATATTCGGTCAAGACCATGAAACCACTCTCAAAATAAAAATCTAATCCCTCAATAAACTTTTCTTCTTTTTCTTTGGCTTCGACTGAGTCCGCCTTAGTTTCACTCATACAATGCTAAAAACTCCTTGTTGCCGTCCGTGCCCAATATCGGCGATTCCGTTACGCCGGACGATTTCAGCCCGCATTTTTCGGCGAAGATATTTATCTCAGACAGGACACGCGCATGTTTTTCCGAATCGCGCACGATTCCGCCTTTAGCAACTTCATCGCGCCCGACTTCAAACTGCGGTTTTATCAATACGACGATTTTTGCGCCTTTTTTTAAGAGCGACGGCAAAGCGGGAAGGATCTTTGTAACGGAAATAAAAGAAACGTCCATGACGATCAAGTCGAACCGATCAGAAAAATTTTCGGGTTTTAGATAGCGGGCGTTTACATTTTCGCGGACTTCGACCCTGTCGTGATTTCTAAGTTTCCAATCGAGCTGATTTGTGCCGACGTCGACCGCGACGACCTTTTTCACACCGTTTTGAAGCAGACAATCGGTAAAGCCTCCGGTTGACGCGCCTATGTCAAGACAAACATATTCGTGTGGGCGGATATTAAATTCCAGAAGAGCCTTTTCCAACTTCAATCCGCCGCGCCCAACGTATTTTATTTCATCCGCCTTGCCTTTGATCCGGATCTCATCCGTTGGCAAAAATTCCTGCGAAGGCTTTTCGATCCGTTTTTCATTGACCAATACCACGCCAGCCATAACGAGCGCCTGCGCTTTGGAGTGGGAATCTGCAAACCCGAGATCAACCAATAGTTTGTCAATTCTTTCGCGCTTCATTGCAAATTGAATCTTTCGCCCTCGAAAGCCGCGTTAAAGCCCTTTGCCTTCAGTTCTTTAATTTTTACTATATCTTGTTGAACAAGTGGATTGCTGTGGTTGAAATGAATGAAGAAGACTTTCCTTTTTTCGGCTGCGGGAAGGTCTTTCAAGAGTTCCATCGTTTCGGAGACGAACGGATGCGGAACTTCGCTCATTGGGCGATTTATTTCACCGTCTGCGTAAAAAGTACCGTCGAGTAAAAGGTAATCCGCAGACCTAACCAGGTCCGGCAACGATTTGTTCCATTTTTGCCATTTATCGATATCCGGAAGAAAGATCAAAGTTTTGATTGCCCAGCTAATCTTGAAGCCGACGGTTTCGGAAAATTCATCGCGGTGCGGGACAAGAAAAGGTTCGACTTTTAAGTTTTCGCCGAGCTTTACAACTTTTGCGTTTTCAAGAGCCTGGAGCGAAATATTATTTAGCGAAATCAGCTGCGACCACGGCGCGTTTGTTTCCAGCATCTCCTTCATTCGCGGCATTGCATAAACTTTTACGCCTTTGGCATTCAGCGATTCTCTGCCGAGGTACATCAATCCGGTGTAGTGCCCGATGTGAGCGTGGGTGAGGAAAATGCCGCTTATATCATTTGAAAAATCGCCGGTGATCTCTTTCAAAAGCTGAAATTGTGCCGGCAGATCGGGCGTTGCGTCGAAGATCCAGCGTTCCTTCGAGCGCGGATCAACCAGCGCGATGGACGAAACCATTTGGCGGAGCTTTGCGTCTTTCCAAGCCTTTTTACAAAACGGTGAAGCGCAGCCGATCTGGGGAATTCCCGCGTCCTGCGCGATTCCAAGCACGACGACATACGGCTTTTGAGCAGAAGCAAAACCAGAAAATATTAGCGCAAGAACTGCGACCAAGAAAGTTTTTTTCATAATTTTTTGCCGCCGAAAATGATATTCTAAAGCAAAATGAGCGAAAACCCGAAACTCGATAAATTCGCAAAATATGCCTGGTTCGTTTTGGCTTATAACATCGTCGTGATTCTTTGGGGCGTTTTTTTGCGCGCTTCAAAATCTGGTGACGGCTGTGGACAGCATTGGTTGACGTGCCACGGCGAAGTAATTCCATCAGCGCCGGAAATAAAAACCGTCATCGAATTTTCGCATCGTGTGACAAGCGGTTTGGCGTTTGTCGCGGTTCTGATCCTGTTGATCTGGGCTTTTCGCAAATTCACAAAGGGAAATCAGATCCGAAAAACCGCGCTCGTTTCGTTTGTTTTTATTATTACCGAGGCGCTGGTCGGCGCCGGTTTGGTTCTCACCGGAAATACGGCGGAAGCGTTGACCGATGCGCGACCTTTCTGGATGGCGGGACATCTTATAAATACGTTCACTTTGTTGGCGTTTTTAAGTTTGACAGCCTGGCTTGCAAGCGGTGAGAAACGGTTGGTTTGGAAAAGCGAGCCGAAGATCCTTCTCTTTTTGGGTTTGGCGGTTGCGGGAATATTTTTTGTCGGGATGAGCGGTTCGGTCGCGGCGTTGAGCAGCATGCTTTTTCCTTCAACATCGGTCGCGGAAGGCGTCGTGCAAGACTTTTCGGCAGGGTCGAATATTCTGGTCCGTCTGCGTGTATTTCATCCGATCTTATCGATCGGTTTTGGAGTTTTTCTGATATTTTTGGCGGGCTGGTTTAAATCGAAAGCGCCTGAAAACGATCCGGTCAGACGATGGGGCAACACTTTATCTATTTTGATATTGATTCAGTTTGCGTGGGGCGCGCTGACCTTTTTAACGCTTGCTCCGATCGTGATGCAGCTTGTGCATTTGCTGCTCGCGGACGCGATTTGGATCGCGCTTGTATTGATGTCGGCGTCGTTCTTAGCGGAAAACGCTACGGAAACAGCTTTAACTGACTAGTGTTCGAATTACTCAGCGTGTTTGACAGCGGCGTTATTCTTTTCTCCAGTTTTCTCTATATTTCCCCGGTCACCTTCACGCCAATGCGTTCCAATTCGGGCAAGTTCGTCAAGCTTCGCCTGCAGCTCGTTCCGCTTATTTTCAATTTCGGTGTCGTCGCTATCGGCTTCGACATAAAACGGTTCTGCGATACAAACTTTAGCGCGGGAGAAAGGCTTCGGGATTTGCAGATTATCCCAGCTTTTCAGCGACCAATACTTTTCTGTCTCGACGGAAAACGGCATCACCGGATTGCCGGTTTTTTTTGCGAGCAAGATCGCGCCGGTTTTGGCTACGTATTTCGGACCTTTCGGACCGTCAACCGAAAAACCCGCCGGCAGACCTGCCTTCATCACGCGAATCATTTCTATCAGCGCGCCGACGCCGCCGCGCGTCGAAGAACCGCGAACCGCGCCGTAACCGAAGCGCTGTATAAACCGCGCGATGTATTCGCCGTCAAAGCTTTGCGAAGTGATGACAACGATCTTGCGGCTGCGAAAATAATAGGTCGCGAGAAAGATCCGGTTGTGCCAAAAGGCGTAGACCGGGACCTTACCGTCGCGTTCGATTTGCTCAAAATTTTCCCAACCTTCTTTTTCAAAGCGAATGGTTTTGCCAATCAGACTGATCAAAATGTAAAAGATCAGATCAAGCGCGCGGATAAAAATCCTTTGCCGCAGCGAATACTCGCCGAGAGGCGCGAACTCAAAAACTCCCGCGTGTTTTTTGTCTAAATCTTCCCGCACTGTTAGAGACTTTCTACCAATTTAGGTTATTCTATGCAACAAAGATATTCACTTTATCGTTATTTTTTGAGGAAGCAGCTCTTTTCTACGAGTCCCTAAAAATTAAATGCAAAGACGAATTTTAATTGTTGATGACCACGACGATCTCAGCAGCGCGCTCAAAGAGGTTTTCAGCAAAAGCGGTTATTTCGTTAAGGCGACCGAAAGCCGCGACGAAGGGATCGCCCTCGATGGAACTCACGATTACGATATCGTCATCACAGATCTCGACGCCGACGCAGCATTTCCTAAAGACACAGAAAACCTTGACGAAAAAACATGCCTTCCGATCCTTGAAGACGACGAATCCGATCGAAACTTCGTCAGAGCTTTTAAGATCTGCGCAACCAATTTCAGGGGCGAAAACTTTAGCGAAGACGAACTCAAACACGTTTTTGAAACGGTTTTGAATTACAAGGCGGAATTTGTGGATAAACAGCAGGTTGTCAAACACATCCGCGAAAAGATCGAGTTCCAATTTCCGAGTGCTATTTCATTGATGCACAGTATTTTGGATTATTTGATGAAGCGCGCCGCAAAGGTCGGAGTCATAAATCCCGACAGCTCGAATCTTTTTGTCGCGCTCGATGAAGCCTTCGTCAACGCCATCAAACACGGAAATAAATTTGACCGCGACAAGATCGTCCGCGTTTCGGCGGAAGTTTCGCCAAAAGAGGCACGTTTTACGATCGAAGACGAAGGCGAAGGTTTTGACGTCGACTCGATTCCCGACCCGCGCGATCCCGAAAATCTATTCAAAACAAGCGGTCGCGGCGTTCTTTTTATCTACAACATTATGGACGAAGTGAAATACAACGAGCGCGGAAATCGTCTGACAATGATCAAAAAGAGCGACAATCATAAGTAACCATGAAAGTTACGATCGGGCAAATCAATACGATCAACGGCGACATCGAAGGCAATGTCGCTAAAATTTTGAATGCGATCGCAAAAGCACGCGCCGATGGTTCGGACATGATCGTTTTTCCCGAAGGCGTAACGCACGGCTACACTTCGCAAGATTGGTTTCTCGATAAGGATATTGTCGCAAAAATTGAAGAACCGCTTGAAAAGATCGTTCCGGTGACGAATGGAATTACGGCGATCGTCGGAACATTTCGTAAAACAAACGATACAAACGGGCGAAAACTTTTCAATTGCGCCGCCGTGATCCATAACGGCGCGCTTCTCGGGTATGCCGACAAAACTTTGCTTCCTGAATACGACGTTTTTGACGATCCGCGTTATTTTGAGCCTTCGGAGGTCAGAAAAATTTTTGAGATCGACGGACGAAAAGTCGGCGTCGTCGTTTGCGAAGATTTTTGGAACGACAAGACCTTTTGGCGCGAGCGTTTGTACGACGAAGATCCGGCGGATGAATTGATAATGAAAGGTGCGGATCTGATCGTTTCCGTCAACGCTTCGCCGTACAACAAAGGCAAGATAGAGCTTCGCTGCGATATGGTCGCGCACCGCGCCAAACAGCAAAAAACCCCGATCGTGTTTGTAAATTTGATCGGTGGAAACGACGGAATTATTTTTGACGGTGCGAGCCTAATCGCCGATGAAGAAGGCGACATTATCTTACAGGCAAAGGCGTTTGAAGAATTTATCGAAACCGTCGAGCTCGACTCGCGCAAGCCTGATGCACGCGGCATTACGGGCGAAGAATGCGAATCGATACGGCGCGCTTTGGTTCTCGGAATAAAAGATTACGCGCAAAAGAACGGATTTAAGAAATGTCTGCTCGGGCTTTCGGGCGGAATCGATTCGGCTTTGGTCGCGGTTCTTGCATGCGAAGCGCTCGGCGAAGAAAATGTTTTGTCGGTGATGATGCCGTCGCCTTTTTCTTCAGAAGGAAGCGTTAAACATTCGAAAGAACTGGCGAGAAATCTTGGAATGCCGACGCGGCTCGAGCCGATCTCGGATGCGTTTGAAGTTCTGTTAAAACAAATGGATCTCAATAAACCGTCACACGGCGGCGAAAATCTCGCGGCGGAAAATATGCAGTCGCGTCTGCGCGGCGTGATCTTGATGACGATCTCAAACGCGGAAGGTCGTCTTTTGCTTTCAACCGGCAACAAATCCGAACTCGCGGTCGGCTATTGCACGCTGTACGGCGATACGAACGGCGGTTTGGCGGTTCTCGGCGACGTTTTGAAGACAGAAGTTTACGACATCGCAAGGCACATAAACAAAAGCGCCGGGCGCGAAATAATCCCGAATTCGATCATCGAAAAAAAACCTTCAGCCGAGCTTGCGCCGAATCAATTCGATCAGGATTCGCTGCCGCCGTATGAATTGATCGATCCGATCCTCGAGCTTTATTTTGAGCAAAAACTTTCGCCGGAAGAAATTATCGCAGCCGGAAACAACCCCAAACTGGTTTACGATCTTTTAAACAAGGTAGAATCGCCGGCAAACGAATTCAAGCGCAAGCAGCTTCCGCCAACACTGATCATTTCGCGGAACGCAATCGGAGTCGGCAGAAGAAGACCGATCACACATAAATATCGCAGACATTTAAATTAAAGTTTTGAAATCGCCGGAATTTACAAATTTTTACATTTCTTTCCAAAAATTCGTGATATTTTATTTCTGACAGCAAAATAACCTTATAGGGGGATCAGGGCATGAAAACTTTTTTGAGCATTTGTTTTTGTATTGTGGTTGCCGTTCCCGCTTTTTCTCAAATCTTTGAACCGAAAGGAAATTTCAAACTTACAGATGAAGAAGCGGTTCGTCATTTCCAACTTTTGAATGACGGGAAAACGCTTTTATTGGTCGGCAATAAAAACGCCGTTTTTTGGGATATTCAGACCGAAAAAGTTGCCGACTCGGCGGCATTCGAAAATAACTTTTCTATCAATTACGGCGCGACGAGTCCTAACGGGCGGAAACTTCTCAGCCTGGATAAGGGCGTTTATTATTATAAACCGGACAGAAGTCCGGCGTTCATTTTCGATTCGCAATCGGGAAAGAAAATTTTGAAATTCGATGAAAAAGTCGAATACGGTTTTTGGAGCGAAAACGGGAAGGTTTTAGTAACGGCTGACGGATGTGTCTATCCGACATATGTTTGCCAGCAAAAACAAACCACATTCACATTTCGTGACGGCGAGAGTCTGGAAAAATTGAGTTCGGTCGTCGTTGAAAGATTTTCCCGGTTTTTTCTGAGCCGCGACGGCAAGAGATTTTTCACTTCGTCGAAGATCAAGAATAAGGGAAAATCCTTTTATAACCTCAAACTCTGGAATACGCGCACCGGACAGGTCGAACAAAATCTGCTTGACGATGAATATCACATCGTTTCAGGCAATCTTGTCATTGGCGCAAACAAAAATCTAATAGGAGTCGTCGCCGAACGAAAGTCTGATAAAAATGATCGGACGGTTTTCGTCTGGAACATCGCCGGGCACGCTCTGACGAAATATCAGTTAAAACCTGCGGAAAAGATTACGAGCGACGATCTTATTTTCAGTCTTGACGGAAAATTGATCGCATTCGATACGAACGACAAAGTGCAGTTTTATGAAATCTCCTCGGGCGAAAAGTTTTCCGAAAACAGCAAGGACAGAATTCCCGATTTGTGGATTGCCGGCAACCGCGTCGTGATTTACAGAAATGACGATTCGCTTCGCGCTTATCAAACCGGAAGCGAAAATCCGATTTATCTTAAAGTTCTATCTTATAAATCGGAAAACGTAATGACCTATCCGGAAACAATGGAAACCGTAACAATTGATAAAACGGTGATTCGTCCGAATTCGGACGGAAAAATTTTTCTGCTCGCAAGCAATCAGCATTTGCAAATTTTCGAATCCGAAAGCGGCAAACTCATACAAACCCTGGTCAAACCCAGAAAAATTTCGGATGTTTCTTTGCTCGGCAAATCTCTCGATAAAATTGACGAACTTTTGAAGATCGAAGACGGACGATATGTTCTGTCGGATGCCGTTTGGTCGGAAGATTACAGATATATTTTGGGCAAAAGTTACAAAGGCGATTCTGTTTATATTTGGGAAAGAAAAGATTAATTATTGGAAAAAGTTCGCAAGATAAAATTCAGCGCTCCGTTCTTTTGGACAAGGCACTAGCCAAAAGCTAAAAAGAATCGGAGCGTTTTTATGTCAAAATTTACACATCCATTGAAAAATATCAGCGTCGCCAGCCCGTGTTCGCAGGATTGGAACGCGATGATCGGCGGCGAACGCAAGCGTTACTGCGGCGATTGTAAACTGAATGTTTACAACTTGTCGGGAATGTCGCGGACGGAAGCGGAAAATCTGCTCTCAAACAGCGAAGGTCGTCTGTGCGTCAGATTTTACCAACGCGCCGATGGCTCGGTTTTGACGCAGGATTGTCCGGTCGGTTGGCGAGCCGTCAAGGCGCGAATGACAAAAATGGCGACGGCTTTTGCTTCACTTATTTTCGGTTTGATCGGCGGTTTGAGTTTGAATTCTTATATGAAAGATTCAAATAACCAAACGATGGGGTCAATGATTCCGCAAATTTCAAATTCAAATATAGAAATCGAAAAACCGGAAATTATGATGGGCGCGATGCCGGCAAATTATGCGACGATGGGAAACATCGCATTTCCGACACCAGCACCGAGTCCGAAAATTAAAGATCAAGGACAGTGGGAAGTCGGCGGAAAATCACCTGTGATAATGGGAAAAGTCGTTTCTAAAAACTCTCCTCAGATGTAAAGTCAAACCAACCAGCCCGCTTTGGCTTGCAAAAAAAAGGATTACTTTTTGAAAAGTAATCCTTTTTTATTGAATTCGTTAATCTCTTAATTTTTGACGAAATAACCTTCACGGGCGCGGACTTTGATGTTCGGGCGATTTGTCACGCCGATATTGATCGTGACGTATTTTCCCGTCGGAAAATCCGAATCCGAATAATACTGCACCAAATATTGAGCGCGAAGCTCATTGGTCAATTGCCGGAAGATCGCCTCTAAGGTTTCCGTGTTCTTTCGCAGATTCGTCGTGTTTTCATATCCGCTTACCGTATCTATCGGTAGAAATTTCGGAAGAAAAGCCGTGCCGCCGGTTTCATTTGCAAACTTTTCCATATTGCTCTGACCGAAGACGCTCATTTTGTTTAATTTGTAAGAACTGCCCGCCGGATTTATCGAATACAAAACCGTGTCGGCGTTTTGCAAAGCCTTTAACACTTTGCCTTGCTCGACATACTTCGCATCATCACGCGCTTTTACCCTGAGTGTTCTCAGACTTTCGTCGGTCGGCGCATTCGACATAAGTTTTCTCTCGGCAGCCCAGATCGCCTTTAAAACGCCTTTGCTGTTCGTATCTTCGCCGTCGGAAATAACAACGACGACTTTGCGGCGACCTTCCGGCGAATTTTTTTGCAGATGTTCGGCGGCGAAATAAATCGAATCGTAAAATGCGGTTTGCTGTTTGGTCGGCACGATTGATTTGACCGCAATCGCGGCTTGTTCCGCCGAGCCTCTCGACTGCACGACCAAACCGTCCGCGCCGATTGTAAAAACGGTGGCACGGTCGTCCGCCCGCATTACATCTTTTAAAAACTTGGCAGCGGTTAATTGTTGAAATTCAAACATCGGATTGGTCGTTCCCGAAATATCGAACAACAAAGCGATTTCGAGCGGAACTTTTTCGGCATCACCGACTTCGGCGATTTCCTGCGGTTTATTTTGCTCCAAAACTCTGAAGTCCTTTGCCGTCAAACCTGTAACGGCTTGACCGTTCGCATCGGTGACGGACACCGGGATCATTACGAGGCGCGATTCGATCTTGATTTCCTCATTATCCTGAATCGGCAAAGGCGGCGGCGGCGGCGGAACTTTCTGTGCGAAAACGGTAAAACCAGAAATAAATAAAATTGATAAAATGACAACGATTTTTTGTCTCACGGCGTTTTCCCCTTTTATTATTTTAAA
>JBGTFE010000009.1:0-12660 GCA_041747435.1 Pyrinomonadaceae bacterium | reverse complement strand
CTCTGCGCAAACACCCGAAATAACCGCCGAGATCGATCAAATAAAATACAAACAATTCTTGGGCGACGATCTGAAAACGGCAAAGCTCGAAACTTTCGATATCAATAAATCGCAGGGCGCATTTTTGCTCTCAAATGACAAAGAAACGATCGCCGTTAGCCGCTGGATCTCGCCGAAACGCTCCCGCTCTTATCCGTATGAACGCGTGTACGACACGCTCGCTCATTCCGGCAAAAAAGTCGCAATAATTCCGGTCGTAAAGGACGAAGGATTGGGCGGCGAGCGCGATTTTTTGCAGTGGGACACCATCGCGCTTTTGAGTTTGCTCGATGTTCGCGTCATTTTGGCTTATTACGATTCTGCCGAAAAAAATCTAAAAAGAAACGACCGTATCACGGCGCAGAAGTTCGACAATAATTATGTTTTGTCGCGTTTGGAAGAGGTTTTTGATTTTGAAGGAACCGCAAGAATGTGGAACGAACGCGAAGTGAAACAGCTTAAAGTCGTTTTCGAAAAAGCGAAAACAGCTTACGCGGAAATTTCCCGGCAGACGAAGACATATTTGCACGATCCGACTGCCTGGGACGAATTGATAAAATTCGCCGAGACGCCGCAAAAGTTTATCGAATTTTCGCGGAGCAAATCGCAGGACGCGCAAAACCGCGAATTTAATACGCTACAGCCAAAGGAAGCTTTGTCGTCGGATACAAAGGTGAAAGTTACGATCAGCAATGCGCTTTTCGGCAAATATTTTTTTACCTGCGACGAGACAAAGATCGAGCAAAAGACGGTTTATCTGATCGAAGCGAAACACAGCCAACGCGCCAAATTTCCGAGCCGTAACGACATAAAAGACGGGTTGATAAAAATGATGCTTTATACCAATTTGCAAGACGTCAAGGTCGGCAAAGATGCGTTTGCTTCGCGCGCGATGATTCGTCTGACTTCAAATCAGTTGAAAGGTTCGATCAATTCGGACTTAAACAACGAAGAAACGGAAAGGTTTTTTGCCGATAATTTGTTCGACGCATCAAATAAAGCGTTATTTCAGAAACTTTTCCTGGAAGCGCGGGAAAATAAATTTACGATAATTTTGGAACACGCGGAAACTGCGAAAAAATGATTAATCGCGAGGGATTATGAAACACAAAATAAACTTACTCTGTTTTCTATTGCTTCTAGCGGCAAGCTTAACGTTCTCTCAAGAAGCGAAGGTCAAGATGCAGTTCGGAGTTTTTGGCGAGAACGGAAATTTTTTCGCTGATTTGAAGGCTTCCGACATTCAAATTATGCAGGACAAAAAGCCTTTACAGGTCGCTTCGGTCGAGCTCAAAACCGAAAAGCCGCTGGAGATCGTAATAATGATCGATGCCAGCGCGTCGCAGGAAAGCAGACTTCCAGATGAGAAAAGAGCTGCAGCATATTTTATCGACAGTATTCTAAAGAAGGGGAAAGACAAGGTTGCGATCGTTAAATTCACGGGCGAGTTTTCGTTCGTTCAGGATGTAACTGACGACTTTGCGAGAGCCAAAGAGCAAATTAGAAAAATCCAATTTGAACCACCTCCAGGTTATATGCAGGGTGGAATTGTTGTCGGGACGCCGCCGGTCAAAAATTCCGATATGATGGCGATGGGTTCGACCTCAATCTGGGATTCCATCAAACAAATAGCGGAGGCAACCGGGGAACTAAGCACAAGCAATTCGCGCCGGGTGATAATCTTAATTTCCGATGGCGTGAACACTTTTGGAGAAACTAAATTAAAGACAGCGATCGCGGCTTCGGTAAAAACTCAGACTCCGATTTTTGCTATCGGAATCGGCGACGAGTTTTACGGCGGAGTTGACAAGAAAACTTTGAAAAAACTGACCGAACAAACGAGCGGAGTTTTAATTGTTCCTAAAGAAAAGCTCGAAGATTTGCCGCAACTAATGAAAAGATTCGAACAAGGTTTGCGTTCGGTTTATGAGGTAACTTTTTCACCAGGCACGACAAGTTCAAAGGAATTACAAGAAATTGAAATCAAGATAATTAATCCTGAGTTGCGTAAACAAAAATTGCAAATTCTGCAGCCGAAAGGATTTTTCTTGCCGAACTAAACTGAAATCTTCGCTTTTAAATTCTCTTTTTGACGAGCAGGAACGCCGACCCTTAACGGTTTCGGAAGTCAACGTGCGGGTAAAAAGCGGCGCTTGAGCGCGGATTTTCGTCGGTTTGGATCGAAGCCGAGATCGTAAATTTCGTCGCGGCAAATTCGGGGCATTGGAGAACCTTTTATGTCAAATTTCCCTTTACAACCTAATAGAATAAAGCAAAATGTTTTGCCATTTATGATATAAAAGACTGAATGATTTTAGAATAGGGTGAAACATCAAAATAAATATTTCCCGCATCTTGCAGGCGGTTGCTCAATCAATATTTGGGAGAAAAATTATGAAAAAAAGGAATTTGTTTATTTGTTTATTGTGTCTTTTAGTTTTGACCTTCTCGATTTATTCGCAAGAAGGAAATTCCAAACAGGAAAAAAATCAAAAGGGCGAATATGAGGAACTTTTGAAGAAATTGAAAGCCGGTGATGCAAGCATTGATTTCAAGGCTTTAAGAATTGCATATACGGACACGGATGATTATACCCCTCTCGGTTGCAAAGACGGACGCGACGAACTTTTTAAGGCATTCAACGAAAAAAAATATAAAGAAGCTGTGAAATTTGCTGAGAAGGTTATGGAAACTTGCTATATTGAAATGAACGCTCATTATATTGCTTCTATTTCCCATAGTGAATTAAAAAATCAGGAAAAATCCGAATTTCACAAAAAAGTTTATCTCAATTTGGTTAAATCGATCATAACGGATGGCGATGGGAAAAGTGCGAAAACAGCCTGGACGGTAATCAGCGTTGATGAAGAATATGCTGTTCTTAGTGCTTTAGGATTCCGTCGTACTGTTCAGTCTTTGATCAATGAAAATGGGAGCAAATATGATGTTTTGGAAGCATTTAATATAGAAAATAAAGAGGAAACGGCAAAGTTTTATTTTAACGTAGATATTGTCTTTAAAGGATATTCGAAAATGTTCGATGAGAAAAAATAGTGTCATCTTCACTCCTAAATTCACTTTTTGACGAACAGGAACGCCGACCTTTGACCGTTTCGGAACTGAACGAAAAGGTCAAAACGGCGCTCGAGCGCGGGTTTTCGTCGGTTTGGATCGAAGCCGAGATCGTAAATTTCGTCGCGGCAAGATCGGGGCATTGGTATTTCACACTTCACGACGGTTTTTCGCAGCTCAAAGCGGCGTGCTACGTCAGAAACAATTTGCGAATCCGCTTTCAACCGTTCGACGGTTTGCAGGTTCGGGTACGCGGGAAACTGAGCGTCTATCAGCCGAAAGGCGAATATCAGATTCTCGTTGAATCGCTCGAACCCGTCGGCGAAGGCGCGCTCCGCGTCGCTTTTGAACAGATCAAAGCAAAACTCGAGCGCGAAGGCTTATTTGCAGAGGAACTGAAGCGCGCTCTACCGGTTTTGCCGAAACGCGTCGGCGTCGTAACAAGCCCGAACGGGGCGGCGTTTCACGATATTTTGAACGTTCTATCGCGCCGCACTAGAACGGTTCATATCACGTTGATCCCGACGCGCGTGCAGGGCGAAACCGCCGGAGAGGAAATCGAAACCGCGATAATAATTGCCAACGAATATAACAAAACTGCAGTCGAAAAAATCGACGTTTTGATCGTCGGGCGAGGGGGCGGATCGTCTGAAGATCTTTGGGCGTTCAACGAAGAACGCGTTGCGCGCGCAATTCGCGCTTCCGCGATTCCGGTGATTTCCGCCGTCGGACACGAGATAGACTGGACGATCGCCGATCTTGTTTCAGACCGGCGCGCGCCGACGCCGAGCGCCGCCGCTGAGATCGTCGCCGAAGCGGAGGAAGGTTTGCGCGGATATATCTCGCAGCGCGAACAGGATCTAATCCGAATTCTGAATTACAAGCTTTTGAGCGCGCGCGGCGAGTTTAACGAGTTGGCGGCTTCCGCCGTTTTTTCGGAATTTCAACAGCAAATAAAAGATAGGCAATATGAGATCGAAGATTTTCGCGATCGAATTTCGGATTCTTTGTCCGAAAAAGTAAAGTCGGATGGGTTCAAACTTCAAACTTTGGCAAACCGACTTTCGCCTTTGAAACTTGCATCGACCGTTCATCAAAAAAAGATCCGGCTCGCGCTCTTGGGAGAAAAACAAAATTCGGCGATAAAAACGGCGTTTGAGGCAAAAAGTGAAAAGCTGAAAATTCGAATGGCATCGCTCGACGCGCTTTCGCCGCTTTCGGTTTTGGACCGCGGTTTTTCTATTACCGAAAATGAATCCGGCGAAATTTTGCGAGACGCGGAAAATGTAAAAATTGACGAAAAGGTGAAAATTCGCCTCGCAAAAGGTAAAATCGATGCGAGAGTTTTATCGACCGGGAAAGATTAAATGTCAAATATCGTAGTTGATTTGGAAACGGAAGATGAGGAACGCGAAACGATTGTTCGCACCGTGGAAAAGCCTGGGTTCGCCGAAGCGCCGACGATCCTTTCGGAAAAACTTTTGTTGAAAAACCGCGGCGGCTTTAAAAAACCGCTGAAAATAATCGGAATCGCGCTCGGTTTTGTCGTGATAGTTTGCGCCGTCGGCGGTTTTTTCTACTGGCAAAATCTGAAATCGTCACCGCAGTATTCGCTGGCGCTTTTGGTCGATGCCGCGCGGCGCGACGATCAAAAGGCGCTTGACGAACTGATCGATACCGATGCCGTTATCGATGATTTTATGCCGCAAGTTACGGACAAAGCGGTCGAGCTTTACGGTCGCGGATTGGCGCCGACCACGATTGAAAGGCTCGCGCGGGCAGCCGCGCCGCTGATCCCTTCGATCAAACAATACGTTCGCAAAGAAGTTCCCGCGGCGATCAGGGAAAAAACAAAGCCGTTTGAAAGCTATCCTTTTTGGGCGATCGCTGTAGGCGCATCGCGATATCTTGAAATTGTTGTCCAAGGCGATAAGGCGAGCGTGAAAAGCAAAATTCCGCAGCATCAGCTGGAACTGACGATGAAGAAAAATGGCGAGATCTGGCAAGTTATCGCCGTTCGGGACGAGGCTTTGGCGCGGCGGATCGCAGAAAAATACGGGCAGGAAATGATCTCGGCGGCTAAAGACGGCACGTTGGAAAAAACGATCAAGAAATCGACCAATACAAACACGAAAGATCTGAAAAAAAAGATCGAAGATATTCTGAAATAAAGTTATGAGCGAACAAAATCAAACCTTCGAAGTTTCTCTTGCAGAGCTCGAGAAGATCGTTCGGCGTCTCGAGGAAGGCGATCTTCAATTAGATGAAAGCCTCGAATTGTTTGAAAAAGGCGTGCGCCTTTCGCGCGAATGCCGCGAGCGCTTGAATCAAGCCGAGCGGAGGATCGAAATTTTGCTCCGCGATGAAGACGGCAACGCGACACTGCAAGAAATTGCGGGCGAAGATCTCGGCGCCGATGAAGACGAATCGTCTTAAACGTCATTTGTTCGCAACAACCGCCAAAACAGCCAGCAAAACAACCAGTCCGGCAACGAGTCCGATGCAGATAAGTCCGACGACAACGAAGTAAATTATGATCCCGTTCGTGTTGTCTTTTCCGGTCTTGCCGTTATATTTCGTCCCGCACGAGAGACATTTAACGTGAGTCAAAATTTTCGGACCGATAATTCCGCCCCACCACGTAAACGACAATTTTTCAGCGTTTGACACGCGGCAATTCGGACACGGCGCGTATTGACCATTCAATAACATATTTATTCTGACAGTTTCCTTTCACAAATTTTTTCCAAGATCGAGATCGGAGCTTTTTGCGCGTTGACGAGCGCGGCGATCGGAACAATATAGGTGTGTTCGAGCGCGAATTGCCCGGAAAGCGCGGCGTGCGGAACGCCGTCCGTAAACACAAGCCACGTCGCGCGCGGCGGGAATTCGAGGCGCACTCTGTCGCAATTCGCCTGAAAATCCGTGTTCGCCTTCAAATAATCGTGAAAATGAAGCATGAATTTGTCGTAAGCCGAATGATCGCTCAAACCGAGTATCTTCAAAAAACCGTTTGATGTATTCGCAGCAAATTTCGGCAGTTCGGCTTTCAGAGCGTAACGCTCGGCAAGCAGATCGAACGGCTCGGCAATGTTCCAGACGCGCGATTCGGTCGGGTTGATATTTGTAAAAACGCGCAAGATTCGCGCACCTTTTGTCGGACGCGTCGGGAACGAATCGACGTGCAATAGATCGTTGCGCTTTTTCAATTTCAAATCTCTGCCTTTTTCTTCGAGCGGACGAAAGCTCGCAAAATCCAGCTCGAGGTTGCCGGCGTATGGTGCTAGAAAATCTGAAATAAAGCGCGTAACTTCCGCCGAATAACGCTCCATTATCTCGCGCATGCGAACAGAATCGGACCCGGAAGAAATTCCGCGAATCGCTTTTTTTTTCGGACGATATGAGATGTTTTTGTGAAAAACGGAATCGGTTTGTTTTTGCGAGAGCAAAAAATCGCGGTGCGCTTGGGGCAGATCGAACGGTGTGTCTTTAAAAAGGAGAACGCGTCCCGCTTCGAGTTCGGAACAGTAAAAGGCGGCGCGCTCGGTTTTGTCAACATCTGCGCGCCAGCCGTTCGCATTGTAATCGGCGATCGAAGTTAATGACATAAAGCGAGAATATTACTCTTCCACCGCCGATTTCCTCATTGAATCAATGCCCCAAATTCCCGATCCGCGCGCCGCGATAAGCAGGAAAATAAAGCAATAGAGAACCGCCAACTCGCCCTGATTTGTATGCGGCAGCGCGCCGTTCGCCTGATGCGCCGAAAAATATGCGACCGCCATCATGCCGCTGGCGAGGAAAGCGAAAAGACGCGTGAATAAGCCGAGCATCACCGTCAATCCGAACACAAGCTCCATTATTCCGGCTACCGTCAAGAAGGTTGCCATTGACGCCATGTCAGGCACCGGATCGCCGGGGCACGGACACATCTTTGGAAACGGCGGAAACATAAAAAGCTTCTGCGTTCCGTGCAGCATAAAAAGAAAACCGATGACTATTCGAACGATCGCATAAATTTTCGGTTCCAATCTTCCAAGAAATCCCATAACTTTCCTCCTTTTTTATCAATAGTAGTTCACGCGCGGCGAAAAACAAACGCGCAAGGCACTAAGATTTGCCTTTATAGATCACGCGCGTCACGTCCGAGCGCCGCAATACTTCGCCGTGAAAATTAACCGATACGAAATAGACGTAAAAATCTTCCCTGACCGGGCTTTGAAACGACGCGTTTTCGTCGGTGACCAACTCATCTACTTTCGTCCATTCCGCGAGCGGCAATTCGGGATCGGTTGACCAGTAAAGATAGCTGCCCATGATGGAAGTTTCGGGCGAGCGCTCGACGCGCCTGCCGTTTTGTATATAAGAATTTTGATCGACGGGCGCGCTTTCCGTGCCGTCGGGCAAAACCTGCGTCAGCTTATAGTAATAAAATTTCGCGCTGTGCTTTGCGTCTTCGTCGGTAATCGTGCTTTCGAAGATCGGTTCCTTCGTAATGCGTTCCCAAGTTTCGAAAGGCGCGTTTTTATCCTGCGAGCGATAAACGTGCATTCGCGATCGTTTTTGCTTTTGGCGCAGCTTTTTCTTATTCATAAAGGTTTACGAATTTGCAGGCATAATTCCTGACTCAGCGAAGGAAACACTGCCGCCCAAATTTGGTTAAAACGAATCCACGCCGCCGAATTTTCCAAACGGCTGCCTTTTTTGCGGATCATCGCCGTTCCGGCTGTGAATTCGATCTTTAAACCTTTGTCTTCAGCGAGTTTTTTTAAACGTTTCACATCGAACATTTGAACATGCTGCCCCATTTTGCGTTTTCCGTTCTCGAGCTGCTCTTGCATTTGGTTCTGTCGGAAATGCGCGATTATCTGCGGCGCGATCGGCACGCCGACGAGAAGCATTCCGCCCGGTTTTAAGATCCTTGCGAGCTCGCCCATCGTGAATTCCGGGCGCGGCAGATGTTCCAAAACGTGGGAGCAAATGACAATTTCAGCCGAATCGTCTTCAAGCGGCAAATTTACGTTAAAATCGCATTGATAAAGTTCGTCATAACTGGCAACTTCCAAACCGGCGCGCGTAGTAATAATATCCAACCCGATCCAGCGCGAATTTTTCACCGGCGGAATAAAGCGCTTTATGATTCCCGTATCGCAGCCGACGTCGACGATCGTCACTACGCCCAGTTTGTCCTTCATTTCGTCTTTGATAATGCAATGCAGCCACCAATAGCGCAGCGCGCGCACGGGGTATTTCGATTCTTTCAGCAATTTCGAAAAAGGAAAATCGCTTTTGCGGATCTCTTCGTTATCGGTGATCGCCGTCAACGGCTTTTTTACAAGACGAAAACGGCTGTATTTTTTGTTCATATTAATTTTTCGGCGGCTTCTCTCCGAGCTGCCAGCCGTTTTCCGTCAATCGTTTTACTTCCGCGAATTCATCCGCCGCCTGCGATTCGCGATAATCCTTGGGCAAAACGATTCGCGACGCGCCTTGATGAATCATACCGCCGATGAAAAATCCCGGAAGCAGCGAAACGCCGAAAGTAATTAAGACAAAAAACATTGCGACGATGCCCCAAAACGCGCCGCCGCGATTTGTCACAAATTCAAACGAAAAAAACCATTCGATAAAAACCGCCCAAAGTGCGATTGCGCAGCCGATCCCCAGAATGTAACTCGGCGCGCCGACAAAAATGAAATCGAGTATCCTGAGGCGCCCGCATCTGCGGCAAGCGGGAACTTTGACCGACGTTTTTTCATATCGCGTTGTGTCGTCCGCTTCCTGGGACAAAACCCGGTATAACGCAACATCGTTTGTCATCAGCTTAGGATCAGCTTCCGCCTTTTTACAAAACCAGCAAGTTTCGATCTGATTTGTCCCCCGAATCAAAGTTTAAAAAGCATTATACAAAAAAGGCGGCTAAGTCAGAATAATGCTTTTAAAAATAAAAAGCGCAGTCTCGATTGAAACTGCGGCTTCGATTAGTCGTTTGAGATCGATTAGTTAATTACCGTAACGACGGTTACGATTATTCTGTCTGTCGTAACGATCATAGCCTTGCTGATATCCGCGAATAAATGCGTCACGGTAAGCCTGTTTGTAAGCGCCCTGATTCCCGTAGCGCGAATTGACGCCGGTTTTGATCTGTCCGGTTGCGCGACCCGCCGCCCTTCTTGCATTGTTGCGGCGACCGTTGCGTGCGTCCTGCATACCTTGATTCAAACCATCTTGGTAGCCGCGCTGCGTAGCAATGTTGTTTTGATTATACCGATCATTCCGATAGCGATCGTTGTCATAGCGATCGTCGTCATCGCGGTCGTCATAGCGGTCGTTGTTATAACCGTCGTTCTGATCGCGATCGTTCTGACGATTATTCTTGTTTTTGTCCTTCCGGTTTTTCTTGTTTTTGTCCTGACGGTCGCTCCGATTATCGTTCTGACGCGCGTTGCGGTTTTGCGCGTCTGCGGTAGTCGCCGACAAAAAGATAAAACCGAAAACCATCGAAAATATCAATCCGGCGATGCGAATATTGCGTTGCAATTTATTTTTGTTCATAAAATCTCCTTATTCTACGGATTGCTAATGCGATTTTTGAGCCAAAGCAAATTTGGTCAGTAAATCACGGTTTTTTAAAGATTTCGCCAAAAAGGTCGGTCAAAAAAGAACGCAAATGAGTTCCCGATGTCCGAAATGCGTATTATCAACGAACAAAGGTGATTCAAATTAAATCACCTTCTGAAGTTCAGAGTTTAAATTCCAATTTGAAGTTAAAAAGACTTCCACTGCTCGGAAGTTAATATTATAATAAATTTCACTTGCAGTAATTGACACAGGAAGGAGGTCATTCAAATGGATGGTTACTATAAGAAAGCTTCAATCAGCTTTCTCGGCGGATTTTTCTTAATTTTTCTAACCACCAGTATTTTCGGGCAAAACATGTTTCGTAAAGTCAATGATTTTGACGGCGACGGGAAAGCGGATTTCGCTGTTACGCGAAATATCAACGGGTTAAAATACTGGTATATCTGGCAAAGCACCGACGGTTTCAGAGTTTCTCAATGGGGAATTGCGACGGATCAGAATACTTCCGGTGATTATGACGGCGACGGGAAATACGATCCTGCCATATTTAGAAAAACGGTTACACCGTCAAACGCTGTAATCGGCTCATTTTGGGTAGATGGAAGTCAAATCGGCACTTTATCCGTGACTATAAACCCTCCTGCTATATTCGCCAATTGTTACGCCTTAACGCAGGATTATAACGGTGACGGCAAAACTGATTTTGCATTGACTATATCACCTAGCGGCAACCTCATGGATGTAATCTTTATCTCGGGCGGAGTTGACAGACACATTAGTCCGAACGTCACTTTGGACAAAATCGGCGATATGACGGGTGACGGCAAAGCCGATTTATTTGCCTATAACCCGAATACCTTTGTTGCCACGATTCAAACATATGGCACCAATACAACACAATCCATTCAGTTCGGCACCGCGGGCGACAAATATGTAGCGGCAGATTTCGACGGCGACGGCAAAGGCGATTTGACGGTCTTTCGTGAATCTGACGGCACTTGGTGGTGGATTAAAAGTTCAGACAATACGATTAATGCCGTGAAGTTTGGCACTTCGGGTGACGTTCCCGTGCCGGCGGATTACGACGGCGACGGCAAGACCGATTTAGCGATTTGGCGAAGCGGTCCGCAAAGTTACTATTGGGTTTACGGCAGTCAAGTCGGCGTTTTTGTCCTCGCCTGGGGAATTTCCGACGATTCAGTCGTGCGTTATTAATTTTCAACAGCAGCGGATAAATTTATTAAACGAAAAAGGCGGTTCGGTCGGAATCGCCTTTTAAGCTTTTTCTTCACTTTCCTGATAGCAAATTTGCGGATGTTCTCCGAGACGATAACTAAATTCAAATTTGGTTTCACGCTCGATCTTTCTCAAATCAAACAAAACCGTTGGACACGTGATGCCCGAATCGTATTCGTCTAATTCATACGAATCAAACACTTGAATCTTGGTCGATAGAACTACGTCCATCGCATTTTCGGGAATTTCGACCGTAACTTTCGGCAAAGATCTTGTTTCGTGAGTTAGTTCGACAATGGTTGCAAGTTTGATGCGGGTTCTTTCCGGCGTAAATTCTTTGCTCATATCTGCCAGACAAACGTCCACGGTGATCTTTTCCGGAATAAAAATGCCGTTTTCAAATAATTGCGGCGCGAGATTTTGCGTGATCGCAACTTGCGGCTCTTTTTCGAGCGCTTTTTGCATTGTTTCGGCAATTATGATGTGAAACTTTTGTTCGGATCGAAAAAGGCTGGCATCTGTTTGAATAAATTGCCGGACATATTGATCCAATTGTAATTTTTCAAAGATCTTTCGGGCGGAATTGATCGAAGCTTCGTGAATATCGATCAGCGTGAATTTTATTTCGTGCGCGGCAAATTTTGTGCAGACGGGCGCGGCGAGCGCGGCAAATGGTCCGCAGCCGGCGTAGAGAATTTCGATCTGTTCATTCGGAAAATGCCGTTTTGCTTCGCCGATGGCGTGATAAATTCCGCGCAAAAATGTGGTCGTGCGCACCGGATCAGCCGCGCAACGCGCCGCCAAGCTTGGCGAGATCGCTTTGCCGCTCGAAAGAAGCGTGTCGGTTTCGGCTTCGGGAAAATCATTGAGGTCGGAAAGCTCAACAAAAAGATCATAAAGCTCGCTGCAAGCCTCGCGGCGTTTGGTCGGATAGTTTTCGCTAGAGAAAATCGCGTCGGTAATTTCCCGCAGTCTGGAGTTCATCAACGCCGATTATACTAAAGAATTACAGAAGTTGAGTAGATTCCAGGGAAAGGCGGAATAGCGCCGTAATATTTCCTTTCGGCGTGATAACTTTTTCTGAAGAGCCCGCCAAGCGGGCGAGAGATAATAGCCCCGTGCGCAAGCGCGGGGTGACGGTCGAATCAACACACGAAGCCCGTGAAACGGGCGACAGAAAACGATCCAATTTTCTGCCGCTATCTTCGATAGCTTTCGATCACCAATAACGAAAAACCCCGCGTTTACGCACGGGGCTATTTGCTGTCACCGCCTTCGGCGGTTTTGCGCATCATAAAAAAAGGTAGAGACAAAAATTATCTCTACTTTTCGTTTTACTTGTTTTCACGCTTACTTCGCGCGCGTTTCTGATTTATACCGTTTCCTTCCTCATCTTGTTGTTTGAAGTTTGCCTGTTTCGTCGGCAACTTTGATGAAAAGGCGCAAGGCTTCGTTGACGGCTTCAGATGTGGGGAATTTTTTCGCCACGTCGGGTGCAAGCGTAACGGTTATTTCTTCAGGCTTTTTTCTGGCTTTGCCGCGTTTGACGACCTGCATTTTTGAGAAATCGTATTCCGCGCGAAGTTCGTCTTTTGCTTTCTTCATAAGATTGATGCTTCTTGAATATAAACCAGCGTATTCTAGTAATCTTTTAATTATTATTTACGAATCAAAATATTACTTGGACGTTGTTTCAATAACTATCAAATTTAATTTGTGAAGAAAAAAAAG
>JBGTFE010000008.1:0-12718 GCA_041747435.1 Pyrinomonadaceae bacterium | reverse complement strand
CGATTTGCCTTGTTCCATTCGCTTTCGCCGTGTCTGATTAAAACTAATTTGTGCATTTCTTTATTTTAGATTCCAAATTTCAAATTTCAAATCTCAGATTGATTATTTAATACTTTCTGCGCTTCACCGACCAAATAAAGCGAACCTGTTACCAAAATCAAACCTCTTATGGCAAAATAAGGCGCAATTTTTAACGCCTCTTTTACTGTTTCCGCAACTTTAACATTTTCCATATTAAAATCTTTCGGCACAAATTTTAATAATTCCGAAACTTCCATCGAACGCGGATTGTCGGATTTTGTGAGAATCAAAGTTTCGGCTTTCGAAAAGAGAATTTCGTTGATTTCGGTTAAATTTTTATCGTTCATCGAACCGAAAATCATCGTAATCGGCTGTTTGATAAACTCATCTAAATATTGGCGCAAAGCCTTTGCGCCGCTGACATTATGCGCTCCGTCAAAAAGAATATTTTTATAAAACTCTAAACGTCCCTTGTGTCGAGCAACTTCCAAACCAGAACAAATATCGTTTCGCTCAATTTGAAAATTAAATTCTCGAAGTGTTTCAGCAAGTTCTATTGCCAAAGCCGCGTTTGTCCACTGATGTTTTCCCCATAAACCCAAACTAATATTAGGATATTTATCTTTTTTTGAAAATAACGTGATATTTCCAGTATTGAAAATCGCATTTTCAGAATAATCTTCACGCTTGGGAGTTAGCCTGACATTTGGAATTACATTGATTGGAGCAACACCTTTTTCGCGGCATTTTCCTAAAATTACTCTTTCGGCTTCTTTTTTCTGAGGCGCAACAAAAACTATCGTGTCCTCCCGAATTATCGCCGCTTTTTCTGCCGCGATTTCCGCTAAACTGTTTCCCAATATTTTTTGATGGTCAAAATCAATCGGCGTAATGGCAACGATTTCCGCATTTGCTGCGGTCGTTGCGTCAAAGCGCCCGCCCAAACCTGTTTCCAAAATTGCCAATTCAATTTTCGCTTCGGCAAAAACAGTCAAAGCAATCGCCGTAACTTGTTCAAAATATGTCGGCACGGTTTCGAGTTTTTTTTCCTCAACTAATTTTTCGGCTGTTTCCCTGATTTTTGTCGCGTGTCGGGCAAAGTCTTTTTCGCTGATTTCTTGTCCGTTAATTCTAATTCTTTCAGTAACGGAAACAAGATGCGGCGATGTCGTCATTCCGACTTTGATGCCGGCTGAAACACAAATCGCTTCGAGAAAAGCGCAAACCGAGCCTTTGCCGTTTGTTCCGGCAACCTGAATTTTTAAATAATTATTTTGCGGATTTCCGAGTGCGTCGAGAAGTTTGCCGACGTTTTCAAGACCGAGTTTCATCGCCAAAACTTCGTTTCCTAACCCGTAAAGATAATTTGTTGATTCATTAAAATTCACAGTAAATTGTTTACAAATCGAAATTGATTTTATTCGTCAAACTAATGATTTGCATTTTAGCTTACATAATTGCATCTAATCGTTTATAATTAAAGTTTTTATGAGCAAAAAGATTCACGACAGTTACAAAAAGAAGTTGGAATTAGAAGAAGGCTGGACGATAAAACACGGCGCACAGCTTAGGATTGCGCTGTGTTATCCGAACACTCACAGTATCGGAATGGCGAATCTCGGACTTCACACGATGTATGAGCTTTTCAATAAAATTCCCGAAGTTTCGTGCGAAAGAGTTTTTCTTCCCGACGATTTTGAAATGCGCGAATATGAAAAATCCAAAAAAACGCCGCTGCTTTCTTTAGAAACGCAAACTCCGATTAGAGATTTTGATGTCGTCGCTTTTTCGATTTCGTTTGAAACCGATTATCTGAATATGGCGCGAATGCTGCAATTATCGCAGATTCCGGTTTGGTCGAAAGACCGTAATCATTTTCATCCGCTCGTCGTGATGGGCGGCGCGGCTTCGTTTTTAAATCCCGAACCGATTGCTGATTTTACCGACATTATCGCCGTCGGCGAAGGCGAAATTCTCGCGTTTCAACTGGTTGACGCAATTCTCGAACATATCAACAAAGAAGATATTTTATTAAATCTCGCAAAAATCGGTCGCGGTTTTTATATTCCGTCGCTTTACGATGTGATTTACAACGACGACGGCACAATTTTCGATTATCTTCCGAAGGAAAAAGGCGTTCCGAAGCGCGTCGGACGCGCACTTGCCGCCGTCAATCCAAAAGAAGGAACTTTGCGCCGCGCAATCAAACGCGGCGAAAAGGAACTCGCCGATTTTTTAATAAATCAAGATATTTTTTGTCCTTCAACAAGCGTTTGGTCGCCGGGCGCGGAAATGGGCGACCGGCTTTTGGTTGAAATTTCACGCGGCTGTTCGCAAGGCTGCCGGTTTTGCTGGGCTGGCTACAATTATTATCCGCCGCGCGTCGTTCCGGCGAAAGATATTCTGGCAAAAGCGCGTGAATGGCGCGATAAAACCGACAAGATCGGCTTGGTTTCGACCGCCGTTTGCGATCATCCCGAAATTTCGACAATTTTGCGCGAACTTCGGGCGATGGATTATCGAATTTCAGTTTCTTCGCTTCGCCTTGATCAAATTTCCGAAGAATTGCTTGATGCTCTGGTCGAATCAAACGACCAGCAAATCGCCGTCGCTCCTGAAACGGGTTCTGACCGTTTGCGCCGCGTCATCAATAAAAATCTGACAAATGACGAGATCGTGGACATTTGCGGCGCGGTTTTCGACCGCGGAATGCTGACCGTCAAACTTTATATGATGGTCGGACTTCCGACTGAAACGCAGGAAGATTTAGACGAAATGTTCGTTCTTGTCGAACGAATAAAAGATCGGATGCTCGAAGCCGGAAAAAAATTCGGTCGCGCCGGAAAAATTATTCCGTCCTTGAACGGTCTTGTGCCGAAACCTAACACGCCCTTTCAATGGGACGGAATTTGTGACGAGAAAGAATTAAAACAGCGAATAAAATACGTCTGCAAAGGTTTATCAAAAATTCCAAACGTCGAAGTTCGCTTTATGTCGGCAAAGATCGCGCATGAACAAGCCTTGTTTTCATCGGGCGATAGAACGGTTTCAAAAGTCATCGAAACAGCGGCTCGAAGCGGCAAAAATATCCGCGAAACGCTCAGACAATTAAATTTCGATGCCGATTTTCACATTTCGCGCAATCGCAGTTATAACGAATTTCTGCCGTGGTCAATCGTTGATTCGGGTTTGTCGTTTGAATTTTTGAAAGAAGAACACGAAAAATCGCAAGCCGCGATTTCTTCAAAACCGTGTCCGGCGGTTGAAAAATGCACGACTTGCGGCGTTTGTCCTTCGACGTGGCTGGCTGATGCGCCCGAAAGTTTGATCCAAATTCAGCCTGCGCGAGTTCGGGAAAGTTTGGCGATTGCCGCCTAATCAACTAATTCAAAATCTCTCGAAAACCATTCTTTATTGTGAAAGGTCAGCGAGGAGTTTTCGTCTCCCGCGCCATTTCCCCAATAAATCGCGACCATAAATTTGTCTTTTCCGACGATCTGAAGATACATGACTTTTCCCGTTTCGCCTTTCCTAAAATTTTCACTTTTTGAAAGAACTTTTCTTCTTAAAAGCGGTTTTGCTTCCTTCAAAGTAAACCTTGATGGTTCCGGAACGTTATAGCCCCAAGTTACGCAATTTTGATGAATATAATCATCAACTTTTAAAGCCACGTCAAACGGAACGGAAAATAACAATCCGATCAGCAATGTCGCTACAAATAATGTTATTGCGGCAAAATTTTTCATCAGTTTACTTCAACAAAAATCCTGTCGGTGTTGCAGTGTGATCAAAATGATAAGTGTAGGTATACAGACCCAACGGCAATATGGGTACTTGTTTCGAGTAAACTACGTGCGCCTGAAGGACATTTCCGACTTGTTTGACTTCGATGAAAGTGTCAGGCGGAACATCACTCGCTGCGGCAAGACGTTTCATCCGCGTCTTGATCGTTCCAACCGGATCGCTTCCGGTGGGCAGCGCCGATCCCTGCACGACCGCCGTATGCATTTCTTCCCTAAAACTCTGCGCGGTGTATGCGACAGGAACGTAATTAAACCCCGCATGCGCAACAAGAAATAACACAACCAGTATCAAAACGAATTTCACGCCCGCGCCGCCGCGTTGATTGCGGTAAATTTTTCCTATATTTTTTTTCATTTGTAACTCCCTGAACGCCAGAAGCTATTTGTTTTCTAAAACGGTTTTGAGAGATCTTTGCAGGATTTTCGCGGGAATCTGCTTGCTGTCAATAAGGATCGGCTTTCCGATCTTTTTTAGAAGAACCCATTGATGGCTCTCGCCGGTCGATTTTTTATCAAATTCTAACGCTTCAATTATGTCGTTTATCTCGATGTTACTTGCGGGAGGCAGGTCGCCGACCGAACCAATAACATCGTTTAACGATTTTAACTCATTTTTGTCACAAATGCCAATGTTTTTTGCGATTTCGGCGGCGGCTAACATTCCATAGGCGACGGCTTCGCCGTGTTTGAAATAATCGTAGTTCGTTACCTTTTCAAGTGCGTGTCCGACAGTGTGTCCGAAATTCAGAATTTTGCGCGATTTAGGATCATTTCGCTCTGCATCTTCATATCGGTCCTGCACGACTATTTTCGTTTTGAAAATTACTTGTTTTTCAATAAATTTCCCTAAATTCCTATGAAATTCTTCATCCGAAAAACGGTTTTCGAACCCGTTGAGCGAATATGTTTTTAGAAATTGTTCCGTATGTTGAAACAAATTCCTGCCGCTCACCGCGCCATGTTTAATTGCTTCAAAAAATCCAGCGACCAACTCTCGTTTTGGGAGCGTTTTCAACGTTTCGACATCGATCAATACTCCTTTCGGGTTATGAAATGCTCCGATCCAATTCTTTCCAAAATCGGAATTTACGGCGGTTTTTCCACCGACGGACGAATCGATCATTGAGAGAAGCGTCGTAGGAATTTGAAGATATGCAATTCCGCGCAAATAAACAGCCGCGGCAAAACCGGCTAGATCGCCAACCACGCCGCCGCCGAGCGCCGCGACGCCATCGCTTCGCTTCAATCCCATTTTGCTGAAAAATGTCAGTGCGGTCTCAAGCGAGCGAAGGTTCTTGAACCGCTCGCCGTCTCTCATCAGCCATACAAAAACTTCGAATCCCTTTTGCTCAAACCTGTTCTTTACCTTTTCGCCGTATAAACCGAAAACCTTCTTATTTGAGATCAAAACGATCTTTGTCGTCTTTCCCGAAAGACACGCATGCGCCCACCTTCCGCAATCCGCCAGCAAATCGTGTCCGATCCCGATTTCATATTCGTTTTTGACTTTTACAGAAGCGGTATTTCGAATCATTGTTTTGAAAATAGATTTTCCGCGGGAAAAAAGCAAAAAGAAAAGCCGCGAGTCTGGTACGGTTCGCGGCTAAAAATCCTTGTTAAAGCAGGTGAAGCAACGCGGGAGTGCACCGCACCTGCCAATTCGTGGCGACTGTCCTCACCCCAGCAACCACTAGAGACGGTGGTTCCACCAACCGTCTCAATTGCATACAATATACACCTCTTTTTTTTTACTTTGCAACTGTGTTTATTTGTTTTTCTGAGCGGGCGAGCAGATCCGAGACGATTTAGAGGCGAATTTCCGGAAATCAAGATTGATCGCTCGGATCGTTTGCGCGCACCGGAAAATCCGGTCGGTCTCCTTAACCCAATGCTCTCTCGATAACATCGGCGAGGCGTTGCGCTTGCCCATGAATTTCAGATTGATCTTTGCCTTCGATCATAACTCTCGCAAGATTTTCTGTGCCGGAATATCGGAGAAGAAGTCTCCCCGCGCCGCCAAGCTCCTTTTCGACCTGCGCCGACACGTCTGCGATATTTGGAACTTCGTCAAAAGGAGTTTTTTGCTTCACGCGAATATTTACTAGAATTTGCGGAAAACGCGTAAATCCTTCAGCAAGTTCTGACAGAGGTTTCCCGTTTTCCCGAATCGCTTCGAGGAGTGAAAGTGCCGTCAGCATCCCGTCGCCGACAAGACTTCGCGCCGGAAAAATGATATGACCGGATTGCTCGCCGCCGATCGCTGAACCGGTCTTCAAAAGCTCGTCCAAAACGTATTTGTCGCCAACCGATGTCCGTAAAAGTTCTATATTTTCTGATTTGAGCGCACTTTCCAAGCCGATGTTACTCATCACCGTCGCGACAACTTTTCCGTTCGCAAGCTTTCCATGTTTGCGAAGATGCCGCGACATTATCCAAAGTATCGCGTCGCCGTCGATCAGATTTCCCTTTTCGTCCGAAAACAAAGCGCGATCGGCATCGCCGTCAAATGCGACGCCAAAATCCGCACCTTCATCGACAACTTTTTCCTGAAGATTTTCGATAAACAGCGATCCGCAGTTCTCGTTTATGTTCGTTCCGTTCGGCTCGCAGTTAACGACAATCAATTCGGCACCAAACCTGTCGAAAAGTTTCGGAGCAAGCGCGGACGCGGCGCCGTTTGCGCAATCGATCACCATTTTGAGACCGCCAAGCGAAAGATCTTCAAATTCGCCGGCGAGATACGCGATGTATATGTCTTGAAACGAAGCCGTCCACGAATGATCAATCCCGGGCAAAGTAGTCATTACCGCTCCGCGATTTTCCAAAATCTCTTTTTCGATCTCACGCTCAGTTTCCCCGTCGATCTTTTTGCCGCTCGGTGAGAATATCTTTATGCCGTTGTCGTAAAAAGGATTATGAGACGCGCTGATCACAATTCCGGCATCGAAGCCGCGCTCTTTTGTAAGAAAGGCGACGCCCGGGGTCGTGATAATTCCCGCCGATATGCAGGGCGCGCCGCCTGAGCCTGCACCCGCATGAAATGCGCGCTCGATCCATTCGCCCGATTCGCGCGTGTCTCTGCCGGTAACAAATAAAGGGGCGGCATCGTTTGTCCGCCAAAATTGCCGCGCCAAAGATTTTCCGACGGTGAAGATCGTCTGCTCATCAAGCGGAAATTCACCGGCAAGTCCGCGCATTCCGTCTGTTCCAAAAAGTTTTTTCATACAGCCAATACAGTAGAACTCATTTTCATCATAAATTTCAAATTTCCATAAGAAATTCTTGTGGTTACCATAATTTTTTCATATTTAATTTGACAACCATTTGGGAAATGAGCGAATCTTTAGAAGTGCGAACGTCATTCTCGCACGTTTTGGGTCTTCAAAAAGTCTCGCTCGAAACACTCTTCATTAAGAATTTAGAATTTTATGAAAAAAGGAATTATTGTCGGAATTTTTGCAATCATACTTTCTTCTATAACAGCGTTTTCTCAAACGACTACGCCGACTCCGTCGCGGCAGCGCGTGGTCGGCAGCAATCCGCCGACCACCTTTATTTCGCCAACTCCAATTCCAAAAGTAGTCGTTGTTACGGATAATTTGCCGTCGCCGACGCCGATTCCGAAGCCAACCGCGACGCCGACGCCGATTCCTGTCAGCAGTCCGGCAAATTCCGTCCAAACAGTTCCGCCAACGTATTTTTATAGCCCTTTGTCATTCGGCGAAATAAAAAGCCGACTTGCCGAGGCGAAGCGCGAACTGTCCGCGCGCCCAGTTCAAACAGCTTTGACAGACCCGTTTTTACTGACAAGCATGGTGCGCATCGCATTTTACGATTACGACACAAAAAATTTGGATTACATCGTAATGACGAAAGATTCTTTTCTGACACGCGGCGCGCAGTTTGTGACCACAACTTCAAAAGCCAAACCCGTAACGGTCACGATCATTCGAGCCAACGGCGTGAATACGCCCATAAGCATTCTCGGTCAGAACAATAAAGTTCATTTGCCGTTAATGGTTCAATATCCGGTCGAACGCGGCGGAAAATACATCGAAACTGCATATTATATGTCGACGCATCCGGGAATTTTGACGCCGGAGATCGTCAATGCAGGCAAGCTTTATATCCGAAACACGATCGATCTGGCGCGTGAAAAGCTTCGCGAGAAAGGCATATTCGTTTCGCCGCAGGTGACCGATATCGCTGAGCGTCTCGCGATCGTCGAACACATCGATCATCCGCGCTTTTGGAACGAAAATAATTTGCAGCTTTTCAATGAGGTTTACGCGCTTTATGCGTTAAACGAAGGTCAGACTTATCGTTACGCCGTCAGCTCAGCCGGCGCGGGCGGTATGGTTCAGATGATTCCTTCTACCTATTATATGATCCGTACGCGTTACCCAAGCGTTGGTTTGATACCCGATTTTGTGGAAGGAATGCGTAATCACGGCAACGCGGCGCAAGCAATGCTCCTTTATATGCAAATGACCTGGACAGATCTGATAAGTCGACCAACTGTGTTTGAAGCGGTTCAGAACGGCATAGCGACGCCGGCGGAATTAATGTCTGCGGGTTACAATTCAAATCCCGCAAAGCTTCCCGGCTATATCAAGCGCGGCGGAGCCGGCTGGCGAAATCTGATTCCGCGTGAAACCAAGATCTATCTGCAAATAAACACTTCGATGGACAGATTTGTCCCGATGTCAGCGCCGCGAACGAAATAACTTTATTCGTCTTGAACTTCCAGGATCACCTGGTGCTGCGAGCTTAGTCTCTGGACTTCGGCTTGAACGCCGCTAAAATTTTTTCCGACCAATTTATCACCCAAAAAAAACGCGTCGTTCGTAACTTCCAAAATCGCAAACGGAGGAGGTTCGAAATGCTGCATTTCTTCTTCCGTTTCAAAAATGACGAGCGCCAAATTCAATCCCCAAAGTTCGCCCAAAAAAACATCGATCAGCACATTTTTATCGTCAAGATCATAAAAGTACCGATTCTTGCGAATTTCGCGTCCCTCAAACCCTTCAAAAGGCGCGTATTCGTCTTCATGCAAGAAAATCTCGGCGATCTTCCAAACCGCAAGACTATTTTCGGCGGCGGGAAAACGATGTCCCATCTGCCATGTTTGCTCGCGCGTATCCGGAACACGCGTTCGACGCAAACGAAGCCGCGTATTTTCAATATAATTATCGAAGATCTGCAGATGCCGGTCGGCGCGCGTTAAAGGTTCCGGCAGGTTCGAAATCAGAAATAACCGTCGAAATTCGGTTTGATACGTTTTGTTCATTTTCGTCTAATGCTTTATACTTTTTTGCTTTGAGATAATTTTACATTTTAGGAGAAAATAATGCGTTTTCAAATTACATTTCTTATTCTGATCTTTGCGATTTTTTTAACGGGTTGTCCGAGCGCTGAAACCCCAAATTCGAATTTCAACGCCGCAAATAGCGCGAATGCGCCGAAAACCAACAGCGAGCTTGTTCCGACAACGAAGGAAGAAGCGCCAACCGAAAATAACGCGCCGACGTTGACACCGATTGTTCACGGTTATTACGACGCGTTGAAGAAAAAGAACGACGCCGCGCTGAAAAAAGTGCTGGCGGCGGATTTTATTAAGGCGCTTGAAGCCGACATGAAAGCTGATAAAAAGTCGGGATCTTTGGCGGCGTATGTCGCAGAAAGTGAAATAATGCCTGACAAGCCGATCGAGGTTCGCAACGAAAAGATCGAAGGCGACAAAGCGTCCGCCGAGCTGAAAGGCGGCGCATACCTTACGTGGCAAAAATTCAATTTCATCATGGAAGACGGCGTCTGGAAAATGACCAATAAGTTTGACGCGATTGAATCTGTTACGAAGTCGGCTTCAAATTCAAATGCGGCGAAGTAATTTACAGAAGCCCGCGCGTAAGCAAGGGCGGAATGCTCAACTTGATCCGCTCTTGCTTACCTTCGTGCACATCTGTTTTTACGCCGATGCGTCTCGTGTTTCTGTCGGTTGATAGGGCGGCAAAGTTACGCGTGCCGCTTTTTCCTTTTTCAATCCAAGCGACCAATCCGCCTGCATCAGCGTGTGAATATCGCGGGTTCCTTCATAAATTATCGCGGCTTTGCAGTTTCGCAAATATCGCTCGACCGGATAATCGTTTGTATAGCCGTTTGCGCCGTGAACTTCGATCGCCATTGAAGCGGCTTTCTCGCTTCGCACGGTCGCCTGCCACTTCGCCAAAGACGCGGCGCGCGCGGACGGTTTTCCATGATTTTTCAAATAACCGCATTTCAACCATAAAAGATGCGACATTTGATAATCGGCTTCCATATCGGCGATCTTTTGTTTGACAAGCTGGAAATTTCCGATCTTTTGTCCCTGAACTTCGCGCGTATTCGCATACGCAACCGATGCGTCGCGCGATGCGCGGATCACGCCCGTTGCACCGGAAGCGACCGTGTAACGCCCGTTTTCAAGCGAAAACATCGCGATCTTAAAACCTTCGCCTTCGTTTCCGAGCATGTTCGCCTGCGGAACGCGAACGTCCTGAAGCGAAAAATATCCCGTATTTCCGGCGCGAATTCCAAGCTTTCCGTGAATCGTTCCGCTTGTAAATCCGATCATCGTGCGTTCGACGATAAAGCAACTCATTCCCGTGTGGTCGCGGTTTTTGCGCTTTTCATCGTCCGTCCAGCAGAAAAATAAGAAGTGATCGGCAACATCCGCGAGCGATATCCACATTTTTTCGCCGTTCAAGATCCAATCGTCGCCGTCGCGCTTTGCGCCTGAGCGCATTCCGATAACATCGCTTCCCGCATTCGGCTCGGTCAAACCGAACGTCGCGAGTTTTTCGCCTTTCGCCTGCGGAACTAGATATTTTTGCTTCTGCTCCTCAGTTCCCCAGGAATAAAGGCTTAATGAGTTAAGTCCGACGTGAACACTCATCGCGACGCGCAAAAATGTGTCCATCGCTTCCAATTCTTCGCAAACCAACCCAAGCGAAATGTAATCAAAACCGGCGCCGCCGTATTGTTCCGGAATGCAAACTCCGAGCAGACCGAGCTCCGCCATTTTGTCGAAAATGTCGCGCGAAAAATGCGCCTTTTCGTCCCATTCTTTGATATACGGCGCGACTTCGCCCGCGCAAAATTCGCCCACCGTTTGCCGCAGCGCAATATGCTCTTCGGATAATTCAAAATCGATCACTTGTTAAATTTCCTCTCTAAAATCTTTGGTATAATAAAATTTCAATTTGCAAAAAAGCAGTTTAGCATTTTGCCGAAATTTGCGCTAAAAGCCCTAAATGATTCCTGTTTCAGAAGCACTAAAAATCGTAAAAGGCGAGACATTTATACTTTCGTCAGAAACTGTCGATTTGAACGAATCGATCGGGCGTATTTTGGCGCAGGAAATCATTGCCGATATGGATCTGCCGCCGTTTGACCGTTCGCAAATGGACGGCTTTGCGGTCAGATCACAGGACACGGAAAAAGCGCCGGCAAAACTTAAGATAGTCGGTGAATCAATTGCCGGAAAAGGCTTTGACGGTGAAATAAAAACCGGCGAAACCGTTCGGATTATGACGGGCGCGCGAGTTCCAAGCGGCGCAGATGCGGTACAGATAATAGAACTGACGCAACGCGCGGACGAAAATTTTGTCGAAATTCTTGGAGCCGCAAAGCCAAAACAAAACATCGTCAAGCGCGCCGCAGAGATAAAAAAAGGCGAATCGATCTTTCGGAAAGGCGAGCGAATTACGGAAAACATGATCGCGGCAATCGCTTCTTTTCGTTACGCCAGAGTGAAAGTATTGCGCAAACCGAAGGTCGCCATTCTTGCAACCGGAAGCGAAATCGTTGATATTTCGAAAACGCCGAAGCAGGATCAGATCCGAAATTCAAATTCGATAATGCTTGAGGTTTTTGGAAAAAAAGCCGGTGCGGAAACGACGGTTTTGCCAATCGCAGGAGATGATATTTCAAATTTGAAGCTTCAAATTTCGGAAGCCTTAAAAAAGAGCGATGTTTTGATAATCACAGGCGGCGTTTCAGTCGGTGACTACGATTTTACAAAACCCGCATTACGCGAACTCGGCGCGGAAATTTTCTTTGAGAAAGTCAGCCTGAAGCCCGGAAAGCCAACGGTTTTTGCAAAGCTAGGTGGCAAGTTGATTTTCGGACTTCCGGGCAATCCGGTTTCGGTGGCGGTTACGTTTTTCCTATTCGTGCGAACGGCTTTGCTCAAAATGCAAGGCGCGGAAAATTGCGATTTGAAAAAAGGCATGGCGCGCGTTTCGGCAACGATCAAAGGGGCGAAAGGGCGTGATTCTTATCTTCCGGTTTCACTTGCGACCGATGAAAAAGGAAACTTGATCGTCGAATCGCTGCGTTTTTCCGGTTCATCGAATTTCATCGCTTTTTCGCGCGCAGACGCCTTGGTTTTTGTTCCGCAAAATACTTCGTTGGAAGCGGGAGATATCGCAGAAATTTTGTATTTACCTTAAAATCACGTAACATTCGATACTCATTCGAAATAGATGATAGCCGACAGATGAAAGATAATGACGTTATCTATAATTTCTTATCTAATAGCTATAATCTATTGCGAGAAGGACTATATCGAAGAATGGATTTGGAAAAAACAAGATCGGAAGCTTGCGCTTGGGCTGGATGTTTTTACCGATCGTCGCGTTGATCAGGTTTGTGGCGCGTTCTGAATCGACAAAAAAGCGCCGCTCGCGTTGGGCAAATGAACTGAATTCGAATGAAGTTTTACTCGGCGGAAACACTCTGATCTTTAAGGCGAGGAAATTATGGAAAAACTTTCGCATTTTGATGACAAAGGAAATGTAAAAATGGTCGACGTCGGCGAAAAGGAAACCATAACGCGCCACGCTGTCGCATCG
>JBGTFE010000007.1:0-32842 GCA_041747435.1 Pyrinomonadaceae bacterium | reverse complement strand
GTCGGCGACGTCGTTTGGAGCGATTCGCTCCAAAAAGGATTTGTGCGGCTGAGCGGTTTATCCCAAAACGATAAAACAAGAGAGCAATATCAGCTTTGGATCGTCGCCGCTAACCAGGACGCGAAAACACCCGTTGACGGCGGCGTTTTTGACGTAAATGACGCGGGCGAAGTCATAATTCCCATTGACGCGAAGGTAAGGGTCGAAAAACCCGCTGCGTTTGCGATAACCGCAGAAAAGCCGGGCGGCGTTGTCGTCTCCAAACAGGACAAGGTAGTGGCATTCGGAAAGCTCGGAGCGTAAGATTCCGAGTTCCGGGCGTGAGATTCCGAGTTGCGGACGTAAGATTCCAAGTTCCGGGCGTAAGATTCCGAGTTCCGGGCGTAAGATTCCGAGTTCCGGGCGTAAGATTCCAAGTTCCGGGCGTAAGATTCCAAGTTCCGGGCGTAAGATTCCGAGTTCCGGGCGTAAGATTCAAAATTAAATCTCAGAGCTGAAAGCCGTCCGGAAATAGACTGTGTGAAACCTCAGGAATCGTTTGGACCACCTAACGCTCGCGGAAGGCAAGATCGTGTCCCACGGTTTCACCTTGGGCTATTATCTTTGTCGCCTTCAGCGACGGGAAAAGACGCTATTTCGCGCAAACGATAGAGAAACTCAAAATTCATCCCACGCAGAAGCTTTTCTATTTGCCTTGCGAATCCATCAAGGCTTAAAATCATTACATAATTAAATTTTTCATTAAAAGGAGTTTTTGCTATGAGTTTTAGAAAAAGTCTTGTTTGTTTGCTGGTTCTTATTGCCTTTGCTTTTACGATCGCGCCGGCGCAGGTCGCGACAAAGCTGCCGCCGCTGCCGTACACCGAGTTTTACCTGAAAAACGGTTTGCGCGTGATCATGCATCAGGATCGATCGACGCCGATCGTGGCGGTCAACGTCTGGTATCACGTCGGCTCGAAAAATGAAGTCGCCGGGCGCACCGGTTTTGCGCATCTTTTTGAGCATATGATGTTTCAGGGCTCAAAAAATTACAACGACGATTATTTTAAGCCGCTCGATGAAGCGGGCGCGAATATCAACGGTTCGACCAACGGCGACCGTACGAATTATTACGAAGTCGTGCCGTCAAACTATCTGGAAACGGCGCTTTTTCTCGAAGCCGATCGCATGGGCGGTTTGCTCGAAGCAATGACGCAGGACAAGCTCGACAATCAGCGCGACGTCGTAAAAAACGAGCGCCGACAGCGCGTTGACAACCAGCCCTATGGCACGGCGAACGAAAAGATACAGGCGATAATGTATCCGAAAGATCATCCGTATAGTTGGACGACCATCGGCTCGCTCGACGATCTGACCGCAGCTTCGCAGGACGACGTCAAGGCGTTTTTCCGGCAATATTACGTGCCGAACAACGCTTCGCTCGTCATCGCCGGCAATTTTAATCCGGTGCAGGCGCGCGCATGGGTGCAGAAATATTTCGGTCCGATCAAACGCGGCGGAAAGATCGTTCGCCCGAATCCGGCGGCGCCGAAACTAGACAGAATAATCAGAACTTCGTTTGAAGATTCGGTGCAGCTTCCGCGGCTTTATCTTGCCTGGCACACCGTTCCGCAAGGCGCACCCGATGAAGCGGCGCTCGATATTCTTGCCTCAATACTTTCAAACGGTCGCGGCTCGCGGCTTCAAAGCAAGCTCGTTTTTGACAACCAAATCGTTCAGGACGTTTTCGCAGGTCACCCGACCCGCGAGATCGGCGGTCTTTTTCAAATAGTCGCGACTGCGCGCCCGCAAAAAACGCTCAACGAGGTAGAGCAGGCGATAAATATCGAGATCGAACGCATCAAGAAAGATCCGCCGACGGCGGAAGAAGTTTCGCGTGCCTTTAGCCGCATTGAGGCGCAAACGATCTTTGGTCTGCAAACCGTTCTCGGAAAGGCGGATCAGATGAACAGCAACGCAACCTTTTTCGGCAAGGCGAACAGATTTCAACAAGAAATTGACGATTACCGCAAGGTAACGCCGGCTGACGTGACCCGCGTCGCCAACGCTTATCTGCAGGCAAATCACCTTGTCATGAGCATCGTGCCGCGCAAGGAAAAAGCTGCTTCGCAAGCGGATAACGCGGCGAACAAGCCGACCTCGTCAGCGAAAAAGGAAAAATCATCGGTCGATTACTCAAAGAATTTGCCTAAACCGGGAGTGCTTCCGCGCTTTGCGTTGCCGAAGATCGAAAAACAACAGCTTGCAAACGGCTTGGAAGTTTGGCTTGTTCGGAGCGCCGAGCTTCCAATCGTTTCCATGAATATGGTTTTCAAATCCGGTGGAACGGTCGATCCGAAAGGAAAAACGGGGCTCGCGCAAATGACCGCGAGTTTGATCGACGACGGAACAAAAACGCGCTCGGCGGTCGACATTGCGAACCAGCTTTCGGAGATCGGCGCAACGCTCGGCACCGGCTCGAATTGGGATTCGGCTAATGTTTCGATCCAAACCTTGACGAGAAATCTCGACACGGCTTTGGAGATCTATTCCGACGTGATCGTAAATCCGGTGTTTCCCGAAAGCGAGCTCGAAACCGCGCGCCGGCGCGCATTGACCGCGCTCATACAGCGCCGTGATAATCCTAACGCGATCAACAGTGTGGTTTATAACGCGCTGCTTTACGGTAAAAATCATCCGTACGGCAATGTTTTAAGCGGCGACGAAGCTTCGATCAAATCGATCAAGCAAGCCGATCTGAAAAGTTTTTACGAAACGTACTTCCGTCCGAATAACGCGGCTTTGATCGTTGTCGGCGACACGCAAATGAGCATTATCAAACCGAAGCTCGAAAAAGCCCTTGGCACGTGGAAACCGGGAGCAGTTCCGGCGTCGAAAGTTCCGACGGCGGCTGCTTTCGATAAACCGGGGATTTATGTCGTTGACAAACCGGGCGCGGCGCAGTCGGTTATTTCGATCGGACAGATTGGTGTTGCGCGCGATAATCCCGATTATTTCGCGCTCCAAGTAATGAATGATATGCTCGGCGGCTCATTTTCGTCGCGGCTGAATATGAATCTCCGCGAAGACAAGGGCTACACCTACGGCGCGCGGAGCGGATTTTCATTCCGGCGCGGAACCGGACCGTTTTCGGCTTCGGCTGACGTGCAGACAGCAGTTACCAAAGAATCCGTTATGGAGTTTTTGAAGGAACTCAACGGAATTCGCGGCGCGCGTCCCGTTTCGGAAAAGGAACTTAAAACCAGTAAGCAAAGCCTTATTCTCGGCTATCCAAGCGGTTTTGAGACGAACGGACAGATCGCAAATCAGCTTGCGGCTCTGGTAGTATACGGTTTGGCTGATTCGTATTTTAACGAGTATATAACGAAGATCGGCGCCGTCACGCTCGACGACGTCAATCGTGTCGCGAACAAATACCTGACACCCGACAAAATGGCGATCGTCATTGTCGGCGACCGCCAGACAATCGCTCCCGGATTGAGCGAAATCGGTAAGATCGTTTATCTCGATACGGAAGGTAATCCGGTAAAAAGCGAGTAGTTCGGTCGGATAATTTGGAGCGAAAAGGGCAAAGTTGGAAAGCTTTGCCTTTTTTATTGAAAAAAAATGAATATTTTTTCTTCATCGCGGATACGTTAGTATGAGTGGCAGATATGGATGACGCAGCGGCAATTGAAAAAATACAACAGGGCGAAAGCGATGCATTTCGTTTTCTCGTCGAAAGCTATCAAAAGCAAGCCGTCGCGCATGCGGTCGCAATTCTCGGCGATCGTGAAGATGCAAAAGATGCGGCGCAGGAAGCGTTCATTGATGCGTTTCGCTCTATAAAAACATTCGATAAAACGCGGCGGTTTTACTCTTGGTTTTACGTTTTGCTTCGAAATCGCTGCTATAAGATCGCGGCGAAAAGACGCGAAACGCAAAATCTTGAAGAAATTGAGATCATCGCGCCGCAGGAAGGTCTGGCGCGCGAAGACAAGATCGCGTTAGATCGTGCGCTGATGGCTCTACCTGCCGACGACCGCGAAATAATTGCGTTGAAATATCTTGACGGTCTTTCGTATGCGGAGATCGCTGAGCGCCTTGAAATTCCTAGAGGAACGGTGATGAGCCGGCTTTTTTATGCGAGAAAGGCGCTGCAGACAAATTTGGAGAAGAAATATGAATAAGGAAAATTGCGAAGAGATCTTGATGGCGTTGATGGCTGTTTTTGACGGAGAAAAAACGGATCTTTCGCCCGAACAACTAAATTCACATTTGGCGAGCTGCGAAAATTGCCGCACGGAAATTGAGCAGATTCAAAGCACTTTCGCTTTGCTCAAAAGACAGGAAAGACAGCCTTCTGAAGCGAATTTATGGTCGGCGATCGAGCCGCGGCTGCAAACTAAAATATATTGGCAGCCTTTCGTTTTTCTGGCAGTTTTCCTCGTCGCATACAAATTCGCGGAAATGCTTTCGGCAAGCGATCCGGGCTTTGCCTTTAAGATCGTTCCGCTTGTTTTTGTCGCCGCGCTTTTCGTTTTTCTGAAGGAAAATCCGTTCAAAATTAATACCGAACTTATATTGGAGAAATAAATATGAAAACTGAAATTGAAACAAAAAGTTTTTTGATCCTCGGACAGAAATACGCTTTTGCGACAGCGTCGCTGATCTTAGGTATCAGCTGTTTCGTTAGTCTTTTAGGCTTGGAGAAAGCGATATTAGCGATCGTTTTTGGTTGGCTCGCGCTTCGAGCGAAACCAGAACCGGCATTGAAACAACACCGGCTTTGGGCAAAAGCGGGTGTGGTTCTCGGCATTCTGCCGCTCGTGATCTTGCCGATAATAATTATCTTGAACTTCGACCACATTCGCGAAATTATCGAAGTTTTGTCGAAAATGAGTGGTGGAAGATAAACTTAAACGGAGAAAAAAAATGAAAATTTTACGCAACATATGTATCAACGCGATGATTTTGATCTTCTGTTCATTGTCGATTTTTTCCCAAAATCCCGCTATCCGATCTATTGAAGGAAACTGGTTGAGTGTTGTCGAAGTCAGCGGAATCAAACTTAGGATCGCATTGAGAGTGTCAAAAACTGCCGATGATTCGTTCACCGCAAAGTTTGACAGCATCGATCAGGGCGCAAATGATCTGGAAATTGAAACGATCACCCAACAGGGCAGCGCAATCCGATTTGAAGCGAAAAAACTCGGTTTGGATTATGAAGGAACGCTCAATGAAAAGGGCGATGAGATTTCGGGACAGTTAAAAACGGGAGGCGGTTCGCTGGAGGCGATTTTCAAACGCATCGCCGATGTTCCCAAACTCAGCCGCCCGCAGGATCCGGTCAAGCCTTATCCTTATGATGAGGAAGACGTCGTATATGAAAACAAAAAAGACGGCGTTAAATTAGCGGGAACGTTGACACTGCCGCGCGGCGCGCAGAAATATCCGGCGGTAATTTTGATCACCGGCAGCGGTGGGCAAGACCGCAACGAAACCGTTGCCGGACATCGCCCGTTTCTCGTCTTGGCTGATTATCTGACACGAAAAGGAATCGCCGTTTTGCGCGTTGACGACCGAGGAATGGGTGGTTCTGATGCAGGCGCGCCAACGAACACAAGCGAAAATTTCGCGGGCGACGTTCTTGCAGGGATAGCATATTTAAAGAGTCGGAAAGAAATCAATCCAAAACAAATTGGACTGATCGGGCACAGCGAAGGCGGAATGATCGCGCCGATGGTTGCCGCGCGCTCGAAGGACGCGGCATTTATCGTGTCGCTTGCAGGTTTGGGGCAGACAGGCGAAAACGTTCTTTATACACAAACGGAACTGATTCAAAAAGCCGGAGGCGCAGATCCGCGGATGACGGCGCAAACCAACGCCGGACTGAAAACCATTTTTGAGATATTGCGCTCCGAACCGGACGACAAAATTGCCGAGCAGCGCATGCGCGAAACTTTTGCTAAACAAAAAAATGCGCTGAGCGAGGATGAAAAAAAGACTTTTACTGCGATCGAAGAATCTTTGTTTGGTAAAATGCCGGTGTTTTTATCGTCGTGGTTCCGCTATTTTATCGATTACGATCCGCGCCCGACGCTAAAAAAAGTGAAAGTTCCAGTGTTGGCGATTAACGGCGAGAACGACCTTCAGGTTGAATGGAAGGAAAATCTCGATTTGATCGCCGCCGGACTAAAAGCGGGAAAAAATAAAGATTTTACGGTCAGGTCTTTTCCAAAGCTGAATCATCTTTTCCAAACGAGCGAAACAGGTCAACTCTCCGAATACGAAAAAATAGAGGAAACGATCGCACCGGTCGTTTTGGAAACGATTTCCGCTTGGATCTTAAAACGTACCAACTCTAAATGAATTTTACCGCCGAGGCGCGGAGAAGCCGCAGAGTTTTCTCCGCGTTTCTCAGCGAAAACTCTGCGTCTCCGCGGTAAAAGATCGCTCGTTATTGCTCGACGATCTTTAGGCTTTTCAAAATTTCCCTTGTGATCGTTTTCCGTTTTTCGGCGTCGGCAAAACCTCTCATATCCAATTCGACCGCGAAAAAGTATGCGTTCTGCGCGCGCGTCACGTAGCCGATCCACCAACCGACCTGCGGCGTGAAGGCATCGCCGGACCAGCCGGTTTTTCCGCGCAAAACATAATTTTCCGTCTTCTCCGCGATCGTAATATCTTTGACGAGATCGATCGTGCGCTGGGTAAACGGCAAATCGTTTTCGTAAAGCCGAACGAGAAACTCGACCTGCTCGCGCGGTGTTATGCGCAAATCGCCGTTAACCCAATAGATTTCGCCGAAACCGTTTGTATTTCGATTGCCGTAATCGGTAGAATCATAATATTTCTGCATCGTCTCGCGCGAAATGCGCTTTGACGCCTCGACGTAAAACCACGCAGCGGACGCCTTAAAAGCTGTGCGCAAATTGTGATCTTTGTTCCAATCCGGCGAAAACCGCTTCACGCCGTCCCATTTGATAATTTCGTTTTCGTCTTTCATCGCGCCGGAATCGAGAAAAATGAGCGAATGAATTATTTTTGATGTCGAAGCCGGAACGAATCCTTTGTCCATTCGCTCCCGATCGTAAACCGTGAATTTATTTGCCCGCAAATCATAAACTACAATTCCGCCGGTGACTTTTGCGGCATCGAAAAATTTTTTCCAATCCTTGTTTTCTTCGATCTTTGCGTCGGCGAATCGTGCCTTGAAATCACCGATCGCTGAAAACGGAATGTCGTAGATCGCGTAACTTTGCCAATCGTTGTGATCAAAATGCCACCATTCGTCGGCGTTGACGGTAAAACCTTCAACTTCCATTAGCGCGCGAAGCATATCGCGGTTGGCGCGTTCTCTTTCCGTTCCGCCCGCATAATTCGGCGAAGCGCGCTCGGTAAATTCATCGTAATCGGAAGGCATATCGACGAGTTTTCCCGTTTTCAGATCGTAGATACTCAAATCGACCGCGCAGCCGCGATTATGTTTCGAACCCTTCGCCGGATCTGCGACAAATTTTCGTTGGTCGTTGCTGACGACTTCCCAGAAAAGCTTTGTGATCGACCACGGGCGATAACCGTCGAAAATTACCAAGCCGAGATTTTTTTCCTTTAGTTTTTGGTGAACGCGGACAACGGCTTCGGCTGCCGGACGCTGAAGAAACGCACGCGCTTCCGGGTAAACGGGTTTGCCGACAAAATTATCGCTGCGGGCGTAGCGAATATCGAGTTTTATCGTGTTATCGAGCTTTACGAGTTCGATCAAGTGAGCCTCACGTTTGTTTTCTTCTTTAGGCGGTGCCGTCTGCTGCGCAGAGCAGGAAGAAAAAAGAATAAAACAAAAAATCAGGGCAGTAAACGCTTGAAAATGTTTTCTCATAATTCAGCCGAACTAATATTTGGATCGTTTGAAAAATGAGCGCAAAATAAGTTATCTTGTAAAAAGTATGAGCGAAACTCCGAGAAAAAGAAAGTGTCCTGCGGTCGGCTGGACGAAGCGATTCGGCTTCGCGGCTTTTTTGTTCTTTCTGATAAAAGGCTTGCTCTGGCTGATTATTCCTGCGATCGCCGCGTATTACGCATGGTAGTTCCTACGGTTTTCCTTCTTTAACTTCTTCGTCGTCGTCCGAAATAATAATTTCGGTTCCGTATTTCTGATAATCCTTAAAACGAATGAGATTTCTTGTTTCAAAAAGCTGGCTTTTTTCTCTTGAAGTCAGGCGAACGTCTGAGAGCGAAGGAAGCAAATATTTTTCGTCCGCGATCGTTACCCATTCATAGTCGATCGCGCGGCTTGCAGACCGAATCGGAAAACTATCTGGAATTTCGGTCGCGGCGCTTTCTATTCGCAGCACGCGAAAATTCTCGCGGTCGATCCAAATCCTGCCTTTCATTCCGGTAATCGCAGTATCGTCAAAATAGCCCGCCGCCGTTATTCGCTGCCGTGCCTTGTCGCGGGTGATCGAATAATCGTAAACGATCGCTCGGCGCTGGCGAATTGTGTCGGTATCGATGACCTCAAATTTTGTATTACTTTCGGGTTTGAAAATTGTGGCGAGAACGGTCACGAATTCCCCGGTCGAGCTTGTTCCACCGACTTCTTCGTAAGTGTTTTTGTTTGTAGGATTGCTTTGCAAAACGCCGTTGACTGATAGAACTTTATATTCTTCCTGCCCGGTTGAGCGGTAGCTGACGGCAACGACGAGCTTATCGAGATTTCGGAAATTATTCGTTCCGGCAAATGCCGCCGAACGCTGTATCTGCTGTTTGACGACAAAATCGGGCATCTCTTCAACAGCCGCTAAAGCGGCTTCGCGAGCTTTTAACAAGACTTCCGCCGCCTCATTGTCGGTCGGCAGTTTTGCGAAAGTTGGATTTTGCCGGCGGCGATTCGCTTCTTCCAGCGTTCGTCCAAGCTCGTCGTCGCTTTTGCCCTTCGTGCGCGTCAGACTGCGCAAGCCGTCGGTAAGATCAAAGTCGATCCCGCGCTTACGGAGCGCTTCGATCAACGCAGCTTTATTGTCCGAATCTTTTTCCAATTCGTAAAGCATTTTGACGTATTCCGACTGCGTCAAAGGTTTTTGCTGCGTCGTTTGCGCGAACGCGAAACTCACCGAGAGAAAAATCAAAATTAAAAAGATTGCTTTTTTCATTTGCTTTACTAAAGATGCGCCGAACGCTTTCTCCGTTCGCTTTCAGGAAATACAAAAGCGGAGATGTTTTTCTCCGCCTCTGTTTCTAATAAATTATATGAAAAAGACCAAATTAATTAACCCATTCTTCTTCGTAATTCATTTGCCAATGTCTGGTTACCCATTTTTGCGCGGCTGTCAAAGCCTTTTGCCTCCAGCTTTTCAAGTTTTCCAAAACCGAAAGAGCCGCAAGCGGTTTGCTCGGATCACGCTCGACACGAATGACCGTGGTCGGAACTTCGATAATAGTTTTATCATCATCAAATAACCGAAGCCTGACTTCGCTTCCGACCGGCGGCAAAACGTCGAGATTTACCAGCGCGCTGGTTTCACCCAGATTTTCGGTTAAACCGTCGACAGAAATCGTCTCGCCACTCGCGGAATCGACCCAACTCGCCCGAACAGGCAAACTTGCCATAATACGCTGATGCATTGGTGATTTATTGTCAGCCGTAGAATACGCTAAACGCGACATATATCTTACTTCCCCCTTTTCACTCTTCTATTTTCAAATGCCCAAAACTATGGGCAATCGTAAATGCGCGAGTAATGTAAACTACTATTATAAAAAAGTCAAGTATTTATAAATTACTCAAAACGTTAGTCTTTTCTCTAATAGTCGTAAAATTATCAAATTTTCAAAAACATCGGAATCTCCGGGAATTTATAACGCAGAATCTATCGAAAGGTTGCAGATTTAATAAACGACGCTTTGTTGTTGATTTGAATATTCCCTGTTTGAGTTTCCGCTGGAAAGCTTAAATATTTAACATTGATTTAAATATTGTGTGAAATGATTTCCTTATGTCGAAATCTGCGATATAATTTTTGGACTTAGGAACTTGATTTGCTTAAAAAACAGCGTTTCGCATTTGTATTTTTACAAACGGACGGCGAAAATCTTCATATAACAAAATATGAAGGGATATAAAAGTGTGAAAACGAAGCACTTAAAAATATCCGAACGAATCCTTTGATTTTTTTTCAAGAAATAAAACCGGAGGTTTTGGAAAACTAAAATCCGAAAGGCAAGATAAAAATTCAAAAATCAAGATATCTTGCTCCGATTTTCAATCATTCAAGGGCGATTTTAACTGCTATTTTTTCAATAATAAAAACGACGAGGTCAAAAAAAAACAAATGACTAAAAGAATTTCTATAAAATTTCTAGCATCGGCTGCTTTTTGCCTGCTTTTGGGAATCGGGCATGTCTTTGCGCAATCAACCGTAACGGGCAGCATAGGCGGCACGGTTACCGATCCGCAGGGAGCGGTCGTTCCGAACGCTACGGTAACGGTTACCAATAACGGCACCAACACTGCTTCGACTACAACGACTAACGATAACGGCAGTTATAAGATTGTTAGTCTGCAGCCCGGAAGCTACAAGGTGGAAGTTAACGCGCCAAATTTTGCGCCCGCAGTAATTCCGGATCTCAAAGTTGAGGTCGGACAAACCTCAAAAGGTGACGCAGCGTTAAGTCTCGGACAAACAACGACAACAATTGAAGTTACGGCGGATGCGCCTGTGATCAATACAGATGACAACTCCAATTCAGTCAATATTAACCAGACTTCGATCAATGAGCTGCCGATCAACGGTCGGCGCTGGTCGAATTTCGCACTGCTGACGCCGGGGACGGTTCCGGACGGAACTTTCGGCTTGATCAGTTTTCGCGGAATTTCCGGTCTGCTGAACAACAACACCATTGACGGCGGCGACAATAACCAGGCGTTTTTCTCGGAAGAACGCGGACGCACGCGCATCAATTACGTCATCAGCCAATCGGCAATTCGTGAATTTCAGGTAAATACTTCGAACTATTCAGCCGAATACGGACGTTCGGCAGGCGGTGTTGTTAATGCTGTCACAAAGAGTGGAACTAACCAATTTCACGGCGAACTTTTTTACTACAACCGCAACAATCGCAACGGCGCCCGCAACCCGCGCGCTTTTGGTTCAGTTTTTGCCAACGGCGTATCGACAACCACTCCGGCGAAACCGAAAGACCTCCGAGAACAATTCGGCGGCGCTATCGGCGGACCGATCATTAAAGATCGCTTGTTTTTCTTCTTTAGTTACGACCAGCAAAGACGCAACTTTCCCGGACTCGCGGCTTTCAACCAAGCGAACTTTCTGAATTCGGCAAATGTGGCGTGTTTAACTCAAACTCTGGGTGTTGCAACACCCGGACAGACGTGCTTAGGAAAAGGATTAACGCTAGCGCAAGTCAATAATATTCTTGGCATTCTCAACTCATGGACGGGCGAAACGCCGCGTAAAGGTGACCAGAAATTGATGCTTCCGAAAATTGACTGGCAAGTCAACGACAAAAATTTATTCAGCATTAGCTACAATCGCCTGCGTTGGGAATCGCCAAACGGCATTCAAACGCAAGCGGTCAATTTCCGCAGCCGCTCGAATTTTGGCGACGATTTTGTGGAAGTAGATTCGGTGAACGCGCGTTTACAATCGACTTTTTCGGCTAATCTGCTAAACGAATTCCGTATGCAATACGGACGCGACTTTGAATCTCAATTCAGCAAACCGGCGCTTCCGGGCGAACCGGCGACTTCGTCTACTGTAGCCGGCGGAGTTCGTCCGCCGAACATCTTTATTCAAAATGGACTGGAAGCGGGAACGCCGACGTTTCTCGAACGCCCCGCTTTTCCCGATGAAGTTCGCTGGCAGTTTGCTGATACGATCACATATACGAAAGGTCGTCACACGATCAAATTCGGCGGCGATATCAATCGCGTTGTTGACGACATTCAAAACCTTCGTTTTGAAGCCGGCGCATTTTCGTATACGGGCGCCAACGGCATCAATGATTTTATTGTCGACTATCAAAACTGGCTTAGCCCGCTGGCAGGTACGACTCAGTGTTTCAGTAACACTGGCAGAAGACCCGGACGATGCTATAACGGCAACTATAATCAGGGCGTGGGATCCCCCGGACTTAAGCTAACGTCTTGGGATTATAACTTCTTCTTTCAGGACGACTTTCGTTTTACCCCGCGGCTGACTTTCAATGCCGGTGTTCGTTACGAGTATATCAAGCTGCCGGCTCCGGTGTTGCCTAATCCGAGCTCGGTCATTGTCCCGAACCTTACGGAAACCGTTTCGGATGTGACTTCTAGAATGCCGAACGATCGTGATAATTTTGGTCCGCGTCTTGGTCTTGCTTACGACCTTTCGGGCAACGGCAAGACGTCGTTGCGCGGTGGGTACGGTATATACTACGGTCGAATCCAAAACTCGACGGCTTACAACGCCCTCGTCAATACCGGAAATCCGGGTGGACAGGCACAGGTAGTGATTTCACCATCGTCACCAACGTCCAATTGTTTTCCGATAATGCCGGCAGCGACGACGCCTTGTTCGCCGATCTTTCCGAATGTTTTGGCTTCAAGCTCTTTAACATTCGCCGCAGGTAACATCCAATTTTTCCAGAGAGGCTTTCAGGCTCCGATGATTCATCAATATGATGTCATTTTCGAACATCAATTAATGAAGAATACCGTGGTTTCGGCTTCGTTTATTGGAAGTATCGGGCGAAATCTGCCAACATTCGTCAACCACAATCTGCGGCGCACGGGTCAAACGACCTACACGGTGAATGGCGGTCCTTTTGCCGGACAGATTTTCACGTTACCGCTTTATGGAACAGCTAACTCGGCATTCGGCAATTTGACTCAAATCGAGAGCTCTGTAAGATCCAAGTATAGTGCTCTCGTTCTGCAGTTGAACCGGCGGTTTACCGACGGTCTTCAATTTCAGACGAGCTATACCTTCGCGAAATCTACTGACACGAATCAGAACTCGGCGACCTTTACGCAGAATAACAGCCCCTATGACGCTTTCGACCGCAGCTACGACCGCGGACCGAGCAACTTCGACGTTCGTCATAAATTTGTTGCAAGCGCCGTTTATGCGCCTGTCATTTATAAGGGCAGCGCTCAATCGTTCTACAATTACTTGCTGAACGGTTGGTCGATCGCGCCAATTTTTGTGTATTACTCGGGTCGCCCGTTTGACGGAACGGTTTCGGGCACAAGTCTTAACGGATCAAACGGCGACAATCGCTTCCCGCTAAACCCCCGAAACGCTTATCGCCTGCCGCCCCTTATTAATCTGGATTTGAGGCTTTCAAAACGCTTTAGATTTAGCGAGCGCTACAGACTTGAGTTTCTGGCTGAAGCCTTTAACGTGGTAAACCGCACGCACGTGTTTAGTCAGACCAGCGTTCTCTACAACCGTGTCGGAACCAACTTAAACCACAATCTGGACAATACCGGAAGACCGCTTTTCGGTGATGTTGCCGGAACGGACAGCACGCTTTATCGCGAACGTCAGATCCAATTTGCGGCGCGTTTTCAGTTTTAGTTTTTTCAAGTGATTGAAAAATTTTGCGGTGTGTTTCTTTCGTGGAAGCACACCCTTTTTCTTTTTCGCGGCGCAGCGTTTATCATTGACGGGTGCGCATCTTACATATTTCCTCGGCTAAAACCTTTGGCGGCGGCGAAAAACATTTGATCGATCTGACGAGCGAGCTGAAAAAACGCGGTCATGAAATTTTTGTTGCGCTTCGTCCGACCAACGAATGGCAAAACCGATTCACGTTTTTGCCGGATGAAAATTTTTTGCACGTCTCGATCCGTAATTCCTTCGGGATCTTTAGCGCCGAATCGATAGCAAGATTTGTTCGCGAACGCGAGATCGGTATCATTCACGCCCATGCCGGACGCGATTATCTGCCGGCGAGTCTCGCCAGCCGAATGGCGCGGAAGGCGCGTTTTATCCTTACGCGGCATGTACTTTTTCCGCTTAAACCCTTTCATCGATTTGCCCTGCAAAATGTTTCAAAAGCGATTGCGGTTTCGCCGGCGGCAGCGAATTATCTGCAAAACGTCTTTCCGCCCGAAAAAATCGTTTGCATTCCGAACGGGATAAACATCGAAAGCCTTTCAAAGGAACAACACCAAAAACTGCGCGCCGAATTTCGATTCCTTCACAACATTCCGTTTGACGCGCCGCTTGTCGGGATAATCGGCGAATTAAAAGTCTTGAAAGGACAACGGGATTTTGTGCTTGCGGCAAAAATTATCGCGCAAAAATTTCCTGATATTCGTTTCGTGATCGTCGGCAAAGACAATTCGATAAAACGCGAGTTTCGCCGCGAGTTAAAAAGACTCGTCAAAGTCTTTGAGCTTGAAGATCGTTTTCTTTGGTTGAATTGGGTTGAAGATACGGCGCCGCTGTTTGCCGCGCTGGACATTTTTGTTTCCGCTTCGCACACCGAAAGCTTTGGTCTCGCGCTGCTTGAAGCGATGGCAAACGCAAGATCGATCGTCGCGACTGCAACCGAAGGAGCAATGGAATTGATCGAAACCGGGAAAACGGGCAAGCTCGTTCCGATCAAAGAACCGGTTCAGCTTGCGGAAGCGATCGAGACTCTGCTGCGCGATGAAAATCTGCGCGAAAACTTGGGCAAAAATGCCCGTGAAAGTGTACGAGAAAGATTCGAGCTTAAGAAGATGATCGACGAAACGGAAAAGCTTTATCGCGAAGTGTGCTCGTGATAAAGTTCTGGAGCGGTCTGGTTTCGAACTTTCCAACGCCGGCAATCCCGATTCCGGCAGAAGTCAAAAAAATCTCTTCCGCTTTAATTAATTCATCCGCGGACGCGATCTTTTCTTGGGCGAAAAAGTTTTCTATCAAATATTCGCGTGTAGTTCCCGCGAGGCATCCGGTTTCGAGCGCGGGCGTGAAAATCCTGCCGTCCTTTATCCAAAACAAATTTGAAAGGCTCGCGGAGCAAACCTCACCGCGCTCATTCAGCCGCACCGCTTCATCGAAGCCGCGGCTTTTTGCATTTTCCAACGCCAGAAGATTTTCCAGATAATTGCAGGATTTGACGCCAGCGAGCGGCGACATCGAATTTATTCGATACGGTGACACCGTCAAACTTAAATCTTTTGCTTCACTAAGGTCGGCGGTAATGATCAAAAGGCTTGTTTTGTTATTGTCTTTATTTGCCCAAATGCTGCTCGCTGATTCATCAAAAACCGTTATTCGCGCGCGACCGATTTCAACATCATTGTGATCAATAATTTCTGACAGGGCTTTCGCAACCGTTTCCTCCGGAAGATCGGGCAGATCGATGCCGACCGTTTCCGCATTTTGGCTCAAACGTTTCCAATGTTTTTCCCAAAGGAAGGGTTGTCGATCGTAGATCGCGGCGGTCGTAAAAACACCGCTGCCGTAAAACGCTCCGGAAGAGATCGCGTTTAATTGGATTTCGCCGGATGAAATGATTTTTGCATTGAATGATGCGAACGCGTGCATTAGGATCAGCTAACCGCTCGGATTTGCTGTTTTTGGGCGACGGGGAAAACGAGCCGAAAAGTTGCGCCTTCACCCAGTTCGCTTTCGACTTCGATCGATCCCGCGTGTTCCTGAACGATGCCGTATGAAACAGCCAAACCCAATCCCGTTCCGGTGCCGACGCCTTTCGTCGTAAAAAACGGATCGTAAATTTTTGGCAAATTTTCCGGGGAGATTCCCTCGCCTGTGTCGGAAACCTTTATAACAATTTCGCCGTCGCCGGAAAATCCGGTGGTTAAAGTTAGCGTTCCGCCGTTGACCATTGAATCGCGGGCGTTGATCACAAGATTAGTGAAAACCTGTTGAAGTTTGCCGGAATTTCCCGCGATCTTAGGCAATTTTTTCGCATAATCTTTGACGATTTCAACGCGCGATTTCCGAAGCTGCGGTTCGAGCAGCTGCAGCGTATCATCAAGAAGTTTGTTGACGTCGATCTCGGAAAACTCTGCTGTGCTTCCGGCGCGTGAAAAATTGAGAAGATTTCCGGCAATATTAGAGGCACGATCGGTTTGTTGCTGCACTTTTTTCAAAAGTGCGTGTTTCGGATCGGTTTCCGGAATCATGCCGAGCAGCATCTGCGTGTAGCTCGAAACGCCGGTTAAAGGCGTGTTTACTTCGTGCGCGACGCCCGCGGCAAGCAATCCGATGCTTGAAAGCTTCTCGCTTTGCTGAAGAGTTTCTTCGAGTTTTATGCGCGATGTCACATTTTCGAGCACTATGATCGCGCCGGTTTGGTTCGCGGAAACGGAACGAAGCGGCGCGATCGCGACGTTCAAAATGAGCGATTTGCCATCAAGGCTCGTGGTATATAGCTTGTAGGCATTGCGGATCTCGGTCAGATGCCAACGCGTCTGTCCCAAAATATTTTCCAAATTCAGCGCAAAGCTCTCGTCAAAAATTTCTTCCACCGGCTTTCCGATCGTTTGCTCACGACTCAAACCGAGCATTTCCTCAAAGGGCGAATTGCAGCGCGTTATACGTCCGTTTTCGTCAACCGCGAGAAGTCCGACGTTGACCGATTCGACGATCGACTCGTTAAATTCTTTCAAAAGCGCGAGTTCCTCGGTGCGTTTTTCCTGATCCTGGTAAAGCAAGCTGTTCTCGATCGCGACGGCGACATAACCGGAAACAGTTTGCAAAATATCCAGGTCTTCGCTTGAAAGAAGCGAGCCGTCCGACGCGCGACCGAGACCGATGACGGCGACCATTTTTCCGCGCGCGACGCACGGAACAAAATAGTGCAACTCCTGGCGAACAATCTTTCCGCCGTTTTTGCCGAGCCTTTCGATCCTGCCCTTGAGTCCGTTTTCACCGCGCTTCTCTTCCGCCGGAATCTCGTCTTCGGACAATTCAAATACATCGGCGCGAACGATCCCGGTTTCGGCTGATTTCTGCCTGATCATTACCCGAAAATCGTTCGGGATCTTATAGCTTTTGTTTAGCCCGATCGATTTCGCGATCTTATAATTTTCGGATTCGTCCTCGATAAAGACCGCGACTTTTTCCAAATCCAAAACCTGGCGGAGGCGCTCGGTAAGCGCATTTAAAAGAGGTTCGAGCGCAGTCGTCGCAGAAAGCGTTCGACCAAAATCGAGCAAACCGCGGCGCATATCGTAGCGCTCGCCGTAAAAGAAACGATCGGCGCGTTCCTGCAGAAACTTTTTCAAAGGCTCAGAAAGCATAACTATCGCCGCCATCGCAACGATAGCGATCAAAGCGCGCAGCGTGATTTCCGTCGTCGAAAGATTAGTGCCGACCGCGAGAAAAACGAGTCCGAGCGCGACGGCGCCGATCATCATCGCAATCGCAAGCGTCGTCATCGCGTAAACAAGCGCGCGGCGGACGACAACGTCGACGTCCATTAGCCGATAGCGAACGACCGAATGTCCAAAGCTGAGCGGTATCAGCGCGAGCGGAAGCGTCGTCAGCGCCGTCGTCAGATAATCATCAGTTAAAGACGGCAGTAATCGCCGCGCGATCTGAAAGATCAAGATCGGCAAAACGGCTGCGAGCGTTCCCCACACCGCCCATTTCAAACGCTGGCGAACCATTGTCTGCCGGTTTTTCAAAAATCGCCACAGCAAAACGCAGGTGCCCGCCGAAATTCCGGCAACAAAATGAACATTTAATGCCAAATTCAAATTCTGAAAAGCCTGATATTTGTCCGTAAAATTTGCAAACGCTGCGGCAAATGTTTCTCCAAAAGGTAAGAACGTCGCCAACGAAAAAATTACGTTAACAAGCGTAAAAACAAAAGCCGGGGCGTAGAGCAAATACGTCTTCCACGGTGAATTATCGAAAACTTCGTTCCGGACGGGATAACGCAGACAAAAATGAAGAAAAAGCGGGACAAAAAAGGCAAACGCCATATCATCCAACAGACCTACCGCAAGATCGAGATCCTGACCCAAACCAATCGGACGATAAACGTGAAAAACATACGCCGCGAGACAAATGATCGCAAAATGCAAAACAAACGGCGCGTGGCTTCCTTGCTTAAAAAGAACAAAAATTCCCACGCCGAGCCAGATTATCCCGACAAACGTCAGAAAAACGATCGAAGCCGTCCAGCGTGGAAGCGTGTCTATATGCTTTAAGTCTGCAAAATAAAAGTTGTCGGAAAATGAATACGAAGGACGCTGATAAAAGTAAGTTAAGTTGCCGTCGACGCCTGCCGCCTCCAGATACATTTGAACATCCGCCGGCGATGTGATCTCTTCTATTCGATCGCCGTCCAGACCAATTCCGATCAACTTATCGCCGACCGCAATTCCAGCACGCGAAGCGCTTAAATCGGAATTCACTTTTTGGGCGTAAATCCCGTCCGGCTTCTGCACCCACGAGACGCCGTCAGTTGGAGGAAGTTGATGAGAACTGCGTTGTGAAAAATTAAGTGCGCCTCCGGCAACAAACAAAACGGTAGCCAGAAGCCAAACCAAACTCCAACTTGTGAGCGTCTTTCCTTTCATCGCAGCGGGGCAAACTTCGCCGCCTGACTTTTACGCAAAATACGTTCCAAGCGGCGTGCCGACGTAATTTTCTGAAATTGTGAATAAAACAGGTTCATTATTTGTCCTGAGCCGCAAAAATTGGCTCCATTTTATTCAGTTTTTTGCTCTAAATCCGAGATTTCGGAAAAGAAATTAGCCACGAATCAAACAAATCACACGAAACAGAAAAGCAATTGTTGTTCGTGTTATTCGTGTAATTCGTGGCTAATCGCTAAAAGCGAACTAAAATTCCGCCGCGCAAAGTGCGACCTTGCGAACTAAGCCTCAAACTTCCTTCCTCGCCGACCGCGGAAGCCTGCGAATCGAATAAATTTCTGGCGTCGATGATCGCTTCGGCGCGAATCGGTAAGCCCAGCGTCGGTAACGACTGCGTTACGATAATGCTCAAATTCGGATCGTAAACCGCCATTCTTCCCTGAAAAGGATCGATCGCGAAAACCGTTGCCTGCGGCGAAAGTCGAAAGATCGTTTTGATCTGTGTTCCCGTGCGCAGCTCCGTATCAAAGCGTCCGAAAAACGTCTGGAAAAAATCGTCTTCGAAAACCTTCGCCGGGTCCGAAACGGCTTCCGAAGAAATTTTTTGACCGTTTCCGAAAGAATATCCTGCCGCAGCGCTAAACATGCCGTTTAAGCGGCGCGTGTAAACCACGCGTACGCCGCGCGCGCTGCCCTGCTGATTCGCGACAAAATCATTAAAATCGTCACCGCTCAACACATCAAACGCCGTACTTGTAAATCCGACGCCGCGACCAAAGACGGTATCGAAAAATACGTTCGCCTCGATATTGGATTTGTTGTCAATCACGCGCTCGATGCCGAATTCAAAGCGCCGGCTCCGGTTCATCTGCGGTTTGTCGTTTTCGACAAAAATGTCCTGCACCGAAATCGGTTCGCGAAAAAGAACATTCGTGCCTTCAAAATCGATCGAATTCTGCCAACTTTGTTCGTCAGTTTGAGTTGTGTAAGCCGCGCGGAAACGCGTTTTTGAATTTATGTCGTATTGCAAGCCGAGGCGCGGACTGATCGAAAAATCGCTGCCCGCGCCGAGAAAGCGCGAATAGTCGAAGCCAAAAACCAAAATCACGCCTTTTCGGATATTCCATTCATCCAAAGCCTGGATAGAAAATTGCTCGAGCGATCTATCGGAGCTTATTTTTCCAATATTGACGATTGAACCTTTTAATTGAATCTGATGATCTTCCGCGGGCTGAAATTTCAAATTTGCTTCAAATCGCTTCGGCGAAAAATCGCCGGTTCCGATCTGCCCGGCAACGATGATCTGCGAACTTTCCGTTAAAGGCTGAAGGCGGGCAAAATTGAAGCCGTTGAAGGTTCCATTGGGTGAATTTGCGAAATATGATTCGACTACCGTCTGTCCTTTCCGTTTCGACGTTTCCTCTTCCGCATCATCGTTTTCCTGATTTTCAGCGACGGCATCTTCATCGATAGGCGTGCCGCCTTCGGTCGTTTGATAGATCGAACGGCTGTTTTGCGCGGAACGAATTCGCCATTTTGGATTATTTCGGTCGACTCTTTTCTCAGGCAATGTATTTCCGCTGCCCGCGCGTTCGAGCTTAAAGCCGTAGACGAGCTCCGCGGAGCGGTTTACTTCGACATCAGAAAGCGTTACCGGATTAAATCCCTGCGCAACTGCCAGAACCGTGTAAGTTCCGGGAAATATCTTTGCGAAAAAACTGCCGTTTGTTGAGGAACGCACCTGTTTTAGAAGCTTCGACGCGCGAAATATCGCAACCGTCGCGTTGGCTATCGGATTTCCCTCCTGATCGCGGACAACGCCCTTGATAATGCCTAGATCTTTGCGCTCAAACGTCGTTTTCGCCCGCGTTTCAGAAGCAAACGTGACAGACGCAAAAAAAGCGCTAAGCAGAATCAGCGAAATCGGCTTAAGAAAAATTCTTATTGGCGTTACCAGAGAAAACATTCTAAACTGCGGAGATTTTAGCGCAACGCGCCAGAAAATAAAGCTCATGCGCGTATGTTTCTGTATTTTCATTTGTAAATTCAAATGTGTCAAGCACAGACACGTCGCACTTTGACCGATATGATGCCACCTACCTTGACAAAGTTCGCTCGTCGGCTAGAATAAAAACTTGTCTTTTCGGCACTTGTGGAGACGTGGCTGAGTGGCTGAAAGCGGCGGTTTGCTAAACCGTTGTAGTTCAAAAGACTACCACAGGTTCGAATCCTGTCGTCTCCGCCATCTATTTTCCCGAGCCTAATTTTTCCTCTTGATTTTATTGATAAAGCCGTCAGAACTTTGGCGGCTTTTTTGTTTGCGCGTTGCGTTCTTTTCGCCTTTGCGTAAAACTATATTTTCTATGACGACACGAGTTAGATTCGCGCCAAGCCCGACCGGTTATCTGCACATCGGGGCGACGCGCAGCGCGCTTTACAATTATCTTTTTGCGCGAAAAACGGGCGGAAAATTCCTATTGCGGATCGAAGACACAGACCTTGCGCGTTCGACCGACGAATCAACGCGATCGATCCTCGAAGGCTTAAAATGGATCGGTTTGGAACCGGATGAAGAAATAGTTTTTCAATCCGACAACGCCGAAAAACATCGCCAAGCAGCGGTAAAATTGCTCGACGAAGGCAAAGCGTATCGCGATTTTACGCCGAAAGAACAGCCGACCGATAAAAATATAAAGCAGGCGATCGTCGACCGAGCGCGCGCGGCTCACGGCGAGAAACATATGCGCGACAATCCGTTTCGCGATCTTTCAATGGAAGAATCCGATGTGAAAGCAAACTCCGGCGAGCCTTTTGCGATTCGCTTGAAAGTTCCGATGGAAGGAAAAACGAGTTTTGACGACGCGGTTTACGGGCATCAGGAGCGCGATTACAACGAGATCGAAGATCTTGTTTTGCTTCGCTCGGACGGGCATCCGCTTTATAATCTCGCGGTTGTTTGCGACGACATCGAGATGCGAATTAGCGACGTAATTCGCGGGCAGGATCATCTTACAAATACGCATAAACAAATTTTGCTTTACGAAGCGCTCGGCGCTCCGGTACCGAAATTTGCGCATCTTCCGCTAATTCTCGCGCCGGGCGGGAAGAAACTTTCAAAACGCATTCACGGCGAGATCGTCTCACTTACGACTTATCGAGACGCAGGTTTTATCGCCGCCGCTTTTCGAAATTTTATCGCGCTGCTCGGTTGGTCAGCGGGCGAAGAGCGCGAAATTTACACGCTCGCTGAGCTTGTCGAAAAATTTTCGCTCGATCACGTTCACCGCAATCCCGCGATCTTCAATTTTCAGGAAGGCAGCGCGCGGCATTGGACGGACGACAAAGCGCTTTGGATGAACGCCGAATATATCCGCGCGATGCCGCTCGAAAAATTGCTTCCTTTTGTCAAAGCCGAATTGAAATCTGCAAAGCTCTGGCGCGAAGAATACGATGACGACGAAAAAGATTGGTTTGAAAGCACTGTCGATTTGATTCGGCATCGCTTTTTTACGCTCAAAGATTTTTCAAATCAGGGACGCGCGTATTTTTCGGAAGATTTTGACTTTGACCTGGCAGCGATAGAAAAAAACTTGAAGAAATTTCCTGAGCTGCAAAATTGGCTGCCCGAACTTGCCGAGCGATTCGCTTCCGTAGAAGATTTCTCGCACGACCGCATCGAAGATGTCGTCAAGGAATTTGCCGAAGAAAAAGGCACAAAGCTCGGCGTAATAATGAACGGCGCACGCGCGCTTTTAACCGGCGTCGCCGTCGGACCGTCGATGCTCTCAGTTTTTGAAACGCTCGGAAAAGAGAAATCGATTCTTAGATTGAAAAGCCAGATCGCCTGGAATATGTAAAATGCTCCAAGTCGTTAAAGACACTTTTCGGCTGCTTACTTTCCGCATTACGCGGGAAGAAATGCTGAGCTTCGGATGGAAACATCTTGCTTTTGGTTTGATTTGCACTTGGATCGTAGGGATCGGGCGAAACTGGGATAACCCGGAAGCAAACCTTTTGCAGCATCTTGGGGTTGGTTCGATTGTTTATATCTTTGCTCTTTCAATATTTTTATTGATTTTTATTGCGCCTTTGCGAGCGAGAAACTGGTCGTATTTCCGCGTTTTGACATTTGTTTCGCTTGTCTCGCCGCCGGCGATTTTGTATGCGATCCCGGTCGAAAAATTTATTGATCTCGATTGGGCAAATTCGATAAACAGATTGTTTTTGCTAGTTGTAGCGGGGTGGCGCGTCGCTTTGCTGATCTTCGCACAGCAGCGGTTTTTTGAAATGGATGGATTCTCATCCGCCGTCGCGACTTTTTTGCCGCTCAGTATTATCGTTATTGTTCTGGGCATTTTCAATTTAGACCATACTGTCTTTAATGTTATGGGCGGAATCCGCGCACCTTCTTCGCCGCGCGATCCTACTTATAATATTTTAATGACGGTTTTTATTTTTTCCATATTACTTTTCCCGTTTCTTTTCGTCAGCTTTATTGTGTTAAAGGTTAAAGGCGACGGAGAACCCTTGGTAAGCCTAAAAGATGAACCTAAAGATCAATAAAGCAGCCGAAGAAAACATTCCGCAGATCATCGCCTTGCTCCACGAATTTGCCGAGTATGAGAACCTTCTCGACGCCTGCGAAGTCACGGAAGAAAAATTAAAAGTTGCGCTTTTTGGCGAGGGAAAAGTCGCCGGGGCGATTCTTGCGTTTGAAGACGAAACTCCGATCGGTTATGCGATCTTTTATCCGAATTTTGCGACGTTTCGCGGGCAGCGCGGATTTTATCTCGAAGATATTTTTATAAACAAGGAATATCGCGGAAAAGGCGTCGGCGAAGCGATGATAAAATTTCTGGCGAAAGAAGCGAAGACGCGCGGCTTTGAGCGGATCGATTTTCTCGTTCTCGATTGGAACACGCCCGCGATCGAATTTTACGAAAAGCTGGGAGCCGCTCGTGACGAACAAGAACGACATTTCAAATTTACGGATGAAGCTTTTCGTAAGTTAGCATTGTAATCATCAGGCGTTTAGAGTTCACGCTTCAGCGTGTGTGTCGCCAAGCTGCGGCAAACTAAAGTTTGTACTCTAAACGCAATTTCAAACCCATCCTTATTAACTCGGCTCAAAATAATTTTCCGTCACAAATCTTTCACGCGCGGTGTTTTTTAATCAGACACGCTTAAAAAGCAAAACTTTTTTACATTCAAGGAGATTTATTTATGAACAAAGCATTCAAAAATGCCGCGAAGCAATTATCATTTTTTATCGTTTTAGCATTTTTACTCGCGCTGACCGTTTCAGCCCAGGAGACTTTGACCGGCACTTGGAAAGCCGACACAAGGAACGAAAAAGCGAAGAAATGGGACGATGAAAGCTCAAATAGAGGCGAGAGAATTCACATCTCGTTCGAACGCCGGACGGAAAAAGGCGGCAAAAACAATCACGGCTCGTCATTTTATTATTCCGATCTGCAAGGCTTGACGAAAGAGCAGGCGTCCGGTTCGGGCACGGTCAAATTCTCGCTCGCACGCGAAGCGGGCACAATCGACTGCGACGGAAATTTCGCAGACGGCAAGGGCACGGGAACGTTTCGTTTCACGCCGAAAAGATCGTTTATCAATGCGATGAAATCGCGCGGATTCGATTTTGAAAAATCTTCTAAATTTGATAGCGAAAACCAGCCGATGGAACGTCTTTTTGCGGCAACAACTTTAAACGTGACGACCGCGCTCGCCGACGATCTGCTTTCGGCAAATTTCGGGAAACTCGAGGTTGACGATCTTTTCAAAGCGGCGATCTTCAAGATCGACTCGAAATTTATGCGCGAAATGAAGGCGAGCGGTTTTCCAAATTTGACGTTTGAAGATCTGGTTAAAGCGCGGATCTTCAAGATCGACGCCGAGTTTGTTCGAAAGGTTGCGGAAATGGGTTTTACAAATGAACCTTTCGAATCGCTCGTAAAAATGCAGATCTTCAAAGTCACGCCGGAGTTTATCGCCGAAGTTCGCAATGAAGGTTTGACGAATCTCGAAGTCGAAGACTTGGTCAAAATGCGAATCTTTAAGATCGACGGGGCGTTTATTCGCCAGGCGAGAGCCGACGGCATTCCGCTTGAGGTCGAAAAACTCGTGCAAAAACGGATCGGAGTTTACAACAAAAATTAAGGTCAAACTAAAAATTCCACCGCTTCGATCATGGATCGTGGGATGTCGGTCTCTGATCAAACACGCCGGAATTTTTAGTTTGCACGAAGGAGAAAGATTCGTCTTTCTCCTTTTTTAGTCGAATTGTTTCTTAAATCCCTCGAATTCCTGTTTGAACGAATTCAATTCATTTCTTAAATTTTCCAGCTCGCGTCCGAGATTTTCGATTCTTTCATTTCCCGCCGAGTTGAGTGAAATATTTCTTTCGGGCGGCTGATATGACGCGACTTCGCCGGATAAAAGATGAGCGAAACGCGCTTCCTTTTGACCGGGTTGGCGTTCGAGTTTGACGACGAGCGGCTCATCTCTTCTTATTAAACCGTCGAGCGTTTCGTTAATTTCCCCAAGAGAAGAAAATTCGTAAAGGCGGTGCGTGCGTTGGTGAAGTTCGCCCAAAGTTTGCGCGCCGCGAAGCATCAGAACGCACATAACCGCGGTTTCCGAAGGTTCGAGTTCAAACACCTGCGGCAGCATATGTTTGTATTTCGGAACGCGGCTCGTGCTTCCATAAAAAACATAGGCGAGATTTTTGTCGCGCAAATCGTCCAGCGTGCGCGATACGGTTTGTTCCGTGTAAGAAACGACCGGTTCGCGGTTCGTTTTTTGATTGCAGGCGGCAATGAGCGCGTTGAGCGTCAAAGGATAATATTCAGGCGTCGTCAATTGTTTTTCGATCAGCGCGCCGACGATTCGCGCTTCGGTTTCGGTTAGTTTTCCGTCCATAATGATTGAAAGATTATAACAAGAAACGGGAAAAGCCTGCGCGTCCGCAAGGGCGGATTGTTCAAGATTATTATCCACCCTTGCTAACGCGCGGGTTTCTGTCCTCTAATTAAAATGTGAATATTTTGGTCGCGCGCACTTCGGCAGAAATCGAAAATGCTTATGAAAAACTTTCAGCAGCCGCAGTTTTAGGCTGTGATACGGAAACGTCTTCGCTCAGCACGCGATACGGAAAACTTTACAGTATTCAGTTTTCAGACGGCGATTTTAACGTGCTTGTTCCGCTTTCCGAGCGCATCGCGCTTGGTAAACTCGCGCTTATTTTGGAAGATCCGCATATTACAAAGATCTTTCACAACGCGAAATTCGATCTCGAGTTTCTGCGCGAAAGCGGGCATCAGGTCGAAAACGTTTATTGCACAATGATCGCGGAAAAAGTTTTGACGCGCGGCGCGGATCAGAGTGCTTCTTTGGCTGAAACGCTTTACCGATATTTTGCGGTCGATCTGGAAAAATCTCATGGCAAGACTTTCACAAAAAATTGGAACGGAATTTGGACGGATGAGCTTGTAAATTATGCCTTGAGCGACGTCGTTCATCTGCCGCGCTTGATGCGCGAGCAAACACTCTGGCTCGAAAAATTGGGTTTGTCGGAAGAATTTGCAACGCAAATGAAAAGAATTTTTTAAGAAAATTGCCCACGAATAACCGCCAAAGACACGAAAATTCTTAATTGTTTTTCTTTCGCGTCGTTCGCGTGCTTTCGCGGGCAATCGTTACCAGCGATGATACGCCGGATGCCCTTCCTTTACCGCGACAAAAGTTCCGCGGCACGTCGCGCAAACTTTGTCGTTCGCGATCAATTCGGCTTCGACGACGGCTTTATTTTTGGTTGATTCGACGACCCTCGCTTTTAAATAAATCGTCGCGTCAAACGGCGTCGGTCGCTTTAGTTTCACGTGAAAATCTGCTGTAACGGTGCAATCTGGTTCCGATTTTCCGCTTTGTTCCATCAAAAAATACGCCGCCGTCCAGTTTGAATGACAATCCAACAACGCGCCGATGATTCCGCCGTTCAGCATTCCCGGAAACGCCTGATGATGCGCTTCGGCATTCCACTCGGCGACGACTTCTTCGCCTATTTCCGACGGAAAACTGCGTATTCGCAAACCTTTTTCATTCGCCACGCCGCAGCCGAAACAGATTCCGCTCGGCGCGTAGGTGTCTTGAAGAGATTTTTTGTCGTTCATAGTTAAAATGATGAATCAGAAGCCCGCGCGTTAGCAAGGGCGGCTTGAAAAGTTGTCCGGCGAATCCGCCCTTGCTAACGCGCGGGCTTCCGAATAAAATATCGTAAATTTATCGCGTTCAGACTCGAAAATAAAAATATGGAGCTTGCGCTTTTAGCGATTGGTTTTTTGTTCTGGCTTATTTTCGGCTATTTCGCGTACGGTCGCTGGGTTGCGAAACAATTCGAGCTTGACGACGCGCGCGAAACGCCGGCAAACGTGGTCAACGACGGCGAAGATTTTGTTCCGATCAAGCGTTTTTACCTTTTCGGGCAGCATTTTTCGGCGATCGCCGCGGCTGGTCCGATCGCCGGTCCGATCATCGCGTGCCAGGCGTTCGGCTGGCTTCCGTGTCTTTTGTGGATCGCGCTCGGCGTCGTGCTCATCGGCGCGGTTCACGATTTTTCTTCGCTTGCTTCGTCCGTCAGGCACGGCGCGCAGTCGATCGCTGAGATCACGCGCGAAAAGCTCGGAAACGGTGCCGGACGCGCGATGATGGCGTTTATCTGGATCGCTTTAATTTACGTTATTGTCGCGTTTACGGATATCACTGCCGGAACTTTTGTCGCCGGCGACGAAGCATTGCAAAACGCGGCTGGTTTTAATCCGGGCGGCGCGGTTGCGTTTGCGAGCGTAACTTATCTGGGACTTTCGATCGTCCTCGGTTTGGTTGAAAGATACATAAAACCGCCGCTTTGGCTTTCGACAATAATTTTTGTTCCGGCTACTTTCGCGCTTTCGTATCTCGGCACAAAATTCTCAACCGTTTTTCTTTTCGATCACACAACATGGGCGGTTTTGATCTTGATCTATTGCATCATCGCATCGCTTGTTCCGGTTTGGGCGCTTCTTCAGCCGCGCGGATATCTCGGCGGTTTTGTGCTTTATACGGCGATCGCGGTCGGCGTTATCGGCATCTTTTTCGGCGGTTACGAGATTCAGCAGCCATCGTTCAAATCATGGGACGTAGGCGGAATGACCGGAATGCTTTTTCCGTTTTTGTTCGTCACGATCGCCTGCGGCGCGTGCTCGGGTTTTCACGGGCTGGTTTGTTCGGGAACGACATCAAAGCAGATCGACAAGGAATCGCATACAAAAACGATCGGCTACGGCGCGATGCTCGCCGAAGGTTTTGTCGCGTTTATCGCTCTCGTTACGATCATGATAATCGCTTCGGACGCGGCAAAAGGCGTCTCGCCCGGAAAGATCTACGGTGACGGAATCGGTAATTTTCTGACGCTTTTGATCGGAAAAGAAAATTTGCCGTTTGCGATAACATTCGGCGCGATGGCTTTTTCGACGTTTGTTTTTGACACGCTGGACGTAAGCCTTCGGCTCGGGCGATATATCGTCCAGGAATTGTTCGGCTTAAAAAGCAAGATCGGCGCGGTCGTCGGAACCTTGGCGACGATCGCCGTGCCGTTCGTCTGCGTTTTGCTGGCGCCGAAAGGAAGCTGGAGCGATTTTTGGACGCTTTTCGGCGCGTCAAATCAATTGCTCGCTGCGTTGACGCTTTTATCGATCACCGTTTGGCTTTATCAGGCACGAAAACGAATCGCGTTTACGCTTTTGCCGATGCTTTTTGTTCTCGTGATCACGCTTTGGGCTTTGTCGAGTTTGGTGATCGGGAATTTCCGCGCGGCAAGCGGGCTTGACGTAAAATTCGTGAACGGGCTCGCCTCGCTATCGCTAATTTCGCTGGCAATTTATCTTATTGTCAATGCCTTATTTAAAGTGCGGCGAGAATCGGGCGGCAAACTTGCCGCGGAAAGTATCTGACGCGGCAAAAAATTAGTCTTGTTCGACCGGAATTTTTTCGAGATTGCGTGTGGTGTTTTCCGTAATGCTCGCCGCCGGTTGGCGATGTTCTTCGAGCTGCGCTGTCGTAGGTGAAGAGAGCAAGACTGGCTGCGGCGATTCATTTTTACCGGTATATTTCTTGATATTGGCGTCGATCAGTTTTGGAACCGGACTTAGCAAAAGATAGCAAACCGCGGCGAGCGCGGCGAGATAAAATACGGCGATGACCGTAACTCCGGGATGCGTGATACCGTTTTTAAGAAGCACGGCGACGAGCCCGACGAGGATGCCGAGACCGCCAAACACGACAAAACACAGCGTCGTTAACAAATTGTCCAGAATTGATTTCGGAGTTTCCTCTTCGTCTTTGTTTTGTCTTTGTCTTTACCGAGCTTAACGCCGCAATTCTTACAGTATTTCAGCTCGTCGTTTACAAAGTTTCCGCATTTTAAACAATACATACGATCCTCCGCATCGAGCACTTATTATTTTCGTTCTATCGCTGCTTCGTCAAGCGTTCGCGTGGTATGGTCGGTAACGCTGCTGATCGGCGATTGTCGCGGCGCATCGAGCTGCGCAGTATTCGCCCTGCCCAACTCAACGCTCTGATTATTGTCCTGAAATCGATCCTTTGACCGTCCGGGCAAGGCTTTTATCTGTTGGAGGATTAAAAAACAAATTCCGAAAAGCGCGGCAAAATAAATCAGAGAAACGAAAATAAGCGAGCCTTCGGCGCCGTTTTTGAGAATTATGAGCGCCACGAAAATGTATCCCACGAGACCAAAGACTCCAATCGCGCCGAGCGACGAGGATAAGCTGATCGAAAGCGGGCGGTCGATGCTGTTGTCATTGTTGCCGACGCGCGCACCGCAGCGGTTGCAGTAATTCAATCCGGTTTTTATCTCGCTTCCGCAATTTACGCAAAACATAGATTTACTCCTTCGGCTTTATTCTTTCTTCGAGCCAATTGGTAAGATCGTCCACCGATTCTATGTGAACGGGTTTGCCGCTATATGCTTTTATCGCGAAAATAACCAGCATGATAGTAGTTACAACACTGAAAATCGCGTTTCCGATATCGGCAACATTTGTAATATTTCCGATTCCGCCGAGAATCGTAGTCACTATCAGGATCGCCAGATGCGCCGCGAGTCCCTGCGCAGCATGAAAGCGAACTTTCGCCTCGCTTTTGGGAACAAATATCAGGGTTAGAATACCCGCGATCAAGCCGATATAAAAAGGAATATAAGGCGCCGCCGTTAAAAGATTTTCGGGTAAACCGACCTTTGCAACTTTGCGAGTGGACGACTGGTTCATGTCCGCAAGATTTGGCGCCTGGTAGTTTGCCGGAATTTGTTGTCCGTTGTAAGGCGACTGATACGCCTGAAAATCGGGCTGTTCATCGAAGCGGCGCGTCTGTTCTTCGGTAACCGCAGCGGCGGCAGGAAATTTCGCCGTCTCGGAATTATTCGAGTGCAGTTTCGACGTTTTAGCTTCGTTTACCTTTTCGGGAAACTCCGGATCGAGCGGATTTGTATCGAATTTCTTTGGCATTGTCTCGTTTTTCCTACGACATTCTTTGCCGTTTAGTTCTCGATTTTTATTCCGAGTTCTTTTAATTGCGCCTCTTCTACGTCGCCCGGCGAATCCATCATCAAATCCTGCGCCGACGCGGTTTTCGGAAAAGCGATCAAATCTCGGATGTTGTCCGTTTGCAAGAGCGCCATCAAAGTTCGCTCGATCCCGGCGGCGAAACCGCCGTGCGGCGGCGTTCCGTATTCGAGCGCTTCGAGGAAAAACCCGAAACGCTCTTTGGCTTTTTCCGTCGATAAACCTAATGCTTTGAAATTCAAAGCCTGAACATCGCGCTGATGAATACGAATCGAACCACCCGCAATCTCGATGCCGTTTATAACAGCATCATACGCTTTAGCGCGAACTTTTCCGAGCAGATCGCGCTGCGATTCGTCTTCTATCGCTACCCGAAACATTTCCAAATCTTCTTCCATCGGCGACGTGAACGGATGGTGCGCCGCGTCGTAATGTTTTTCGTCCTCGCTGTATTCGAACATCGGAAATTCGGTGACGATCAACGGCTTGTAAACGTCTTTTGGAATTAGATTTTCGCGTTTCGCAATTTCGAGACGCAGCGCGCCCAAGCTCGCCGCGACCACCGATCTTCTGCCCGCAACGATCAAAACCAGATCGTCTCTTTCCGCTTTTGTCGCGGAGGCTAATTCATCAATTTTCGCTTCGCCCAAAACTTTGAGCAAAGACGAAGTCGTTTCTTCGCCAAGCTTTATCCACGCCAGCGCGCCCGCGCCGTAGCGTTTCACAAATTCCTGAAGCTCGTCCAATTGTTTGCGCGAATGATCAGCTTTGCCTTTGACGAGCAAGCATTTAACTTCGCCCTTGTTTTCTAAAACCGACGCAAACGGCGCGAAATTAGTTCCTTGAAGATTTTCCGACAAATCTTGCAATTCCATTTCAAAACGCAGATCGGGTTTGTCGCTTCCGTATCTGCGCAGCGCTTCGGCGTAAGTCATCCGCGGAAATTTTTCCGGCAATTCGACGTCGATCAATCGAAAAACGTGTCCGAACATTCCTTCGAGCAAACCGTAAACTTGTTCCTGATTGGTGAAAGACATTTCCACGTCGAGCTGCGAGAATTCGGGCTGGCGGTCGGCGCGCAGGTCTTCATCGCGAAAGCACCGCGCGATCTGATAATACTTATCAAAACCGGCGATCATCGTGATCTGTTTCAAAATTTGCGGCGATTGCGGGAGCGCGAAAAATTTTCCGGCGTGAATACGCGAAGGAACTACAAAATCGCGCGCGCCTTCGGGCGTGGATTTCAGCAATATCGGTGTTTCGATCTCGATAAAACCGCTTGCATCCATAAACTCGCGCATTTTCGCAACCGTTTTCGCGCGCATAATTATGTTTCGCTGAAGACGCGGTCGGCGCAAATCGATATAACGATATTTGAGACGCAGATCTTCCGACGCGAGATTTTGCGAACCACCTTTCTCGAGCTCAAACGGCAGAGTTTTCGCGTCGTTCAAAATCAAAATTTCCGAGGCGTGAACTTCGATGTCGCCGGTCGCAAGCTTTGCATTGTGCGTTCCCGTCGCGCGCGAAACGACCTCGCCTTTCACCGCCAGAACAAATTCACCGCGCACGTTTTGTGCTTTTTCGTGCGCCCCTTTTGCCGTTTCTTCGCTGACGACGGTTTGCGTCAAACCGTAACGGTCTCGCAAATCAATAAACGTAAAAACGCCAAAATCGCGCTTTTTCGCCGTCCAGCCCATTAAGACGACTTGCTTGCCGACGTCCGATTCGCGCAGTTCGCCGCAGGTGTGAGTTCTTTCCAAGTTTCCTAAGACATCCAACATAAATACTTTTGTCCTTAGTCCTTAGTTCTTTGCAAGTTGAGTTTTTATTTCAGAACTTGGCTCAGATTCACGCCTGCAAAGGACTAAGAACAAACTGACGAATAAAATAAAAAACGCCTTTCGATTTCTAACGACAACGAAAGGCGAGAACGCTAAAATTCTTTGCGCTCACGCCCGGTCAATTGTCGTTGCTATTTAATCGAAACGCGTTCATAAAAATCTTAAAAAGAATACAGGATTAGCGCGGGAAATTGCAAACTTAACGTTTTCGCTTATTTCTTTCCAAAATCAAGGCAAGAGCGAGGGTTTTTTCGTTCAGAATTTTTGTGAGTTGCTTTTTCTCGTCGTCGTCTAAGCAGTTTTTTATTTCTTCCTTCAAAAGACGAATTTCGTTCAAACGGTCGACTTCTTCCGGAACAAAATTGTTGCTTTTCAAAACGGAATAGCCGACGCGAACGTCTTCAGGAGTAGCGAAATAATCATCAAGATTCAGCGGTTTGCCCGCGCCTTCGAGATTATCGAATTCGCCTCTTAAAATTGCTTGCCTGATCTGCTCTTCGACTGACATCTACTTGGGAAAACGATTTTGGAAAGCGGATTGTTGCGGAAAAATCAGAAGCCCGCGCGTCAGCAAGGGCGGATTGAAAACTAATCGTACAAATCCGCCCTTACTGACGCGCGGGCTTCTGTTAAAAATAGAATCGCGCAAAGTAATAGAGGATCGGCGCGTTGAAAAGCAAGCTATCCAATCGATCGAGCAAGCCGCCGTGTCCGGGCAAAATGCTAGCGGCATCTTTTGCGCCGGCGCCGCGTTTGATCGCGCTTTCCGCCAGATCGCCGAAAATTCCGACGATGCTCATCACAACGGCAAGCGGAATCGA
>JBGTFE010000006.1:0-50784 GCA_041747435.1 Pyrinomonadaceae bacterium | reverse complement strand
GGAAGAATTTTGTTCGCATCGATTTCCATCACGGTTCCCAAACCGTGACATTTCCGGCACGCGCCGTAAGCCGAATTGAACGAAAACGATCGTGGTTCGAGCTGCGCAATATTGATGCCGCAATTTACGCACGCCATTTTTTCCGAGAAAAGCTTTTCTTCGCCTTCGATCACGGAAACGAGAACCGCGCCGTCAGTGAGTTTGAGCGCGGTTTTCACGGATTCGGTCAGGCGTTCCTTAACACTTTTTTTGATAAGAAGGCGATCGACGACGATCTCGATCGTATGATTTTTTCGCTTGTCGAGCTTGATCTCTTCGTCAAGCTGTCGCAGCGCGCCGTCAATTCGCGCGCGAATGAAACCGTCTTTGTGAAATTTTTCAAGCTCTTTTTTGAACTCGCCCTTGCGCCCGCGTACGACCGGCGCAAGGATTTGCACGCGGTCACCTTCAGGCAAGTCCAAAATTCCGGCAACGATCTGTTCGACCGATTGTCGCGTGATCGGCGCGCCGCATTCGTGGCAATGCGGCTGACCGATAGATGAAAACAAAAGTCGCAGGTAATCGTAAATTTCGGTAACCGTACCAACGGTCGAGCGCGGACTGCGCGAAACAGTTTTTTGTTCTATAGAGATCGCGGGTGAAAGCCCTTCGACCGAATCGACGTCAGGCTTTTCGAGTTGATCGAGAAACTGCCGCGCGTAAGCCGAAAGCGATTCAACGTAGCGGCGCTGACCTTCGGCATAGATCGTGTCAAATGCGAGCGAAGACTTGCCCGAACCGCTCAAACCGGTGATGACGGTGAACGAATTGCGCGGAATTTCGACGTTTATATTTTTGAGATTATGCTGGCGCGCGCCGCGAACGGTGATGTGTGTAATGCTCATCTTATCTACAGATAAAAAAATCGCGGGTTAGCGAAACGAGTATTTTATCAATTCAAAATGAGCAAGGCAACGCGTTGTCGTAGCGCCGCCATCCTGGCGGCTGTTTCGTCGGCATCTTGCCGACGACCGAAGGCAGGATGCCTTCATGACAGCCAGCAAGATGCTGGCGCTCCGTTTTTAACCAAGTTTTTCGTTTACGAAAGTGAAAATTCCGGTCGCGACGCTGACGACGATGAAGGTCGCGATCGCGCGCCAAACGGTGTCCGATTTGGTGAATTCCCAAATTGCGAGAATGCATAAAACCGTGCAGACAACAAGTGAGGTTGTGATCACGATAAACGCGATCCAGCGCACAAGATTTGGTTTTACAACGCCTTTCGGCGCGGTTTTTATGCGAACGTCAAGTTCGGTTTTTTCGTCCTGCATTTTTTGATTATACCAAATTCAAAACGGCATAAAGCGAAACCAGCGAGATCAAAATCCAAAGGAAAACAGCTTGAAGCATCGGTCTGAAGCCGATCGTTTTGATGGTTTCACGAGTCAGACTTGCACCGATCAAAAAAAGCGTGACGGTTAATCCGGCTTTTCCCAAATTAACAAGCGAATCGAAAACGCTTGGCTGAACGGATAAAGGCGCGTATGTTCTGATCACGGTCGCGAGCAAAAACAGAAAAATAAACCACGGGATCATTTCTTTTATTTTCGTTTCGCCGTGTTTCGGTCTGTAAAGAAATGCAAAAAGCAAAGCAACCGGCACGATCCAAAGCGCGCGCGCAAGCTTTACGGTCGTCGCTATTGCGAGCGCTTCTCCGCCGAATTTCGCGCCGGCGCCAACCACCGAAGAAGTATCGTGAATCGCGATTGCTGACCAAATTCCAAACTCACTGTCCGTCATTCCGAGCGCATGTCCGACGATTGGAAAAACAAAAAGCGCGACCGAATTCAAGATAAAAATTGCGCCGAGCGAAACGGAAATTTCATTCGATCCGGCGCGGATCGCGGGCGCCGTCGCGGCAATTGCGCTGCCTCCGCAGATCGCCGTTCCCGATGAGATCAATGACGAAACTTTTTCTTCGACTTTCAGTATTTTTCCAAGCAAAGAACCGATTATCAGCGTTCCAAAGATCGTCGCGATGGTGAACAAAATTCCCTTTTTCCCGGCTTCGATGACGTTGGTCAAATTCATCCCAAAACCAAGCAACACAACGGAAAATTGCAGTAAATAATTGGTGACTTTTTGCGTTTCGGGCAAAAAAGGATTGCCCGCAGTGAGGGCAAATGCCAAACCCAAAGCGAGTGCAATCGGCGGCGAAACAAACGGCGTGAGACAACCAAGGATCGCAAGATAGAAAATAATTTTTTTGAAAGACATTTTTTATTCGCGACGGGAGCGCAAGCTTCCAGCTTGCAAGATTGCGTAGCGATCTCAATTTTTTGAACGCTCGCGCGTTCATTGCAAGCTGGAAGCTTGCGCTCCGATTTATTATTTTGCTTTTCCCTGATTTGCGACCGCACGTTCGGCGGCGGCGACCGCATCGGCGTCTCCAAGATAGAAGCTTTTCAGCGGTTTCAAATCTTCGTCAAGCTCATAAACGAGCGGAATGCCGGTCGGGATGTTTCGACTTACGATGTCTTCGTCCGAAATCGTGTCGAGATATTTGACCAATGCGCGGAGCGAGTTGCCGTGCGCGGCGATAAGAACTCGCTTCCCAGCCTTAATTTTGGGCTCTATCTCGATTTGATAAAATGGAAGAACACGATCGATCGTATTTTTCAGCGCCTCGGCTTTTGGAAATTTTACCGCTTCTATGTTTGAATATCGCGGGTCTTTACCGAGCCAGCGCTCGTCGGTTTCATCAAGCGCGCCGGGCGGAATATCGAAGCTCCGACGCCAAATTAGAACCTGTTCTTCGCCGTATTGCGCAGCGGTTTCGGATTTGTTCAAACCCTGCAGCGCGCCGTAATGCCGTTCGTTCAGCAGCCACGATTTGGTTACGGGAATCCACATCAGATCCATTTCATCGAGTATGATCCAAAGCGTTCGGATCGCGCGTTTCAGCACCGAAGTGTAGGCTTCATCAAACGTAAAACCTTCGGCTTTTAACAATTTTCCCGCCGCGTGGGCTTCCTCTTTTCCTTTCTCGCTCAAATCGACATCCTTCCAGCCGGTGAACCGATTTTCTTTGTTCCAAACGCTTTCGCCGTGCCTGATCAAAACCAATTTATGCATAATTCTCCGCGTTCAAAATTTTTTGCGCTTCACCGATAAGATAAAGCGAACCTGTTACCAAAATCAAATCATTGTCGGATGAAATCTTTTGTGCGATTTCTAAAGCTTCAGCGACCTTTTCGGTAGTGAAAACATTTTCGGACGAAAACTTTGCGGGCAGAAATTCGAATAACTCTTCCGCTTTAGCGGCTCGGGGATTGTCCGGCGTAGTGAGAATCAGTTTGTCCGCTTTTGGAAAAAGAGTTTTGCCGATCTCGGAAATGTCTTTGTCTTTCATCGAACCAAAGATCAACGTGATCGACTGCGTGACGAATTCATCAAGAAAATCCTTTAAAGCTTTCGCGCCGCCGACATTATGCGCGCCGTCAAACAGAAATTTTCCGCGAAATTGGAGTCGCCCTCTATATCGCGCCATTTCCAAACCTTTAACGATGTTCGCCCCTGTTATTTCGAAATTTTCCCGCAAAGCTTCCGCGAGAAGAATCGCGACCTTTGCATTTTCGACTTGATGTTTTCCGCCGAGACCTAAAAAAACATTTTCGTATCCGTTCGTTTTTGTTCGAAAATAGACGGCAATAGAAGGCAGAAACCCGCGCGTTAGCAAGGGTGTCGAATTTTGGTGTGTCGCCCAATTTTCCGCGATTTTTACACACTCCTTTACAGTCGTGTTTCCGCCTTTTATTTCCGACTTGACCGAATTCGTCCACGTTGGCGTTATCCCAAAGTCTGCGCAGCGCTCGGAAATGATTGCCATCGCTTCTGCTTTTTGTTTCGAAACGACAATTTTCTGAAAAGAGAATCTAATCGCTGCAGCCTTTTCCGCAGCGATTTCCGCGAGCGAATTGCCCAAGATATCTTGGTGATCAAGATCGATCGGCGTTATTGCAACGATCTCCGCATTTGTCGCCGTTACCGAATCAAACCTTCCGCCGAGACCGGTTTCAAGGATCGCAAGCTCAATTTTTTGCTCGGCAAAATAATTCAGAGCGATCGCCGTTACCTGTTCAAAAAATGTTGGAACCGCTTTTAATTCGCCGCTTTCGACCAATTTCTCGGAGACTTCCCTCACGACGCCAGCATGCCGCGCAAAATCTTTTTCGCTGATTTCCGCGCCGTTAACTTTTATTCTTTCGGTTATCGAAATTAAATGCGGCGATGTGTAAAGTCCGGTTTTTATGTTGGCGTGCGCGCAGATCGAATCCACAAAAACGCATGTTGAGCCTTTGCCGTTTGTTCCGGCAACCTGAATTTTTAGATATTTTTTTTCGGGATTATCTAATGCCGCGAGAAGCTGGATCGTATTTTCAAGCCCGAATTTTTTGACCGAAAGTTCGTAGCCGAGATCGTAGAGATAATTTACAGACTGCTCGAAATTCACGGCGTTTTGATTTCATCGTTCATCATAAAATCGAGCAGGCGAATGATCGTCTTCCGCACTTCGCCGCGCGGAACGACCATATCGAGCATTCCGTGTTCGAGCAAAAATTCCGAGCGCTGAAAGCCTTTTGGCAGTTTTTGACGAATGGTTTGTTCGATCACGCGCGGTCCGGCAAAACCGATTAAAGCTTTGGGTTCGCCGATGATCACGTCACCGAGCATTGCAAAACTCGCCGTAACGCCGCCGGTCGTCGGATCGGTCAAGATCGAGATAAACGGTAACTGCGCGTCGTGAAGCCGCGCGAGCGCGCCCGAAATTTTCGCCATTTGCATCAGCGAAAGCGCCCCTTCCTGCATTCGCGCGCCGCCCGAAGCAGAAAAAATAACGACCGCGCCGCGCTTTTCCAGCGCTCTTTCGATCAGACGCGTGATCTTTTCGCCGACCGCCGATCCCATAGAGCCGCCGATAAAAGCCATATCCATCGCGCCGGCGTAAACCAGGTGCCCGCCGACGGTTCCCGCGCCGGACACTATTGCTTCCGGCAAACCGGAGGATTTTTTTGCCTGTTTGATCCGATCTTTGTAGGGTTTTGTGTCGGTAAATTCGAGCGGATCGGCAGAACTTATTTCTTCATCCAGCTTTTCATATTTGCCATCGTCAAAAAAAGTATCGAGCCGCTCGCGCGCGGGAAGGCGGAAATGAAAACCGCAATGTGTGCAAACCTGGAGCGATTCGAGCAGTTCGCGTCGGTAAAGCGGGCTTTCGCATTCCCTGCATTTTACGAAGATCCCTTCGGTCTTAACTTTGCGTTCTTCTTCGGACGCCGGCTCTTCAAGTTTCGGTTTTTTTCGGCTAAACCACGACATATTTTGCGAGTTAAAAGTCTAAAGTCTCAGGTCTGTTCTGACTTGAGACTCACAGCAATTCGGACTTGAATAAGATTATCATATGCGTCGGGCGATGCAAAAAAGTCATCGGCAGACGATCAGGAAAAAATCGGTTGTTTAGGGGATGTGATTGTGATAAATTCAGAAGCGAATTTCAGTTTAATTTCACAGGTTGTACAAAATGAAAAACTCAGTTTTCTTACTCGTTTTAACTTTCGGGATTTTTTCGATCAGCGTTTTTTCCGCCACGAAAACGTGGGACGGCGGCGGCGCGGACAATAATTGGCAAACGGCGGCAAATTGGGTGGGCGATGTTGCGCCCGTTGCCAATGATGATTTGGTTTTTCCCGCGACGGCGGCGCAGTTTGCGACCAATAACAATTCGGCGGGATTTACAACTTTTAGTTCGCTGACCATCGAAGGCGGAAATTATACCATCGGCGGTAACGGTTTTCGCTTGACCAACGGTTTGACGGTGAACGGCGGAACGCAACTTATCAACACTTCGATAAATGTCGCCGCCGCTCAGACTTATACCGCCGCGCTCGGCTCGACAACTACCATATTATTATTGAATATGAGCGGTTTTCCTTTGACCTTTGACGGCGCAGGCAGTTTCGGTATCGGGGTGATAACGGGTCCGGGCAATCTCATCAAAAACGGCGGCGGCGCGACACTGCTTACTCAATCCGCCCTTTACAACGGCTCGATTACTGTTAACAACGGAATTTTTGTGGTTGATGCCAACATTCCGAACAGTCCGGTTACGATAAATTCGCCGACGACGACCGGCGGCACACTCGGATTCAGCGGTTTCGGCGGCACGGGCACGGTCGGCTCTGTCAATATCACGCAAGGCGTGATCAGCGCGGGAACTTTGACTTCGCCCACCGGAATTTTGAACACCGGAAGCTTGAATTTTACCGAAAACGGCAATTACGTTTGCAAAATTGGCGGCACGATACCCGGCGCAAACGGGCACGACCAATTGAACGTAACCGGCACTGTAAATTTAAATAATTCGCGGCTCGCGCCGATTCCGTGGAACGCGTTTCAACCTGCGATCGGCGATTCCTTTCTTATTTTGCGCAACGACGGAAGCGACGCGATCAGCGGAACATTTCTTAATGCGCCAGAAGGTTCAATATTTGGCGGCGCATTAAACACGGCTTTCCGAATCACCTATCAAGGCGGCGACGGCAATGATATTGTCATCACGCGAGTCAATCGTGCGCCCTTTGATTTTGACGGCGACGGCAAAACTGACATTTCTATCTTTCGACCGTCCACCGGAGATTGGTGGTATCAATCCTCGATCAACGGTGCGCAAATTGCGGCTCGTTGGGGAATTTCGACGGATGTTCTCGCGCCCGCTGATTATGACGGAGACAATAAAACCGATTTCGCGGTTTTTCGTCCTTCAGAAGGAGTCTGGTACGTTCTTAATTCTGCCGGATTCACGGTCAATATTACGCAATTCGGTTTAGACGGCGATAAACCCGTTCCGAATGATTTTGACGGCGACGGGCGCGCCGATATTTCTGTTTTTCGCCCTTCAACCGGAGTTTGGTATGAGCTCAGAAGTCTGGGAAGCCAAATTTTCATTCAGCAATTTGGCTTAACCGGCGATATTCCGCTGCTGGCGGATTACGATGGCGACGGAATCGGCGATCTTGCGGTTTATCGTCCGGCAGATGGAGTTTGGCATTTTTGGCAAAGTTCGACAAATTCATATCTCGCATTTCCGTTCGGACTCGGAACCGACATTCCCGTTCCCGGTGATTACGACGGCGACGGTCGAACGGACGCTGCGGTTTTCAGAGCAACGACTGATTCGAGCCAGCCCGATTTTTACGTTCTTTTGAGCGCAACTTTGACGTTTCAGGGCGCGTCGTGGGGTTTGCCGGCAGATGTTCCTGTGGTCGGCGATTATGACGGCGACGGGAAATCGGATATTGCCGTATTTCGTCCAAGCACAAACGATTGGTATTTACTTCGCTCGACGGCGGGATTTACATTTAGCAATTTCGGATTGAGCGGAGACAGGACGGTTCCGGGCGCATTTTTGCCCTAAAACTCGTCTAAAGCGTCACTAGCGCAAAACATCCAGCATTTCCGTGTGGATCGCGCCGTTTGAGGCGCAGATCGGCGGCGCGTAGATGCTTATTTTCGAACCGTCATAATAAGAAACTTCGCCGCCCGCTTCTTCGATCAAGAGAACGCCGGCGGCAACGTCCCAAGGATTCAAACCTTCTTCCCAAAAGCCGTCAAAGCGTCCGCAGGCGACGTAAGCCATATCGATCGCCGCTGAGCCGTCGCGCCTGACGCCGCGAGATTTTAGAAGAAAATCGGTCAAATGGCGCGCGAAGTTTTCGCGCTGCGCGATGTCGTACGGAAATCCGGTAACGATCAAAGATTCACTAAGTTTTTCTGTTTTAGAAACGCGGATCGGTTTGTTATTCAAACTCGCGCCCTGACCTTTTTCGGCGGAAAAGATCTCGTTTCGGGTCGGATCGTATGTCACGCCGATAACGATTTCGCTTTCGTGTTCGAGCCCTATCGTTACGCAAAAGCAGGGATAGCCGTGCGCGTAATTCGTCGTTCCATCGAGCGGATCGATAATCCATTTCCAACGCATTCCGCCGTCGATCAGGATCGCCGATTCGCCTGATTCTTCCGCTAAGATCGAGTGTTTCGGATAATAGGAATTAATTTTTTCGAGGATGTATTTTTCCGAAGCGAGATCGGCTTCAGTAACGAGATTGATGTCGCCTTTTTTAGAAACGGTGATCTTTCCGAATTTATCGAGTAGAATTTGCCCGGCTTCGCGCGCGGTTTCGATGGCAAAATTGAGCATTTTATCCCAAAATCCTGCCAAACCAGCCGCCGGATTTTTCTTCCTTGTCGACGATCTGCGCAAGCTCGCCCGGGTCAAGCCAAGCGCCTGAACATTTGTCGCAAACGTCGATTTTTATGTGCTCGTAGTCTGTTTCGACAAGTTTGCCTTCACAGCGCGGACACTGCATTCCGGTTTCTTGCGAATCTTCCGCCTCTAGCTTCGCCTTCATTTTTTCAATAAGCTCTTGTTCCTTGCGGCGAAAATATTCATTTTCCAGCGCCCGTCCGCGGTCTTCCATTTCAACTGACATAAAAAATCACACTCCCTGAAATTTATAAATTCGAAAAATAAAAAATAACAAATAAAGTGAAGAAGTGAAAAAGTGAAAAGGTGAAAAAAGTTCGGATGATCTTAAGTAATCTTCCTTTTGCACTCTTTCACTTTTTCACTTTTATGACTCTGTTTTGTGAATTGAGCGCACGCGATGGCGGGCTTTTTTCGCGCGGCGAATCGTATTTCGTTTCTTCAAACTCGTTTCCGCCCAATCCGATACTTGTTTTAGCGGATGCCATTCGAAATGCTCGAGCGGCAAAACCTCGCTCGCCGCATTTTTCAATCTTAAAGTGCCGAAAGCGACAAAAAATATCAAAAAGTTAAAAAGAGCGCCGACGAAGATAACCAACCATCCGGGCGCGAGTCCAACTTGAGCGCGATTCAGAAAAACGTCGAGATCTGTCGCAGGAAACGGGTGAATATAAACTTTCAGTGTCCACGAGAGCGCGAGCAAAATAAATATCCAGAGATAATTGCTTCGCAAGCGTCGTCCGACGGCTTCCCATTCGCTGATCGTAAAATGCGGCGAGATCAGGTCAGACGAAATATGATCCGCCCATTCTTTGTCCGGCGGAATCGTGCGATGAGAAAGCATTGGAGCAAAATATCCGGTTTCGAGTACGCGAACGCGGTTTGCCCAAACTTCGTAATAACGATACCGCCGCGCCTCCATAAAAAGGAATATAGAAACGAGGATCGAATTGATCGGGATTGCAAAATGCGGATTGTCGGCTGAGCTGAAAACGAACGATAAAGTCGCGCCCGCGGTGATCACCGCCCAGTTCGTCGTCGCGTCGAGCCGTCCGCGCCAAACATTCGAACGCTGGATCTCGCCGCGATAAAAATGCACCATTGCCGTATTAAATTCCGCAAGCGAAAGCTTCTGCGGAACTGAAAGCGGTGTCGTTTTTGGCTTGGTGCTGCGTGCGCGAACTTCTTCGGCAAGCGATTTAAATGACGGCGGAAGTTGGCTGATGTGTATATCGTCTTCGACCGATAACTCATCTGCCAGCCGTACGTTGTCTCTCATATAACAGTAAAATGAAGAATCCGAAAAGCCGGTCGGCGCTCAAACCGGCTTCGATTTCAAGTTTAGCACTTTACCGAAGTGAAGCCAAGACAAGTTTATTACGCGGAAACGCGTCTGTTTGCTTTGACTTTTCAGGCTTGAGTTTTTAAGTTTAGGTCTGTGGAAACGGATGAATTTTGGATGCGTCGGGCGCTTGAAGCCGCCGTCGAAGCGCGAGATTCGGGCGAAGTTCCGATCGGCGCGTGTTTGATCGATTCTGCCGGCGAATTGATCGCCATCTCGGGAAATTTGACGATCACGAATATCGATCCGACGGCGCATGCCGAGATATTGGTTTTGCGCGAGGCGGCGGAAAAAATTGGCAACTACCGTTTGACTGAAACGTGCCTTTATACGACCATTGAACCTTGCGCCATGTGTGCCGGAGCCTTGGTGAACGCGCGCGTTAAGCGCCTTGTTTACGGCGCGACGGACGAAAGATTCGGCGCCGTTGAAACAATTTTTCGCATTTGCGATAACAGTTCTTTGAATCATAAAATGGAAATCGCTTCAGGCGTTCGGCGCGATGAATGCAAACAACTAATGCAGGATTTTTTTCGCGCGAAAAGGCTTGAAAAAAAGAGCGATTTCTAACATGCGGAGAGGTGCGAGAGTGGTTGAATCGGGCAGTCTCGAAAATTGTTGTACCTTTGCGGGTACCGTGGGTTCGAATCCCACCCTCTCCGCCATCAATTGCAGATTCCAAATTTCAGATTCCGGATTTATTTGGAATAAGCAATCTGGAATTTTGAATTTCGCGGAAAGGTGCAAGAGCGGTTGAATTGGCAGCATTGGAAATGCTGTGAACCTCAAAAGGGTTCCGTGGGTTCGAATCCCACCCTTTCCGCCATTTATGGCTTCAGGCTCCGCACAAGGTTTGAGTTGTGAACTCCGCTAGACGAGGAATCGAGCAACGGCAGCAATTTCAGCCTGTGTTGCGGTAAAGTCTGAAGCCTCCAAATTTCTGACCGCAAAAATAGCCGAAGCTTAAAAACTTCGGCTCTTTTTTTGGAAACTATATCTAGCCCAATATTGATAAATATAGCGCGCTAAACTAAAATTATTAGTCTACGGAGCTCAATTTTTTATGTCCTATCAGGTTATCGCGCGCAAGTGGCGACCGCAAACATTCGAAGAAGTCACCGGTCAGGAGGCGATCACGCGAACGCTGCGAAACGGTGTCGAACACGAGCGTCTTCATCACGCGTACCTTTTTTCCGGCGCGCGAGGCGTAGGAAAAACGACGACCGCGCGCTTGCTCGCCAAAGCTCTGAACTGTCACAAAACGGACAAACCGAATCCGGTTCCATGTTCTCCGGCGGACGCCGAAGTTTGTGCTTCGTGCCTCGAAATCGCGGAAAGCCGCTCGATCGATGTTTTGGAGTTTGACGCCGCTTCGCATACCGGTGTCGACGACATCCGCGAAATTATTATCGAAAGCATAAACATAAATCCCGCGCGCGATCGCTACAAAGTTTTCATCATCGACGAAGTTCATATGCTTTCGAATTCGTCGTTCAATGCGCTGCTCAAAACACTCGAAGAACCGCCGCCGAATGTTGCATTCATAATGGCGACCACGGAATTGCACAAAGTTCCCGATACGATCCTTTCCCGCTGTCAGGAATTTGATTTCCGGACGATTCCGGTCAGCAAAATTCTGGAACGATTAAAGCTGATCGCAAAAACGGAAGAAATCGATATTTCGGATGAAGCACTTCGCGAGGTCGCGCGTTCGGGCGAAGGTTCGATGCGCGATGCTCAATCGAATTTCGATCAGGTAATGAGTTTTTCCGGGGAGAAAATCGGCGTCGAAGACGTTATGCTTGCGCTCGGAATCGCGAGCGCGGAAACTTTGATCCGAACGGCAAAGGCGATCGCAGTGAATATGCCGGAGGAAATTTTGAAAGTCGTCGACGACATCGTCAGCCGCGGTCAGGACCTGCGAAACTTTTGCCGCGATCTTTTGAGCTTTTTTCGCGATCTGCTGATCTACAAGATCGCCGGCGGCGCCGAAAATTTGCTTGACACGGCGATTTTAAGCCAAAACGAGCTTGAAGATAACGCGGCGCCTTTTTCGGAATCCGATCTGATCCGATTTTTTAATTCACTGTCGGAAACCGAAAGCAAACTTCGCGAAGCCACGCAGCCGCGATACGTTTTGGAGATCGGCTTGATAAAATTGGTCGAAATGCGCCGCGTCGCGCCGATAGAAAAGATCTTAGAAAGACTCGCACGGCTTGAGAATTCGCTTGCAAATGGAAATTTTGAGCCGAATGCCGGAGAATCATTAGAATCTCCGTTTGAATCCGAACTTGCCGCCGCTCCATCAGAAAAAAAAACTTTAGCTCCTGACATTTCGTCGAAAATCGAGGTCATTAAAGAGGCAAAACCCGAAAAAATTCAGCCGGAAAAGGAGCTTGAAACGGAAAGTTTCGCGCAAACGGCATCCGGAAGTTCGTCTCTTAGAGACCTTATCGCTTCGATGCCGGTAAAACTTCCGCCGATATCATCCGAAGAACTCGAACATATCGACGACAACAAACTCGACGAAGCTTTTGAGCAAAAACTCCTGGAATCGGGTGACAATCTGTTTCCGATCAAGAACGCCTCCGAGCTTGTTGGTGTCGTGCTCAGAACAAACACGGCAAGCGTTTCCGAAACAAAAAAAGAAAATAGGAACGGCGCCGCGGCTGCGGTCGCTCCGGCAAAAGAAAGGCGCGAATTTGCGCCGCCGGTTTTTGATGTGGAAAACGCTGAAATGCCGGAGCTATCGGAAGATCCGACCGAGGAAGAACTTTTGAAATACGCAAATAATCACCCGGTAATACGACAATTCAGACGCATTTTTCGCGGTGCGGAAATTGTCGAAGTGAAAAAGCGCGAACGGTCCGGAGATTTTTAGGGAACAAATCGGCGCGCGCCGCGTAATCTTAAAACGGAGGTGATTTACAAAAATGCGTGAACCCTGGATTGCCGGATTATTAAGTCTTTTAGTTCCCGGCGTTGGTCAGATTTATAACGGACGAATTCTAATTGGCATAATTTGGCTCATTTTAACGGGCATTTCGTGGATCGGATCGGCTGGACTTTTGGGATGGATCGTTCATCTTATTTGCGCTTGGTGCGCGTTCAGCTACGCTAAAGACAATCCGATCAGAAGTTAATCGCCTGACACACAATCCTCCATTTACGCCCGATGCTGCCGGCATCGGGCTTTTTTTTATTTTCAAATTAAAGTAAGATGATGCCAGAGGTTAGAGGTTAGAAAGTTTGCTTTGCTAGCCCTAGCCTCTATCGGTTTTATGGTTAAAGAAGGATTTCCTTTTGTATTTATTTGCGTCGTCAATGCGGCTTTTTTTGGCGGTCTTTATTTTTTTGTCGTTGACTCGGTAATTTTGTTTGCTTTGGTCGTCCTTTTTCTTTTGCTCGCGGCTTTTATGGCATATTTTTTCCGCGATCCGCGCCGCGCTATCCCGACCGAAGCCGATATAATCGTCTCCGCGGCGGACGGAAAAGTCACCAGAATTGACGAGACCAACGACGGCAAAAAGCTCGTCAGCGTTTTTCTTTCGCCTATCGACGTCCATATTAATCGCGCGCCGATCGCCGGGAAAATCACGAAAGTTGATTATCAAAAAGGCAGAAAAGTTCCCGCCACGCGAGAGGACGCAAGCTTTATTAACGAAAGAAATTCGCTCACGATCGAAGGTGAAAAAATGACCGTTGTCTGCACGCAGATCGCGGGAATTCTGGCGCGGCGCATTGTCTGCTGGCGCAAAGCAGGCGATAATCTCGAATTAGGCGAAAAATTCGGACTGATCAAATTCGGCTCGCGAACAGATCTTTTGATGCCGGGCGAAGTCGAGATCCTGGTCGGGATCGGCGAAAAAGTGGTCGGCGGTGAAACGATCATTGCGCGGCTAAAGGAAAGTTACGCGATACCGGCAAGCGAGGCGCGGGTTTACGAAGCACAATATGCAGGATGAACAAAACAAACCGGTTCATAAGGGCTTGAAAAAAGGGCTTTTCCTGATCCCGACTGCGTTTACGGCGGCAAACATCGCGATGGGTTTTCTTGCGGTTTTGTCCTCCGTTCGCGGTTTTCAACTCATTCAGACCAACGCCGAACTTTCCGCATACTACTTCAATTACGCGGCGATCGCGATCGGTTTAGCGATATTGTTTGACACGCTCGATGGCAGGCTCGCGCGTATGACGCGGACGGCGACCGAGATCGGTGTTCAGCTCGATTCGCTGGCGGACGTTTTGACTTTCGGCATTGCGCCGACGGTTTTGATGTATTGTTGGGCGATCGGCGCAACTTTTCACGAAAACACGGCGGCTCATGGATTCGGGGTTTTCGTGCTGTTTATGTATCTCATCTGCGGAACGTTTCGTCTCGCGCGTTTTAATCTTCAGGCGACGCGTCCGCGTGTTTTGATCGAAGGCTCGCCCAAATTAGATAAAAAGAATTTCGTCGGTTTGCCGATTCCGCCCGCCGCCGGACTGCTCGCAGCGATCGTCCACTTCGCACCGTTTCCGCTAAGTGTCTATGCGGAAACCTTTGCTCGCTTTTATGGCGTTTTGATGATCGTTTTGATCGCCGTTTTAGGGCTTTTAATGGTCAGCACGCTGCGCTATTCCAGTTTTAAGACTGCCGGAACGCGGCGGCGGAGCATCTATTTTATCCTGATAATCGGCGCGATCGGAATGCTCATCTGGCTTTATTCGCATTATATGCTCCTGATTCTCACTGTCCTTTACGTATCTCATGGAATTATTTGGTATCTCTTCGGTTTGATGAATCCGAAGAGAAAAGACGAAGGCGTAGAAACTAGCGAATCGACTGTCTGAAAAGGGGAACTCACGTTCCTCGACGTTTCGCTTCGATCGGAGTAATACTGGCAGAACGCCTTTTGCTCCGGCGCTGAACGCCGTCATCGCGGTCGTCGATAAACTTACCCCCGCTGACGACGACCAGCGCAACGAGCATAATGAAAAAATAAGTTATCGCGCTCGTGTGCAATACAAAATCAAAAAGACTATGAACGAGGATCGCGAAACAGCCCGCCAGCGCGCCGACCGCAACGCCTCGTCGAAACTTATTCGTATGCTTTGCGTTGCTTAATCCGGTTTTGAACAAACGGAAAACAAAAAAGGATGCAATAATTAGTCCGATCAAACCCGCGTCTGTCAGGATTTGCAAATAGTCGTTGTGCGCCTGTTCAACGCGTTCCAACCCGTTCGCCGTGTCTAAACGCGCGTAAGCCGTGCTGTATCCGCCCAATCCCGTTCCGAAAAGTGGAAAACTTTTTATCACGCTGAGCGTAATGGTCCAGATATGCGTTCGATTCGAGGTTATATCGTTCGCCGCCGCCCTTTCCGCCATGCGCGTTAGCGATGTCTCGCCGCCGATGAGAATTGCGCCGGTAATGATGGTCGCGATCAGCAAGACCACCAAACCGACCTTAAGGACGACCTGCCGATAGTTTTTGGTCTCGGTTGTGAGTATAAGCAAAAAGAAAATCGCCGCCAGAAGCGCCACGAATCCGCCGCGCGAACTGCTCAGAAGAAGCGCGATGCCCATCAGCCCGACCGCCGTTAAAACCAAAAGCCGCTTTTCCTTGCCAACGGCGCCGACAAACAACATTCCGAGCGGAACAGCAATCGCCATTTCGATAAATGCCGCGAAATTATGGCGGTTAACAAACGATCCAAACGGTCGCACTTCGGGGCTTCCGTAGATACCGTAGATCTTGTCCGGGCTTAGAACGTTCTGCAAGATCGCAAAAAAAGCATAGATAAAACCGAAGATCGTAATCATCCAAACCACCTTCCGCAATCGCTTCACGCTATCAATGAACGTAAGCATTGCGGCAAGAAAGATCGAAAATACGAGAAAGTGAAGGATGAACATTTTCGTCCAGAAAGGCTCGAGCGAAATCGTGCGCGGAATATCCGTAACGCCTGCGGTTTCGCCAATCGTACCGAACGGAATAATCTGGATCACGCCATAAACAATGATCGCCAGAATCGGGATTTGGACAAGATCCTTGCTGAATCTCAAAACGCCGGTCCGAAAGGCGTCGATCGCCCATAAAACAACTACAAGCACGCCCGCCAAATAGAAAAGTGCGATCATCGGCTGATGAACCGTTCCATACGCCATCGTGGTAAAAACGAGCAGCAAGCAGAGTATGAAAAACAAGATATTGCTCGCCCAGGTTGTTTTTATTTCGGTCGTCATTTAAAGAATTAATTTAGCTTTTCTAACTTAAAATCATCGAGCCACACTGTTCCTACAATCGGGCACGCATTCCCACAATAACCACGCGTCGTGCGAAGATTAATGGCTTCCGCATTCTCGGCGGGAACTGCAAAATCGATCTGAAACTGCTGCCAATCATTGCTGCCAACAGGAAACGGTTTTCCGACGGCGAGAACCTTGTAATCGTTAGCGTTGAGAATTTCCAGCGTCGGCGTTCCGGCGCTTTTCAAATTCTCCGTCCGCACCCAAAAACTCAAGCGATAGCGAGCCGCCGGTTCAACGGCAATTATCTGATAAATATTACTAACCTCGAGCCCGCCGAAACCCGTAAACAATAAACGCAGACTTCGGCTGCCTTCGTGTTTTTGATTTGGGTCCGTTTTAACCTCGATCTTTTCGACGGGGAGAGTTTTCCAGCCGAAGTAAACCAGACCGCCTTCGCCATTGAGCGAATTTTCGAAACCCGGATTTTCGACGGCGCCGATCTTTGCATTGGGCTCAATTCCGAGCTGCCGCACAAATTCGACGGACGAACGGTAGAAACGCTTGTCATAAAACGCCTGCGCGATAAGTTTTGCGATCTCGCGCTGCTGCTCCTTTTCCTCGTCCGAAAGCAGATTCCATATTCGCAAACTGTCCTCGGGGCGTTCTTTCACTGCATAAAATCTTGCCAACTCGGCGCGCTGCGCCGCTGAAGAGCCGGAGAGTTCCTCGACCTTTACAGTATCTTTTTCGTAATAATCCCACGCTATCGAAAAGACCTGTTCGCTATACAAGCTGTTATTTTCCGCAGCCTCTCTTAATTGGATAAAAGCTTCGTCGGCACGATTTTGACGCAGGTAAAAATTCCCGAGCTGCCATCGCGGAAGCGTATAGTTCGGCGCAAGGTCGATGGCGTGTCGCATCGCCTGCTCGGCTTTCTCGTAGTCCTCCGCCTGTTCGTAAGCTTTGCCCAATTCGATCCAACTTCGAAAATCATACGGCGAGAGCCGAACTATTTTTTCATAACTCGCGATTGCGTTTTTTAAATTTTCCGGTGCCAGCGCATCACTCCCGGCACTCGCCCCAAACCTGATCGTTGCCGGATCGTCCGGCGACAAGTCCAAAGCGAACGCGGCTATCTCTTTCGCTTGCCGGTCATTTGGAAGCGCGAGGTAAGCGATCATATTTCCGATCTGCCAGCGAATCGAAAACCAGCCGAAAAACAGCGCGCCGATCACCGCAAAAACAAGCAGGAGCCTGACGTAAGGTTTGCGCGAATCCAGCGCGGTGATGTGACTTTTTTCCTTGGGCATTCAACGTTAGTTGCTTTCTTCACGGCTATTTTCCGGAAAGCGAAATCATAATTTGCAGTTAATTTTAACCAAACCCGCGCGAATTTGCATTTTGCGTGTTTCTTTTTTAGCCTAAAACGCAAATGACCGAAGATAAAAGCCGCCGCGCGCTCGAAATAATAAAGCGTCTTAAAAGGGAATATCCGGACGCGCACTGTGCGCTGAAACACGAAAATGCCTTCCAACTCTTGATCGCGACGATCCTTTCAGCGCAATGCACGGACGTGCGGGTCAATATCGTTACCGCTGATCTTTTCCGCAAATACCGCGCACCGCAGGACTATTTAAAGGTCGAACAAACGGAACTTGAAAAAGACATTCACTCGACCGGGTTTTTCCGTAACAAAGCAAAAAACATACAAGCCGCATGCGAACGAATAGTTGAGATTTTCGGCGGTAAAGTTCCCGAGACCATGGACGAATTATTAACGCTCGGCGGCGTCGCGCGAAAGACGGCGAACGTCGTACTCGGCAACGCGTTCGGCATCGCTTCGGGTGTCGTTGTCGATACTCACGTCTCGCGCCTGTCGCAGCGCCTCGGCTTGACCGAAAACAAAACACCGGAAAAGATCGAAAAGGATCTCGAAAAACTTGTCCCAAAAAAAGATTGGATAATGTTCCCGCATTGGCTTATCACACACGGCAGACAGATCTGCATCGCGCGCAAACCGAAATGCGGCGAATGCGTCCTCGAAAATATATGTCCGAAGAAGGGTATCGTAATCTCTTCTTATTGAATGAACGCGTTCGGAAGCGGAACATCGGTTGAGATTCCAAAATGCATTGCCCCAAACCCCGCAGTCGTGCGAAGCAGATACCAAACGCCCGTCGATGGACGGAAAACAGCGATGTCGGCTTTGCCGTCGCCGTCATAATCCGCCGGAGCGGGTTTATCGTCGGAGAGTCCGAAATTCATAAACGTGAACGAGCCGTTCGAGCTGTTAATGATATACCACGTGCCGTTCGAAGGTCGGTAAACTGCAAAGTCCGTCGTACCGTCACCGTCGTAATCCGCCGGAGCGGGAACGTCGGTCGAGACGCCCCAATGCATCGTACGCTGACTATTATCAAGACTCGATTGCCACCACCATTCACCAGTCGAAGGTCTGTAAATCGCCTTATCAGACTTGCCGTCGCCGTCAAAATCACCGATCACCGACTTATCTCCGGCTAAGCCAAACTGACCGATGGAAATTATGCCGATACTGTTGATGCGATACCAGGAATTTTGTGAAGGACGGTAAACTATGTAATCGGTTTTGCCGTCACCGTCAAAATCCGAAGGGCGCGGAATGTCGCCGCTCGTGCCGAACGGGAACGCATAATAAGAAAAATCTTCACTTCGCAAAACAAACCATTCGCCGGTTGAAGGACGCCAAAATGCGATATCGGTTTTGCCGTCGCCAGTGTAATCGCCGGGCGTGGGAACATCGGCTACTGCGCCGAACTGGAAAGCGGCGTTTCCGCCGTCCGAGCTTTTTAGATACCACCATTCGCCAGCGCCCGGACGAAAGATCGAAAGGTCCGCCTTCGTGTCCCCGTCAAAATCGAAACGCTCGGGATGCGGCGCCTGAAGTCCCGAATAAAGTCTCGTAACCGCCAATCTCCATCCGGTCACCGGATTATCCTGTTCGGTCACTGAGCCGGCGACAGCGATCTTATTATCCCGAGTCATTGCGATCGCATTAACGCCCGAAGCTTCAGGTACAGACGCAGGCAGGAATTTGACGCATGTCGAGCCGCCGTTGAATGTCGTATCCGGAGTGTTGACGTCGAAATACCGCCCGATTCTATATCCGCACGCCGGAAGATGACTCACACCAATAATCAGCGCCTTCCCGTCCGGCTGAAAGGCTAAACTCCAGAACGCATTCTCGTTCGGATAAATCACAGCTTGCGCAAGAGTTCCGTCAGAACCAAAGCGTAAGAGCGTCCCGCGAGCATCGCCCTGTACCACCGAGGAATGTCCTACGGCAAATATCTGGTTGTCAAACCGAATTTTCGCGGACCAAAGTTGGTCAGTAAAAGTTGGATGATAGGTTATGACACCGCCATTTCCGAAAAATATATCGGGAGAGCCGTCAGGATGTAAGCGGGCGATCGCAAAAGCGGGAAACGCCGGGTCCGGACCTTGAGAGCCGGCGGCGACTATCTTACCGTCGGATTGAAGAGCGACCGAAAAAATGCCGGAAAGCGACGCGGTCGTCGAGCCGTTCAAACCAAAAGACGTATCGATCGAACCGTTTGAATTAAAACGCGCAATAAGACCGTTATAGATTCCGTTCAAATAGGAGCGTCCGCCAACGATGATCTTGCCGTCCGGTTGGAGCGCAAGTCCAAACATGTCAATGACCGCTGCCATTTCGAATTGAGCTTTGCCATCGCCGTCAAATGTCGTGTCAAGCGAACCATCCGCATTGTAGCGTATAACCGCGAAGGCGTAAGTTGTCGGACTGACTAAGGCGCGTCCGGCTATAACAATCTTACCGTCAGGTTGGATCACCAAGCCTCGGCAGTAATCATCATCCTCAGTCCCAAAGCCAAAATCAGTTATCGCGATACCGTCACCGTCAAATGTGGTATCAAGTGACCCGTTCACGTTATACCGCACAACGGTGAAATCTGCGACGGCAGGAGCACTGTAGCCGGCGACTCCGGCGACCACGATCTTGCCGTCGGGCTGAACGGCGATTGCTCTCGCATAGTCGCGGTTGTTCGTGACCTCCGTCGTCACCTTACCGTCCGTACCGAAGCACGTATCTAACGCGCCAGCCGCCGTCGAAGCCGGCACGCACTGCGCATCGATCACCGCGGACGCCGAAAATAACACGAACAATACAAATAAAGCCTGCGCAATTTTCATATTTAGAATTATATACTTGTTTGCGATCAAGTCGATAGAAATCGATAGACACGACGCCGATTTTATGTTTTTTAATTTTTTCCGCGTCCGTGGATTGATTAGAAGCCACAAGCGTATTTCATTTTTTGCTTTTTTTATTTTCCAAGTATTTGAGTGGACTTTCGACCTCGTAAAACCCGGATTCCTTTGCGAACTGATTTAGCAGCTTGTTGTGCCCAACGCCATAAACTACAAGAACGCGATCGTTCGGCGACTCGGTGAGCCTGACGATGTTTGTAAAGATCGTAAGATTGCGGCGATACCACCACGAAACATAATTCGCGCCCGCGTAATCGGTTCCGCGCCCGAGCCGCAAAATGTTGAAATATATTCGATGATCTTTCTCAGCGCGTTCGGGTTTATTCAGAAATATTAGCTGATCGACTATCGCCATCGAATAAATTCTTTCAAATTCGGCGTCGATCTCCTTTTTTAGCTTTTGATAAACGCCCTTGAGATAGGCGTCCATTTCGGAGTCTTTTGCGGCGAATTTCTCGTAATTGATCGTCGGATCGTCCCAAAAATCGCTCCAATCTACGCAGTAAACCTTTTTATGCCCGAGCTCCTTCGCGAGCCGAAAACCGATCTGGTTGGTTTCGTTTTTTGTCAGCTCGTAATTTCCGGCAAGATATTTATCATAAAGGTCTTGCGTTTTCGTTTCTTTATCCCAGTCGATTTCGAGGACAATCTTCGTCGGCTTGAACCTTTTCAATCGCTCGACAAGTTCGACCATTTGCTTTTGACGCTGCGGCGTGCCGACGTCCGCAACTTCCGGTTTAACGACGTTGCTCCCCGGCGTTCCCATATGATACGTGCCGAGAATCACTAAAACCGGTTTGGTCTCCGCATCGCGGTCAACCCCGCCGAGCTGAGCCTTCGCCGAAGCCGCGAAAAAACCGAGAAAACACAAAGCGAGCAAAAGAAATCTTTCAAGCCGTTTCATAAAAATACCTGCTAAACAATAGATTTATCCTTTAACAAGTAAACACCGCAAAAGCGATTTTTGTGACAGCGTGTTGCCGGTCATAAAGACTGCGGCGACGAGGGCGAGCTTTATCTTTGTTGCCTTCAGCGATCAGGCAGAGACGTGACTCTGCACGCTGCATTCTGCACTGTTTAGAGATCGACCAGTATCTTAAACCCGCCGTAAACCATTCGCCTGTAATCGAAGGGCGGCTTTTTGTCCTCCATTATTTTAACCATGTCGGGGTCTTCGAAGATCGTCTTCATCACCTTGTTGCGGTGCGCTTCGGATTTGAATTCGACGGCGGCGTAGATAAGCGTCTCACCTTTTTTGAGCTTGACGGCGTCGGGAAAAGCAACGACCTTCTCGACCTTTAGATCGGACGCGACGTATTCGCGGTAACGAAGCGCGCCGTGTTTCATAAAGATCTTGCCGGCACCCGCGGCGAGTTTTTTGTATTCGGGAACATTGGCTTCCTTGATCGGGCAAAGGTAAACATCTGCGTATTTTGACATATCAACTCCTTTTTATTTGTAACCACGAAAACACACGAAACAACACCAATTGCTTTTCGTGTTATTTCGTGGTTTATTTTCCTAAATATTTTTCTAAAACTCAATTCCCTGTTGAGCGTAGATTCCCGCCGTGAAAGGATGCTTGATCTCTTTCATCTCGGTGACGAGATCGGCGGCTTCGATCAATTCGGCGGGCGCGTTCCTTCCGGTTAAAACTATGTGAAGGTTCGGCTGTTTTTCGCGGACGGCTTTTATTTCATCCAAAACCGCCTTGAGATCGAGGAATTTGTAATCTAGAACATAAACAAGCTCGTCAAACACCAGCAAATCATAATCTTCGCTGCGCATTTTCTCGACGCAAAGCGCCCAAGTTTCTTCGCTCGTTTTTATGTCTTGCGCCGGATCTTTCGTGTCCCAGGTGAACCCGTCGCCCATGGTGTGGACTTCGATACCCAAACTTTCAGCCGATTCATGCTCGCCGTAACGGTCGGTTTTCGACTTCATAAACTGGATCATTGCGCAGCGCATTCCGCGTCCGGCGGCGCGCATCAGCAACCCGAGCGCGCACGTGGTCTTGCCCTTGCCGTCACCGGTGTTCACCATCAGCAAGCCTTTGGTGTTTTCCTTGTAGCCTTCGCGGCGCCATTTGTAACGCTTTTCTTTCATAAAAGAGAATTTACCGCAGAGACGCGGAGACGCAGAGCTCTCATAAATTATTGACTATTCGCTTGAGACCATTTTTTAAAATGGGAACATGAAAGTTTATCAGAAGACCCACTCTTTGATTATGGAGTTTTAGATAAGACAAAAGTTGCGCTTCATGAACGGGAAGAATCTTTTCGATAGCTTTGATCTCAACGACTACAGAATCTTCAACAACCAAATCCATCCGGTATCCGCATTCAAGATTGACTCCTTTATAAACGACAGAAAGCGGAACTTGTCTTTGAAAGGCAACACCTAATTGTGTTAGTTCATAACACAAACATTCTTCATATGCAGATTCTAAAAGTCCGGGACCCAAACTTCGATGAACTTCAATTGCACAACCGATTATCTTTTCGGTAATTCGATTTTCAGGACGTTCATCGAACATTCTCTTTTCCCTTAAAATCTCTGCGTCTCTGCGTCTCTGCGGTGAAAAAACCTAAGCCAACAATTCAGCCTTTTCAATCACCGGAACAAAACCGTTATCGGAATCCTCGACCGCATCGGAAAGCGCAACTATAAGCTCTTTTTCCCGCGTATCCCAATCGCCCTCGACGCGACAGCCCGAGGCGTTTCGGTGTCCGCCGCCGCCGAACTTTTCGGCAACGCGCGCGACGTTGATGTCGCCTTTTGAACGCAGACTGCAGCGGTAAGCGCCCGGCTGAACTTCACGCATATAAAGCACCGCTTCGACTTCGCGAGCGGCGAGCGGAATGTTTACAAAACCGTTGTTGTCGCCGTCAACCGATTCGGCAGTCTCGGACATCTCGAGCGTTTGTCGCATCCACGCGACTTTCCCGTTTGCGCTTCGTTTCACCGTGCCCAAAACGCGGCTCATCAGCTCAACGCGCGACCACGGATAGCTGTTATAAACCATTTCGGAAATGTATCCGGGATTTGCGCCCGCTTTTATCAATTCTGACGCGACTTTTAATGTTCTTTCGGTTGTATTGGAAAAATGAAATGAGCCGGTATCGGTAACGAGCGCCATATAAACGCATTCGGCGATCTCTTTCGTGACACGTCCACCGATCGCTTTGCACAGATTGTAGATCATTTCGCCGACCGCCGAAGCGGTTGCGTCGATCCAGTTGATCGTGCCGAAATGCCCGCAAGTGGCGTGATGATCAATGTTTACCGTGAACTGATCTTCGAGATTTTTGATGCCGGGACGCGCCGAATCCGAACATTCGATGACAAAAACAGCGTCGTATTCTTTATCGATCTCGGAAACGATTCGGATCTCATCCGCGCCGGGAAGCCGCGTATACGCAATCGGAATGTGATCGCGCGAAATTACTTCTGCCTTTTTGCCAAGCGAACGCAAAAGCCAGCATAAACCCAGAGACGAGCCGACACCGTCGCCGTCCGGTCGGACATGCGTGGTGATGGCAAAATTATTTTTGTTTTCAATTAACTCTACTACTTGACTTAACACTTATGATTTTGGATTTTGGATTTCGGATTTTGGATTTGTGTGGCTCTACCATTCGCAAATCAAAAATCTAAAATCGAAAATCAATCCATCCTTTCTAAATTTCCCCTTTTTCTTCGAGCTTGTGAAGCAGCTCGTCAACACGAACCGCGTTTTCTTCTGCGGTATCGCGCACAAAATTTAATTGCGGCGCGTGGCGCATATCCAAACTCAGCGCGACTTGCTGTTTTACAAACGGAGCCGCATGCTGCAGCGCTTTCAAAGCGGTGTTTTTTTCGTCTTCCGTTCCTTCGACGACGACAAAAACTTTTGCCTCGCGCAAGGTTTCGGAAACGACAACATCGGTAACGGTTACCGTTAAAAGCCGCGGATCGTCCAATTCGAAACCGACGATCTCTGTTATCTCTTCGCGTAAGGCTTCCGCCAATCTTTCCGGTCTTCTCATTTCTGGTAATGAAGTTTACACGAATAAATCAAAACCTCGTCCTCACTTACCTTATAAACTAAACGGTGTTGATCGGTTATTCTTCTTGACCAAAGACCTTTCAGTTCATGTTTCAAAGGTTCGGGTTTACCTATTCCAGAAAATGGATTGCGACGAATATCTTTGATGAGTTCAGAAATCCGAACATAAGTTTTCTTATTCTCACGTGCCCAATGGTTGAAATCATCAAAGGCGTCAGGAAGAAACGCTATTCTTCTCATTGATTTTCCATATCCAGGTTTTCGATATCTATATAAATCCGTTTTGTCGGATCGTCAGCATCTCGCATTGCCTGCTCTAAGTGCTTGCGGTTTGCTTCGGTCGAAAGAAGATATTTGGTTTCATCTATATCTTTTTCAATCAAAACTATAACCTCAACTTCAGTGCCGACCGGTAAATCGTGCGCTGAAATTTCAACCATGCCGTTTTCCTTAACAACCGTTTTTTCTCTAATTCCCGTAATCATTTGTTACAACTCCGTCGCCGCAATCTTTTCGATAACAAACGCTTCGATCTCGTCATCGACCTTGATGTCGTTGAAATTTACGAGGCTGATACCGCATTCGAAGCCGTTTTTGACCTCGTTTGTATCGTCCTTAAAGCGTTTGAGCGACGCGATATCGCCGGTCCAGGTGACGACGCCGTCGCGGATAAGCCGCGCTTTTGCCTGGCGTTTGATCAATCCATCGGTGACGCGGCAACCCGCGATGCTTCCTACTTTCGAAACCTTGAAAACTTCCTGCACGAGCGCTTTTCCGAGAATATTTTCCTTTTCGATCGCGTCGAGCATTCCGATCATCGCCGCTTTGATCTCTTCCTCAACCTTGTAGATGATCGAATGGAGGCGAATATCGACTTCTTCCTGCTTGGCAACGTCGGCTACACGCGCTTCGGGTCGAACATTGAAACCAATGATGACGACCGCAGTTTGCGTATTGTCAGCTTGCGTCGCCGATGCGAGCAAGACATCCGATTCGGCGATCGCGCCCACTCCGGCACGGATAACACGAACCTTAACTTTATCCGTAGAAAGCTTTTCAAGCGTGCCTTTAAGTACTTCGACCGAGCCTTGAACGTCGGCTTTCAAAATAACCAACAGCTCTTTGACTTCTTCAAGTCCGAGCGATTCGATACCGCGTTTCGTGGTCTTGAGCATCGCCGCCTGCCGCGCCTTCATTTGCCGCTGCCCGGCGATAGAAACCGCCTGCTCAATATCTGCGACAACCTGAAATGTATCGCCAGCCTGCGGAACGCTCTGTAAACCAAGAACTTCGACCGGAGTTGACGGGGGCGCTTCGGTTACGATCTCGCCGCGATCGGAGAACATCGCGCGAACTTTACCGTGAACCTGTCCCATAATAAAAGGATCGCCAACGCGCAAAGTTCCCTGCTGAACGAGAACAGTCGCGACCGAACCGCGTCCCTTGTCGAGTTTTGCTTCGAGCACGACGCCGGAAGCGCGCCGCGTCGGACTCGCCTTCAAATCAAGAATGTCGGTCGATAAAAGAACAGTTTCGAGCAAACTATCTAGATTTTCGTGCTTTTTGGCAGAAACGGCAACCATTTCGGTCTCGCCGCCCCAATCAACCGGATTTAAGCCGAGCGCGGTCAAGCCTTGTTTAACTTTATCGGGATTTGCGTCAGGTTTATCGGTCTTGTTGATAGCAACGATGATCGGAACATTCGCCGCTTTCGAGTGCTCGACGGCTTCGATCGTCTGCGGCATTACGCCGTCATCCGCGGCTACAACAAGGATGACGACGTCGGTCGCCTTTGCCCCGCGCGCACGCATCATTGTAAAAGCTTCATGACCGGGTGTATCGAGAAATACGACGCGCCGCGGCTCGTTCGGATCGTCCGGATTCGGCACAAAAACGCTGTAAGCACCAATGTGCTGCGTGATTCCGCCGGCTTCACCTTCGGCGACGTTATCCGAGCGAATTGCGTCGAGAAGCGAGGTTTTTCCGTGATCGACGTGTCCCATAACGGTGACGACCGGCGGTCGCGGCACTTCGACATCATCTGAATCAGCAGCGATCAGTTCCTCAAATTCCTGCTCGATGACCATTTCTTCAAACGGAACGAAACTGATATCAAATCCATATGCCGTGCCCAAATCCTTCGCCATCGTTTCGCCCATCGGCTGGTTCAATGTCGCAAAGATTCCTTTTTTCACCAGCAACTGCACAACGTCGCGCGGCGCGATGCCGAGCGCTTCGGCAAACTCACGTACGGTGGCGCCTTCGGTCAAACGCGCCGGTTTGAGCTGACTTTCGTCGATCGCGCCGACCTGATCGAGAATTCTTTCCTCGATCGAGCGCGGACGCGGAATATTAAGCTCTCTTTCCTCGAATCTCGCTCCCTTGTCGCCAAATCTTTTATCGCCTTTTCTGCCGCCGCGTCCCGGACGCCGGCGGTTATCGGCAGGCGGCGTATAAACGGTGATCGGCGTGGCGCTTTCGCCGGGTGTTCCGCGAAATTCCGGCTTACGCCCGCCTCTCGCGTCACGCGAAAATTCTCGTTTCGCTTTCTCCGCGCGTACGTCATCCGCTTTGAACTTCCCGGTTTTTGTTGGGGCTTCTTCGCTGACTACGCGTTCGCCCGGTTTCAATCCCTGATCCAGCGCGTCTTTCGTCAATTTTAGCGCCTTGACCTGTGTACCCTTGGCGGGAACTGCTTTTTCAGTCTCGGCTTCCGCGGGTTTTTCGTCCAAGACTTCTGTTTCTTCGGCGACCGCTTCAAGTTCCGGTTCCGATTCGGGCTCGGCGACTTTAGTTTTTCTGACTTTCTTGGGCGCCTCAATCTCAGACACGGTCTCAACTTCAGCCGGCTCTGCTTTTGCGGCGGCTTTTTTCTTTAAGACTTTTACCTGCGTTGGTTCTGCTTTCGGTTCTTCGACCTCTTCAATAGGTTTCGCGGCTGTTTTCTTTCCAGTCGGCTTTTCAACTGTCGGAACTTCTTCTTCGACTTTTGGAGTTTCGGTTTCAGCGGGCGCCTCAACTTCCGTTTCTGCTTTTTTCTTAATAACCTTGATTCCGCGTTTTGGCGCGGCATCAACTTTCGGAAAATACTTATTGCGAATCTTTTCCGCCAGTTCCTTGCTCACGGAGTTAGACGGCACGGAAACATCCACGCCCTCGCGGCGCAGATCTTCCATCACGCGCTTTGTATCCTGTTTGACCTCGCGCGCCAAATCGTAAATTCGAATGTTTCCTGTTAAGGACATATTTGTATGTTTCTATCTTTCCGCCAGATGCCAGCCTTATTCCTTCTCTTCGACGATCTCATCATCCGAATTTTCTTCAGAATCCAATGGCTCAGTTTCCGCTTTTTCTTCGATGTCGCTTTCTTCGGTCGCGCCGTCGCTGTCTGATGATTCTTCGACTTCGGCTTCAGTTTCCGTTTCGGGTTCAGTCTCGGTTTCAACTTCGACTTCTGTTTCGACTTCTGCTTCAACTTCAGCCTCAGTTTTAGCCTCAGTTTCAGGTTCAGTTTCAGGTTCGGTCTCGGTTTCTGCTTCGACTTCCGCTTCAACTTCAGCGTCCGTTCCAATTTCAGTTTCTTTCTCGTCTGTTTTTTCCAAAATCGCTTCAGTTTCGGATTCGCCTTCCGTTACTTCGGTTTCGGTCGGATTGATCTGCGCGTTTCGGGCTTCGACGATCGCTTTTGCCGAGGCAACAATTTCCTCGGCTTCATCGAGACTGATATTTAAGACTTCGCTAAGATCATCGACGGTCGACGCGGCAAGAGTTTCGACATCTTCAATGCCTTTTTCTTTCAGATCTTCCGCCTGCGTCGGCGAAACGCCCTGGATCGCCGAAACCGGAACGGCTTCGCCGGATGCCATCATTTTGCCCATTTTGAGCGCGATCTCGTCTCTCAAACGATTTTCGCTGACGATATCGATATCCCAGCCGACAAGCCGCGTCGCAAGCCGCACGTTCTGTCCGCGCTTGCCGATGGCGAGGCTTAACTGATCTTCGTTGACGATCACTTCCATTTTGCGGTTGTCGATATTCGTGATACGAACCTGCGAAACTTTCGCCGGACTCAATGCATTTGCCGCAAAAACCGACGGCTCGTCAGACCATTCGATAATGTCTATCTTCTCGCCGCGCAATTCCTTGATGATCGACTGCACTCGGGAACCTTTCATCCCAACACATGCGCCGACCGGATCGACGTCTTTTTCATTCGACGAAACCGCGATCTTTGCTCTGTCGCCCGGTTCGCGAACAGCTGATTTTATAACAACCGTATCGTCGTAAATTTCGGGAACTTCCATTTCGAACAAACGCTTGAGGAGATCCGCCGAAGCGCGTGAAACCATTATCTGCTGACCTTTCAGATCTTTCGAAATGTCTTCAATAACAACGCGAATTCGCTCGCCCTGATTCCAGGCTTCGTTCCGTGCCTGTTCTTTTCTCGGCAAGATCGCTTCGAGATTGTTGCCGAGATCGATGATCATATCGCCGCGTTCAAAGCGTTTCACGGTTCCGTTTATCAATTCGCCTTTGCGGTCGACATATTCGTCGTAAACCTTTTCGCGGATCGCTTCACGGACTTTTTGAACCAGGATCTGTTTCGCGGTTTGAGCAGCAATTCGTCCGAGTTCTTCGGTCGGCAACGGAATTAGAAGCATATCGCCGATCTCGATATCTTCGCCCGCAAGTTCCTGCGCTTCTTCCAGTGAAAGCTCGACCTGATCATTTTCCACTTCGGCGACGACGGTCTTTTGCGCCGAGATCTCGATCATTCCTTCTTCGTTATTCCAGTCGACCTGAATGCTCTCACCGGTTTTGTCCTGCGATTTAAACTGCTTGCGCGCGGCTGCCTTCACGGCTTCCTTCATCGCCTCGATAACGAGATCGCGATCAATTCCCTGCTCGGTAACCAATGCTTCGATACTTTGTCCGATTTGTGTCATATACTTCTTGCAAAATCCATTTACGTTTAAAGCGGATGAATCTAGCTCTTCGCTCGTTTTAATTCTTGTTCAAAATCAATTTCCAAATTCGCTTTCGCTACGTCCGCGTATGAAAAACTCACCGTGCCGCGCGTTTTATCATCGAAAAAAATTTCCTCGCCCTTAATATTTGCGATTCGCCCCCGGAAATTCCGTTGCCCGTCGATCGGTTTATGCGTTCTCACTTTCGCCGCTTTTCCGGTAAATCTTGCGAAATCTTTCAAACTGTAAAGCTCGCGTTCCAAACCCGGCGAAGAGACCTCAAGCAAATACGCCGAAGGAATAAAATCTTCCGAATCCAGAACCGATTCCACCTCGCGGCTGACGCGAACGCAATCTTCGTGCATAACGCCGCCTTTTTTATCAATAAAGATACGAATCGTCAGATTGTTCTTCGTACCTTTCGCCTGCACGTGAACGAGCTCCAGATCATTTTTCTTGGCACTTTGAGCTGCAATTTCACGAATTCTTTCATCGATCGAATGCTGGCTCATAAAGTTTCTCGCCCAAAATAAAAAGTGGGCACGAAACCCACAGAACACGCTCCCACGCATTGCATCAAACGTGAATCATACACGAAAAGCCTTAACGAAAGCAAGGCGATAACTTGAGCACGGGCAGCTTTCCCGCAAAGATTGCGGAAGCGATCTGATTTGAGTTTACTTTGAACGCACACGGGCTAATTAGCGGGCAAGCTGTCGGCGTTCCATTCAACGATCCAGCGCCACGCGCGCCGCGCCCAAAATTCCGGCGTCATCGCCAAGTTCGGCGCGGAAAAGTTTTGCGCGTTCAGCCGGTTCGCGATAAGCGCGCTGCCGAATCTGTTCTTGAGCGTGAGAAATGAACAAATCCCAGCCCGAAGCCGCGCCGCCGCCAAAGACAAAAGCTTCCGGATTAAATATGTTAATTAGACCGGCGAGCAAAATGCCTAAATAGAAGCCCTGCAGCCGGAAAACCTCAAGCGCGAGATTATCACCGTTTTTTGCACTTTCGTAGATTTCGGATGCGGAAAGTTGTGTGGTTTTGGTCAACTGCGATTCCGGAAAGCGGCTTTTAAGTTCGCCGGCAATTCGCACCATCGCGCTAGCCGATGCGTATTGTTCGACGCAGCCTCGAGAGCCGCAGCCGCATGGCGCGCCGAACGGCTCCACACAAATATGTCCGATCTCGCCGGCGGTTCCGTCCGCCCCGCGATAGATCTTTCCGTCAATAAATATTCCGCCGCCGATGCCCGTGCCGAGCGTCAACAAAATAAAATTTTTTAGGTCTTTCGCCGCACCGAGCCAATTTTCGCCGATCGCCGCGGCGTTCGCATCGTTTTCCAAAAAACAGGGTAGATCAAGCTCCTTTTCGAGCGCGGCAGCGAGCCGATAATTATTTAGCGCCGGAACGTTTGGCAATTTTATCGTAATTCCATTTTCAAAATCGACGGTCGCCGGAACTGCAGCCGCGAGCGCCTTAACGCTTGCGCTTACGTTATTAAGACAATCGCGCGCAGCTTCGGAAATAGCCGAGACGATTTCTTCGGCGCGCTCAGCTTGCGGAGTTTCTCGTCGCGTGCGGTGCAGAATGCGTCCGTCGCTATCGACGGCAGCGACTCGCAAATTCGTTCCGCCCAAATCCAACGCTAAAACAACTTGTTTCATTTAATCGTGTTGCCGGTCAAAAATTTCCGTCAGTTCTCTCAATATCATCAAAGTATCGTCTGTCACCGCGTCTTTTCGAAGCCGCCAATCCCAATTGCCCGAAGTCGACGCCGGCAAATTCATTCGCGCGGAATTGTCCAAGCCCAAAACGTCTTGCATTGGAACTATCGCCGTGTCCGCAACCGACGCAAAAATACCGCGAATAAAATCCCAATGAATCGAAGCGCCATTCGTCTTAAGATATTTTTTGCAAAATTCGCGCTCGGTTTCGCTCGCCGCTTGAAACCAACCCACAGTTGTGTCATTGTCGTGCGTTCCGGTATAAGCAACACAGTTTCTATCGTAATTATGCGGTAAATAACCGTTTTTCGGATCGCTAAACGCGTATTGCAAAATTTTCATTCCCGGAATCGAAAGCGCATCGCGCAATTCCTCCACTTCCGGCGTCATCGCGCCCAAATCTTCGGCTATTAAAGGCAATTCGCCGAGCGCTCGACTGAACGCCTCAAATACGTCCCTTCCGGGAACTTCTGCCCATTTTCCTTTCGCGGCAGTTTTATTGGCGCCCGGAACTTCCCAACACCTGACAAATCCTATAAAGTGATCGATTCTCGTAATATCAAATAATGTTAAAGCGGAACGTAGTCGAGCGGTCCACCAACCGAATTCATCTGCGCGCATCCTTTCCCAGTCATAGATCGGATTTCCCCATAATTGCCCGGTCGCAGAAAAATAATCCGGCGGAACACCCGCTACTACTTTAGGTAGCCCGTTTTTCCTTAGTTTAAAGAGTGGTCGGTTGCACCACACGTCGCTTGAATCGAGCGCCACGTAGATCGGAAGGTCTCCGATGATCTTAATTCCCCGATCATTCGCGTATTGCTTCAACTTGCTCCATTGACGGAAAAATAAGAATTGGTAAAACTTCTGCGCTAAGATCTCCGTCTCTAAATTTTCACGGACTTCTTTTAAACCTTTCTCGTCGCGAAACTTTAACGGCTCATCCCATTCGTACCATGGTTTATCCTGTTGGGCAGATCTTATTGAGCGAAACAAAGCGTAGTCGTCGAGCCAGAAGGCTTCGGTTTCGGTAAATCTGTCAAAATCATCCACTGTTTTCTTGCCGCCGCGAAAACCATCGAAGGTGGATCGAAGAATTCGATTTTTCCAATCGTAAACCTTTCCGTAATCCACTCTATCTTCCGGAAAATCAAACGTTTGATCGATTTCTTCCCTTTCGATAAAGCCTTCTTCAACCAGCGCTTCCGGCGAGATCAAACTCGTATTTCCGGCAAATGCCGAGTAGCATTGGTAAGGCGAATCGCCGAAACCGGTTGGACCGAGCGGAAGCATTTGCCAGTAGGTTTGTCCCGCGTCGACCAAAAAATCGACGAATTCAAACGCACTGGAACCAAAATCGCCGATTCCAAACGGCGAAGGTAATGAGGTCGGATGCAAAAGTATCCCGCTTGCCCGTGTGAAATTTCTGAACATCGCTAAATATTATGAATAAATATTTTGGGAAAACAAAATCGAGTGATCATCGATGAAAATGCGCAAAATATCAGCGACGCGGCGCTACCGCAGACGTTAAAAGTGATAAATTCCGAAAATAATTCGATTTTTAGTCAAATCATCTTTTGAATCTGGCGAAAATATGTGTTATAAATATTTTCAAATTTAAGTTTATAGATTTGTCCGTAAGTGTGGTAAAAATTAACCTTAAATTTTGCATTTGTATCTAATTTTCATTGACATTGGCAAATTTTCGTGTAAATATTTCAAAGGTTTTATTTTTTGAAATAATTGATTCAACGCGACACAAAGAGGAGAAATATGAACAGCAAAGCATGGATTCGCAAGGCACTTTCTATGTGCTTGACGGTTGCAATACTCGCAACATACTCAATGGTAGCCCTTGCAGGCACTGAAAAAATTGCAGGTGAACTTTTAGTTTCCGGAACAAATATTAATGGTGTAACGGTTAACGGCGAAGCCGCACAGAGCGGTCGGTCCATCTTTACTTCAAGCACGATTGCCACTGCGAAGGATGCAAGCGCAATCATTAATTTAGGAAAGGTCGGAAAAATTAAGCTTGATCCGAATACGACAATCACTTTGTCTTTTAACGATAAGAACATAAACGGCGATCTGCTTTCGGGACGGGTAACGGTTCTTAACGCCTCCGATACGGTGAGCGTGAAAACGCCGGACGGAAAATTGATGAAGCTCGGTTTAGGCGAATCTGCTGCTACAACCCCCCAAGACGAAGACGACGATGATGATGACGGTGGCGGCGCTTGGATCTGGTATGCCCTTATTTTTGGCGGCGCGATTGCCGGTATCGTTATCGCGGCAACAACGGACAACAACAGAATAGCCTTAGGTGGCGGAACAACTGTCGTGAGCCCGAACCGCTAGTTTATTTTGAACCTTTCTTATCGTTCAGTTTGTTTATCGTATAATAGAAAGGTATGCTTTTATTAGGATTGATACAGGAGGATAGAACAAAAATGCTCGGCAATAACAGGATTCGTAAATCAATAACAATACTTACCGTCGTCGCTGTTTGGTGTGTTTACTCGACGGTCATCTTCGCCGCCTCGAAAGATATAACTGGCGAAATCACCGTCACCGGTCAGGTTACAGTGAACGGACAACCAGCTGTTTCGAACTCGACCATTACCTCAGGAAGCACCGTTGAAACTGCGGCTAACTCAAGCGCGGTAGTTAGTTTAGGTAAAATGGGAAGAGTTGAACTTTCACCGGCTTCAAATCTCACCTTGAGATTTGCGGAAGGCAGTATTACCGGAGTTCTTAACGCTGGAAAAGTGCGTGTCTCAAACGCGGCGGGAGTTGCGACAACGATTGCCACAAAAGATGGCACCGCGATCGCCGATGCCGGACAGGCAAACAATTTCGTCGTGGAAGTCGAGTGTTCGCACACTCACGTTGACACAACTTCCGGACTCGTTACATTGCGAACCGGAACCACCGACAAGCAGGTAGCGGCGGGAACAACTGCCGAAGCGGGCAATCTTTCGCAAACCGGTTGTCAGCCATGTATGCGTCCGGATTCTGCGCCCAAGGTTGCGACGTTGGGACTTGGTGCCGGCGCAATCGCCGCTATCTTGATCGCAATAGGCGCCGGAGTTGGTGCGGCGGTCTTTTTCGGAACCCAAAACGACACAACTACTAGTGGCGGCACGGTGGTCATCAGCCCGATGCGCTAAGGCGCGTTATTTTTGGTTTTTTAGTTTAGTCCCTTAGGCTGATAAATTACGGGTCATGTTTTAATAACGTGACCCGTAAAAATTTGCCTCGTTTGTGAATAATTTAACAATATATTATGAGGATGATTAATACGTTTTGTTTATGCATATAGCCGTAATTGGAACAGGATATGTAGGATTGGTAACCGGTGCATGTTTTGCCGAGTTTGGTGTCGAGGTCACGTGTGTCGATGTAAACGCCGACAAAATCGACAAACTTAACAATGGAATAATTCCCATTTACGAACCCGGCTTGGATCAGATCGTTGAACGAAATGTTAAAGCCGGTCGGCTGCATTTTACGACGAATATTCGATCTGCGGTCGAACAAGCGCTTGTAATTTTCATCGGTGTTGGCACGCCGCCGCAGGACGACGGCTCGCCGGATATGAGTTATTATCGGCAAGCCGCAAAAGAGATCGCGGAATCGATGAACGGATATAAGGTTTTGGTTACGAAGTCGACTGTCCCCGTAGGCACCGGCAAATGGCTTCGTGCTTTCGTTTCACAAAATCAGACGACAAAGACAAATTTCGGTGTTGCTTCTAATCCTGAGTTTTTGCGGGAAGGCGCGGCGATCGAGGATTTTATGCGCCCGGACCGGGTTGTTATCGGCAGCAATGAAGAGGATGCGATCGCGATCATGAAAGATCTTTATCGCCCGCTTTATCTGATCGAAACACCTGTGGTCATTACTTCCCTCGAAGCTGCCGAGCTTATCAAATACGCGGCAAACGCTTTTTTAGCAACAAAGATCACATTTATTAATGAAATAGCCAATCTTTGCGACGCCATTGGTTGCGACGTTCATGACGTTGCACGCGGAATCGGAATGGATAAACGAATCGGCAGTAAATTTCTGCATCCGGGACCCGGTTACGGCGGTTCGTGCTTCCCGAAAGACACGCGTGCCTTGACTACGGTTGCGGATCAATTCGGTGTCGAAACGCTGATAGTCGATTCCGTTATTGAGGCGAACGAGCGGCAGCGCCAGGCAATGATCCCAAAGATCGAAAAACTTGTCGGCGACTTAGATGGTAAGCAGATAGCCGTTCTCGGGCTTTCGTTCAAACCGGAAACCGACGACATGCGCGACTCGCCAGCGACCGACATTATCAAAGAAATGTTGAAAAAGGGCGCAAAGATAAAAGCCTACGACCCGGTGGCGATGAAAGAAGCCAGACATTTTCTGCCTGACATCGAGTATGCTAATGACGAATACACCGCCATCGAAGGCGCCGATGCGCTCGTCTTTATGACAGAATGGAATCAGTTTCGCGCGCTCGATATGGCAAAGGTAAAAAATCTCCTCAAAGCGCCGAAAATCGCCGATCTTCGTAATATTTACGAGCCTGAAGATATGCGCGCTATGGGTTTTGAATATGTCGGCGTCGGGCGCTGATCAGCTGCGATTTCAAATTACTAAATACGTTGTGATAATCTGAGTTGCAGTTTTGTAATTCTTACTTATGCTTACATCGAAAGTTCTCGTTACGGGCGGAGCCGGGTTTATCGGTTCGAATTTAGCCGAAGAATTGATCCGGCAAGGCGCAAAGGTCGTAATCATAGATAATTTCGTCACGGGTTTTCGGGAAAATCTCGAAGAGATCTCGGGCGATTTCGATTTCATCGAAGGCGATTTGAACGACGACGATAAGCTTCTTAAAGCGATAGAAAATGTCGAGATAATCTTCCACGAAGCCGCGTTGCCGAGCGTTCCGCGTTCGGTTGAAAATCCGGCGGAAACTCACCGCGCTTGTGCTAATGCCACGTTTAATCTTCTCGTAAAAGCAAAGGAAAACAACGTCAAACGCGTAATTTATGCCGCTTCGAGCTCGGCTTACGGCAATCAGGACGTTTTGCCGAAAGTTGAAACTATGCTGCCCGAACCGCTGTCGCCATACGCGGCGGCAAAACTCATGGGCGAATATTACTGTAAAGTTTTCGCAAACGTTTACGGCTTGGAGACATTTTCGTTGCGCTATTTCAATGTTTTCGGTCCGCGGCAAAATCCGGCTTCGATGTATTCCGGCGTGATCTCGCGATTTGTCGATTCCTTGATGAAGGACGAATCGCCAATTATTTACGGCGACGGTGAAACTTCACGTGATTTTACCTATATTGACAACGTTCTTGACGCAAATATCAAAGCGGCGCAAACGTCGAAAGGTATCGGCGAGGTTTTGAACGTCGCCAATGGCGACCGCATCAGCTTAAACGAGCTTCTGGAAGTTTTGAAACTGATCACCGGAAAACAAAACATCGGCGCAAATTACCAACCGGAAAGAAAAGGCGACGTAAAACACTCGCAAGCAGACAACACGCGCGCCAAAGAATGGCTCGGCTACGAAAAGCTCATCGGTTTGGAAAAAGGCTTGCAAAAAACGATCGAATGGTGGAAAACGAGCCGTTTTGCACGCTAAGGTTTTTACTTAATAAGGAAGATTTTACGAATGATTATTCCCGTTAAATGGACTGACGAAGGCGTCGAAATGCTCGACCAGCGGCTTTTACCTACCGAAGAAACGTGGCTGACGCTTCGTTCCTATCGCGACGTGGCAAAAAGCATAACGGATATGGTCATTCGCGGCGCGCCCGCGATCGGCGTTTCCGCGGCGTACGGAATCGCGCTCGGAGCAAAGCAGTTTGTCGGCACAAATATCGATGATTTTGAGGACGAACTCGATTATATCTGCGAGGTGATGAGCAAAACGCGTCCGACCGCCGTAAATCTTTTTTGGGCGATCGACCGGATGAAACGTACGTTTGCGAAGGCAAAAGCAGACGGAAAATCGGTCTCGGAAATAAAGCAGATATTGATCGACGACGCGAAAGCGATCCACGAAGAAGACATCGAATCGCAACGCCTGATCGCGCAATTCGGCGGCGAGTTGATCGAAAATGACTCAACAGTTCTGACGCATTGTAACGCCGGCGCACTTGCAACCGGCGGCGTTTGGGGAACGGCGCTCGGCGTAATTCGCGGCGCGGTCAATCAAGGCAAAACCGTTTCAGTTATTGCCGACGAAACTCGCCCGTATCTGCAAGGTGCCCGTCTGACGGCTTGGGAATTGTTGCAGGACGACATTCCGGTAACGCTCATTACAGATAGTATGAGCGGACATTTGATGAAAAAAGGTCGCGTGCAGGCAGTCGTTGTCGGTTCGGACAGAATCGCCGCAAACGGCGACGTCGCCAACAAGATCGGAACTTACATGGTTGCGGTTTTAGCAAAACAGCATAATATTCCGTTTTACGTTGCCGCCCCGCTTTCAACCGTAGATCTGAATTGCCCGACCGGCGAAGAAATTCCCATCGAAGAGCGGGACATTCGCGAAATCACGCACGTTAAGGATATTCAGCTCGCGCCCGAAGGCATCGAGGTCAATAATTACGCGTTTGACGTTACACCGAATGAATTTGTGACGGCGATCATTACCGAAAAAGGCGTGGCGCGAAAACCTTATACCGAAAGCCTGCGTAAAATGTTCGAAGTATAAAAAATTCAGAGATCAATATTATGAAAAAAATTGCGTTTGCAAGATTAAGTGGTTTCTTGCTTTTATGCGCGCTTCTGCTGCAGACCGCGCCGGTTCTTCTAGCTCAAGATTCGGATATTAATGCAAAGATCCGCGCCGAAGGTAAAAATAATTCGCAGATAATGAAAACGATGCATTATCTGGCGGATGTTTACGGACCGCGGCTTACCGGCTCCCCGAATCACGTCGCCGCCGCCAATTGGGCGGTTCGCCAGATGAAGGCTTGGGGCTTTGATGACGCGCATCTTGAGCCCTGGGATTTCGGGCATCCGGGCTGGGTAAACGAGCGCGCTTCCGGTTTTATCACGTCGCCCGTTCAGGATTCTTTGACTTTTGAAGTTCTTGCATGGACACCCGGCACGAAGAAAAAAGGCGTAAAAGGACAAGCCTTTCAGTTGATAATTCCGTCCACACCGACCGACCGACCGAATGTTAATCTGCCGCCCACGCAAGCTGAATTGACTGCATATTTTGACAGCGTCCGTGCGCAGATTAAAGGCAAAATTGTTTTAGTAGGCAAACCCGCCGTTATTCCGGTTAATTTCAATCCGCCGCAAAAGCGGATCGACGAGGAAACACTGCGCAAGCGTCTTGATCCAAGCGCGACGCCGCAACCTTTCCCGACGCCGCAGCCGACGCGGACGCCGCGCGAAGGACAATTAACTCCGGTGCAGATCCGCGAACAGCTCGACGAATTTTTGGTTGCAGCGAAAGCCGCCGTTCGTATAAACGATGCGGGCGAGGAGTTTGGCAAAGTTCGCGCATTCAACAATAGAACTTTTGATGTCACAAAAGCCGTTCCGACCGTTGTTTTGCGGAACGAAGATTTTGGACGCATCTCGCGTCTTCTTGCGGACGGCACGGCGGTTTCGCTCGAATTCAATATCCAAAACCGCGTCATTCCCGAAGGCACAACTTCGTATAACACGATCGGCGAGATCGCGGGCACGGACAAAAAAGACGAAGTAATAATGCTCGGCGGGCATCTCGATTCATGGCACGCCGCGACCGGGGCAACGGATAATGCGATCGGCTGTGCCGTGATGATGGAAGCCGCGCGAATTTTGAAAGCGATTGGCGTTAAACCGCGTCGCACGATCCGCGTCGCGCTTTGGTCCGGTGAGGAACAGGGACTTCTCGGCTCGCAAGCCTACGTAAAACAGCATTTCGGAGCGTTTGAAAATCCTACTGCCGAATACGAAAAGTTCGGCGGCTATTTCAACATCGATTCGGGAACCGGACGCGCTCGCGCGATGAGCGTTTTCGGTCCGCCGGAAACGGCAGCGATACTGCGCGATGCTGTCAAACCGTTTGAAGATTTGGGAATTTTGGGGGTGATAAATACTCAGAGCCGCGGTCTTGGCGGAACGGATTCGACATCATTTAATCAAGCTGGCTTGCCGGGTATCGGCATTTTCCAGGATCCGATAGAATACGGCACCCACACATGGCACACAAATCTTGACACCTACGAGCGAATCGTCGAGGACGACGTGAAAGCAGCGGCAACCGTCATCGCCGCGGCAGTCTATGTGCTTGCAATGCGCGACGAACTTCTGCCGCGTTTCGCAAAAGATAAGATGCCGGCACTTCCGGCGACCCCGACTCCAACGCCGTCGCCGACACCGAGACGAAACAATTAATTTCCGTAGATTAAGAAAAAAGCAGGCAATTTCCCTGCTCTCTTTCTCTACATTTGCAAGGTTCTAGTTTTTATAAATATCGATGACGGATTTTCCGTTTTTGTCGATGTAAGCTCGGTACATTCCTTCGGAATTGAACGAGATCGCCATATTTCCGAATTTGTCGATGCCGATGATTCCGCCTTTACCGCCTAGATTTTCGAGCTTTGTTTGAACAACTCGATCGGCGGCGCTCTGAATTGGCTGCGCCTGATATTCCATGATCGCGGAAATGTCTTTCGCTACACTTAGGCGAATAAAATATTCACCGTCCCCGGTTGCTGAAACGGCGCAGGTTTGATTGTTTGCAAACGTGCCGGCGCCGATCACCGGAACATCGCCGACGCGCCCGTATTTTTTATAGGTCATTCCGCCGGTCGAAGTTCCGGCGGCTAGATTTCCCTCTTTATCGAGCGCGACCGCGCCGACCGTTCCAAATCTGTTCACCGGTTCGAGATCAGGATCGATCGCCGAGACTTGTTTTGTGGGCGCTTTTTTGTCTTTTTCCTGCTGTTTTTCTTTTTCCTTTTCACGCTGAATAACTTTTTGAAGTCCATCCCAGCGTTCCTGCGTCCAGAAATATTTTTCTTCAACCAGTTCGATGCCGGTCTGTTTCGCAAACGTTTCAGCTCCGTCGCCGATCATCATCACGTGGCTGGATTTTTCCATAACTGCGCGTGCAAGGCTGATGGGATTTTTTACGCGATGAAGCCCGGCGACCGCGCCAGCCATCAGATCTTTTCCGTTCATCACGGCAGCGTCGAGTTCATTTTTGCCGTCGGCTGTAAAAACCGCGCCTTTTCCGGCGTTAAAAAGCGGCGAATCCTCCATAATTTTTATGGCGATCTCAACCGCGTCAAGCGCGGATCTACCCGCTTGCAGCGCTTTGTAACCCGCAATCAGCGCTTCTTCGAGCTTTGCCCGATACTCCTTTTCGCGTTCGGGCGTCAGATCGCCGCGGCGAATCACGCCGGCACCGCCATGTATCATAAAACCAAGACGCGGACTCTGAGGCGACTGCAATTGCGGGACTTCGCTAAATCCTCTGCCTTTCTGCGCAAAAACCGGCAGCAATGTCAGCGAAACGATTAACCAAAAACCTGCGATTTTTTTCATCTTTTACTCCGAACGATCTGCTATATTTTACCAACAGGTTATCACAAATTAGCGCCCGCTATAAATTCTTTTGCCGAGCTGCGATTTCTCTTAACAAAAACGGTATATTTATGCTTTAATATGGCTGTAAATTTCGATTTTTCAGAATGGAGATCCAAATATGTCCAGACTCCTTCTCGGTACGGTTTCCGGAGTCGTTTTCGGCGTCATTGACGTCGCTATGATGCTGCCGATGTCGTTCGAAGGCAAAGACAAAAACACCGCGCTCGTGGGTGCGTTTGTCAATTGTTTTGTCACCGGCTTCGTTATCGGCGCCGCGCGTCTGCCACTGCCTGATTGGGCGGCTGGTTTGATACTCGGTTTTTTGATCGCGCTGCCCGCCGCAATCGTCACAAAATCCTACGCGCCGATCTTTATAGTCGGTACGATCGGTGGAACCGTGATCGGCATTATCGTCGGTAAATTGGGAAATTAGATTTTATGGAAAAAGCGACCGAGTTTTGTCTTATTGTAGAGGGAAATTATTTCACCGTCGAGGAAGCGAAACACGCGCTGTGCGATCCGTTTATTGAGGATTATGTTGAAAATACGGGAAAATTCCGCATTCATAATTTTGACGAAATTCAAGCTGTCAGCGGAATTTCGCTTGGCGAGTTGGAGGTCGCAGAAATTGACGAAGGTGTTTTTAAAATTTCCACGCGGAGCTCACCGCAAATACTCAATCGGCGAAAAGCGGATCTACTCGCCGAAACACTGCGTCGGCAGGCAATGTTTGACGAGATAAACGTAGAACCTCTCGAATAGTTACTTTAGCGATGGAAACCGAATTTTTGGAAGGTCGTGTGATCGTCAAGGTTGGCGATATCACAAAAGAAAACGTCGATGCGATCGTAAACGCAGCAAATTCGTCGCTTCTTGGCGGCGGCGGAGTTGACGGCGCGATTCACGCCGCAGGCGGCATGCAAATTCTAGCGGAATGTAAAAAAATTCGGACAGGACGGTATCCAAACGGTTTGCCGACCGGCGAAGCCATAATTACAAACGGTGGAAAACTCTCGGCGCAGTTTGTAATTCATACAGTAGGACCAATTTACGGAAGCGATCCGGCAAACGAAGGCGAACTTTTGGCGAACTGCTATCGAAACTCGATGATTCTCGCGATCGAAAATGAACTGAAAACGATCGCGTTTCCCGCGATTTCGACGGGAATCTACGGATATCCGAAAGATCTCGCCGCTCAAATCGCGTCGCAGACTGTAAAAGATTTTCTTGAAACCGACCAAAATTTGCAACAAGTCCGTTTTGTATTCTTTTCCGAAGCCGACGCGCATAGATTTTTGCAACACAATGCTTGTTAATTTTCGGCGCGCCTTGCCCGCACGTGTGCCGCTCGGATAATATCTTTACAACCAAAAATATTCGACAAGTTTATGATCGACCTTTCATCCGATTTGAATATGCAATCAGCCGCAGGCACAAAAAAAGACGGACATTTTAGAAATGATTTTTATTTCAGACGCGATTTACCGGAAAATATTGCGTTTTTGGAGACGCTCTCATGGAATTACTTTTGGTCGTGGAACCCCGAAGGCACGAGTCTTTTTCGCGACCTTGATCCCGCGCTATGGGACAAATGCGAGCAAAATCCGCGCCTTCTGTTAAAAAAGATCAGCGGGCTGCGTCTTTGGCAAAAGGCGAATGAAGCAAATTACGTCGAAAGGTTGGATAATTTCGCGCAGAAATTTGAAAATTATCTCGCCGCTTCGCCGAATTCGTTCGGAGCGATCGACTCAGATAGTCCGATAGCGTATTTTTGCGCCGAGTACGGCATACATAATTCGCTGCCAATTTATTCCGGCGGTCTCGGCATTTTGGCGGGCGATCATTTAAAATCCGCGAGCGATATGAACGTGCCGCTTGTCGCGGTCGGGCTTTTTTACCGTTACGGCTATTTTCGCCAAAAGATCACGCATGACGGATGGCAAGCGGAAAATTACAACAATATTTTTGAAAGCGAGCACCCGATAATGCCAGTCCTGAACGATAACGGCGAGCGTGTTCTCGTAATGATACACATGCGCAAACGCGAGGTTTATGCGCAGGCTTGGCTGGCGCAGATCGGCAGAATTTCGCTTTACTTGTTGGACACGCATATCGAACAAAATGCGGAAGTCGATCGCTTTGTTACCGGTCACCTCTACGGCGGCGACAAGGAAACGCGCGTCGTTCAGGAAAAAATTCTCGGAATCGGCGGCGTGCGACTTCTGCGGCATCTCGGTATCAAACCTTCCGTATATCATCTGAACGAAGGTCATTCGGCGTTTTTGACGCTCGAACTCGGGCGCGAATTTTTAAACGAAAACGACCTAGCGAATTTTGCCGACGCCGTTTCGCACGTAAAGGAAAAATGTGTTTTTACAACGCACACGCCGGTCGCCGCCGGAAATGACACCTTTGCTCCCGATCTGATCGATGATTGTTTTGACGGCGACTTTATAAAATCGCTGAGAATCTCAAAGGATGAATTGATCGCGATGGGACGCGCAAATCCCGCCGATGAAAACGAATGGTTTGGAATGACGCCGCTCGCGATCCGAATGACGCGTTCGACAAACGGCGTAAGCGAAAAACACGGCGAGGTTTCCCGCGAGCTTTGGCTGAAAATGTTTCCGGAAAAACGCACCGCCGCGGAGGTTCCGATCACTTCCGTTACGAACGGCGTCCACGCGCCGACATGGATCGCTCCTGTTTTTCAGGAGCTCTACGCAAAAAATATTGGTACCGATTGGGCGGAAATTCTACGAAATGAAACCGCGTGGCGCGCCAGCATCGACAGAATTCCCGACGAAGAGATATGGCGCGCGCATTTGCTTTTGAAGAACCTTCTTGTCGGTTATATTCGACAAAAAACCTTCGCCAAGGAAACCGGCGTTCTCGAAACGATTCACGAGCACGAAGACACGCGGAAGCTTTTTTCCGCGGATGTTCTTACAGTCGGTTTTGCGCGTCGAATCGCTGCGTATAAGCGCTGGAATTTGCTTTTGACGGACTTTGAGCGGCTGTTACAAATGGTCAACGACGAGACGCGACCCGTTCAGTTTGTTTTTGCCGGAAAGGCGCATCCGCAGGACAATAAAGCCAAAATATTGCTCCAGCAATTGATGAGCTTTGAGAAATCGAATTGGCAGCATCGCGCCGTTTTTATCGAAGATTATGATCAGGAAGTCGCTCGCTATCTTGTTCAGGGTGTTGACGTTTGGCTCAATGTTCCGCGGCGTCCGATGGAAGCTTCAGGTACGAGCGGTCAAAAATCGGCGATGAACGGCGGGCTGAATTTATCGATTTTGGACGGCTGGTGGATCGAAGGCTCTAATGGTGAAAACGGTTTTTCGATCGGCGATACGGACGTTCAAGACGATGAAACGATGGACGCAAAAGACGCCGAATCGCTTTACTCGATTCTGGAAACGGAAGTTATTCCGGCGTATTACTCGAAAGACGAAAACGGTTTCCCGAGCCAATGGGCGCGGCGGATGAAAAACGCTCTAGCTTCGCTGACGCCGCAATTTTCGAGTGATAGAATGCTGAAAGATTACATAGAGAAAATTTATTTAAACGATGGGGTGAATAAATGACAGAAGAATTCAAAACCGGCGTGATCAAGCCTATTCAATGTATGCAGGAAGGCTGGGATCTAATAAAAGATCGCTATTGGCTAATTTTTGGTGTCACCGTTGTCGGCATGCTGATCGCCGGAATCGTTCCCTTCGGAATAATTATGGGCGCGATGTATTGCGGAATTTATTACGTTATTCTCCAAAAAATGGACGGCAAGCCATTTGAATTCGGCGATTTGTTCAAAGGTTTTAATTATTTTCTGCCGAGCCTGATCGCAACTCTGATCTTCATTATCCCGGTCGTTATTTTCACTGTCGTGATCTGGATCTCAATGGCTGCGATCATGGTCGGGATGACCGATGGGCGCGGGCGGATCGATGAATCGGCAGTCGTCGCGCTCTACGGGACGATGATCGTCGAAGGAATAATCTTCGCTGTCATCATCAGCTGCATTCACGCGTTTATTATCTTTACATATCCCTTGATCATTGAACGAAACCTGTCCGGCGGCGAGGCTTTCAAGCTAAGCGCGAGAGCTGCCTGGGCAAATCTCGGCGGCGTTATCGGTTTGATACTTACGGAATTCGTGATGGGTTTTATCGGCTATCTCTTCTGCGGAATCGGTCTTTACTTTACTTTACCGATAATGTTCGCCGGCGTCGCGGTCGCGTATCGAAAGGTTTTTCCGCCGCTTCGAAGTTTTGATCAGGCACCGCCGCCGCCGAGCGCATATCAGGGCGCGGGAAGCTACACATAATGGTCGAACCGACACAGATTGTCGAAGAAAGCGACCACGAGCTTTCGATCAAATGGTCTGACGATACCGAAAGTGTTTATCGCGCGCCGCAGCTTCGACGAGTTTGCCCGTGTGCGTCCTGCGTCAACGAATGGACGGGCGAAAAGATCATAAGAGATGAAAGCGTTCCGGATGATCTTACGTTTTCGCGAATCACGATCGTCGGGCGTTACGCTCTCAATTTTCATTTCAGCGACGGGCACGACACCGGAATCTTTAGCTATAAATTTCTCCGCGAATTACAGAATCCCGGACGGTAACAAGGCGGAGTATCTCCCGGTGAAAAGAATGCCGGTAGTTTTCCGATTTTCAACCATTCGCTTGCGCAGATGGTTCTGCCGTGTCTGAATGTTTTATAATCAAACAATGCACGAACGAGACATTTTTGACGAAAAACAGGAAACGAAAAAAGCGAGTTTTGTCTGCCCTTTTTGCCGCGAGCGCGGTGATTACGACGTGCGCTGGCTTAAGCGCGTCAAGAAAAGGGGCGCTCCGAAAAATGCGAACGAATCCGACCGTATGCGTTTTGAAAAATCGCGCGATTATATGATTCGAGTGGACGATCAGCTCGCTTGCAAAAATATGCGCTGCCGTCGACGTTTTGAAATTCCTTCGTCGCAAACCGTCGTTTTTATTTGATCGTTCCGCATTCATTTTCGGGCGTCTAATATGCTATTCTCTTAAGAAAGGTGAGTGATCGATTTAATAATATGATCTCGGGTAAAGATTTAGAATTCTACGAAAAAGAGCCTCCGCCGGATGAGGAGATCAAAGCCTTTATGGACAACGAGATCGCCCACGCGCCGCATGCTTTTCATGGCTTGATCGAACGCATTCGCGCACATCATTCGACATCGCCCGCAGATTCAGGCGGCGACATCGACGCAGAATGGGAAGACGCCAACAACGACGGTGCGGAAGCGGTCGGCGGACACAATCCAACTCCGGATCAATCAAACGTAGAAGAAAATGCCCACGCGCTCGGAATTGATTTTCAGGATAACGAGCCGCTCGAATTTGAGGAAAAAATTAATAAACGAGACCGAAACCGTTACGAATTTAACGAAAACTCCAAAGATCACAATTCGATCTAGCCGCTAAAAGCATCTGAAATGGAAAAATTTGAGAGCGATTTTATCGTCCTCAATTTTTTTTGTTCGTTTTGCGACCAATTTACTTTTTCTTTTCTATTTTTTCTGATTCCGCTTTAATTTTCTTCAAAACTTCGACGATCGCGCTTGGCTCGGCGCGTTTTTGATAATCGGGCTCAAGAAAAGCGTAGGCTATTTCACCGTTTCGTTTGACGACGTAGGTGGCGGAAAGCGGCAATTCCGGTTTCTTTGTTCCGTTTTGTTTCACCAGATCGATCCCGTAGTTTTTTAGCGCCGATTCGGTTTTGGGATCGAGTTGATAAACGATACCGAATTTTCGCGCAACGTCCAGATTCGGATCGCTCAAGACGGTAAATTTGAGGTTGTTCTTTTGTGAAACCGCAATTGCTTTATCCGGATTTTCGACCGAGATCGCCACTAAAATTGCGTCGTTTTCCTTAAACTGCGGCAAACTCTCCTGCAATTTCCGCAAATAAAGATTGCAAAACGGGCACCACGCGCCGCGGTAAAAGACGACGATCAAATTTCCCTGTTCGAGCAGATCGCCGCTGCTGACATTCGCATCATTGGCGTCCGACAAATTGAACGAAGGCATTTTTCCGCCGACATTCAGCGCGGTTTTCGCCGCTTGTTCGGCTGAAACTATATCGGTCGTGTTTGCGTCGGTTTTTGACTCAGAACTTGTAGAAGTTGCTTGCGCAAAAACGCCTGAAAAACATCCGAATGAAATTATTAAGCCTAATAAAATTTTGATCTTCATACTTCCAGACTACGTTGCGGCATAGATTCCGTCAATTGCATCAGACACGTCCGCGCGTCCGATGACGGAAAATTTTCGATCAAAATGTGCTTTGTATCTTCGCGCGAATTTCGCGAATTATCGCCTAGAAGCTCCGCAAAACGCGAAAGCTGCGCAAGCTCGAGATAATTTGCACCCGCAAGAATTGCTCCGATCCGCAATGCGAGCCGAATCAGCACGGAATCGTTTGATCGAGCGCCGGTAATCCCTGCCGCCCCGACACATTCGACAATTTCTGCGTGCGCCTGCATTGCGCGCTCCGGAAAGCCACTGTGATTTACAAAAACCAAACCGTAAGAAGCATTTAGCAGCGCGATTGCGGCTGCGAGCGAGTTGTTTTTGTCCGTTTTATCTTTTTCAACGTCCGCCAAATCGCTAAAGATCGACGAGCTTGCGCCGATAAACTCAACCGCCGACGCCGCAGGTAAAATGTTTTCCCTTTTTCCGCCAAAAAGTTCCGCGCCCAACAGCGTCAAAACCGCATGCGGATGCTTTTCCTTCGAAAACAAAGCATTTTCAACCGCTGCATTAAACTGTGATTTGATCTCCGGCGGCGCGGACGGCAAATGCTCGCGCAAGGATTTTTCGATCTGCGGTTGATACTTTTTGATGAACTGGTGAAGTCCGGAGTTTTCGATCCTATCTTTGGTCATTTTCGAGTATTTGCACGTATGATTCGTTTGCCATTTCGGATAAATTCCTTGAAACTGTCACGCGAAAAGGATGTTTAGCAATAAAGCTTGGAACTTCGACGACTTTTGCGCCTAGTTTTGCGAGGCTCTCGGCAATTTGTTCATCGGTCAGTTCTACGACGCCGAACTTTTCCGACGCGCGTTTGAATGCTCCGAGCAGGCGGTCGAGAGCCAATTCGCGCTCCGCCAAATCGAGACCGCGCGATTGAAATTCGCCCAAGGCGTAAAGCGTCAGCCTTTCCATTTCTACGGCTGTCGCTTCCACTTCAAAAAGTGCCGGTTGGCTCGACATTTTGTTGTTTCCTCAGCCCGCATTTTAACACAGAAAGCGCATGAATTTTGCAAATTTCACTGTTTGGAGAGCCAATTGCGATACGAACGTTTTCGTCCTAATCGGCTTCGCGTCTTTGCGACTTTGCATCTTTGCGTTAAAATTTGCACTAAATATGGCGGAGAAAAAACATCGCGTCGGTTTGGGAGTCAGCGGCGGAATCGCGGCGTATAAAGCCGTCGAAGTTATGCGGCTTTTGCAAAGATCGGGCTGCGAAGTGAGCGTCGCGATGACAAAACATGCGACCGAATTTGTCAAACCGCTGACCTTTCGCGCGCTGACCGAAGGCTATGTTCTAGTTGATGATTACGCGCCCGAAAATCCCGATCCGATCGCTCACATCAATTTTTCGCAGACGATCGATCTGCTTCTCATCGTTCCCGCGACCGCGAATATTATCGCCAAATTTGCTAACGGCATCGCCGATGACTTTCTTTCCTCGACATATCTTGCTTCGAACGCGCCCGTTTTGATCGCGCCCGCAATGAACACGACAATGTGGGAAAACGAAGCGACCCAAAGAAATATCGCACAATTGAAAAAGGACGGCGTTCATTTTGTTGAGCCGATTGCCGGCGAATTAGCGTGCAAAACTGTCGGAACCGGAAAGCTGGAAGACGTTGAGAATATAGTTTCGCAAACGTTGCGGCTTCTCAATTCCAAATTCCAAATTCCAGATTCCAAATCAGATTTGAGCGGCGAACATTTTTTGATAACCGTCGGCGGAACGCGCGAAACGATCGATCCGGTTCGTTTTATTTCAAATCATTCATCCGGAAAAATGGGTTTTGCGCTTGCCGAAAAAGCTTTGATGAGAGGCGCGAAAGTTACGGTCGTTTGCGGCGCGACGTCGGTTGAACCGCCTGAAAACGTTGAAGTCGTGCGTGCTGTTTCAGCCGAAGAAATGTTTCAAGCTGTGATGAAGAAATTAGCGGAAGCGACGGTTTTTATCGGCGCGGCTGCGGTAGCCGATTACCGACCAAAAGATGTTGTTGACATGAAAATCAAGAAAACCAACCGTGATTTTTTTACGCTCGAACTTGAAAAAACAAAGGATATTTTGTCGAACGTCTCTGAAAATCGGCATAACGGATTGCTCGTCGTCGGTTTTGCGGCGGAGACAAACGATGTCGTCGAATACGCGCGCGCAAAGATGGAAAACAAGGATTTGGATATGGTCGTCGCAAACGATATCACCCAAAAAGGCGCCGGATTTGACACGGAAACGAATATTGCGACGATTCTCACCCGCGGAAGCAGTGAGAAAATCGAACTGCCTTTGATGTCAAAGCTCGAAATGGCGGACAAAATTTTGGACGAGATCGTAAAACTGAGAAATACGTGAATAAAGAAATTTCGGAGCTATTTTCCGATATCAAAGAACATATCTTATACCTGAATGAGCTCGGTGCAGACGATTTTGGGAAAATTGAAGATCAAAACGCCCGAGATGCATCGGCGCAAATGTCTTTTTCCGAAGAAAGGTCGCCGACACCGGAAACGAATCAACCTTTGAGAAGTGTCGTTCCGAATACTGAATCCGGATCGCGCGAACAAAAAGCCAGCCGGCGTGATCTTTTGGAATCAACAAAACTTTCAAAGCTCATCGTGCTTTCGGAAAGCACCGATTTTAGAGCCGAAATCGAAAAGCCGGAAACGTTATTCGGCGATATCGGTAAAACTTTGCCGGAAAGTGGCGAAACGATCGAAACGATCCGCGCCGAAATCGGAAATTGCACGCGTTGTTCGCTCTTCGAAGGTCGAACGCAGATCGTTCACAGTACCGGAAATTTCCAGGCGGATCTTATGTTTGTCGGCGAAGCGCCGGGCGCGGACGAAGACGCGCAGGGATTTCCTTTTGTCGGGCGAGCCGGACAACTTTTGACAAAAATAATCGAAGGCATCCAGCTAAAGCGCGAGGACGTTTTTATCGGTAATATCAATCGCTGCCGACCGCCGGGAAATCGCGCACCAACGCTGCCCGAAGCTGAAACGTGCCGCCCGTTTTTAATGCGTGAGATCGCTGTCGTCAAACCGAAAGTGATAGTGGTGATGGGAAATACGGCGTGTCAGAATTTGCTGAATACAAAGGTTGGAATATCAAAACTGCGCGGGAGATTTCACGATTATTTTGGCGTAAAAGTGATGCCGACATTTCACCCGGCGTACCTTCTGCGCGATCCGCGCAAAAAACGCGAAGTTTGGGAAGATATGAAAAAAGTACGCGACTTTTTATCGAAAGCGTAACCCTATCCGATTCTTGTTTTCCTTCTTTTGATAATAGTAACTGCAAGAATTACGCAGGCGAGAACAAAAAATATCGCACAAAAAGTGAATGCCGTTCTCGACCATTCCGGCTTAAATACGGCGACGACAAAACTTGCCAGAGCCGCGATAAAAAGAATTGACGTTTCGATTCCAATTGTTCGCATAAACTCTCCTTTTTAATCAATTTGTTGCGGGATTCTATTTTACAACTTTTCATTTGAAATGCAGAAGTCCGCACGAAGTAAGGATGATTTTGTTTCACACTTACTTCGTGCGTGTTTTGCAATATAATTTCGTATGTACGAAAATAAGGAAAAACCACAGCTTATCTCAACCGACGAGATCTATAAAGGCAAGATTTTTGATGTTTTCGAAGCGCAAATCAGACACGGCGACGGTGAATACAAACGCGAAATTGTGCGACATCGCGGAAGCGCCGTCATTGTTCCGGTTTTCGCGGACAAAACGATTGCGATGGTTAGACAATATCGCTACGCGGCGGAAAAGTTCCTTTTGGAAATTCCCGCCGGGACGCTTGACGAAGGTGAAGCGCCGGAAAGCGCCGCGGCGCGTGAGCTCGAAGAAGAAATCGGCGTAACGGCAGGAAAAATTGAGAAAATTACCGAATTTTATGTTTCGCCGGGTTTTTTGACCGAAAAAATGTACGTCTTTCTAGCAAGCGATTTGCGCGATACCGAACAAAATCTCGAAGAA
>JBGTFE010000005.1:0-23971 GCA_041747435.1 Pyrinomonadaceae bacterium | reverse complement strand
TATTCGAGCGAAGCAGGGCAGCAGGTTTTGCTTGAAAACGATCCGCAAGTTATAAAAGCGCTGGAATCGATTCCCGACGCGAGGCAGTTGTTCGTAACGATCGCCGCAAAGAAGTAAAAATGTGAAAAGTGTAACGTGGGAAGTAAGAAGTAAACGAATTCTTACTTCTCACTTCTCATTTCTCACGGTAAGAGTTTATGTATAAACAGATCGGCGTAATAACGGGCGGCGGCGACGCGCCGGGCTTAAATGCGGTAATCCGCGCCGTTACACGTACTGCGGTTCGCGAATTCGGGATGAAATGCGTCGGCATCGAAGACAGTTTCGAAGGCTTACTCGGCGAAACGCAGACTATGAAGCTTACGCCGAAAAGCGTAAGCGGCATCCTGCCGCGCGGCGGAACGATCCTCGGAACACGCAACACAGGAAGTTTTTGTAAATTTGTTGACGGAAAAGCGCATTTCCCGGAACACACGCTCCAGGAAGCGATCGGAAATCTGAAAAAACTCGAGATCGAAGCGTTGGTCGTTATCGGCGGCGACGGAACTCTCGCGATCGCCGAACATTTTCACGAGCGCGGCGTTCCGGTTATCGGTGTCCCGAAAACGATCGACAATGATCTGGCGGCGACCGAGCTTACATTCGGTTTTATGACGGCGATTGATATCGCCACCGAAGCGCTTGATCGTTTGCATACGACCGCTGCATCGCACGACCGCGTGATGGTCCTTGAGGTGATGGGCAGACATACCGGATGGATCGCGCTGCATTCGGGTTTGGCGGGCAGCGCCGATATAATCTTAATTCCGGAAATACCGTTTTCCTTTGAATCGGTCGTTGAAAAGGTCGCCGCGCGCGAAAGAAGCGGTTCGCGGTTTACAAATATCGTAGTTGCCGAGGGCGCGTGCGAGGTCGGCAAATCCGAAATTTACAAAGATCACGGCGCGGGCAAAGGCGCGCCGCATCTCGGCGGAGTGGGTGATTACGTCAGCCAAAGAGTCGAGGAACTAACCGGTAAAGAATCGCGCTGCGTAGTGCTCGGTCATCTTCAGCGCGGCGGAAGTCCAAACGCGTTTGACCGTATGCTGGGAACAAATTTCGGCGCCTGCGCGGTTCGCGCGCTGGCAAGCGGAGAAACCGGCAAAATGGTCGGGCTTCAGGCTGGCGGAATAATAAACGTGCCGCTGTCAGAGGCGATCGCGAATATTAAAACGGTTGCTGTTGACGGTCAGTTGGTAAGAACGGCACGCGATATTGGGATTTCCTTTGCCGCGCCCAATGAGAATAAATCATGAAAATTCCAATTCCAAATTCGAACTATCGATCTGGAATATGGAATCTGGAATTTGAAATTAATACTTATGGAAGCAGTCAAGAAAAAATTACGGGCTGAGCTTGACGAACTAGAAGAAGAGCTCCATTTTAAGCTGCCGAAGGAAATTCAAAAAGCGCGCGAGTTTGGCGATTTGCGCGAAAACGCCGAATATAAAGCCGCGCTTGAACGCCAAACTATGGTGAAAGCGCGAATTATGCAGTTGCATGAGCGCATGAGCGAGGTCGAATCGATCGATATTTCCAAGCTTCCCGAAGACAGCGTTGCATACGGCTCGGAAGTCGTTTTATACGATCTCGAACGCGACGAAAAGATAACATATCGCCTTGTTTCATCCGAAGAAAGTGATCCCGAAAACGGTTTGATCTCTACGGTTTCGCCGATCGGGCAGGCGTTAATGGGAAAGGAAGAAGGCGACGAAGCAAAAGTGAAAACGCCGAACGGCGAGCGGAATTTTGAAATTTACAGACTGAAGACGATTCACGAACAACAGGACTAGTCCAAGGTTCAACGTCCAAGGTTCAAAGTAAAAAATAACCTCGAACTTGGAACGTTGAACTTTGAAGACTCAACTTTTATGTTTGGAGCTAGCATTGGACGCGGGGCAATGAAGATCATCAATGCGATGGTTCGACGGCTTGCGTTTGGCGGCGTCAGCCCGAACTTTCTTACGGTGATTGGCGTTACGATCAATGTCGGCTGCGGCGTATTATTCGGAATCGGCGAGTTTTTCTGGGCAGGAATTGTGTTGATCGTCGCGAATCTGTTCGATATGCTTGACGGCAACGTCGCTCGGCTTTCGGGACGCGTTACGCCTTTCGGCGGTTTTCTCGATTCGTCGCTCGACCGCCTTTCGGACATGGTCGCTTTTCTCGGCATCATCGTTTTTTACGCCAGCAACACGCCGCGCCACTCGCTTTTGAATGTAACACTCGCCGGCGTTGGCATGATCGGTTCGGTAATGGTCAGCTATACGACGGCGCGTTCGGAAGTTTTGGGCGTAAAGGCTAACGTCGGTTTTTTGCAGCGACCTGAAAGAATTGTTTTGCTGATAATCGGCGCGCTTTCGACGTGGAATTGGAATTCCGATTTTTTCTTGTTCAACCGAATGCCGCAAGTTTTATGGGTTTTGGCGATCGGCTCGCTTTGGACGTTTATTCACCGCATGTTTTATATTTGGAAGGAACTCAGAAAAATGGAGGACGCAAAATTAAAAGCGGAGTAGGTCGTCCGGAATCGGCACTTTAAGAAATGGAATGGCTTTCTAATTATTGGGAATCTCTGAGCTGGAGCAAAATTCTGGTCGGAGCCGGGATTTTTTTGGCTTCGGTTCTTTTCAGCGCGTTGATCGTCGCGATAATCATCGTCAAAATTCCGGCAAATTATTTTAGCTCGCATTATCAACGCGATTTTTTGCCCAATACACCATGGCTTGTTCGTTGGGGCGCGGTAATTTTGAAGAATATAGTCGGATTTTTGCTGGTCATCGCCGGAATTATCATGCTGATCGGTCCGGGGCAGGGAATTCTAACGATCTTGATCGGCTTGATTTTGATGGACATTCCGGGTAAGCGTCCGCTTGAAGCGCGCATTATCAAGCGCCCGACGGTTTTGTCTGCGGTCAATACTTTGCGCGCTCGATATTCCAAACCGCCATTGATAGTGGACTAGTGCGATGAGTCTTTTTGATATCTTTCGAAGAAAAAAGGAAGACGCGAATGTCAAGCGGCGCGAATTTTTGCTGAAAAACGGGAGAATTGTCGACGGCGTGATCATCGACACGGCAATTTCCGAAACGGGCGAAGAGATCGCTTATTATTGTTACAGCATCGCCGGCGTCGATTTTGAATCGTCTGAGATATTGACGGAAGAGCAGCGCGGGAACCGGGTTAAATATGCGCCGGGAGCTAATGTCGGCGTAAAATTTGATCCGAGAAATCACGGAAATTCGATACTGGATTGATGGTATGTTCAAAAAAATTCTAATTGCAAATCGTGGAGAGATCGCGTGCCGCGTGATGCGCGCGTGCCGCGAAATGAAGATCTCGACAGTAGCGGTTTATTCGGAAGTCGACCGCGACGCATTGCACGTTCGGATGGCTGACGAAGCTTATTTTATCGGAGCCGCGCCTTCGTCCGAGAGTTATCTGCGCTGGGAAAAGATCATCGATGTTGCGAAAAACGCGGGCGCCGAAGCGATTCATCCGGGTTACGGGTTTTTATCGGAAAATGCCGAATTTGTGCGCGAAGTTACGAATCAGGGAATCATATTTATCGGTCCTTCGCCGGAAGCGATGGAAGCGATGGGCGGAAAGATCTCGGCGCGAAAGATCGCGATCGAAGCCGGTGTTCCGATCGTTCCGGGAACAACAGAACCGCTTGCTTCCGCAGAAGAAGCGCTTCGCGTCGCGACAGAATTCGGTTTTCCGGTAATGCTCAAGGCGTCTGCGGGCGGCGGCGGAAAGGGAATGCGGCTGGTTACCCGCGAAGAAGATCTGAAAAATGCGCTAGAAGCCGCGCAATCCGAGGCGCTCGCATCGTTTAGCGATGCTTCTGTTTATGTCGAAAAAGCGATCGTTCGTCCGCGTCATATCGAAATACAAGTTTTTTCCGACAAGCACGGCAACCACGTACATCTCGGCGAGCGCGAATGTTCGATCCAGCGGCGGCATCAGAAGGTCGTTGAAGAATCACCGTCGCCGATAAACGACGCGGAATTACGTCAAAAAATGGGTGAATGCGCGGTTAAGGTCGCAAAAGCGGTCGATTACGTCGGCGCCGGAACGGTCGAGTTCTTGGTTTCGGATCTGGACCGGTCGTTTTATTTTCTCGAAATGAACACGCGTCTGCAGGTCGAGCATCCGGTGACGGAACTCGTAACGGGCATCGATCTCGTCCGCGAGCAGATAAAGGTCGCGTTCGGCGAAAAGCTTTCTTTCACGCAAGACGAAATTGAAATGAAAGGACACGCGATCGAATGCCGCGTTTACGCTGAAGATCCAGACAATAATTTTTTGCCGTCGCCGGGAAAGATCACGCGTTTGCGCGTTCCGCAGGGAAGCGGCGTGCGCGACGACGGCGGCGTTTACGAAGGCGGCGAAGTTTCGATCTATTACGACCCAATGATCTCCAAATTTTGTGCTTTTGGCAGGACGCGCAGCGAGGCGATCGACCGTATGCGCCGCGCTTTGCGTGAATACGAAGTCGGCGGCATCAAGACGACGCTGCCGTTTTTCCGCGAGATCGTCGAAGATGCGGAATTTATCGAAGGAAAATTGGACACGGGTTTTATCGAAAGATATAACGAGCGAAAAAAGCCGAAAGAAATTGACGAAACAGTGCGCGATATGGCTCTGATCGCGTCGGCTCTCGCCTTCGGTTCGGGACAAAACGCGAAAGCTGCGGAAGCGAACATTCCATCCGTCAGTCGCTGGGCGATGGCGGGCAGAATGGCTTTTCACGATGAGAGACATTAAGTATTAGAGGAGAAATTATGGACGAGTTATTAAAAGGCTTTATGGGAAAAGAGATCGATGTCTCGTGCGGTTCCAGCGCCACTTTTCGCGGTGAAGTGGTAGATGTAAAAGACGGCGTTCTTTATCTTCGCGACGAAGACGAGCGCGTTGCATACCTGCCGCTCGAAAAGATCGCGATCGTCTGGGAAGTCAAGCAACACAACACTCGCCCGGGTTTTATGGGATAGTGACGGAGCGCGGGCAGCCTGCCCGCAAAGATCGCGAAAGCGATCTGAGTCCCCGTTGTTTTTTCAAACGCTTCGCGTTTATTGCAGGCTGGCAGCCTGCGCTCCATTCAATTTTTTCTTGACTTACCCGCCAAAAGAGAGTAAAAAATAAAACACTCGTAAAAAAGTAACACCGAATTCAGTTTGAACAATGAACTTCGGACCTCTCAATTCCAGTTTTCTATTCCATTGGACGCTTCCCGCCCAACGGTCGAAGTGCGTCCGCAGAAAAATCAGAAACAAAACGGAGCGCAGAAAATGAGCGATAAAGTTTACGAAATGGACGACGATTACAACCGGGCGATGACGGAGTTGGTGGAATGTATCAAAATCCGCGACGAGTTAGCCGACGAGTTTCATTTGGTATTGCCCGAAAATCGTAACGAAGCTCGTTCGATCTTAGACGCTATGAATAAAAAGATCGAACAAATGGAAGCCGCCCTCGCGAAAGAATACGAGAGTTTTCAGGCACTGCGCCGCGCCGAAGAGGTGCGTGATGCGGCGTTTGACGAGATGTTCGAACGGGTCGTAAAAAGCTACATACATATTAAATACAATCATCCCGACATCGAACCGGAAGTAAAAGAAAAAGCCCTTGCCGTCTGGGAAGGTCGCGAAGAGCAATTCCACGACCGCGTCGCAATGTATGAAAACGACAAAACCGAATTCGAAAAAATAATCGCGAGGGCTGAAACTAAATGAAATTTAACGCTGAGAAACTAAAATCTCTTAGAAACCAAAGTAAGTTCACACAAAAGGAGCTCGCTTCGAAGGTGGGTATATCAGTGTCACAATTATCCAAAATTGAGAATGGCGCTACGCCGAACCTTGCCACTTCCTTGAAAATTGCCAATTTTTTCCATTTAACTCCCGACTCGTTTACGGATAAGTGGGGTGAATCGGTAATTCAAAGTTCTTCATGGCAAAAGAAAATTGATGATTTAATGCTGGACCATACGCTTGCTAGAATTCAGGAAAAATTGCCGGCTTTAGAAAGTAGAACAGAGGTAAATTTCGGAAGACTTTTCCGATTCATCAAGATCTTCAATAAGCTACGGGTTATCTTGCCGCAAGCAAATAGTCAGGATACTTCGTTACGTACTTTTGAGACAATTAGCAGGGCATTAGACTCCATTCGAAAGGAATTCGATATGGTCAATGGTCCCGATTTAATTGACTACACTGTAGTCGATTCCTGTACGGATATACTGATTGACGTGATGCCGCTGATAAAAGTTACAGAGTCAGTCAGCCTTTACGCTGATGAACGAAAGAAAGAAACTGAAAATAAATTTAGAGAATTAGCCACTTTTTTTGACAAATCTAAAGAGGATGTAAATGAAGCATTATCAAATATAAAAGAGCTAGAGCTGGAGGGTAAAACCTTGAGTCAACTATTGGCGGGTAGGGTGTTGAATGATTATTTTGAGAAAAGAGCAAAAGAAGAAAAAACCAGTGCTTTTCGGTGGACAATTGCGACTTGGGTATTTGCAGTTCTTACAATTGGCGCTCTCGTCGGGATTTTTATCCTAACCGCATTTTATTTAAATATTCCAAATCAAGAGTTTAATTTGCAACTTCTCGGGACCAAGATTTTGATAACGGCAACACTTGGTTTCGTCGCAAAATGGACGTCAAAACGGGCTAATCGTCATTTAATGGAAGAAGCAAAATATCATCGCCTTGCCGTTAACATGGCAACGCTGACTTCTTTTATTGCACCCCTTAACGAAGAAGGAAGGGCTGCCGTTATTTCCGCTGTAGCGATTAATACCTTTACAGAAACGAGCGGAAACGAAACAAAAACTGATTTTGAAACGGCGAGTGCGAGTGATCTCGTAAGTAAATTTTTACCGAAGGTTGAGAAATAAAACTGTGAGAACTGCTTGCGCTGGGGAAATATTCGAATGCAACAAATATTTTCACGATGCGAAATGTAAATATTCCCATGAGAAAGATTTTTTTACGATGAGAAATGTAAACGCTCCGATGAGAAAAATATTTTCTCGATGAGAAGTGCAAAAGTTCCGATGAGAAGAATATTTTTACGATGAGAAGTACAAATGTTCCGATGAGAAAGAAATTTTCTCGATGAGAAAGGAGAAACGCCCATGAGAAGATAATTCTTTCAATAAACGCCTGAACATTCAATAAAAACAGCTCTTTCTAAATCTAAATCGCCTTTTTTGACCCAATTTTTCCGGCATTATTCAACAAATAATGTATGTCCTAGGACATTAATTTTTATAACCATGGAGAAAAAAGAAAATGGATGATTTAGAACGTGTTACTACTGAATGTTTACAGCGAATGAATAATTTCGGGCGCGAGAATGAGGGCGCGATCGCGGTGAATCCGCTTGCGGTCACGGCGTTTTCGTTGATCGGGAATTATGTCGGGCAGCTTGATTCAACCGGCGTTTTAAGGACTTCGGCGGGCGTTACAAAATTAACGCAAACCGGATTTCGGCGGATGAAACGGACGGAAACCAACGGGTTTTTGATAGCAATAGCCCGCGTCGCCCGCGATATCGCCAGAAACGATTCGACCTTTGTGAATAAATTCATTCTTCCGTCAAATAATCGAAACGACGCTGCTATACTCGAAACCGCGCGGGCGTTTCATGCGGATTCCGAAAGCGTCAGAAATCTTTTTATCGGTTACGGTTTGGATAACGATTTCCGCGATCAATTGCAGGCGCTGATCGATGAATTCGAGGACGCGATCAACGCGCAGGACACCGCGAACCGCGACCGCATCGACGCCAACGCGACGGTTGACAGCATTATCGATCGGGCGTTAACAGCAAGGCGAACGCTGCTTGTGGTCGTGCCGAACATCTTTAAGAACGATCCCGGAAAGCTCGCCGATTGGGCAAGCGCCTCGCATATCGAAAAGCTTCCGAAAGCAAAGAAAGCGCCGACGGAGTAGATGAAATGGAGCGCGGACGCCCTCGTCCGCAAAGATCGCGAAAGCGATCTGAGTCCCCGTTGTTTTTTCAAACGCTTCGCGTTTATTGCAGGCTGGCAGCCTGCGCTCCGTTTAACATTTGAGGAGAAACAATCATGAAATTCAAACCCGAAAATAAGAAACGTTTGGAAAAGGAATGGAAGGATCCGAAACTTGCAAAAGCGGTTAAGGATATGGTTGAAAACGTTGCCAAATATGCAAAGAAAAAATGGAAATGGCAATTTGTTATTACTTCCATTTTTCGAACGCCCGAGGAAGATGCGGCTTTGCAGGCGAGCGGAATCCACGGCGCGTGGCGCGCGGTAGACGTGCGGACAATGGATCAAAAAGAAGAGGCGATAAACGACGTCGCGAATTATGCGAATACGAAATGGCAATACGACCCGCAGCGCCCGTCGATGAATGTTTGTTTCAAGGAAGTACACGGAAACGGCGTCCACGCGCATTTTCAGGTTCACCCGCGAACGATAGAGATCAAGTCGGTTTCGACACCGTCTGCGAAACCGGTAAGACCGGCTGCGGACGTCGTAGCGGCTTCGTTCAAGGGAATCGCGCTGCCGCTCGATGAAGCGGGTGTTTCGGCAATCACGCAGCAGTTGGGTACAAACGCGCCCGAACTTTGGGCGGTTTTAACGGTAGAAACGCGCGGCTGTGGATTTCAGCCGAACCGGAGACCGTTTATTTTATTCGAACGCCACATTTTCAGTAAGCGGACAAATCGAGTTTTTGACGCGCAGCATTCCGACATTAGCAACCCGGAAGCAGGCGGTTACGGAGCGGGCGGCGATCACCAATACGACCGGCTGAAGCGCGCAATCGCGCTGAACCGCACAGCGGCGCTCGAAAGCGCGTCTTGGGGAATCGGACAAGTGATGGGCTTTAACGCGCAAATCGCCGGGTTTAGCAATGTGGACGATATGATCGCGAAAATGATGATCTCGGAAACCGAACAGCTTCGCGGAATGGCTGGTTTCATCATTCACAACGGGCTCGACAAAGCGCTGCAAAGACGAGATTGGACGGCTTTCGCCCGCGGCTATAACGGCGCAAACTTTGCCATCAACAAATACGACACTCGCCTAGCCGCCGCATTTGCCAAGTTTTCCGGCGGCGGAATGCCCGATCTGAAAGTTCGCGCCGCGCAAGTTTATTTGACGTATCTCGGTTTTAATCCCGGCACGATCGACGGCTTACCCGGCAAAATGACCTTTTCCGCGCTGAATGAATTTCAGGCGAAGAATAGTTTGAGCGTCGAAAATACGGTCTCGGATAAATTTTTGAAAACGCTCGCCGGGAAGGCTGTTGGGTAAAAACAAAAGACGCCGTCTTTTCATCGACAGCGCCTTTTTTATTCAAAAATTTATTTGATTTTACTGCTTCATAAAGGAACTCGGAATTCGGCGAAACCCGACGATGCGTTTTTCCCAATAACCCGCGAAAGGCGAGTAGGTAATACCTTTACTCGTTGAAGCATGATAAAAACCGTTTTCATCGGCAACGATGCCGACGTGCCCTAATCTGTTAAAGAAAACGAGCGTGCCGAATTTGTATCGATCGTCGCCAAAAACCGGTTCGAAATTCGCCCAATAGCTGCCCGCGCTCGATCGTTCAAATGAAATTCCGGCTTCGCCAAAAACGCTCCAGACGAAACCCGAGCAATCATAGCGGCTCGGACCTTCTGTTCCGTAACGATAAGGAATGCCCAACTTGCCCTGGATCGAGGTAGCGATGTTTTTGCTCAATGAAACACTGTAAAACAGCCGACCGGCGTTGGTAGCCGAGACATTAGTCGGTTTCGAATCGACGGTTTTTTTCACCAGCGAAGGCTGGTTTTGAACTTCGATCTTGTCTGTTAATGTCGGGCGCTGTGACGGGTTTGTAACGGGTTGTGAAGAGCTGCTTGTTTTGGTTTTATCTGTGGTGTTTTGCGGTTGGTTTATCGGTTGGCTTGAGGTCTGTTTTACGATTCTGGGGCGTTCCTGCGCCGCCGTTTGTTCAAGCCCGAAGACCGATAAAAATACAATGCAAAATAATAGATAAAGACTCTTTTTAAAAATCATCAAACGAGAAACTCCTTGTTTAGTACTGCTTATGATTTGGGACTTGAGGTAGTACGGAAAACTTTTCCGCCTATTTATAAAAAACTGCTAAAACAAAAATATTTCCTGAATCCGTTTCCGAAATTTTCTGAGTCCCAAATTTTATTTTTGATTTTGTTTTAACCTAGAAACAAGAAAGATTTTGCCCGAAATTGACGGGAAATGCAAACGCACGGGCTATGTTTTTGATAAACGCCAATAAACACAGGCGTTTCAAACGAAAATAAGTGTGAGTTATGATGGGCATAAGCAAAACGATTCGGCTTTCAAAAGGCGGATTCCGTTTCCGGGAATCCGCTTTTTAACCTACCCGCCGCTCTTCTCCGCCTTTGCTGTCGATCCTTGTTGTCCGTGAATACACTCTAATAGTTTCAATAGATTTGCGCTTCCGCGTTTTGGGAGAATTATTTTTTGCGTTATTCGGGAAAACTAAAAACACACCAGCAAACTTCTCATTTACTCGTGTGTTTTCTTAATTTATTAAAATTATTACGCCGAAAACGAAGTTCCGCAGCCGCAGCCGCCGGTTGCATTCGGATTTTCAAAAGTGAAACCCGAACCCATCATATTCGACGCGTAATCGACAACGACACCGTTCAGATATTGCGCGGAAAACATATCGATAAAAAGTTTGACGCCGAATTTATCAACGATAAAATCGCCGCTGCGCGATTCTTCTTCAATATTTAAACTGTACTGAAAACCTGAACAACCGCCCGGAACCACGCGCACGCGAAGTCCGGCTGTTTCCGGCAAGTCATCTTCGGCGGTCATAAATTTCTTGATCTCTACCGCCGCATTTTCCGTTAAACCTATCTCAACTGTAGGCGCTGCAACTGTTGTTGACATTTTTAAAAATCTCCTTTCAAAAAAATGATCCGGTCCGATGCCGAATCTTTACATTAATGTAAATTTTACTCTGCCCGCGATAAAATTACAAGTTCCGGTTTCATCGCTTCGATCGAAATTTGGCGCGCGACTTCTTCCGCGACTTTGCGAAAAGCTTTTGACTGCGGTGAATCCGGATTGGAAATAACGACTGGAATTCCTTTGTCACCGGCTTCGCGGACTTCCATTCCGAGCGGGACTTCGCCCAAGAAAGGAACATTGTATTCATCCGAAAGCTTCTTGCCGCCGCCCATCCCGAAGATGTTGTAGCGTTTGTCGGGCATATCGGGCGGAATAAAATACGACATATTTTCGATCACTCCGAGCGTTGGAACATTCACCGTTTCAAACATTTTCAGCGCGCGCCGAACGTCGGCGATCGAAACTATCTGCGGCGTCGTGACCAAAACCGCGCCTTGAACCGGAACTAACTGCGCCAGCGATAATTGAACATCGCCGGTTCCGGGCGGCATATCGACGATCAAATAATCGAGTTCGCCCCAATTTACGTCCGTCAAAAACTGCCGAACAATGCCGTGCAGCATCGGACCGCGCAGGATCATCGGTTTGTCCGGCGGCGCGAGCAATGCCATCGAAATCATTTTGATGCCGTGTTTTTCGATCGGAAGAAGCTGACCGTTTGCAACTTCCGGCTGACCGAAACCGACGCCGAGCATTATCGGAACGTTCGGTCCGTAAACGTCGGCGTCCATCAAACCGACCTTTGCGCCGTCAAGCGAAAGCGAAACCGCGAGATTGACGGCAACTGTCGACTTTCCGACGCCGCCTTTTCCGCTCGAAACCGCGATGATATTTTTTACGCCCGGAACCGCGACGTTATTTGCGATGCCGCGACCTTTTGGAACATCGGCGTCCATCGTGACATTTACTACGGAAACGCCTTCGATCGCGCCGACAAGCTCTTTTGCTTCGGCTTCAAAAGCTTCTTTCACGGGACAAGCCGGCGTCGTCAAAACGATTCGAAACGAAACGTCGCCGCCGTCGATCTTCAAATCTTTGACGAAACCGAGAGTGACAATATCTTTGTGCAAATCAGGGTCGTTGATGTTGCTTAACGCCTCTAAAACTGATTGTTCTGAAATTTGAGTCATAAATAAATCCTTCGGAAAATGAAGATTCATTGTAGCAAACTTGCCGCGCCTTTTGACAAGACGACTCAAAATGTTGCTCAAATTATAGTATGACCGATTTTCTCGATGAATATAATGCAATTCGCGACGCCGCAACCGGCGTCTACGAACAGAAGCGCGGGCTGATCGCGGTTTGGGGAAAAGAAGCCGTGCAATTTCTTAACGGTTTGATCACAAACGACGTCGAAAAGCTGGAAGAAAATTCCACAGTGAACGCCGCTTTTCCGAATGTTCAAGGTCGTTTGCTGGCGCTTGTCCGCGTTCTGAAGAAAGACGACAAGTTCTTGTTTGAAACCGAAGAAGCGACACGTGAAAAAGTTTTTCAAAATTTGTTTCGATTTACATTTGCCGGAGATTTTTTTGTCGAAGACCTTTCGGAAAAATATACATATTTTTCGGTTCAAAGTTCAAAGTTCAAATTTCAAAGTTCGGATTCGACTGTTTTCGAATCAAGATTTGGCAGCGATGTTTTTGTTCAGAAAGAGTCGGTTGAAAAGTTCAAAAAAGAATTACAAAATGCGGTCGAAATCTCGGACGAACTTTATGAAGTTTTACGAATCGAAAACGGCTTGCCGATTTACGGCGTCGACATGGACGAAACGACGATCGTGCCGGAGATCGATCTGCCCGGTTTGATCAGTTACGACAAAGGCTGCTACATCGGGCAAGAAATCATTGCGCGAATTCACTTTCGCGGGCACGTCGCAAAAAAATTAACGGGCTTAGTTTTGTCAGAACCGGAAGCGGTAGCGACCGGATTAAGATATGAACATTTGCGAAATGCCGAGTTAAAATCTTCGGACGGAAAAAACGCCGGAAAAATTACTTCCGTCACTTTCTCGCCAAAACTGAAAAAAACGATCGCGCTTGCCTTTGTTCGTTACGATTTTCTTGCCGAAGGAACGGAATTAAAAGTCGGCGATCTGAATGTAAGGGTTAAAAACTTACCGTTTGTCGAGTGATAATATAAACTGTTTCTAATAACATTGCGCAGATGAACAAAGAAGATCTCGACATCGATTTGCCGAACGCAAAACTCGCATACACGATCATTCATGCGCTTTTAAAAAACCACGAGGCGCTGAGCGATCTGTTGGTTTTGATGGCGCACGCGCTTGACGAAGACACGCTCAAAGCGCTGACAAATACGAACGAATGGCAGAATTATCTCGAAGCGAAACGCGAGCTTGAAAATACAAAATTGCAGATCGAAAAGTTTACAGAAGAATTGAAGAAGCTGGAAAAAAAAATGTAGCGCCAGCTTCCAGCTGGCTGTCGTGGCGGCATCTTGCCGCCGCTCTTAGATTATATTGAATTAAATTTTAAGTTTAGCTGAAGGCAAGATGCCTTCAGGACAGCCGCCAGGATGGTGGCGTTACAAATTATGCTTGATCTGATCATCATCGGTGCCGGTCCCGCAGGAATTTCCGCCGCCTACGAAGCGCAAAAATTAAATCTAAATTATCTCGTTATTGAAAAGGCTTTGATCGGAAACACGATCTACAATTATCCGGTTGGATTGGCGGTTTTTTCGACCACGAACGAGCTTGAATTTATCGAGGGCGAATTGGAAAGCGCGAGAGAAAAACCGACACGAGAAGAGCTTCTTTCATATTACGTCCGATTTGTTTTGGAAAATGAACTCAATGTTCAGACGGAAGAAGAAGTAACAAACGTCGAAAAGATCGGCGAAAATCATTTTAAGATCACAACAGAAAAGGATGTCTATGAATCAAAAACGGTTCTTTTTGCGATCGGCGCGATGGAATATCCCCGCAAATTGAATGTGCCGGGCGAAGATCTGCCGCATGTTCATCATCTTTTCCGCGAAACATATCCGTATGTCAAGAAAAACGCGATGGTGATCGGCGGCGGAAATTCGGCGGGCGAAGCCGCGCTTTTTCTCGCGCAGGAAGGCGCAAATGCGATTCTCTGTATTTTCCGTGAGGATTGGGAAAACAATGACCCGAAACAAGGCTGCATAAAATATTGGGTCAAGCAGCCGCTCGAAGCGGAACTCGCGAAGGATTGTTTGAACGTTTATTTTTTGAAACGCGTTGTCGAAATCCGCGAAAAAGAAATAATTTTAGAAAACGAAAACGGCGCAATCGAAACCTTTCCCAACGACGTAGTTTTCATATTGGTAGGTTCGGATGCGGAGCTCAGGTTATTAACAGATCTCGGCGTTGAAACGCGCGATGGAAAATACGGAGAAGTTCCGGTTTATGACGAAGAAACGTTTGAAACAAATGTAGAGGGAGTTTATGTCGCCGGGCATTTTACCGAATCGCGCCACATCGCCGCCGCAATAAAAGTTCCGAAAAAGATCGTGCCGAATATTGCGGAAAGGTTCCACCGCGGAGACGCCGAGACGCAGAGAAAAAAGAATAACGTTTAAAACAAAGAGCACGGAATTTTTGAAAACTCCGTGCCTCTGCGTCTCTGCGGTGAAAATCCTTATGGCTTTTTCTCGGTTCTGATCATTATCTTCTGCGGCATTTCTTCCATCTTGAATTTTTCCGCAATATTTGTCGGGTTGATCTCGTAACTTGAAATATCGACCGTTTCATCCATTTTACCGGCGATCGTTTGCGTCCATTTGAAGGGAAGCAGCACGCCGCCGACGCTCCGATAATCGGAAAACTTGATCTGAAATTCCTCGAGCGACGGAGCTTCCGTCTTTCGCTCGAAAGTTTTTACTTCGCCGTCGGTCAAAGGCGGCGTGTCGTCCTTTCGCATCTTAAACATCATCATCATCGGTTTGTGTTCCATATAGCTCATCATTCTCGGCAGATGTGACGATTTGTCGAGGAAAAGTTTGACAGATGAATCTCCGGCGCGAGCTTCGATAATGTGGCACGAGTTGCCGTCAACCATTCCTTCGCCCGCGTACACATAATCCGCGTCGATGCCTTGCGGCGCCGTTAAAAGCAGGCTGAACGCCGTGCGGAAGATCTCGTTTTGTTTGTGTTTTTCGCCGCCGGCGCGAATTTTATCGGCGATAATTTCTTTCTTGACATCGCCATTCGTGTTTTCTTCATTTACGATGACCTTGCCGCCGCCCTCACCGCGACGCACGATAACAACGTCCGGATTGGGTTTTTCAGAATCGTTCGACGTCCACGTTGCTTTCGCGGCGTCCTTCTTCGTCATAGTAAAAACTTTCTTGTCGGACGATACTGTTTTTTCGCCGGTTCCGTCGTTTTCTACCGTGACGTGCATTACTTTGCGGAGTTTGTTCGGCAATTGCATATTCAATTCCCAATCGCCCTGCTCGCTTCGCGCGACGCCCTCGATCTCGAACGTTTTCGTCGCTTTGCCGACGATCGTAATGCCCTCAACGCTCCGCACCGCGGAATCGCCGCCGATCGCCATTTGCGCGAGTCTGATCAATTCCAAAGCGCGCGCGTCTGACTTGAGTTTGGCGCCGACGTTGTCGACCAAGCCGCCCAAGCCGATAAAAAATACCGATACACATAAAATAGAACCTATGAATCTTTTCATTTTTGCCTCCAAAGAATTTAAATTGTCATTAAGACATTTTGGATTATCTCGCGGATTTTTGCGCGAATGGTTAAGAAACGGATAAGAATTTGTTAAGAATGTAAAATCTTCGGAAAAGGTATTGATAATTGATAATTGATAACTGATAATTTGTTGGCTGACAGAAAATATCAGCAATCTTATGCGTCGTTCATGGTTTTCAATTATAACTGTTGCAGTTTTGCTCGGCTTGCTGGTTTTGCTCGCTGCGCTGCAATACAAATGGCTCGGACAGATCTCGGATCGCGAGCGCGAGCACTTGCATACGCGTCTCAACGCCGATACAAAACGCTTTGCGGAAGATTTTAACCGCGAAATTCAAAACGCGTATTTTAATTTTCAACTTCCGTCAAAAAGCTGGCGCGAGAAAAATTGGGTCGAATTCGCGAAGCGCTATGAGTTCTGGAAAGAAAAAACCGAATATGACGCGCTGATCACGGATTTTTATTTTGTCGAACTCGGCGCCGAAGAAAAGCTTTCGCGTTATAACAAGGAAAAGAATGCGTTCGAGCCGGCACGTTGGAACGCAGAACTTGATGCGCTGAAACCGCGATTTGCCGGTGACAGCTTTGCACCGATCGCTGAGGAAATTCCCGCGCTTTTGATGCCGGTGCACGATGAACACGAAGGAATAAAACGCATTCTTGCTCGCAGCGAAAATCCGATTCCGCGTCCGATGGATCTAAAAAAATATGGCGTTTTGATCGTGCGGCTCGATGCTGACGTCATCAAAAACGAGATCCTTCCGGCGCTTGCGCGAAAGTATTTTAGCGGCAGCGACGGAGCTAATTACGAGCTGGCAGTTTCCAATAAGACGGGCGAGCCGGTTTTCGAAACACAGAAACTTTCAGCGAGCGACGCCAGCGCGAAACTTTTCGATCTTTCTCCCGACACTTTTACCTTTTTTTCAAACAAAGAAGCGCTTTCTTCTATCAAGAGCGAACGCAAGCAGATGGTTTTCAGCCAGCTCGAAACTAAAGTCAATCCGGCAGACGCAAAGGAAAAAGGTCAAACGCAGGTCGAACTGAAGGTCCTGGAAGGCGACACAAAGCCGCGCATTCGCATGTTTGAAAGCGGCGAAACGCCGGGCGCGTGGACGCTGAACGTACAGCATACTGACGGCTCGCTCGACCAATTTATCGCCAATACGCGAAGGAAAAATCTCGCAATAAGCTTTGGCATTTTGTCGCTTTTGGCGGTCAGCGTTGTGCTTATTTTTCTTTCGGCGCAACGCGCAAAACTGCTCGCGCAGCGCCAGATGGATTTTGTTTCGTCCGTCTCGCACGAATTCCGAACGCCGCTCGCGGTTATTTATTCTGCGGGCGAAAATCTGGCGGACGGCGTCGCGAACGAGCAGGAAAAAGTTTCTCGCTACGGCGGTCTGATAAAGGGCGAAGGAAAAAAACTTTCGTCTATGGTCGAACAAATTTTGGACTTCGCCGGTGCAAATTCCGGCAAGCGTAAGTTCGATTTCCGGCAAACGAACGTCGGAAAAGTAGGGGAAGCAGCAATCGCCGAGTGCCGACCGATGATCGACGAAAAGGGTTTTGAACTCGAAACCGAAATCGACGAAAATCTGCCGCTTATTTCTGCGGACGAAAAAGCGCTGACGCAAGCCGTGCAGAATTTGATCGCAAACGCCGTAAAATACGGAGACGGCGCGAAATGGCTGCACGTCTCTGCGCGAAACGGCGCCGGAGCGATAAAAATTGCTGTTGAAGACAAAGGGATCGGCATCAAGAAAAACGAACTTGGCAAAATTTTTGAACCGTTTTATCGTTCGAAAGCGGTTGTCGACGAGCAAATTCATGGAAACGGATTGGGTTTGAGTTTGGTCAAGCAAATTGTAGAAGCACACGGCGGGAAAATTACCGTCGAAAGCGAGCTCGGAAAGGGAAGTCGGTTCACGATCGAAATTCCGTTTTGACCGGAGCGCAGGCTGCCAGCCTGCAATGAACGCGCAGCGTTCAAAAAAGAGAGATAAAGCGAGATTGCTGACGCAATCTTTGCAGGCTGGCAGCCTGCGCTCCAACTATGAAAATTCTATTAGTCGAAGACGAAAAAGGCTTGATCATCACGCTGACGGATCGCCTGCAGAGCGAAGGTTTTGACGTGAAAAGCGCATCGGACGGCGAAACCGGTTTTGCGCTCGCATTGAGCGAAAGCTTCGATCTGATAATTCTCGACGTGATGCTGCCGAAAAAAAACGGCTATGACATTTGCCGCGATCTGAGGCGCAAAAGCGTGGACACGCCGATATTGATGCTCACCGCAAAAGGCGAAACGATCGACAAAGTTCTCGGCTTAAAGCTCGGCGCGGACGATTATTTGACGAAGCCTTTTGAAGTGATCGAGCTGCTGGCGCGCGTCGAAGCGCTGCTTAGGCGTTCGCCGAATACAAATCAAACCTCGCCTGACGCGTTTCGTTTCGGTGACGTTTCAATCGATTTCAGCCGTGCCGAAACCCGCAAAAACGGGGCGAGCGTAGAACTTTCAGCAATGGAATTCAAGCTTTTGCAGTTTCTTATCGAACATCGCGGTAAGGTTCACTCGCGAAACGATTTGCTTGACGAGGTTTGGGGCTACGACGCGATGCCTTCGACGCGCACGGTTGACGTCCATATCGCGTGGCTGCGGCAAAAACTCGAAACAAACCCCAAACATCCGCAATTTATCCAAACCGTTCACGGTCTCGGCTATAAATTCACGGTATAAAAGAGTATTTGCGCGGGATCGGCGCAGTTCGGAATCTTACGCGTGGCGTTTGGAATCTTACGCGCGGCGTTTGGAATCTTACGCCCGGAACTTGGAATCTTACGCCCGGAACTTGGAATCTTACGCCCGGAACTCGGAATCTTACGCCCGGAACTCGGAATCTTACGTCCGGAACTCGGAATCTTACGCCCGGAACTCGGAATCTTACGCCCGGAACTCGGAATCTTACGCCCGGAACTTGGAATCTTACGCCCGGAACTTGGAATCTTACGCCCGCAACTCGGAATCTCACGCCCGCAACTCGGAATCTTACGCGCGGAACTTTGAACTTTACGCTGGCATTTCCGCGCCCGTCGGCAACATTTTTGTAAATTGAAATCTTGTCTTCTGCCGTCGCTCGAACTTCTTCCGATTTTCAGAATTCGCGATTATATTTGGTCCGATTTACAACTCCCATCAGTTGGGTTGTTTTTCAGTTGTTTCGATAATTTTGTTGCTGAGTTCGATAATTTCATAGAGCTCGCGTTTCGCTTTGGCGGCTTGGACAATATCGAGTCCGATCGGTTCGTTAAAAATCGGGTTGGTTATGAAATTAAAGATATGCTGGCAGAGCGCGAACAGCGATTTTCTCCGGTTGTCGAGATCTATTTCTTTGTTCGTCTCTTCGGAAGCGTTTTTTTGAGGTTCGGGAAGCGCGAGACTTTCCTTGAGTCGGGCGGCGTATTTTTTGATGTCGGCGGTCGTTTCCAAAACGAATCGGCGGTCGATCGTTTCGCCGGACTGGAGGTTGACAACGGCTTTATTATAAGAGTTTTGAAGAGCGGTAAAATCCTCGACGATCTTTTTTTTCTCGGCTTGACTTAATTTCGAGTCAACCGGCTTGGGGTTTTTCCCGTTCAGTTCACGGTTCAGTCTGTCCCGCTCATATTCCCGACCTTGGCGATTTATCTCCTCGATTCGCCGGTCGATCGGATACGTTCCGCGACTCTGAGCAAAAGCCGGTATTTCAAATGTCGTGATAAAAACTGTAAACACAAGCGTAAACAGACAAACGTTTACGATTTTGCAACGGTCAACTTTCATTCCTTCCTTCCTGCGGGTTCAAAAATGTAAATCGACGGCTGTTTTATTTTGCCGATCGCTTTTCAAAGATATTTTGAAAGTTTAATAATACGCCGAATTTATAAGGTTATCAAGATTAAAATTCTGTTTCGCTCGTCGCGCGTCCGCGCCGCGCAACACCGGATTCGTAAGCGGCTTCTTCGACTTCGCGGGCGACGGCTTCGCCGACCCTTCGATCGAAAACGGAAGGAATAATGTAATCGGGATGAAGTTCGTCGTCGCCGATGGTTTCCGCAATTGCGTGTGCCGCCGCGAGCTTCATCGTTTCGTTTATCCGGCTTGCGCGGCAATTTAGCGCGCCGCGAAAAATGCCCGGAAAACACAGGACGTTATTGATCTGGTTCGGATAATCGCTGCGTCCGGTCGCCATTACAGCGACGTGTCCGGCGGCGTCTTCAGGCATAATTTCGGGCGTCGGGTTTGACATCGCAAAGACGATCGGATCTTTCGCCATTGCGTCGAGATCGGCGATGTCGATCACGCCGGGCGCGCTCAAACCGAAAAACACGTCCGCGCCTTTGATCACGTCGTGGATTGTGCCGCTTTCTTTGTGCGGATTTGTGTTTCGCGCAAACCAGTCTTTGACCCAATTCATATTTTCGCGGCGACCTTCGTAAAGCGCGCCGCTCGTATCGCAGCCGACAATATTTTTGACGCCCGCCGCCATCACGATCTTTGAGCACGCGACGCCCGCCGCGCCGATTCCGTTGACGACGATCTTTATATCTTCCATTTTTTTCCCGACGATCTTCACCGCGTTTATCAATGCGGCGAGAACCACGACGGCGGTTCCGTGCTGATCGTCGTGAAAAACGGGAATGTCGAGCTCGTTTTTGAGGCGTTCTTCGATCTCGAAACATCTCGGCGCGGAAATGTCTTCAAGATTGATGCCGCCGAACGCGACGCTGATACGTTTGATCGTTTCGACAATTTCGTGCGGATCTTTTGTGTTCAGACAGATAGGAAAAGCGTCCACACCGCCGAATTCTTTGAAAAGCTGGCACTTTCCTTCCATCACGGGCATCGCCGCCGCGGGACCGATATCGCCCAAACCTAAAACCGCCGTGCCGTCGGAAACGACCGCGACGGTGTTTTTCTTTATCGTCAGCGTAAACGCTTTTTCGGGATCTTTGCGGATCGCTTCGCAGACGCGCGCGACGCCCGGCGTATATGCCATCGAAAGGTCGGAGCGCGTTTTAAGCGGAATTTTTGAAACGGTTTCGATCTTGCCGCCGAGATGAATCAGAAACGTTTTATCGGAAATATTTACGATCTCGACGCCGTCGATATCTTTTACGGCTTCGACTATTTCCTGATCGTGTTTTTCCGAAGACGCGTTGACGGTGATGTCGCGGATAAGAAAATCCTTGCCGACGGAAACGATATCGATGGCTTCGATGTCGCCGCCCGCGTTTCCGATCGCAGTAGTAAGCTGACCTAATTTTCCCGGACGATTGTGGATCTTGACGCGAAGAGTAAGGCTGTAGCTTGCATTCGGTGTCGGATTATTTGGCATAACTAAAAGCTATAAAATAGCTTACCGTTTTAGCTCGCGGGACGCAAAACGCCGTGAAGTGTGCCGCAAACCTCGACTTTATCAGCCGAAAGCACGATCGATTCGTAACGCGGATTTGCCGGTCTCAGCTCGACTTTCGCGCCGTCGCGAAAATACTGTTTCAAAACCGCGCGTTTTTTTTCGACGACCGCCACGACAATATCGCCGTCGCGCGCGTAGGCGCGTTTTTCGATCAAAACGACGTCGCCTTCGCAAATGTGTTCGTCGAGCATCGCATCGTTTGCCACGCGAAAAGCGCGAATGCGGTCTTCATCCTGATAGCCGAGCATAAACTGCGGCACGAAAAGCGACTCCGATTCCCATTCTTCCGCCAAATCTTCATTTTTTGGAACATTCAGCCATTCGATCTCGCAAACGGATTTCGCCAGCGTTTCTTCCGGTCGCAGGATCAGGTTAAACTTGCCGTCTTCGTTGTGACGCATCAGCAAACCCTGCGCTTCGAGCGCCTGAATATGCTTGGCGATCCCGGCTTTTGATGAAACGCCGAGATCGCGCGCAATTTGTTGATACGAAGGCTTGTGACCGTGATTTTTAATATAGCGGGTGATGATCTCCAACACCTGCTTCTGCCTTCTCGTCTGCGGCTGCATGACTTGATTCTAATGTGAAAGCGCAAAAAAGTGAAAACGCGGAAAAAGTTTGAGGAATTTCACTCAAAAAAGCGAGGGCTGCGTCTCCCACACCGCAGCCCTCTTTTTGCCGCAACGACTTCTGGCGAAGGCAATGCGACAAATCTTATATATTCCGATTCCTATGGAGCGATGAACGCAGTTTTCACGTCCGACGGATTTCCGACGACGTTGTTCTTTTGGATAAAGAACGCGCGCACCTCGATTTGTTCCGCGACGCCCGCCTGCGAAGGCGCGACGGCGAATGTTCCCGGGCTTGTCACCAGGAATCCGGCTTGCATCCAATTGCCGCCCTTGTAGCGAAACTCGAATCTCAGAGCGTCCATGCCTAACTTTCGGAACGTCACTTCGAGTTCGAAGTTCGCCAGCGTCGCGAGCGTGAATTCGGGCGACATTTCGGCAAAGTTCTCCGACGTTTCTTGTGTCCCGACGATGCCGAGCAATTCACCGTCCGCCGCTGCATAAGCCATACTGCCCCTGATGTCCCTGGCAATGTCGCGGGTGCGCTTCTCGATGCCCGGCGCAACCTCGGGCGGCGGCGAGCCGCTCAGAACAAAATTTATAACCGCCGGCGGTTCGAGCGTTTCGTCGTTTCCGGCGATGTCATTGAAGTATTTCGTCAACTGCTGTTTCAGATTATCGGCGTCGTGCCGCGCCTGAACCCAATACTGCATCCAGTCGTTATCTTTCGTGACCTCGCCAATCACGCCCGAAACTCCGTATTTCGCGGCAAGAGCCGGAAGCTGTGCATTCCAATTTGCATGCCACGTCGCGCGCGCGTCCATGCTCTGTGGATACCAATCTGCCATAAGAGAAAATCCTCCGTTTTAGTTTTTATTTGTTGAGACGTGATTATTATAAATCCATGTTTCGCAATAATGCAACAAAAATTTTCGTTGTCAATCGCTGATTGGCTTTCGCCGATCATTCACGGTCCCAAATAAACGATTTACCGATTCCAATAAATGATCCGCCGCCTTCAATAGGTCATTTATTAATGCCGGTAAATCCTTGCGGTCGGTTTGTGAGCGGCTGACGACGACCAATAAATGACTCACGACGGGTTGTGAGCGGCTGACGACGAGTTATAAATGACTCACGACGACCAATAAATGATTTACAAAACGCCGTCGAACGCCGCCGAAATCGCGTTTTAGTCAGTATTTATGGCGGTTTTATTGAAATTAATATCGTCGAACGCGCAGACTAATTCGTTTTTTCTTTGAAGAAGGTTCGCTTATATGGCGTGAGCAACGGTTTGCGTGCGCCTGAATGTGTTACCGCGACAAAGTATCTAGATGAATCGGGGAAGATCTGGAAAACGTCTTCGGTAACTTCGGTCTCTACAACGTAGGTAGCGCCCGAATCTAGCCGGTGAGGAGTCGGAACACTAAAATTTTCGAACCAGCTAGTGGTATCAAACTGCGCATAATACATTCGATACTTTATCGTATGCACATCAAGCGAGACCTCGTGTATACTTGTCGGCATTTTACCAACATTAGAGATGCTTGCCACAATCCAATATCTGGTTTCGCCCAGAGCACCGATGCGATGGTCTTCGTGTATTTTAACGTTCAGGCTAACTCGGTTGTTTGTCCGCGCTGCATAGATATTCCAAAGGAGCGCGGCTGTGCCGGTGAATGCGCCGATGTAAGCGACAACGTCTGTGTGACTTAGCGAGCCGAACAGTTTACTCCAGTCCATAACGAAACTACCATTCTGGGATCAGCCGACGCTTAATCTCCTCACTGTCCGTAGTACTAGTTATCGAGCGTCTCGCTTTCTTTACCACTTCTTCCATCAGCGGAAGGCTCATTCGTGCGCCGTCCAGGATTTGTTGCACGGTGACGATCTGCAATCTATCGAAGGGTTGGAACATTTCAGGCTTAAAAGTTCCGGCTTCTTTTGCTTCGAGCGTCATTGGCTTTGTCGGTTCGTGGCGTGTGATAAGAATTCCGCAAGCTGCTCCTTCTCGCTCGACGGTTCCACGAAGTTCGGCAACTTCTTTTCTTCCGATAATACCGGACTTTACCGAAATGATTACAGGCAAGACTTCGTTTTTGGTTTTCCGCGTGTAGGCAACGCCGTCGATGCCTTTGTCGGCGCCTTTCTTTTCGTTGATAACGGCGCGATTGTCGGAATATGTGAGAATCGCCCATTTTTCAAACTCCTTGCGAACGCGGTCGTCTTTCTTGTGAAT
>JBGTFE010000004.1:0-12995 GCA_041747435.1 Pyrinomonadaceae bacterium | reverse complement strand
ATAAAAATCGAAATCGTGGCTGATGGCGGCAATCGGTGCGGGATCGTATTTTTCAAAAAAAGTTTTGGACGTTTCGTTAATATTGCCGAAAACGAGTTTGGCAAATTCCAACTTTTTCTCGATTTCTTCAACATCCATTTTGAAAAAACCGGCTTTCCAATGATACGGCAGATCGCGGTAATCTTCGGGTTCGGGCAAACCTTCGCCCGTGTCGAAACCGTAAATATCTATATCAATATTGAGAATTTTCTTTACTTCCTTCGCGTGATATTCGAGATTCAATAGCCCGTTGCCGCCCGCCACGCCGAACTCTAAAACACTGACTCGTTTATGTCCCAATTTTTTCGCCAGAAGTGCGCCGTGGTAGACGATATAACCATAATGCGTGCGTTCGAGCGCGTTTTTGTTCAGACGAAAAAGATAACTGCCGATATTATGTTTTTTGATAAAATCTACCGCCAATATGCGATGCGGGTGCGGAGCAATCAATAATTTTTTTAGATATGTGAACATTGAAATTAGTAAAAAAATAAATTTTTCAATAAATCGGGCAAACTAAAGATTATAAATTAAATTTCATATTCGAATATAAATGTCGGAGAATAATTTTGATATTATAACGCAAATGTGACAAAACAGGGCTCCGAACCGAACTACTCAAATTAAACATAAAGCACGTCGCTGCCGCGTCCGGTTCTGACTTTGAATATGTTAGAAAAACTAACCTACGAAAAAATGTTAAAAATCGCCATCGAAGAAGCGCGAAAGGGAATAAAAGAAGGTGGAATCCCGATCGGCGCGGCGTTGTTTGATAAAGAAGGGAACGTGCTCGGTCGCGGGCATAATCGCAGAATTCAGGAAGACGACCCGTCGATCCACGGCGAAACCGACGCTTTTCGCAAAGCCGGAAGACAGCGAAACTATCGCGATACGATAATGGTTACGACGCTCGCGCCGTGTTGGTACTGTTCCGGTCTTATTCGTCAATTCAAGATCGGAACGCTTCTCGTTGGCGAATCGCGAACCTTTCAAGGCGGAATTAATTGGCTTCGCGAAAACGGCGTCGAAGTGATCGATCTGGATTCGCAGGCATGTTTCGATATGCTCAATGAATTTATCGAAAAACACCCAGAAATTTGGAATGAAGACATCGGAGAATAGTTAAGGGTGAATAGGGAATGGTGAATAGTTTTAGGCGATTCAGTGTGAATTGCCGAACTAATTAAATAATGAGAAAATATTCGTTTGAAATTTTCACAGTTTTTTATTCATAGAGGGGAAATCATAAATGTCAGATATGAAAGAAGCAGTATTGCTCGGCGCGGCAAGAACGCCGACCGGGAAATTTTTAGGTTTATTGAAAGACTTCACCGCGCCTGAGCTTGGCGCGATCGCGATAAAGGCGGCGATCGAGCGCGCGGGCGTGAAACCGGAAGACGTCGATGAAGTTATTATGGGCTGCGTCGTTCAGGCTGGAATCGGGCAGGCGCCGGCGCGTCAGGCGGCGCTCAAAGCAGGACTTCCGCCGGAAGTTTCGGCTTTGACGGTCAATATGGTTTGCGGCTCCGGCTTACGTGCGGTTGCGTTAGCTGCGCAAGCGGTTAAATTGGGCGATTCGGAAATTGTTGTCGCGGGTGGAATGGAATCGATGTCGAACATTCCTTATGCTTTGCCGACGGCGCGCAGCGGAATGCGAATGGGAAATCAAAACGCCGTCGATCTGATGATCCATGACGGGCTTTGGTGTCCGTTTGAAAATTGGCATATGGGAAATACCGGCGAAGTTGTTGCCGACACGTGCGGCATCGAGCGCGAACAACAAGACGAATTTGCTTTTATGTCACACAAAAAAGCAGCCGATGCGCAAGCCGCGGGAAGATTTATTGAAGAAATGATCCCAATCGAAATTCCGCAAAGAAAAGGCGATTCAATAATTTTGGATTACGACGAGCCCGTTCGAGCCGACACAACGGTCGAGGCGCTCGGAAAACTAAAGCCCGCGTTTAAGAAAGACGGCGGAACGGTGACGGCGGGAAATGCGCCCGGCGTGAACGACGGCGCTTCGGCAATTGTCGTGACCTCGGCGGAAAAAGCGGCGGAACTTGGCGTCGAGCCGCTTGGAAGAGTCGTCGCGTCGGCAACTTCGGGCATCGAGCCGAAACTCATTATGCTCGCGCCGGTTCAAGGCGTGAAAAATGTTCTGGCAAAAGCCGGCTGGACGATGGAAAGCGTCGACCTTTTTGAATTGAACGAAGCATTTTCCGTGCAAGCGCTCGGCGTGATGAAACAGCTCGGAATGGACGAATCGAAGGTCAACGTCAACGGCGGTGCGGTTGCGATGGGACATGCAATCGGTCAATCCGGATCGCGTGTTTTGACGACGCTGCTTTATGAAATGAAACGGCGCGGCGTAAAACGCGGGGTTGCGGCGCTTTGTCTGGGGGGCGGAAACTCGGTTGCCTTGGCGGTTGAGAGAGAATAAATATCAAATCAAGGAAAAAATTATGACAGGCAGAGAACATAGCAGACTTTTGGGAATATTCTTTTTGGTTCAGGGCGGCTTGCAGGTCTTTGGCGGACTCATAATGTTTCTCATTTACGGCGGATTGGGCGCATTCATGATGTCTCAATCGCGCCGAAGTGAGGAACAGGCAATGGGCGGAATTTTTATCATAGTTGCGATTGTTGTCGCCGCATTTGTTTTGTTGTTTGCCGGATTTAGTTTATTGACCGGTTGGAAGTTGTTTAAGCAACAGCAAAGTGCGAGAATCTGGGGCATAATTGCCAGTTGTCTTGTTTTGCTGGGTTTTCCTCTCGGAACGGCGCTTGGAATCTACGGGCTTTGGTTTTTCTTTGGTGAGGCAGGGAAACAATATTACCGCGGGATTGGGGATGCGTCGAATAATTTCCCGCCTCCGCCGCCAAACAATTGGCAGTAATTTGCAGGTTTTAACCGAGTATAAAAAATGAGCGAAATTATTGGAGTTATCGGTGCAGGAACGATGGGCAACGGGATTGCTCAAACTGCCGCAAGCAACGGGTTTGAGGTCGTTATGTGCGATATTCAGCGCGATTTTGTCGAGCGCGGTTTGCTGAATATCGGCAAAAGTCTGGACAGATTCGTTAAAAAGGAAACGATCACCGAAGAAAATAAAAACGAGATTCTCGGACGAATAAAAACGACAACGAATCTCGAAGATTTGAAGGATTGCGCATTGATCGTCGAAGCAGCGACGGAAAATTTCGACATCAAAAAACAGCTTTTTGAAAAATTAGACGAAATTACAAACGAATCGGCAATCTTATCTTCAAACACTTCTTCGATCTCGATCACGAAAATCGCGGCGACGACCAAACGCGCCGACAAGGTTATCGGGATGCATTTTTTCAATCCTGTTCCCTTAATGAAACTCGTCGAGGTCATTCGCGGGATCGCCACGTCGGATGAAACTTACGCGAAAGTCAAAAATTTGTCGGAAAAATTGGGTAAAACTCCCGTCGAATGCAACGATTTTCCGGGTTTTGTTTCAAACCGCGTTCTGATGCCGATGATCAATGAGGCTGTTTTCTGTCTGATGGAAGGCGTGGCGACGAAGGAATCAATTGACGAGATCATGAAACTCGGAATGAATCATCCGATGGGACCGCTCACGCTTGCGGATTTTATCGGTTTGGACGTTTGTCTCGCGATCCTCAACGTTTTACACGAAGGTTTGGGCGATCCGAAATATCGTCCGTGCCCGCTGCTGAAAAAATATGTCGATGCAGGCTGGTTGGGAAGAAAATCGGGAAAGGGTTTTTACGAGTATTCGTCTTAACCGGCAGCGTTTGCGAAGATTGATACATCAAAAAAAACTAAATTACGTTTCGCTGCGTAATATCAGCACCTCTTTCAAAAGGAACTTATATGAAAAAAATAACAGCTTTTCTATCGATGCTTGTTCTTGCGCTTGTTCTTAGTCAAGCGGCGTTTGCGCAGGTCAAGATCACGCCGATGAATATCAAACAACGAACTTTGCCAAACGGTATGAAAGTCATTTCGTTGCAGGAAAATTCTTCGCCGACGGTGGCAATCCACGTTTGGTATAACGTCGGTTCAAAGGACGATCCAAGCGGACGTTCGGGCTTCGCGCATCTTTTTGAACATTTGATGTTCAAATCAACCAAAAATATGAAAAGCGAAATGATGGATCGTTTGACGGAAGATGTCGGCGGTTTCAACAACGCTTCGACTTATGACGATTTTACGAATTATTACGAAGTCGTGCCGTCAAATTATCTTGAAACATTGCTTTGGGCGGAAGCCGACCGAATGGTTAATTTGAATGTTGACGATGCTAATTTTCAATCCGAACGCGATGTCGTAAAAGAGGAATTCCGCCAACGCATTTTAGCAAATCCTTACGGAATGCTTTTTGGGCAATATATTGAAAAACTTTCTTATACAAAACATCCGTATCAACGTCCCGGCATCGGTAATTTGGACGAATTGGGCGCGGCTTCGTTGGAAGACGCACAAGAGTTTTACAAAACATTTTATCGTCCCGACAATGCGGTTTTAATCGTCGTCGGCGATTTCGATCAAAAACAGTTTGATGATTGGACTGATAAATATTTCGGCTCGATCAAAACCAATAAAATGGCGATTCCGCGTGTAACGGTGGTCGAACCCGAACGCACTGAAGAAAAACGCTACACGAAAACCGCGCCAAATGTGCCGTTTCCGGCGGTTGTCATTTCATATCTTGCGCCGACTTCAAAAAGCGAAGACATTCCGGCTTTGTTAATTGCCGAATCAATACTTTCAAACGGCGATAGTTCTAGGCTTTATCAGGAAATGATTTACAAACAGCAAATCGCTCAGAATGCTTCGTTCAGTACCGATATTCGCGTTGATCGAGGGCTTTTGTATTTGTTGGGAATCGCCTCCGAAGGACATACGGCGGAAGAACTCGAAAAATCGCTTTTGGCGGAATTAAAGAAGATTCAAGATTCGGGCGTAACCGCACAAGAACTTGAAAAAGCAAAAAATCAATTGATTACGGAAGCACTTCAAAATCGTGAGACGAACGACGGCAGAGCGATTGCGATTGAACGTGCGGTTGCCTATCAAGGCGATCCGAACACCGTAAATTCAGACATTCAAAAACTTCAAGCCGTGACAGCGGCAGATGTTCAAAGAGTTATGAAAAAATATATGACCGATACGAATCGGGTGGTGATCTATTACCGAAACGCCGGAGGTGAAGAATAATGAAAAATTTTACAACGAAAATTTCTAGTCTGTTTCTTCTCTTTAGCCTTCTGAGCGTTTCAATTTTCGCGCAAATTCCGAAACCGTCCGCGCCGCGTTCGGTGCAAATTCCGGCGGTGCAGGAAAAGAAACTCAAAAACGGGTTGCAAGTCGCGGTTGTCGAACGCAAAAATGTTCCGCTCGTTACGGTTCGATTGTTGGTCAGAAGCGGTGCCGATTCGGAAGATGCGAAACTCGCGGGTTTGGCTGATATGACCGCTTCGCTTTTGACGAAAGGGACGAAGACACGCTCGGCGACACAGATCGCCGAAGGAATGGAATTCCTTGGCGGTTCGATCACTGCGGGCGCCGGTTGGAATTCTTCAACCGTCGCACTCAATGTAATGTCGGACAAACTCGAACAAGCAATGGCGATTTTGGCGGATGTCGTTTTGAATCCGACCTTTAAGCAAGATGAACTTGATTTGTTGAAATCGCAAAATCTGGACGGTTTGAAATTCAATTTGAAACAACCCGGATTTTTGGCGAATTATGTCGCCGCCAAATACAGTTTTGGCGAGCATCCGGCAAATGGCACGCCCGACAGCTTGAATGCCATAACTCAGAAAAATATCATTGATTTCAAAAACAAAAATTACACGCCCAACAACGCTGTGTTGATTTTTACCGGCGATATTAGCGCGAAAAATGCTCAAAAACTCGCCAAAAAATATTTTGGTAAATGGAAAAAAGATAAAAAATCTGGGACAGAAGCCTCGATTCCGCCAACATCAACTACGGATAATGCGGCAGTTGTTAAAAGAATTTTGGTTGTTGATCTGCCTAATTCGGGACAGGCTTCTGTTAATTACACCAGAAATATTTTTGAAGGTCGGGGAAACTCGATTTATTTTCCGGCTTCGGTCATGAATTCGATTTTGGGCGGCGGATATTCGGCACGACTGAATCAAGAAATCCGTATCAAACGCGGTTTAAGTTACGGCGCGGGAAGCAGTTTTGCGTGGCGCGGTTGGAAAACCAATTTTTCAACGCGCACTCAAACAAAAAATGAATCAGCGGCGGAAGTTGCGGAATTGGTCATCGAAGAACTCAAGAAATTAACGGAAACTGATGTTTCGTCCGATGAATTGGTTCCTCGAAAAGCAGTTTTAATGGGCAATTTCGGAAGAAATCTGGAAGCAAATGAGGGTTTAGGGTTTCAACTTTCCGAATTTTACAGTTTCGGTTTATCGCCTTCGCAACTCAACTCATATATGCAGAGCGTCGAAAATGTTTCCGATGAGCAAATCAAACAATTTGCCGTCGCAAATATGAAGGGCGGCGACATTATTATCGTCGGCGACTATTCCATCTTTAAAGACGATCTTGCAAGACGTTTTCCTGATATGAAAGTCACGGTAATCAAAGCGGACGAACTCGATCTTTCGAAAGCCGGGCTGAAATAGAACCGGAAACGAACTGAAAAATAAAAAAAGCTGACGGGAGAAATATCCTGCCAGCTTTTTCATTGTTTGTTCAAATTTATTTCCGAGCTTCGAAAATTCGATTAAAAGGTGTTTCGGTCGCGCGGCGAAATTCTGAAAATCCACCGGAAGTTACAGCCTTCTTAAGTTCGTCCTGGGTCGCGACGGCGCCGAGTGCTGTTCCGCCTTGCGCGATCGCATTTGCCGTGCAACAGAGCGTTGAAGCGGCGGAAAATGTTCTCCCGACCGGATTGAAATTTTCCTCGATCGCGTTGCCCGCCATCGGTTCGACGATCAGACAACTGCCGCCGTCATTTAGTGTTTCAAACGCGCGTTTTGCCGCGCCTTGCGGATCGCCCATATCGTGGAGACAATCAAAAAAGCAGATCAGATCAAAATTTTCGCCTGGAAAATTCTGCGCCGTCGCGACTTCGAATTTTACGCGGTCGGAAACTCCGGCTTTTTCAGCATTTTTTCGTGCCTTTTCAATTGAAGCGTCGTGATAATCGAAACCGTAAAATTCCGAATTCGGAAACGCCTGCGCCATAATGACGGTCGAAGCACCGTGACCGCATCCGACATCGGCGACCTTGCCGCCTTTTTCTAATTTTTCTTTAATTCCGGTCAGCGCGGGAATCCAATTATTTACGAGAAATCCCGTGTAACCCGGACGGAAAAATTTCTCCGTGCCGACGAAAAGATCAGGATCGTGTTCACCCCAAAGCATTCCGCCCCCGCTTTTGAATGATTCGGAAATGCGCGGCTGCGCGTTCAAAAGTGCTTTGACCAGATAAAAACCGCCGCCGACATAAAACGGGCTTGTTTCATCGGTCAGCGCCACTGCTTGTTCGGGAAGAAGCGAATATTTTGCACTGGTTGGATCGTATTCTAGATAACCGCCCGCCGCTTGATTTAAAAGCCATTCACGAATATAACGCTCGGTCGTTCCGGTTTTTTCGGCTAATTCGGCGGACGTCATCCCGTCGGAATCTGCCAACGCTTCGTAAAGTCCGAGTTTCATTCCGATAAATCCGAGCATCGAACTCATCGTTGCACCAAAATCGGTAACGACTTTGCCTAAAAATTCGTGCATTTTATCTTCATTAATAGTTTTTGTAGAAACTGCGTGCATAAAACCTCCCTGTCTTAAATTCGTGAAAGCCGATATACAATTGGATTTCCAATTATATATGCAAAATGTAGCCTCGGCAAAATCCGAGCCGCCGAGCCCAGACCCGACGAATCTGCGATTTGCCGTTGAGAATTCAACAATATAATCTATACTCAACCGAGTCTATGCACAAAAATCTTCGCTCATATATCGAAATCCTGCGTCGTGAGAATGATTTAGCCGAGATCGAAGCCGAGGTCGATCCATATCTCGAGATCGCGGAAATTCACCGCCGCGTTATCGAGGCTGAAGGAAAAGCGCTGCTTTTCAAACGTGTAAAAAACTCGAAATTCCCGGTTGTAACAAATCTGTTTGGCACACAAAAACGCATCGAGCTTGCGTTTGGAAAAAAGCCGAAGGAACTTGTGAAAACAGCGATCGAAATGGTCGAAGTTCTGCTTCCTCCAAAACCAAAGGAGCTTTGGAAATTTCGCTCGACCGCATTTGAAGCGCTAAAACTCGGAACAAAAAAGGTCAAACGCGCGCCGGTTTTGGACGTTAGGCAAAGTGAAGTAGACTTTGAAGAAATTCCGCTGCTGCAGCTTTGGCACGAAGACGGTGGGCATTTTTTTACTCTGCCGCTGGTTTATACCGAAAGCCCTTCGACGGGAAAGCATAATCTCGGAATTTACCGAATGCAGCGCTACGACGCGCGTTCGACGGGAATGCATTGGCAGATCGGAAAAGGCGGCGGATTTCACTATTTTGAAGCCGAACAGCGTAGCGAATCTTTACCGGTTTCCGTCTTTCTTGGAGGCGCGCCGTCGATGATCCTCGCGGCGGTCGCGCCTTTGCCGGAAGGCGTGCCCGAACTTGTTCTCGCGTCGGTTTTGGCTGATGGCAAAATAGAAACCGTTACGAATCCGATCGAGAATCATCATCGTTTGATCGCCGAAGCGGAATTCGCGATCTGCGGAAAAGTTGCGCCGTTTGCGCGAAAACCGGAAGGACCTTTTGGCGATCATTACGGATATTATTCGCTAAAGCACGATTATCCGGTTTTTGAAGCCGAAGCTGTTTTTCACCGCAAGGACGCGATCTGTCCGGCAACGGTCGTTGGTAAACCGCGCCAGGAAGATTTTTTTATCGGTGATTATTTGCAGGAATTGTTATCGCCGCTCTTTCCGCTGGTAATGCCCGCCGTGCGCGACCTCTGGAGCTACGGCGAAACGGGTTTTCACTCGCTCGCCGCTGCGGTCGTGCGAGAAAGATACGCGCGCGAAGCGCTTTCCGCGGGTTTCAGGATTTTAGGTGAAGGACAATTATCGCTTACAAAATTCCTACTTTTGACCGACACGCCGCAAGATTTGCGCGATTTCAAATCCCTTTTTGAACATATTTTGGCGCGAGTCGACTGGGCGAGCGATTTTTTTGTTTTTGACAGAACTTCGTTTGACACGCTCGATTATGCAAGCGGCAAGATCAATCACGGAAGCAAAGCGATGCTCATCGGCGTCGGCGATGCGAAGAGGGAATTGAAGCGCCAGTTTTCCGGCAATTTACCGGTCGGAATTCGCGCCGCGAAAGTGTTTTGCGGCGGCTGCGCGGTTGTCGAAGGCGCGAAATACGAAAACGATAAAGATCTCGCCGAAAGAATCGCCAGATCACCGGAATTTGAAGATTTCCAGGTCGTTGTGCTTCACGACAAGATCGAATTCGCGGAATCGACCGATAAATTTCTATGGGCGACGTGGACGCGGTTTAATCCATCGACCGATGTTTACGCCAAAGAGATCAATATTGTAAACAATCACATTTCTTACGCCGCGCCAATTGTGATCGATGCGCGAATGAAGCCTTGGTATCCAAAAGAAGTCGAGCCTCGCGAAGATATTGTGAAACTTGTTGATGACCGCTGGCTTGAGTACTTCCCGAAAATATGAAATCTAAGAAAATACTTAAACGGATTGCGGCGACGATCGCGATCTTTGTAATTATCATTGCCTCGCTTCTTGCTTACGCGTATTTTATCGAACCGCGGCTGCTTGTAATTCATGAAGAAACGCTGAAAATCCCCAATTGGAGCGCCAACTTAAATGGCTTCAAAGTCGTCGCAATTTCAGACATTCACGGCGGATCAAACCACGTTACCGAAGAAAAACTCAGAAAACTCGTCGAACAAGCGAACGCCCAAAATCCAGACATAATAGTTTTACTTGGTGATTACGTTTCGCAAACCGGTGGAAAAAGTAGCGCGTTAAAAATGCCGATCGAGACGATAGCCGAAAATTTGAAAGGATTCCAGGCAAAATACGGCGTTTTTGCCGTTATCGGCAATCACGATTGGTGGTACGACGATAAAAAGGTCGAAGCCGAGCTCGAACGCGTCGGGATTAAAGTTTTGGAAAACGAAACCGTCGAAATAAAGATCGGAGATGAAACGGTTCACATCTGGGGAATCGAAGATCTCTGGAAAAATCGAACGGTGCCTGTCGGCGCATTTGAACAGATCGCGGAAAAGAAAAATATCCTGGCGATCACGCACAATCCCGATTCTTTGCTGAAATCGCCGGGTGAAATTAGTCTCATGCTCGCCGGTCATTCGCACGGCGGACAGGCAAATTTCCCGATCTACGGAGCGAAAGCGTGGGTAAACGATCCGCGATTTATGGCTGGCGAAGCGGTGGTTGACGGAAAACATGTTTTTGTAACGACCGGAATTGGCACAAGCATTGCGCCGCTTCGCTTTCGAGTTCCGCCTGAGATCGCCGTTTTGACTCTGCTCGCCGAATGAAAAAATACTGGAAAAAATCAGTCATATTTCTGTTCGTGTTCGGTGCGATCTGTCTCGCTTACGCATATTTTGTCGAACCTTTTCGGCTCGTTGTGAATAAAAACGAGATAAAAGTCAAAGATTGGAATCCTGCGTTTAACGGCTTGAAGATCGTTGCGATCTCCGATATTCACGGCGGATCGCGTGGTGTAACCGCGGAAAAGATTCGACATGTTGTCGAAAAAGCGAACGAACAGGACGCCGATCTGATCGTACTTTTAGGCGATTATATTTCCGAAAAAAACGAAAACTTAACTTCTGATTACCGATCTTTGAAAATGCCGCTGTCCGAGATCGCGGAAAATCTTAAAGGCTTGCGCGCCAACCTCGGTGTGTTTGCGGTGTTGGGAAACCATGACGGATTTTACGGCGACGAAGAGATCGCCGTCGAATTGGAGCGCGTTGGGATCGACGTTCTACAGAATGAACTTCGAATAATTGAAAAGGACGGTCACAAATTCAGGGTTCTCGGATTAAAAGATCATCTCAAGCTCAACTCGTGGTACTCGTTCGCGTCTGATATTCGCGCCGTGTTGGCAAAAAACGCGCCGGGCGGCGATATTGTCGTGCTCGAGCACAGCCCTGACATTCTTTACGTGTTGAACTATCAAAAAACTCTCGGAAAAGATTTCAAATTAATGCTTGCCGGACACACGCACGGCGGGCAGGTCTGGCTTCCGGTGCTCGGCACGCCGATGGTTCCTTCGAGCTTCGGACAAAAATATGCCTACGGACACATAAAAGAAAATGACGTCGATATGTTTGTCACAAGCGGGATCGGAACGAGCATTTTGCCGATCAGATTTATGATGCCGCCGGAAATTGCGGTGCTGACGATCCTTTCGGAGTAATTATCTCAGCATTCCTTGAACTTTCCGAATATTGCCGTCATTCTTTGCCGGCGTCAATCCAAGTATCTTGCACATCAAGTTATAAACTTCGATATTCTCAAACGGCTCGGCAACATAGCCGCGTTTAAAAGCCGCGCCGTGCGCAACGAAGATCGCCTGCATTGACTTATATTTATTGTCGTAGCCATGCGCGCCGCGCGGTCTTGTGATTTCGTCGAGGTCTTTGATCCAGTCGTTGTAGCGTTTACGGCTCGTCGTCATCCAGCCTTCTTCCGAAGAACAAACGATCGGCGCGATCCGCGGGCTGTCCTGGTAATGCAGCCGCGCCGGAATGTCAGCTTTTTTCCAACACGTCGCGTGTTTCAGGTCGTTTATCTTTGAATAAATTTGATCGAGCTTTCCTTTGTGCGGAAATATCTGGACGATCTCGTTTGTCCAAACAATTTTCTCGGCAAGATCGAAATCGAAATGCTCGTCAAGAAAAACCGCGTTTCGCTGATCGACCGCAGCCATGCCGTGATCCGAAACAATAATAACGTTGACCTTTTTCTCGATCTTCCGCGCTTTCAAACCGTCCATCAATTGCTTTACATACCGATCGACATTCAACACGGCATATTTTGTTTCCTCTGCATCGGGCGAAAATTCGTGCCCTGCGTCGTCAACGTCGTTGAAATACATCGTGATCATCGTCGGACGTTTCTCGCGATCGAGATCGAACCAGCCCAAGACCTTATCGACTCGCATTTCCGCCGGAACTTTACCGTTCCACGCGCGCCAAAACGTCGGCTGCGCGCCTCCGATCATCGTTTCCGAGCCGACCCAAAAATACGCGGCGGCGATGTGCCCCTGTTTTTCCGCCGTCACCCAGATCGGCTCGCCGAGCCACCAGCGCGGATTCTGCACTTCCTCCTTTTTCGACATCGAAAAAACCGTGCCGAAATCGTAAATATTATTCTCGACAATTCCGTTATTTGCCGGATAGAGTCCTGTAACGATGGTGTAGTGATTCGGAAAGGTCTTGGTCGGAAACGAAGGGATCATCCATTTCGCGCGCACGCCGTCCTTTGCGAGTTTATTCAGCATCGGCGGCTGATACTTTTCGAGATAATCCCAGCGAAAACCATCAAGTGAGATCAAAATTACGGTCGGTTTTAAGTCTTTTACAGACTTTTGCGCGAAAAAGGGAAGGCTGAATGCGAAAAGCAGCAAAAAGAGCAGACAAAATTTTCGAATCATTGAAAAATAATAGAATAAAAGCGAATCCAATGAAAGATGCCGAGAAAAGTTTGCTCAATTCCTCAAAATCTTCTCCATTTTCTTTCCTTTTGCCAATTCATCAACCAACTTGTCCAAATAGCGAATCTTTTGCATAAGTTTGTCTTCGATCTCTTCGACGCGATATCCGCAAATTACGCCCGTGATCTTTGACACATTCGGATTCATTTGCGGCGCCCGCGCAAAAAAGTTTTCAAAGTCGGTT
>JBGTFE010000003.1:0-2348 GCA_041747435.1 Pyrinomonadaceae bacterium | reverse complement strand
TCGCGCTGTGGTGAGCGGACTGTGGCGTGTAACTTCCATCTGGCTCGGCAAAAGCCATTTATGATGTGAAAATTCTATTTATGATGTGAAATTCCCATTTACGGTGTGAAAAATCCATTTATGAGCGGAATTTCCCATTTACGGCGTGAAAAGTCTGTTTATGCCGTGAAAAATTCATTTACGGTGTGAAAAAGCCGTATTCAAAATAAAAATCGGTTTTAGAATCTTAAAACTTTATCGAACGCGGGAAGGTCATTTAGCTCTACAAACTTTTACCCGATAAGGAGAAAACCCAATGAATGACAGAGTGAGAAGAGAAAAGGAAAGGGCGCAGCGGTCGTTTCTGTTTTTGGATGAAAACAAGAACGATTTTACTTCGATTACAGTAGTCGCGGCAAATATTGCTATTTTGCAGGCGGAAATTCAAAAACTCGACGATCTCGGCGCGGACAAGGTTTCGGCGACAAGCGGCTCGAAGGACGTTACGATTCACAAAGCCGATCTGCGCGACGCGCTCAAGGACGCTTTGCAGGATATTGCCGATATGTGGAAACCGATGGCGAAGAATTACGAAAACGCGCAGAACAAATTTCGGATGCCGCACGGTGCCAGCGATCAGCTTTGGGTTGACACGGCGGGAAGTATTATCGCCGAAGCCGCGCCGCTCGAAGCCGATTTTATCGCTCGCTGAATGCCCACGAATTTTATCGCCGATCTGACCGCCAAACACGATGCTTTCGCCGCTTCGATTGACGAATCGGACGACGCGAAACTCGACCGCATCGGTGTCAACGCCCAATTATACCGATCCGGTCAGAAAATGCCGCGCCGTGATCGAAGACGTTGATCCGATCGTCAAAATGACTTACCGCGATAACCCCGGCAAACTCGCCGAATGGCTCTCCGCCAGCCGCGTCGAACGCCCGCCGAAAAAAACGAATTGATAAAATTACAAGGCAGAAACGTGCATGCAGTGAGGATTTTGGTAATGAACAAAATATAACGCTTTGAAATTATATGTCCCGAAGGGACTAACCGTTAATAGCCACGCGATTCATCGCGTGGAACGCGGCGAATAAAATCGAAGTCCCGTAGGGACGAAAGAAACAGTCGTCCCTACGGGACTAAAACTATTTTTCAAACCGATCCCCGCAATAAATTGCGGGGCTATTGACATAAGCTCCTACGGAGCAAAAAAATCAGTCGGCATTACCTTTCTGTTCAATGACCACAGATTTCAACTTTCAATCCCAAATCCGGCATCTTAAATTTTTCCCAAAACTATTGCCGAATTTTTAGAGCCGAAGCCGATACAGTTGCACAAAGCCGTTTTGACTTCGGCTTTTTTCGATTCGTTCGGCGTGTAATTCAAATCGCATTCTTCGTCGGCATTTTCGAGATTGATGGTGGGCGGAATGATGTTTTCATTCAAAGCGAGAAGCGTCGCACCGATTCCTGCCGCGCCGCTTGCGCCTTGCGGATGTCCGATATTTGATTTGGTCGCGCTCATCGGGATTTTATAGGCGTGGTCGCCGAAAGCGTTTTTGATCGCTTTGGTTTCGATGCGGTCATTTAAAAGCGTCGAAGTTCCGTGCAGATTTATGTATTCGATCTCTTCGGGCGAAATTCCCGCGTCCTGCATCGCAAGCCGCATTGCGCGCGCGGGTTCTTCGCCGTTTTCTTCGAGCCGGACGCGGTGATATGCGTCGCAGGTCGAGCCGTAGCCTTTGATCTCGGCGTAGATTTTGGCGTTTCTTTTTTGTGCGCTTTCGAGAGTTTCCAAAACATAAATCCACGCGCCTTCGCCTAAAACCATTCCCGAACGATTTTTATCAAAAGGTCTCGAAGCGCGTTCGGGCGAATCGTTAAATTCCTTTGTTAAAACGGTCATCACGATAAAACCTTCCAGAATTCCTCTCGCAAGCGGCGCGTCAGTTCCGCCTGCGAGCATCATATCCTGTTTTCCCAAAGCGATATGTTGAGCCGCATAAAAAATCGCGTCGGTCGAAGATGTGCAGCCGGTCGAAACGATATGCGAAAGCCCGCGCAAACCGAAAACCATCGAAAGTTCGGAAGAAATTCCGCCGTGTGTCGAAGACGGAATCGTATAAACGCTGCCTTTGTTCGGTTCGCCGCGAAACCAGAAACCGAATTGTTTTTCCGTAAATGCAAAACCGCCGCCGCCTGTTCCTAAAATTACGCCGAAGTTTCTTCGTTCATCGAGAGTTAAATTTTCCGTTTCGATTTTCGCGTCTTCAATCGCCTCACGCGCCGCTTTTAATGCCAGCGGAACACAGCGCGAAACGTGCTTGCGGTCTTTCGGATTGAGTTCGGCTTTCCAGTCGAAA
>JBGTFE010000002.1:0-14920 GCA_041747435.1 Pyrinomonadaceae bacterium | reverse complement strand
TTCAACAGTTTTTCGGTGTAAAGCGCGGCATCCCACTTCGCCATATCTTCGACGGTGGACAAAATACTGCCTGCGGAGAAAACTATGAATGGAAGCAAAACGGGACGGTTTTCAAATTTATTATTCACCCACTCGTAGCCGGAGGCGCGATTCGGAACAATCTGACGTGTGTCTGTGTTGCGAGTGGCGTTCATGCCGAGCGCCTTGAAAATTCGTTCGTCCAGAAACTGCCAAAAATCTTTGCCGCTCGCTTTTTCGACGATGATTCCGAGCAGATAATAACCCGTATTGTCATACGCCCACGTTTCGCCCGGCTGGAACTCCGTCGGCAGTTTGTAGAACTCTTTGAGCAATTCATCCCGCGACGGAAAGTTTTTTGAAGTGACGCTGGTTTTGAAAATATCGAGATAACCCGGCACGGCGACGTGATTCTGGATGCCGGACGTATGGCTGAGAAGATGCCGGACGGTGATCCGATCCCACGCTGGCGGCGCGTCCGGGAAATACTTCGTGATTTTATCGTCAAGACTGATTTTACCTTCTTCGACCAGCATCATGACGGCTGTTGCGGTGAACTGCTTTGTTATCGAACCGATTTCATAAACCGTTTTGGGTGTAGCCGTGGAATTCGCTTCGATGTTAGCAAGCCCGTAGCCTTTCGCTTTGACAATCCGCCCGTCGCGGACGACTGCGAGCGAAACGCCGGGAATGTGCAGATTACGCATCTGCGTTTCGATATAGCCATCAACATAGCTATCAACCTCATCACCGGTTGCCGTAACCGACGCACAGAAGATTAGCATCAGAACGAACACAATTATTGTATGGTTATATCTCATCGCACTCTCCAGATACTGTTCCACCAGATTCAACAGCCGTCTAACTTTGTCTTGAACCGAATTAAATTTGTGTTATACCGAATTATTTTATAGTTTACATTTTACCAGAAGTCAATAAAAAGCTGGTTCATTGTGTGATCGCGCGTGGGAGAGCAGTTCGGTATAATTAATTGTGCGGAATTATTTTTTTGTTCAATTCCACTTGTAATCAATCAAATAATCGTCGTTACAATTTCACGTATACTTCTCTGCAACTCGCGGTCGTCGGTGATAGGCGAACAGATTGCGACTTCCGCCGCGTCGATCGGGGGAATTCCTTTGGAAATCATTTGCGCGGCGTAGATCAAAAGGCGCGTCGAGACGCCTTCTTCGAGTCCGTGACCGCGCAGGTTGCGCACCTTTTGCCCGATCTTCACCAGATCGGCGGCGGTTTGTTCATCGATTCCGCCTTCTTTGGCGACGATCTCGGTTTCGGCTTCGGCGTCAGGATAATCGAAATCCATCGAAACAAAGCGCTGCCGAGTCGATTGTTTCAAATCCTTTAGAACGGATTGATAGCCCGGATTGTAAGAAACGACAAGCATAAATTCGGGCGGCGCTTCGATGACGGTGCCGCGTTTTTCGATCGGAAGACGGCGGCGGTCGTCGGTCAAAGGATGAATGATCACGACGGTGTCTTTGCGCGCTTCGACGACTTCATCGAGATAACAGATCGCACCCGAGCGAACGGCGGTCGTAAGCGGTCCGTCGTGCCAGACGGTTTCTTCGCCTTCGAGCAAAAAGCGCCCCACGAGATCGGTTGCAGAAAGATCTTCGTGACACGCAACGGTGATTAAAGGTCGGTTCAAACGATACGCCATATATTCGACAAAACGCGTTTTGCCGCAGCCCGTCGGACCTTTCAGCATAGCCGGAAGACGCGCCGCAAAGGCGGCTTCGAAAAGCTCGATCTCTTGCCGGATCGGCAAATAATAAGGCTCGCTTGTGACTTTGTATTTTTCGACTGCTAATTCCATAAATGAAGATTTATCTTAACATCAGCGTAAAATTTACGGCAAATAACGCCGGAGTGCGGACGGCTTGTTTGCAACGCTTCGCGACGCGCCGCGTTCAAAATATTCGGTAATCAAAAATTAAGTTTAGATTGCGGTGCAATCTTTGCGGGCAGGCTGCCCGCGCTCCAAAAGAAAGGAGAAGAGAATTTCCCCCTTCTCCTTATCAGCGGTCTCCTTGTCTCAAATTACCAGCGAACCGGGCGGATATCGGGACCGAGCACGTGCGAACCGGAAATCACATTTGCGTATCTGTCCGGATCAAGCAGATTTGCGCCATCGTTGTGGAGAAAATGTCCCGCATACCAGATGACGACATCTTGGTCGACCACAGATTCACCGTTCATAAACGGAGAAATTCGGATCGCGGCGGTAGTATTTGTGCAGTTGACGCAGGTTTCACCGTCGTCGAGCTCGTTTTGAAGGGGCGTTCCGCCGACAACATTTTTATATCGGAGAACCCAAAAATCGCTGATACCAAACAAATCAACCGCACCGTCGGTCAGATTTGGAACGAGCATGTATGCTTCATCGCCGGCGGAGTTTTGGATCAGAAGACTGCGTTTTGTCTGATGATTTTTAACGCGGGTCGTTTCAATCGCGAGCGGCTGCAGAAATTTGCGCCCCCGCTCGACCTGGTAAACGCTATTGTTTGGCTGAACGACATCAAAATCAAAACGCCAGTAAGCGTGATGATTGTGAGCTTCACAAGTGCAGGAGTTTCGCGTAGCGCCGAAACCATAACGCGGGCGGATAGTGCCATCGGGCGCGAAACGCCATTCACTGATATATCGATACCAGCCGGCTTGCAGCTCGGTAACTAGCACCACCTCTTCGCCGTAACCGTTATTTTGCTTATAGATCGCAACACCGCGGAAATTTCCGGTATCGACTCCGGTTTCGAGAACTGTTGTCGCCACTTGTCCGTCGGCTATGATCCTAACTCCCGGTGCCGGATCGGTATTTCCTGATGCTGGAGTTGCAAACATATCTTCCTGCCATTGCCAATCACGATACGGACCGCATGCTGCGGGGTTATATTGAACATTCAAAACGGGAACGTGTCCGCGTTTGAGAACGGATTTTCCTTTGTACTTTACGTCCCGAACCTCAATCGCCGATTTGCGCGTACCGGACGACGCCGATGGGCGAATGATCAGCATTTCCCACAAAGTAATAACTCCATTCGTTACAGTTAGCTGAAATTGTCCGGCGGTGTTTTGCGACGTGGTCGATTGTTGCGCGCTCAGAGGACCGCACGCGCCCACAACTGATCGTGACTGCGGCGGCGCGTTATTGTCATAACGAATGACGGCGCCGCGTTTGATACTGATGCTGACGATCTCATTTTCATCCGAGTTTGTTGCGCTAAGACCGACATTGACCAGACGCTCGATCGTTCCGTCAAGAGTCGTGGTCGGCGGCATTGGTTGAAAGGTTGTAACCGCGCCGGTTTTCAACGCATCGGTAAATCGTTTGTCGCGAGTCAATATAGAAACCGCATCTTTAAATTCCTCGTCGTTCGGGGTTGGATTAACATATTCTTCACGCGTCGTGATTGCCTCTCTTCCCGCGAAATCGCCCTCGGCGACTATCGTTCGATCATTCGAATAATCGTAAAAAACAGCTCGAAAGCGAGTTGGCGGCTGCGTTGGAGCGGATTTATCTTCGTTTTCGATATAACCGAATTCAAGCATGCGATACTTCGCGCCTTTCAGGAGGTTTTGCAGCGCGGCGCTGCGTTCGACGCGCAATTTTGCCGCGTCAAACTGCGCTTGAGTCGGTCCCCATGGAATAACTTTGATCTGTAATGAACTACCCGCTTTCTTCGTGGCTTTCGACGCGCTTTCACCCGCAAAACCGAAATTTACAGAGAAAACAACCAAACCCAAGCCAACAAAAAACCGGCTTATCTTACTCAACATTCATCCTCCTCAATTTGTTCCAAACTCATTTTCTGTAACAGGAAAGTATCTTCAATGAATATCATCTAACACAAGTCACGGTCAAGTTTTTCGCGGTGCTCGATCAATGCGAAAAGGGCGAAAACACGTGATTTTTGTTCACCGCCTTCGCCCTTTACCTATTCGTTTTCGCTTTATTTTACTTACATTTGGAATAACCGCAATCGCGGCACGAATCGCAGCCCGAGGCGTGTTCGAGTTGTCCGCGGCATTCCGGACACTCGCCGATCAGATTCGACATTTTTGTGTCCGAATATATGTTGACTTCCGCGTCTTCCGCCGTCATTTTGCTCATTCGTCGTTCCGATTCTGGTATATTCTGCAAACGCCGGTCGATCAAAAGCAAACATTCAGCAACCGCTTGTTCGGGCGAAGTCAAAAGGCGCTCGTTAAACCAAACGGCGTGCGTCGCGGTGACTTTATTCAAGCTGCGCGCGACTTCGCGTACGTTAAATCCGCCGCGAAGCATTCGCGACGCGAGCAAGCCGACGCCTTCCGAGATCGGACCGGTGGCGAACACTTCAAGAACGCTTTCGCCGTCGTGATTGACCGTGACGTAAAGATTGTTTCCGTCAAAAGGAATTCGCCACGTCGAGCCTTGCAGCTCACGCGGTCGGCTTTTGCGCACGTCTTTCGGCTTTTCGTCAGCGAAAAATTCTTCCCTGGTTTCCGCATTTTCCTCGACAGGTGTTTCGGCTTTCATCGATGTCAAAACCTGACCTTCGCGGCTGCCATCGCGGTAATAGCTGACGGCTTTGCAACCGAGATCTTTTGCAAGGCGATAAAGCTCGTCGACCGACTCGACAGTATCGTCGTTCGCTCCGTTGCACGTTTTTGAGATGGAATTGTCGACGTGTTTTTGCGCCGCCGCCAAAACACGCACGTGCTGGTGCGATGTGATGTCCATCGCCGAAATGAAATAATCGGGCAGTTCATCAAGATGCTCGACGACATATTGCGCGGCTTCGCGGATAGAATTTTCATCCGATTGATCGACGTCGACGCCGAGCGCTTCAGCCGCCAAAGAATGAACATAATGACGCTCGCCGAGCGTATCGCGGCGGACGTAAGCCCACGAAAAATTCGGTTCGATGCCGGACGAGGTTTCAGCGACAAGCGAGATCGTTCCCGTCGGCGCGATCGTCGTAACTTCGTAATTTCGCGGCGTCAATGGCATATCGCGCGGAATACCGATCTGATTGTAAAGGAAGTTTGCGTAAGCTTCGCGGTTTGGCTCAAGCTCGGGAAACGTTCCTTTTTCCGCGCCCAAACTTAAGGAAGCCATCCAGGCTTCGCGCCGAACGAATCCCATAACTCTTTCCATCAAATCCATCGAATCTTCGCCGCCGTATGTAACTTTGAGCGCCAAGCACAGATCGGCAAAGCCCATGATTCCGAGCCCGACCGGACGAGTTCGCTTGACGACATCGTCGATCTCGGGAAGCGGAAAATGTCCGGCGTCAACGACGTTATCGAGAAACTGTGTGCAGAGATGCGTCGCTCGCGCGAGCCGTTCCCAATCGATACATTCGTCGGCGTTCGTGCCGTCTCCAACTTTCCTGTAAAACTTGGCAACGTCGATCGAGCCGAGATTGCACGAATTGTTAAAATGCAATTGCTGCTCGCCGCACGGGTTGCACGCGTAGATCTGTCCCATCGAAGCCATCATATGATTGTGGCGATTCACTTCGTCGATAAAAATAATTCCCGGTTCGGCATATTTGTGCGCCGAAGCGATGATCCGATTCCAAATGTCGGGCGCGTAAACCATTCCCGGCTGCGGCGGCGCTTCGATCGTGCAGTCCGTGAGATCTGCAGTTTCAAACGCGAGTTTGTCCGCAAACGCCGCAGTCGAGCCGTCCGGGCGACGATAGACTACATAATCGCTGCCGGTTACCGTGTCGTGCACCGCCTGCGTCCAGGGTTCGCCGTCAAATTCGGTATGAAACCAAACTTTTTTGTCGACCGCGTCCATAAAATCGTCAGTCACCGTCACCGAAATATTAAAATTCGTCAATGAATGTTGGTCGTTTTTCGCGTGAATAAAACGAAGCACGTCAGGATGCTTGACGCTCAAAATTCCCATATTCGCGCCGCGGCGAACGCCGCCTTGTTTGACGACCTCGGTCGTGCCGTTGACTATATTCATGAAACTCACCGGACCGGAAGCTACGCCGCGGGTCGAATTGACCATCGAGCCTGCCGGGCGGAGAAATTCGTAGGTCATTCCCGTTCCTCCGCCGGTTTGATGAATGATTGCGACGTTTTGCGCGTGTTCCATAATTCCCTGGATGGAATCCGGAACATTGAGCACAAAACACGCGGCGAGCTGTCCTTTAGGTTTGCCTGCATTTACGAGGCACGGCGTGTTAGGAATAAATTCGCGGTTGAGCATTACTTCGGTCATCGCGCCGTAAAACTGATCGCGCTTTGACGGATCTGTCTCGGCTTTTGAAACGTGACCGACGACGCGGCGAACGATATCCGACCAGTTTTCGATCGGCTCGCCGTTTATATCTTTTAAGCTGTAGCGCTTGCTGACGACTTTTTCGGCGTTCAAGCCGATACGATACGTTTCGCGTTTTGGCGCCGCTGCATTACCGTTTTTTCCATTCGACGATTCGGTTTTTAGGGCGAAACCACCGGACACCACAGGCTCAAAGACTGTACTCATTTTTGCTTTTTCTCCTTCGTGTCTTTCAGAGACACGTATGCTTAAATTGTAAATTTAATGAACGATTTGTGCATTAAAAAATCGAGCGTTTTGGAAGTTCTATCATACCAGGAATCAGGAAAAACTCATCCGTGGTGAAAAGGAATATAGCCCATTTTTAATCCGCTTGTCAACAAAAAAATGCACAATATATTGTGCTCGGTACAAAAAATTTATCCAAATAATGCGTAACCTAATGTAATGCCTTAAGTTTCGCCGTTTTTAAAATTTTACTCCTCGAGGAATAAATTTTCAAGCAAGCAAAAATTTGACACAGCCCGTGAGCTTTTCCGAAACTGTTTTTAATGGACAAACTCATAACCGGCGCCGCTGCCGATAAAAACATACGATTTATGTCGGCAATTACGACCGGAATTTTATCGGAGGCGATTCGCCGTCATGAAACTTCACCGACCGTATCCGCCGCGATGGGACGCGTTCTTACAGGAACTCTTTTGCTCGGCGCAACGCAAAAAGAATTCGACCGGCTGACCGTAAAGATTGACTGCGAAGGCGCGGTAGAAGGAATTGTCGCCGAAACCAACCGGCATGGGAAAGTGCGGGGTTACGTTAAGAATCCGCAAGCCGAACTGCCGCCGAAAGAGAACGGAAAATTCGACGTTTCGGGCATAATCGGCGAAGGAATGTTTTACGTGATCCGCGAATCGGGTTTCGATGTCGGCTTGCACCGCGAGCCATATATCGGTTCGGTGCCGATCACATCGGGCGAGATCGCCGAAGATTTTGCGTACTATCTTGCCAAGTCCGAACAGATCCCGTCAGCGGTTTTGCTCGGCGTTCTTTTGCAGAATAAGGAACCTTTTGTACGGGCTTCCGGCGGCGTGATGATTCAGATCCTTCCCGGAGCGAACGAGCACATTGTAACGATGATCGAAGATACGATTCAGCACGCTCCGCATTTGACTTCGGTTATCAGCGAAGGCGCGACCGCCGAAGATCTCGTAAAACTCGCGCTCGGCGAGATCGATTTTGAAATTTTGGATGAAAGAGAAGTTAAGTTTGAATGCAATTGCTCCTTTGAACGCGCGGTTTCTCTAATCTCTTCGCTCGGGCGCGATGAGGTCGCATCAATGCTCGCGGACGAAAAAGGCGCGCAAATGACGTGTGGATTTTGCAACGAGATCTATATTTTGAACGAAAGAGATCTGCAAAAGATCATCGATTCGGAAGCGGTATAACGTTTGAGTTAAACGCGGGGCTTCCTTACTGAGGACCACCAAATTGCCGCGACAAAAAAGATTTGAATGAGCGTTCGAAGCCAAAGCGCGGTCGGCGGCTGACCGCGAAATGGAATATTGTTGAGCGAAGCATTGATGTTTGCCGGAAATAATGCCACTAAAAGAATTATTAAACATATTCCCGCAATTACACGCACGCGAGGCAGCAGAAGACCAATCGCACCGGCAATCTCCAAAACACCCGTTAGATAAATAAGCCAGAGGCTTTTTGGGAAAGGGCTTGGAATCATTGCCGCATAATCTAGCTTCAAATCAGAAAAATGCGTCGCTCCGGTAAAAAGAAATGTAATGGTTAAAGCCACGCATACTGCCATTCGCCAAGAGTCAAGATACTTAACTCCAAGCCAGCCAAGTCCGCGAAGCAGGAGCAACGAAACTACAAGTATGAAAAAGGGCAACATAATTATTACGAAAGCTCTTTAACGCTTACGATGACGTGAGGCGAAACCGCCGCCAAGCAACTCTAAATAAAAAAACCTGCTGATAACAAAGTCGCCGCCCGCGCCCTCACGTCCATTGAATTACTATACCTCGCCGCATTAACCGAGTCCGGGATACCGCCCAAAATAAATAAGAATAAAAGCAAGAGTGTTTGAAACTCCGTGCGCGACAATTGGAACTACGAGATTACGGTTTGCGGACAGAAACAACACCCCGAGTATCAATCCGCACAAGCCTTCCTGAATCCAGCCGGATACACCTTGTTCCGTATGTCCCCAACCGAACAAGACGCTAGACAACAACAAAGCCGCAATCCAGCCAACTCGATTTTCGCCGAAAACCTGCGCTACTCTTTTCATTAGAAAACCTCGAAAGCAGATTTCCTCGCCAAATGCCGCCAACGTCCAAGACAATCCAAGAAAGATAAACAATAATGTAAGATTGCCACGTATATCTTTGAGTTCTGAGTAATTAGGCTCTACACCGAAAAACGCACTTATCATTGGTGTTGTTATATAAACAGCAAACAACTCCATCAGCACACCAGCCACAACGCCGATTACGATTGCCCAACCGACATTTTCCGGTCGCGCAAATCCAATCTCCGACCAACGCTCGCCTCGCAACCAAAGTATTATCCAGATTAAAGGGAGCAAGAAAATGGTTTGCGTAAGGGGAACGAATCCATACGCATCCGCAACAACGACCGCCACAAAGATGGCGATCTCAAGCAAAAGGCGAAAAATATTTGGCTTAGGCAAATCGCTCATATCGTACTCGCAGAGGCATAAGGGCTGAGATGACGTCGGGCGAAACCGCTCATTTATCAATTATCAGTTATCAGCAAAATCAAGCTTTTGATAAATGTTAAATGATAAATGTTAATGTTAGGTCGCTGTTTTTGTCGTCCCGGCATTGATTTGTTAATTTGCCGTTTGTTTTCACCACGCCGTTTGCCTAAAGAATTTTTATTTTCAACGAGCAACGGAATTTTACGGCACTAACTTCCAAGTTTTTCCGTTTGCCAGCGTAACTTCGATTACCGTCAACTTGCCGCGCTCGCACTCGCCGCCATAAGGAAATCCGCCATGATTGACGTAGCTCAAGCGACAAGAACTACGATTTTTTCTCGCCGCAGGAATGTCTGCGTCCTCAAACTCACGTTCCTCTACAATTAAAAACTCGTCGCCGTTTTTCTCAACACAAGCGGGACGAAAACCCGTAACCTTCACGTCGGTTAGATTGCAAAAGGCAACCATACCGTTTTGAGCCGTAAATTTGTAAGTTGCTGTTGGAACATCCAGCAACCTCGCCAGCGTTCTTTTGTCGTCCTCGCTCACGTCGGATTTTTGCGAAAACGCTAAAACAGTCAGAATCAAAATTAAAAATGTAGCTGAAATCCTACGCATATTCTGTTTTCCACCGCGAAGCAACATAACGCCCGGCATCACCCGCCGCGTATTTCAACGCCGACAGCGACAAGTCTTGCGGATGAGAGCCCCGCTATTGGCGGTCGGGTGCATGCCGTTGTTAGGCTCGCCGTAGCAACCAAGAAATACCTATGAGATAATGCTTCCAATTTCGTTTCGGACAAATTCGCCTACTTCTCTATCAAGTCCGGTATTAGCTTCACAAACCTTCTTCAACTCACCATAGTCCGTAGCCCCCAGAAGATATTTGTGAATGGCATTTATTCGATGCTCATTAAAATCTTTTAATCGAGCTACAAGGTCTGATCTAAAGCCAAGATTGCTACAATCATTTACAATAGCGCCGAAGGTGCGCTTGTCACTTGGATCGAATATTTTCCCGTTACCATTCTTAGCAACCCAAAACATGCGTAGCCACAATTCTGTATGCTGAAGACGCAAAGAAATGACTTCCAAATAACATCCATTCTCAAAAGCATGTTTACTACGTTTTGCTCCCTCCTCAAAATTCTGAAAGGCACGATCAATATCTGTAATGCCGAGCGTTTGCATGTTCGGCAATGATTTAAATGTAGATGGAGGGCTCAAACGAATAAGTTCGTTCATCTCTTCATCTGAAAGCGTATCTTTAGCCTTTAATTCTTTAAGACGATCTTCGTTGCTCATATTTTCAACGCCCCTTTGCAAAGAAGCTAGAGCCTAACTTTGTATTAAACCGAATTAAATTGTGTTTTACCGAATTACTTTTACGCCCGTTTTTCTTGAAAGTCAATGAGAATCGCGCTTCTGTTTGGATCTACGGTTAAAAGCGGTGGTCGAAATAATTATTTCTACCGAATTATTATTGAGGATCTTAATCTATAACTTTCCGGTAATTCCCGAGCCAATGAACCAGCGGCTTTCCGTCGTTTATGGTCGCGTTCTGGATCTCGCCGACGAAGATCGTGTGATCGCCGCTGTCGTAGGAATTAACGAGTCGGCAGTCGAGATTTGCCAGAACGCCCTCGAGAATCGGCAAACCGTCAACACCAACGCGGAATTCGACCGAATCGAATTTATCGGGCACGAGTTCGGCGAAGCGTTCGGAAAGATGGGCTTGATCTTCGCGAAGAATATTGACAACAAAGCTGCGAGTTTCTTCGAGCGCGTAATGACTGCCGGTGTTTTTGTCGATACAAACAAGGATCAGCGGCGGATCGAGCGAGACCGAACAAAACGCCGAAACGGTGATGCCGAAAAATCGTCCGTTTTTATCTTTCGTGGTTACAACCGTAATTCCGCTTGCAAATCTGCCGAGCGCGGCTCGAAATTCTTCGTTGCTGATTGCCATTTTTTATAAGCGCGATGCTTTGTGATATTAAAACATAAATATTTTATCCGAGTAAATTTCCATATTCCTTTGCGCGTTTGTGCTTTGCGCGATATTCTTTTTGTCGATAATGAGCGATTTGGAAAAGATTTTCGGCGAATGCCTTAAAGCGGTCGATGAAGAACTGGACAAGCTTGTACCGTCGGACAAAGCCGAGCCGCAAAAACTTCATCAGGCGATTCGCTGGAGTTTATTCGCGGGCGGCAAGCGTTTTCGACCGGCGCTGGTTTTGATCGCGGGAAAAACTTTCGGCGCCGGCGTGGAAAATCTTCTTCGAACCGCGGCGGCGATCGAAATGATCCATACATATTCGCTGATTCACGACGATCTGCCGGCGATGGACGACGACGATCTGCGGCGCGGGCGCGCAACGTGTCACAAAAAATTCGATGAAGCGACGGCAATTCTTGCGGGCGATCGTCTTCACAGTCTCGCGTTTCAGACGATAGCTGAAGATGAGAATCTATCTGCCGAAAAAAAAGTAAAGATCATTGTCGGGATCACAAGCGCCGCCGCAAAAATGGTTGACGGTCAGCATCTCGATCTTGAAGCCGAGGGAAAAACGATTTCTGTGGCAGAGCTGGAATCGATTCACAAAAACAAAACGGCGGCGCTTATTTTTGCCGCGGCGCGCGCCGGCGCGATCATCGCCGGAGCAACTCAAAAAGAGCTTGAAGCCGTTTCAAATTATGCGTTGTCGCTCGGTCTTTTGTTTCAAATTACCGACGATCTCCTTGATGTAACACAGACGACCGAAATTCTCGGCAAAACCGCAGGAAAGGATTTGACTTCCGAAAAAGCGACATATCCCGCGATTTACGGTTTGGGTGAAACGCGAAAGCTTGGGAAAGAATTTCACGCGGCATCGGTCAGCGAACTAAACAGGATCGATAAAGATACCACCGCGCTCAAAAACCTCGCGGATTTTATCTTGAATCGCAAAAAATAACGCAAAATAAGATTTGTAAAAATCGTCAGACGCGGAATCCGCGCCGCATTTGCTCTTTTCTTTCTTTTGACCTGATGAAAATTTCCGAAATAAAGACAAAAGAGCTCTGGAAATTCTTCGCCGTCACATTTGCCGTCGCCGTACTTTACGCGAACGTTCTGGCGAAATTGGCGGCGGATTGGTGGACGGACGAAAACTATTCTCACGGCTTGCTCGTCCCATTTGTGATCGGATTTATCGTGTGGTCGCAGTTTGATCGATTAAAAGCCGCGGCGCGAAATCCGAAGTTCGCATTCGGATTCATCGCAATACTTTTTGCGCTCTTTTTGCTTCTTGGTGGAACGCTCGGCGCAGAGCTTTTTACACGCAGAATTTCTTTTGTCGTGATGATCGCGGGAATTATAGTTTATTTTTTTGGCACAAAAATTTTGCAAATTCTCGCCGTTCCGTTTCTTCTTCTTCTTTTGGCAATACCGATTCCGCAAATAATTTTTAACAAGATCGCGTTTCCGCTTCAGATTTGGGCATCGCAGGCGGCGATCTGGGGAATTCGCATTTTTGAAGTAGCTTCGGTAAGAAAAGGAAACGTTATTGAAATTTTGCCGCAAGGCGCGACGCAGATCGTTGCGCTCGAAGTTGTCGAAGCCTGCAGCGGCATTCGTTCCTTGATGACGCTCGTCACGCTCGCATTGATACTTGCGTATTTTACACGGGAAAACACGGAAAACGGACAAACTCGCTTCTGGAAAAATCCCGATTTCTGGCGCGGAACAGCTCTTATGTTTTCCGCGATTCCTATCGCAATTTTAACAAACGCCGCGCGCGTCACGGCGACGGGCGTGCTCACATATTATTACGGCAAACGCGCAACCGAAGAAACCTGGCACGATCTCGCCGGCTGGCTTGTATATCTCGCAGCTTTGATTCTCCTGATCACGGTCAACTTTCTTCTGCGAATCGTTTTCCGCAAATTATCTGCGAAATTTGCCACAAACAATTTGAATTAGTCGGAACTTACTTTCGATCAAGGCGTTAAATCTTTTCAGATTCTTTTTAATTCAAAATCTAAAACAGGTGAAATTTATGGCGAAAGCTTTTTCAGCATTTTTATTTGCCCTTTTTTGCTGGACAAATTTTGCCGCGCAAACTCCGAACGCTCCTTTACTCATTGGTCGTGTTGCGGTCAATCAACAGAAAATTGCCTTTACATACGCGGGAAAAATTTGGCTCGTGGACAGAGGCGGCGGCGCGGCGAAACGTTTGACCAATACACAGTTTGAGGAAACATATCCGGTTTTTTCTCCGGACGGAAAACAGATCGCCTTTTCACGCCTGAACGGCAACGATTGGGATGTTTTTGTGATTGCGGCTGACGGCTCAGGCGAAGCGCGGCGCGTAACTTTGATGCCCGAAGACGATTTTGTAACGGCATGGACGCCCGATGGTAAAGAAGTGATCTTTGAGACGACGCGCGACGAAGAAGGCGTGACGCGGCTATATAAAATGGCGGTCGAAAACGGCTCGCTCGCTACCGCTTTGCCGATGCAGCAGGCATTTCAGGGCGTTTTTTCGCCCGACGGAACTAAGATCGCATACAATCCGCGCCTTGGTTTTGGCGAATGGCGTTATTACCGCGGCGGTTCAAACGCGCAGATCTATATTTCGGATCTAAAAACCGGCGCGACCGAAAAACTGCCGAATCAAAATTTTAACGACCGGAATGCGATGTGGCTCGGCGATAAGATCTATTTCACGTCGGATCGCACAGGAATTTTTAACTTGCACGTTTACGATTTGAAAACAAAGCGCGCCATACAACTGACGAAATTTGACGGGCAGGGAATCCGATCGGCGTCCGCTACTAGCGACACGATCGCTTTTGTGCAAAACGGAAGGATCCATCTTTTCGATTTGACGTCGAATCGGGACAAAACGATCGACGTTTCGGTTTCGCCTGATACCGCGGAGCTTGCACCGCGAAACACCAGCGCGCTGCGTTTTCTGGAAGGAATTCTGCCGTCGCGCGATGGTGAAACGATCGCTCTCGGCGCACGCGGTGATGTGCTCTTGTTTGACGTGAAAACCAGCGAAGCAAAGAATTTGACAAACACTTCGGGCATTGCCGAACGCTATCCGGCAATTTCGCCGGACAACAAATCCGTGGCATATTTCTCGGACGAAACCGGCGAATACGCGCTTCACATCCGTTCGCTTGAAAGCGATTCCGTTAAAAAGATCGCGATCGAACCGAAGCCTTCTTTTTACTTGGAGCCAATTTGGTCGCCGGATTCGAAAAAGGTCGCTTTTAACGACAGGCGTTTGAATTTATGGCTGGCTGACGCAGAAAAAGGAACGGCGACTAAAATCGACTCTTCTGTTTATTCGGCGCAAAGCGGTTGGGCGACTAACTTTTCTCCAGACTCGCGTTTTCTCGCATATTCGAAACGTCTGAAAAATCGCGCCGCCGCAGTTTTTATTCACGATCTCGCCAGCAAGAAAAGCTTTCAGATCACCGACGGCGTGACGCACGCGGAAATGCCTGTTTTCGATGTAAATGGTAAATATCTCTATTTTGTTTCGAGCCTGAATGCCGGAACGAGCGAGTTTGATTGGGGCGTTTTGAACGGCGTTTTTGCGAATCCGCTGGTTACGCGCCGCGTCCATGCTTTGATCCTTTCGAAAGATACGCCGTCGCCGTTTGTTCCCGGAAATCAACCGAATCCCGACGCAAAAATCGCAGAGATCGCTCCGCGGGTGAAGATCGATTTCGATAATTTGTCTTCACGCTTTATAAATTTGCCTTTGCCGCAGCGCGATTACGCGCAAATGATTTCCGGGCAATCCGGAAAATTGGTGCTGGTCGTTCGCGAATGGTCAACCGCGCCCGGCGATTTTAGTTCGCAG
>JBGTFE010000001.1:0-24718 GCA_041747435.1 Pyrinomonadaceae bacterium | reverse complement strand
ACGACGATTTTCGGCGGATCCGGATTTTTCGGTTTTTTATCGTCTTGTTTTTGCGCCGAAGCCGTAATCGAAAAACAAATCATCACTCCGATCGCAAATAATAGTTGTTTGAATATTTTCATTTCTTAAAAGTTCCTCTTTCCTCGATCAAATTTTACGCGATGAATGGGGAAAGAATCGTGCTGCTTAATAATGTGTGCAATATCGATGCCATAAAACATTCATTTGCCGGTTTTTATACTTTGTCTACGCAAATCGAACTCCGAACGCTATGATTCATTTACATTCCTTTACGTTTTCCGTAATTTTTATACGATATAGTAATTGTTCTCAAAAGTTTTTCCGAAAATCGCAGAACGCAGATATTAGACTACAAATAGAGGAAAAAAGACAATATTTTTATCGAACGCTCCGAACACAATTAAATGAATGACGGCAAGATCTGCGTTTCGGTTTGCGCTGAAACGGCGGATGAATTTATCGAAAACATTAAGCGCGCGGCGGAATTTGCCGACATTATCGAGCTGCGTTTCGATTGTTTGAATAAGGACGAATTCAATTGTCTCAATCTGGAAAACATCGAACCCGTATTAAATAAAATTCTCGACCACGATTATGAGAAACCGCTAATCCTGACCTTTCGTCCGAAGGAGCAAGGTGGAAAACACTTAATTTCAAACGAAGAAAGAAATGTTTTTTGGTACAGCGGTTACGACAGCCATTGGGGAGATTTTGAAGAGGACATCGTCGAAAATTCCTGGGATTGGCTTTGGGACACAAGAATAGCCTCATTTCATGACCTTAGCGGCGTTCCCGAGAATCTCGATAAAATTTACAAACGTCTAAAAACCACTGGAGTTGACGTTATAAAGATCGCGATTCAAGCCGGCGACGTTTGCGATTCAATTCCCATTTGGAAACTACTCGAACGTGCAAACTTTGAAAACAAAAAATTCATTCCGATCGCCATGGGCGCAAGCGGCGTCTGGACGCGAATTTTGGGTTTGGCTCACGGCGCGCTTATGACTTACGCCGCGCTCGATGAAGGAAAGGAAACTGCCGACGGACAATTGACCGCAAAGGATTTGATTGAGACTTACCGAGTAAAAGAATTAAATGCAAACACCGAAATTTACGGCATTATTGGCGGAAATTTGAGTTACACGCTTTCGCCTTTTATTCACAACGCTGCTTTCAAATTTCATGATCTGAACGCGGTTTATATCCCTTTTGAAGTAAGAAATCTCGACGATTTTTTCAAAAACTTTCTCAAAGAAGTTCGGCTAAATTTCAAAGGGTTTTCGGTTACCATTCCGCACAAGCAAGCGATAATCGAATATTTGGACGAAGTTGACGAGACGGCAAAAGCGATCGGCGCCGTCAATACCGTAAAGATCGAAAACGGAAAGTTGATCGGCTTAAACACCGACGCTGAAGGTTTTGTCGAACCTCTGAAAAAGGCTCACGGCAACTTAAACGGTGCAAAAGTCGCCGTTTTTGGCGCGGGCGGCGCGGCGCGCGCCTGTGTTTATGCATTGAAAAAGGAGCGCGCGGAAGTCACGATCTTTGCAAGAGGTGTTAAAAAAGTGGAAAGTTTGGCAAAAGAGTTCGGAGTTAAAGCGACGGAGATTGCAGATCGCGATCGGCGAATCGCGGATTTCGACATCATTGTGAATGCGACTCCGCTCGGAACGAAAGGCGCGCTCGAAAATGAAACGATCTTGACTGCCGAACAGCTTCGAGGCGCTAAATTAATTTATGATCTGGTTTACAATCCGATGGAAACTCGTCTGATGCGCGAAGCTAAACGCGCAAATGTGCCGACGATCGGCGGAATTGAAATGCTGCTGGCTCAAGGCGCAAAACAGTTTGAAATTTGGACGCAGAAATCTGCGCCGATCGAAAAAATGAAACGTACCGCGTTATCAAAACTGCAAAAATTCTGAGAAACTTATTTTATGAAAACCGAAGCGCTAAATTGTCCAAATTGCGGCGCCGCCGTTTCGAGCGATTCGGCGCAGTGCCAGTTTTGTCGATCACGGCTCAAAACTGTCGGCTGCCCATCGTGTCTCGGATCGATGTTTCAGGGCGCGAAGTTTTGCCCGCATTGCGGCGTAAAAGCCGTCGCCGCAGAAATTAAAGGCGCCGCGGATTTTGGCAGATGTCCGCGCTGCGGCACCAAATTAAATTCTTTGACGATCGCCGAAACGGATTTGCGCGAATGCGAAAAATGCGACGGTTTGTGGGCTGATGTCGAAACTTTTGAAAATATTTGCGCGGATCGCGAGCGCCGGGCGGCAGTTTTGACGTTCACGACAAATAGGACCCTTCCGAATTTAGACGCTGCCAAAATAAAATACGTTCCGTGTCCCGACTGCAAACAATTGATGAATCGCAGTAATTTTGCGCGCGCTTCGGGTGTGATCATCGATATTTGCAAACAGCACGGCATTTGGTTTGACGCCGAAGAATTGCCGAAAATAATCGAGTTTATTCAGAAAGGGGGACTGGATATGGCTCGTCAAAAGGAAAAATTAGAAATCAGCGACCAAAGAAATCGTTTGCGCGAAGAAGAGCGGCGGCAAATCTTGCGGGATCGAAGATTCGACACTGGAAGATCCGCCGATTTTGAACACGAATCCGGCATCCGCTCATTTATCAATCTGCTTTTTGAATAAGAAATGAACGAACGCTACAGCCGACAGATCTTATTCGCAGAGATCGGCAAAACAGGACAGGAAAAGCTTTTGAACTCGCGCGTTTTGCTCGTTGGATGCGGCGCGCTCGGCGCTTCGCACGCTGAGATCTTGGCGCGCGCCGGCGTAGGTTTTTTGCGAATCGTCGATAGAGATTTTGTGGAATTTACCAATCTGCAGCGGCAAACTCTTTTCAGCGAAAATGATGCGAAAGAAAGGCTGCCAAAAGCGATCGCGGCGGAAAATCGTTTGGCGGAGATCAATTCCGAAGTTGAGGTCGACGCAATTGTCGCCGATATAAATTATTCGAATATCGAAAATCTTATTAAAAACTGCGATCTCGTTTTGGACGGAACCGATAATTTTCAAACGCGATATTTAGTGAACGACGCTTGCATCAAATTAGAAAAAACCTGGATCTACGGCGCGGCGGTTTCGAGCTACGGCGTGACGATGACGATCATTCCGAATGAAACGCCGTGTTTGCGATGTATTTTTGAAGAAATGCCCGACGCAGGAAGTTCGCCGACTTGCGATACCGCGGGTGTTATTCAGCCGATCATCGCGAGTGTTTCCGCGATTCAAACAACGGAAGCTATAAAGATCTTGACCGGAAAAAACAAAGATCTTCACCGATCGCTGATTCAGATCGACGTCTGGCAAAACGATTGGCGCAAGATCAAACTCGGCGCGCCAAATGCTGATTGCGAAACCTGCGGAAAAAGAAATTTTGAATTTCTGGAAGCGGAAAGCGCCGAATTTTCCGCCGTCTTGTGCGGTCGAAACGCAGTGCAAATTCAGCCGCCGAAACCGACCGAATTAGATTTGCGAGGTCTTGCGGAAAAGTTAAAAAATCTCGGTGAAGTAAAACAGAACGAATATCTCGTGCGTTTTACGGTCGGCGAAAACGAACTTACGATTTTCCGCGATGCGCGCGCGATCATACGCGGAACCGACGATGTTTCTGCGGCGCGTTCTTTGTATGCAAAATTCGTGGGCGTTTGAAATAATTGTAACGCCGCCATCTTCGCGGCTGTGCCGTCGGCATCTTCCCGACGATGAAGGCAGGATGCTCTTCAAGACAGCCAGCAGGATGCTGGCGGTTCTTTGTATTTTATGAATCAAAATAAACCGAAAGTTGTAATCATCGGCGGCGGTTTCGGCGGTCTTCAGGCTGCGAAAGAATTGGGAAACGAAGCCGTCAACGTCGTCCTCATCGACCGCAAAAATCATCACACATTTCAGCCGCTGCTTTATCAGGTCGCCACCGCAGTTCTCTCGCCGGGCGAGATCGCATCGCCGATTCGACGAATCCTGCATCGTTATAAAAACATTGAAGTTATCTTAGGCGAAGTCGTAGGTGTTGAACCCAAAAAGCAAATCGTCAGGCTCGACGATAAATCCGAAATTTCGTTCAATTATCTGATAGTAGCCGCCGGCGCGCGCCATTCATATTTTGGACACGGCGAATGGGAAAATTCCGCGCCCGGACTCAAAACGCTCGAAGACGCGCTCGAAATTCGTCGCCGGGTTTTGCTCGCATTTGAGCTCGCTGAGCGCGAAGCATTTCTTACAGGCGTGCGACGACATTTAAATTTTGTCGTGGTCGGCGGCGGCGCGACCGGCGTCGAAATGGCGGGCGCGATAGCGGGCATCGCGCGTCAGGCACTCGCAAAAGACTTTAATTTGATCGACACGCGCCGCGCGTTGGTTATGCTTTTCGAAGGCGGCGACCGCATTTTGAACACGTATTCGCCCGACCTTTCTGAACGTGCAAAAAACGACCTGGAAAGCTTGGGCGTAGAAGTTTATCTCAACAGTTTTGTCACCGAGATCGAATCCGGGCGTGTAAAAGTCGGCAAAAATTGGATAAATTGCGACGTCGCCGTTTGGGCGACCGGCGTTGCCGCTTCGCATCTCGGCGCAGAATTGGACGCTGAGATCGACAAAGCCGGACGAGTTTTTGTCAGTAATGATTTAAGTGTTCCAAAGCATAAAAATATTTTCGTCATCGGCGACATGGTTAATCTGAAAAGGGAAAACGGTGAACTCGTGCCGGGCGTTGCGCCCGCGGCGATACAAATGGCGCAACTCGCGTCCGCAAATATTTTAGCCGAATTGAAAGGCAAACCACGCAAAGATTTCAAATATTGGGACAAAGGCTCGATGGCGACGATCGGAAGAAGCAAAGCGATCGTTGAAGCAGGACGTTTTAAATTATCCGGTTTTGTCGCCTGGCTCGCGTGGCTTTTTGTTCATCTCGTCTCGATCATCGGTTTCAAAAATCGGCTCTACGTTTTGAGCGAATGGTTTTGGGCTTATCTCACGCGTGAGCGAAGTGCGAGATTGATCACCGGCGATGCAGACGAACTGCGCGAAGCCATGAAATTTCTCGAAGCCAAGCCGGGAGAAAACGCTAAAAAGACAAAAACCGGGAACAAATCCGCGGCTGCAAAATAGTTTTTTGTCTTTTCACGCAATTTTGTGGTTATATTTATTAATCTTGGAATCAAACTATTTCTAATGAAAAATTATTTCCTTTTGTTTTTTCTCGCACTTGCTTTTTGCATTTCCGTCCGAGGCGGCGAGTCAAAGATCTGGACGATCGACACGCGAGCCGAAATTTTGAGAGGCGAGGCGAAAGGCGTTTCGATCGATGAAAACGGCACGATAACGCTCGCGCCGAAATTGACCGAGGTCTTCAAAACCGAGCAGTCTTACGTTTGGTCGAGCGCGATCGATGCTTCCGGAAATGTTTATCTCGGAACGGGCAGCGACGGCAGGATTTATAAAGTGGACGCCGTCGGTAAAGGCTCGCTTTTTTACGATTCAAGCGAGCTGAATGTTTCCGCGCTCGCGGTCGGAAAATCGGGCGAGATCTACGCCGGAACTTCGCCCGACGGAAAAGTTTATCGCATCGACGCGAACGGAAACGCGTCCGTGTTTTTTGAACCGCAGGAAAAATATATTTGGTCGCTGGAAGTTTTGCCGGACGGAAGTCTTGCGGTCGGAACCGGCGAAAACGGCAAAATTTTCCGCGTAAAAACCGCCGGCGCAAATCCTTCGAGTTCGCTGTTTTCCGACACCAGCGAAACGCATATCGTCGCGCTTGCGAGCGACAAGCAAGGAAATCTTTACGCCGGAACCGATTCAAATGGTTTGGTTTTGCGGTTTTCGCCAGACGGAAAACCCTTCGCATTGCTCGATTCGCCGCTGCGTGAGGTCCACGATCTGGCGGTCGGAACTGATGGCTCGGTTTACGCGCTCGCGCTTAGCGAAACCATCTCGGCGGCAAAGCCGGTTGAAACAACAACGGTTTCGACCGATATGCCCGTTCAATCCGAACAGCCACCGAAAAGCCGTTACGATCTTGCCACCGCAAAGTCGGTCGTTTACAGAATTTTGCCCGACGGCGGGAGCGATATTATCTGGAATTCGTCGTCGATCACCGCATTTTCGATCTATGCGCACTTGACCGGAAACGGCGTTCTCGTTGGCACTTCGGAAAAGGGTCGGATCTACAGCATCGGAAATGACGGGCGCGAAACGCTGGTTTTACAAACTGATGAAGGGCAAGTTTCGACGGTTTTTACGAACGGGCAAATGCTTTTTGCGACATCCAGCAATCAGGGCAAACTTTTTCGTTTTGGCGGTGAAAATTCTGCCGAAGGAAGTTACGAATCGTCTGTTTTGGATGCGAAGGCAAGCGCCGATTGGGGCAGAATTTGGTGGCGCTCAAGCGGGAATGTCACGATTCAAACTCGCAGCGGAAACACCGAAAAGCCGAATGAAACGTGGAGCGATTGGAGCGCGAATCACATCGACCAAAAAGGCGCGCAGATCGCCAGCCCAAAGGCAAAGTATCTGCAGTGGCGAGCCGTGTTGAAGGCGGCGGCGAGCTTGAACGAGGTAAGTGTTTCATATCTTCCGCGCAATATCGCGCCTGAAATTCTCTCCGTTCAGATTCTGCCGACAAACGTGGGCTTGCAGGCAAATCCGCCGATACAGATCGATCCGAATATTGAAAATTCGGGGCTGGATCTGAGCGCGTTCGGCTTGCAGAATCCGCCGGTTCCTCCCCGCAGAATTTACCAGCGCGGCGCGCGATCGCTGCTTTGGACGGCGGAAGACCGCAACGGCGACCAACTGGAATACGACGTTTATTACCGCGAAACTTCTGAAACAAACTTTAAGCTTTTACGCGAAAATCTGCGCGACGCATTTTTTACGATCGACGGTTCCGCGCTTTCTGACGGACGCTATATTTTTAAGATCAAGGCGAAAGATTCGCTTTCAAACCCAATTTCTAAAGCGCTTTCCGGCGAAAAAATTACCGAGCCGGTCGACATCGACAATACGCCTCCGATCGTTTCGCCTGTTGGAACTCCGACCGTTTCCGGAAATAAAGCGCGGGTTGTTTTTGACGCTGCGGACGCGGCAAGTTTTTTGACGCGCGCTGAGATAAGCGTGAACGGCGGTGAATGGCAGCAGGTTTACGCGGATGACGGAATTTCGGATGGCGCGAAAGAACGTTACACTTTGGAAATTCCTCTTAATTCAGCGGGCGAACACACGATAACGCTGCGCGTTTTTGACGTCAATGGTAATGTCGGCAGCGGGAGAATTTTGGTCAAGAAATGAAAGACGGCTCGGATAAATTGCTCATAATCGGCGCCGGACCGTGCGGTCTTGGCGTCGCAAAAGCTTTAAAGGAATCGGGAATTTCATACGATCATACCGAAGCTGACGATGAAGTTGGCGGCAATTGGTATCACGGAGTTTACGACACGGTTCATATTATTTCGTCGCGCAAAACGACTGAATACGCCGATTTTCCGATGCCGACCGATTACCCCGATTTTCCTTCCCGCAGGCAGATGTCGGATTACTACAAAATTTACGCTGACGAATTCGGATTGCGCGAAAACATTGAATTCAATTCAAAGATCGTGATGTGCCGTCCGCTTGCGAACGAGACGTGGGAAGTAGAATTTGAAAACGGCGAACAAAGAGTTTACAAGGGCGTTATCGTCTGCAGCGGACACCATTGGGACAAGCGTTTTCCTGATTATCAGGGCGAATTTTCGGGCGAATTCATTCATTCTAAAGATTACAAAAACCCGGAACAGTTGGAAGGTAAAAGAGTTTTGGTGATCGGCGGCGGAAATTCGGCGTGCGATGTTGTTTCCGAAGCCGCGCGAGTCGGCGCGGAAGCGCACCTGAGTTTGCGGCGCGGTTACTGGTTTCTTCCGAAGACGATGTTCGGCAAGCCTTCCGCCGAATCGCCCGCGATCTATTTGCCGCTATTTTTGCAAAGATTCATTCTCAAATTGATGCTTCGCGTTGTCGTCGGAAAATACGAAGATTACGGCTTGCCGCATCCAGATCATAAACTCTTCGAACATCACCCGACCGTTTCGAGTGAAATTTTACATTATCTGAAACACGGACGCATCACTCCGCATAAGGATATCGAAAAGTTTGACGACAAGACCGTTTATTTTGTTGACGGAACACAAACGGAAGTCGATCTCGTAGTTTGCGCGACGGGTTTTTACGTGAGCTTTCCATTTTTGCCCGAAGGCTTGGTGCCGGTCAAAAACGGCAATCTGGCGCAGCTTTACGGCGGCTCGATGCTGCCCGACCATAAAAATCTATACGTTTTCGGGACGCAGCAGATTCGCTACGGCGTTGGACCGCTAATCACGCCGGCGGCAAAGCTCTTGGCTAAATTTATTAAACTGCAGGACGAAATGGAACTGCCGCTCGGACTTGTTCTTAAGGAAACCGGAGCGAAACTTCCGGCGACACACCTTTTGGATCCGATCGCTGCGCTCCCGCAAATGCGGATCGCCAATTGGTTGCTGCCATTGCTGGCGAGAAAAGAAAGAAAACTTCGAAAACGAGCCGATATTAAACGAGAGCCGCAGCGGGTTTTCCGATTCGAGACGAAACCGGATATTCGAGTTTTTTAGGATTTTATGACCTTGTTAAAAAACAGCGTCGCCATCGTTACCGGCGCGGCTTCGGGCATCGGACGCGCTTTGGCGGTTCGTTTCGCGCAGGAAAAAATTGGCGGAATTGCGATTTGTGATGTCAACGAAGACGGTTTGAACGAAACTTTTGAAATGGTCGAAAAGCTCGGTGTTCCGGTTTCCGCGCATCTTGTTGACACTTCAAAACTCGAACAAATCGAACAACTTAAAACGGAAGTTATAGAAAAACACGGTCGCGCGACGCATTTGATAAACAACGCCGGAGTCGGACTATTTGGAACTTTTGAACAAATCTCGCTCGAAGATTTTGAATGGCTGATGGGCATCAATTTTTGGGGCGTGGTTTACGGATGCAAAGTTTTTCTGCCGGTTTTGAAACAGCAGGAATCGGCGCATATCGTCAATATTTCGAGCGTTTTCGGACTCGTCGCGCCGCCCGAGCAGACAGCGTATTGCTCGTCGAAATTCGCCGTTCGCGGTTTTTCCGAATCTCTGCGTCACGAACTTGAAGGAACAAACGTCCGCGTTTCAAGCGTTCATCCCGGCGGCATCAAAACCAACATCGCCCGAAATTCACGGCTCGGCAAAGACACGCCCGACGAATATAAAGTGCAAGGCGCGAAATTTTTCGATAAAGTCGCTCAGGTTTCTCCCGAAAAAGCCGCTAACGTAATTCTGGAAGGAATCAAAGCCGAGAATCCGCGAATCTTGATCGGCAGCGATGCAAAAATGATAAATGCGATCCAACACCTTTTTCCGCGAAAATATTTGAAGATAATCGAGAGAATTGCCGGGCACCGGCTCGATCTGCGAAGGAAAAGTTAGCTATTCATTTTCAGGTTTTATTTCAAGGTGGCGAGTCGTGTTTTCGGTTATGCTGCTAGGCTGCGCCGCGGGATCGTCAGTTTTATAGGTCGGGCTTTGCGGTTTGATATAATCGGTCTGCGTCGGCGGAAGCTCTTTGATGCGTTGGGTTATCGGAAGTTCCTTTTGTTGATTTGGCGCTGCTTCTTTTTTTAAAGCTTCCGCTTTAACGACTCGCGCAATGCCGGAAGCGAGCAGAACAAAACCGGGAATCATCAGTAAAAGCCATAATATTCCCGTCTGGGGCGGGATCGTCCACAAAAAAAATCCAACACCCATAAAACCAAATCCAAGAACAATATTTCTGATGCCAGTGCTGTAAAGATCAGCCGGGCTTTGTTTTGCCGTCAGCGCTCCTTCGTTTGCTACCAAAGTACCTTCAACAACCGCCATAACGCTGCTTAAATTAGCTCCGCAGCGGCGGCAGAATTTACCATTGTCAGGATTTTCAATTCCGCATTTTGGGCAAAACATAAGTTTATTTCTCGATATTAAGAGGCGTCGGAATTCCGGCGTTTCAAAAGAAAAATTATGTGCCTATTCTCCCAATTTTTACTCGCGATGTCCAAAGCGAAATACCTATTCGATTTCGAACGGTGGAAGCTGTATTCACACGTTTTGGCGTTCCCTCGAATTGATTGACAATACCCAAATACAGGCGTAATCTCTTATTTAGTAATAGATAGCATCTTAGGAATTTTGAGTTTTTGTTTCGCGAAAATGGTTTTGCCCGAAAGTATGACACAGCTTCACTTGAGTTTGCATGTCAGATACTTCACCGCGAAACGGTGATCAAACATTGTTTTTTAGTTGGGGAGGAAATTATGAGAAAGCAGATAAGTATATTTGTCGGTCTGGTTTTCGTGTTTATGTTGTCGGCGACGGTTCGAGCCGAAACATTTCACGCCTATTTAACAGGCGATCAGGAAGTCGGTCCGGTTACGACAAACGGACGTGGTTATGCGCGAATCGTTCTTAACGAAACAACCGGAATGATTTCTTTCACGGTTGTCTATAACAATCTTTCGAGCGCACAGACGGCTTCGCACATTCACGCGCCCGCGCCGGTCGGGATGAACGCGGGTGTCGCCATCAATCTCGGCGCATCGGGCGGCACGTCCGGTATGGTCGTCGGCACGGCGGCAATTACACCGACGCAGATCGCCCAATTACGCGCTCATCAGGGATACGTCAATGTTCACACGGTAAACTTTTCCGGCGGAGAGATTCGCGGTCAGATCGGCAACCGCCGCCCGCTGGATTTTGACGGCGACGGCAGAACCGATTACAGCGTTCTGCGTTTTCCGAATGTTATGCCTCCGGGAATGGCACCTATCCAATGGTTTAACTCGAACAGCACGAATGGTTTTGAAAGCATTATTCACGGCGATGCCAATACCGATTTTCCCGCGCCCGGCGATTATGACGGCGACGGCGAAGACGATTACGCGCTTTATCGCGCCGGTGCGTCCGCCGGACAGCAAAGCAATTACTTTATTATCAGAAGTTCTGATTCGACAGTTCAGCATTATGCGTGGGGATTATTCGGCGATCAGACTGTAACACGCGATTATGACGGCGACGGCATAACCGACATCGCGGTTTTCCGGCGCGGCGCATCCGCAACCGCCCAGACGACGTGGTTTATCCGGAGAAGTTCCGACGGTACGGTTGTCTGGACTAATTTCGGTTTGACGGGCAACGGAACCAGCACCTTTGACTCACCCATTCCGGGCGATTATGACGGCGACGGGAAATTCGATCTGGCGGTTTACCGTTTCGGGCTATCGCCTGCCAATACCTTTATCTACCGGCAGAGTTCCGACGGGGTAATCAAATATATGTCATGGGGCAACTTTAATAGTGATTATATTGTTCCGGGCGATTTCGACGGCGACGGAAAATTCGATTTTTGCGCCGTGAGAACCGGCGCAATGGCGACATCACCGTTATTCTGGTGGATTCGGCGGAGTTCCGATAATACAACATCGGTTCGACAGTTCGGTCTCTCGTCTGACGTTCCGGCTCAAGGTGATTATGACGGCGATGCGGTAACCGATATTGCGATCTATCGGGGCGGCGCAACTACGTCGTCGCAAAGCTTCTTCTGGGTTCGGAACAGTCTGAACGGAAATGTATTGACCACGCCGTGGGGATTGGGCGGTGATTTTGCCGTCAACACATTCGATACCCGATAAAGACGGGCTTAGAAATCAAACAAAAAGTTCCGCGTTATTATTTCGCGGAACTTTTTTTTGACAAAATTTATTTCTTGACTCTTTTTTGAAAAACTATTTCTCTATTTTCGGAAGCGTCATGGTTTCGCCTTCTTTGTCCAGCTCAAGATGCCGTGTCGTACCTTCCGCAACACTCGGCGGAACAAGATCGCCCGTCTTATATCGAGAATCAGGGGCGACATATTCTGTTTGCGTAGGCGGTAAAGCGTTTTGCCGCGCGGACCGAATCTCATTCGGCAAAATCTGCGGCGCAGACGATAATCCTTGCGATCGACTATGCTTGATCTGCAAATATTGCGCGATGCCGCTGCCGAGGATTCCAAACGCCGGGATCAACATCCAAAACCACCAGCCGCTTGCCTTTCCCGTAAAACCTAAAATAACGGAAACTGTCAGGAAAGCTAAGCCCATAAAGATCTTTCCGAACGAGCTTTCGAGGCTTATCGGTTTGGCTTTTTGACTCATCAGACTCATCGGCTGCATCGGTTCCATCATTCCGAAACCTTTGCTCGTTTTTTCCGAGAAAGCCTCTGCAGTCGGCATCAGATCCGTGCCGCAGCTTCTACAAAATTTTCCATTCTCGGGGTTTTTTGTCCCGCATTTTTGGCAAAACATAATTTATTAGTCCTTTGTTCTCTGTCTTAACGCTTCAAAAAGTATAACGCCCGCGGCGACCGAAACGTTCAGCGATGCTATTCGTCCGTGCATCGGAATTTTAACCAGCGCGTCACATTTTTCCGCAGTCAGGCGATGCAAGCCTTTTCCTTCACCACCGAGAACCAGCGCCGTTTTTTGCGTCCAATCCCAATCGGAATAATTCATTTTTGCATCGCCGCTTGCGCCGATAACCCAAATATTATTTGATTTCAGCTCGTCAATCAAATGATTGAGATTTCCGACTTTTGCAATTTTGACGTATTCGGCTGCGCCCGCCGAAGATTTTGCGACGGTTTCAGTCAAGCCGACGGCGCGGCGTTCGGGAATAAAAACGCCGTCCGCGCCTGCGCATTCCGCCGTGCGAAGAATCGCGCCGAGATTTCGCGGATCTTCAACGCCGTCAAGTATCAGCGTCAATGAATTTTCCTTCGAAATGATTTCTTTCAAAAGTTCGTCCGCGTCATAGTATTCAGCCGCGGCGGCGACCGCGATAACGCCTTGATGATTTGCTCCGTTTTCGACCATTCGAGACAAATTTTCTTTTGAAGTTTTTTGCAGAAAAACACTTTTTTCGCGCGCAAGACGAAAAATTTCATCAAGCCGCTTTTCCCGCGCGCCTTCAGCGACAAAGATCTTCTCAATTTTACGAGAATTGGCGCGCAAAGCTTCCAGAACCGGAAGAACGCCGAAAATTAGTGGGGATTTTGCGGCGGCATAATTTTCCGCTTCCGGTTTTTTACTTTTCACTTTCCACTTTTCACTTTTCACTTTTCACTTTGAAAGAAGGTGCCAGCGCAGCCGCGAATATTTTGTGAACTGCGCCGAATTATTTACTGTCGTAATATTTCCGAGATTGAATTTGCCGAACCGCTCGCGCATTAATCCTTGCGACTCTTTTCGTTCCTCGACGTCCCAAACATTCCCCAAATTTTCCCGAATTTCGAAATAATCATCGACAAATTTTGCGTTCGGTGCCGAATACTTGAGCTTTTGAGCGAGCTTTATCAAATTATCCTTCGCCAGCATTTCTTTCTCCGTTTCGAGGCACGAAAAATCAAAACCTTTTGCAAAAATTCTGTATCCGCCCGGGTCTTTGCGGCTGTAAATATCTATCAAAGAATCGTCAGAAGCGGTTTCGGTCATTGCGAGAATTTTATTATCGCCTTTTTTGCTGCGCTTTTCCGTGGCTTCAACTTTTCGTTCAAAGATCGCGCCGGTGACGATCAAACCGAGATCGTCAAGCGCAATTTCGGCAATTTCGTCTGCGTTAAAAAATATCAGAATGATCGAGTCCACCGAGAATTCTAACGCGCGAAGCCGCGTCGGCGGTTTGTCGTGTTCGAGCGCTTCATCGCTCAAAATAAACGTCTCAATTCCGAGTCCTTTTAAACGTTCGCGCACGATTTCCGCTTCTTTTTCCGTTTCAACACGCGCCAAAGGCAGCGCCTTTAAAAAACTCCCCTCCTTCGCAAGGAGGGGTGCGCCTTCAGGCGCGGGGTGGTTTTCTTCTAAACTCCCCTCCTTTCGGAGGAGGGGTGACGCGTCAGCGTCGGGGTGGTTGTCGTCTTCTATTCCAAGCATTTTTCCCAAAACTCCTTTTTCCAAATTCAAAAACTTGGCAATTTCCACGGATTTTGTTTCTTCAAAATGTTCAAAAGATGAAAAGATCAAATTAAAACCTTTCTCCCAAATTTCCAATTTTCGCAGATTCGGTTTTAGAAATTTCCTGTGTTCGTCGCCGAGCTTGAGCTCCGCGCCGCAGTAAAAACACGCGAGCCGCGTCGGCGGATTTGTCCGCGCGCATTTTGAGCAGCGAATCATTTCCTCAGGCGCAAACGCCGGATTTTCCGCTTGGATCGGCAAATCTTTTAACGAATTTTCATCCATGGATTCTCTCACGTTCGATTATACGACGAAAAACGGAAAATCCCGCAAAACAACACTTTACTTGACCATGCTCGCTCGAAAAGGCAAACTATAAGTAACTTATTAAAAGCGTAAATTTTACTGCGGTTTGATTTTAGAAGTACGGATAAAACTTAAATTTTAGAATATTTTGCCCTTTATTTTTTTGATACTGTTTTACGACAAAACATAGATCATCCATTTTTTCTGTCCAAACTGCAGACTGCGCTTCGATCTTAATTTTTATAAAAGAAGGTTTCAAAATGCAGTTTGACATGAGCGCCAACTCGTCCTGGCAATTCGGACATCGGGGGCGAGTCGCCGTTTTTATTGACGGAAACAACCTTTTCCACGCCGCCCGTTTTCACAACATCGACATCGATTACAACAAACTTTTGCGCGTTCTTCTCGGCGACGGACGCCTGCTTCGCGCGTTCTTCTACACCGGAGTCGACGCCGGCGCCGAACGCCAGCAAGGCTTCCTTCTCTGGATGCGGCGCAACGGTTTTCGCGTCGTGCAAAAAGAATTGAAAACATTTTACGACGGCACGCGCAAAGCGAATCTCGACGTCGAGATCGCGGTCGATATGCTCTCGCTTGCGGGACGCTACGACACGGCGGTTCTCGTTTCCGGCGACGAAGATTTTGTTTACGCGCTGAACTCGGTCGCATACAAAGGCTGCCGCGTCGAGGTCGCCGGGTTTCGCTCAAACACCGCGCCGCGCCTGATCGACACCGCCGATTTCTTCATCGATCTCGGCGACATCGCCGAACTCGTCCGCAAAGACACGACACAGGGCGAAAGCTACGACATTCCGTCGTTCATTCCGCCGGAAGAGATGCCGCCGCCGGAAATCATGCGCCGCGAAAATGGCGAAAATTATCCGCCGATACCGCGCAAAGTTCCGTTTGAACCGAATTACGAGGAAGAAGCGGACGATTTTCGCGATCTGGTTCGGGTAAAAGACGATAGATGATGTACCGCCGGCATCTTGCCGGCAGTTCCGGCGGCATCCCTACCGCCGATGTGAAAGCAGGATGCTTTCACGACAGCCGCCAGGATGGCGGCGCTACTTTTGTAATATGGAGCTTTTCGCCGTAGAGTAAGCAACGACATCCAAAACTCCCCTCCTTACAGAGGAGGGGTGCCCGAAGGGCGGGGTGGTTTTATCTAAAATGAAATTATTCACTGTTGCTGAAGCAAACGATCTTCTTTCCGTCGTGCGCCCAAAGCTCGAAAAGGTAAAAACGCTTTACGATCGACTCGCATTATTTCGCGAATCCGCAAAAGCGGCGTCCGTCGCAGCCGAACAAGGCGGCGGCGGAATGGAAGGCGGCTCGGCTTACGTCCAAACGCTCTATTCCGTCGGCAAACTCACCACCGAACTCGGCGACCTCGGCATTCAATTAAAAGATTATTCCCGCGGCTTGATCGACTTCCCTTCCATGCGCGAAGACCGCGTCGTCCTACTCTGCTGGCAGCTCGGCGAAGACGAAGAGATCGAATACTGGCACGAACTCGAAGCCGGATATATAGGCAGACAGCCGTTATAGATATTCCGTGCAAATCCATCTACCTGATAACCGGATTCCGCGAAGCCGGCTCGAAATTCCTTTGGACTTCAATATTTCCCTGCCTGGAATATACGGCGGTATAGATCGGACTTTCGCGCCCGTTCGAGCTCACAACTTTCACTTTTAGCTCGATAGTTTGATCCCGCGCTATATCGAGAATAAATGACGCTCGATAAACCTCGGACGCTGTGCCCGGAATCGTTCCGTCACGCGTGAAATAGATTTTGCCATTCGGTATGGCTGTCAGACCGATAATCGCTTTTTCATTTTCCGAAAACTTTCGATCGCCGAGTCCGAGAGGTTTTGGAATGCGGTAATTTACATTTTTCAAGTCAAGTCGCGCAAATTCTCCGTTCAGGCGCTCGAGAAAATCGCCAAAATTCTTGCGCTGCCTCGACCACAAAACTTCCGCTAAAGCCAGAGCCCGCGGAAACGCCATATACTCTACCTGTTCAGGGCTTTTTATAAATTCCGTCCAAACACAGCCCTGCGCGCCGATGATATTTTGGGCGTCTCCCGGCGCAAGCTCGCGCGAAACGGGATCGAATTTGTAAACGTCTTCCAAAGTTACGATTTTGCCCTGCGCGATCGGCTCATATTTTTCATCGCCCTGCGGATGATCGAAATAGGTATTATCGTAGGGCGCGATGATGACTTTGTGTCCCGCGCGCGCTGCCTGCGTTCCTTTGTCCAGGTCGCGCCAAGACATGATCGTCACGTTCGTCGAAACGCCGCCGCCCACAACTTCATCCCAGGCGATTATCTTTTTGCCGCGCAAAGTGGCGAAATTTTCCAGCCGGCGAATAAACCAGCCGTGGACATCGGGTTCCGTCTGCAAATTTTCCCGCCGTTTTAATTCCTGCACAAAGCCCGATTCGCGCCAATGATCGGGCATGACTTCGTCGCCACCGATGTGGAGGTAAGGCGAATCGGGGAAAAGCCCTATGATCTCGCCGAGAACGTCTTCGATAAAACCGAAACTCTGCTCGGTCGGGCAAAACACGTCGGGAAATCCGCCCCATGTGGTTTTCACTTTATACGGGTAGCTTGGCTTGCAGCCGTATTCCGGGTGCGCTTCCAAAGCCGCCGAGGAATGCCCGGGCAGATCGATCTCCGGAATTATTATGACGTGTTTCGCCTTCGCAAAAGCGACGATATCGTGTATTTCCTCCTGCGTGTAAAAACCTTCGACCGGTTTGCCGTCCGCGACGTTCGATCTATTGTTTTTTTTATATTCGCTCGCCACGACCGTTTGGCTTCGTTTCGAGCCGATCTGCGTCAAACGCGGATACTTTTTTATCTCAACGCGCCAACCCTGATCGTCCGTCAAATGCCAATGAAAATAATTAAACTTGTAGCGCGCTAGCAGTCCGATATATTTTTTGATAAATTCCGGCGGCATGAAATGACGGGCGACATCCAAGTGCATTCCGCGATATTCAAACCGCGGCGAATCAATTATTTCCGCCGCTGGCAGATCGACTTTCTCCGGAAATTCCGCGGGCAAAAGCTGCGCAAGCGACTGAACCGCGTAAAACATTCCGCGCGCGCTTCCTTTTATTTTGATTGCGCCGGGCTCGATCCTTAACGTATAAGCGTCGTCGGAGTTCACGCCGCTAACGCCTTCGACGGTTGTAAACGTGATCGAGTTTTCCGCGCGCGCCTGGTCGGTCTCCACAAGCGCAAACCCATAATTTTCTTGGAGGATTTCATTAAGAGCGGTAGCGGCTTGACGTGCTGGCTCGTCTCTGGCGACGATTTCTGTTTCCTGAGTCAAGGCAAATTGTCCGCGAAGACGCCCAATGGAATTGGGCTGCGGAATTATGTTCAGATCTCCGAAGTAATTCTCGACGGGCGGGGTTTCGTTGTTTTTCGAACAAGCTGTGGCACAAATCAACAACCCTGCGATCAGAAGGACTTTTTTCATATGGACTCAAACGAGGTTTGACCTGTCTGGCGCGATAACCTCAAAAACGAAGTTTCTTTGATGGACTAACGCTCTTCGGTAAATGAAAACGGGCGCGGTTGTCCGCCCTGCGTATTTGTCCACGTTCCCTTGATCGAACCGTCTGTATTGATCTTTCCCTTGTAATATCCGCTGAATTTATTTCCGTCTTCGTACGCCATCAACGAAAATGAACCGTCGCTTTCGATTGTTCCGCTGATTTCGTCTGTGTGTCTGTCAGTGGAAGCGCTTCCTTTAAGCTCGCTATCGTTTCTCTCGAGGTTCATCGTGGCACTTTGCGCGGCGATCATGCCTGTATAGCTTCGGTCTAAGGACTTCGGCAGTTCCGTTGAAGAACTGGTTGATCTTATCTTGCCGCCTTTCCCCTGGTCGCCGCCGCTCGAAATATTGTCCGGACCCGACGAAGCGAAGTTCCAAGCTAAAAGACCAATCGCCACAATTGCAAGCAAAACTCCTAAACCGATCAGAATCCCGCGCGGCAGCCAGTTTGCGACTCCCGTCGTCGAAACAGTCGTGCCCGGCGCGGGCGTCGGTTTTATCGGAAAAACCAGCGTCGGAATAGGCGGCTCGGCGTTCGGCACCGGAGTAGCCGGCAACGGGGTCGGAACACCTGTCGCCGGAAGTGCAACCGTGGGCGCCGCCGCCGGTGTCCACGGTTGCGCAACGGTTCTTAGCTCCGTTACCGCCTCGCCTCCCAAATGATTCCCGCAGTTACAGCAAAAATCGTTGTCCGCCTCATTAAAAAACCCGCAATTTACGCAACGAGTATCTCTGGTCATATTTTGGAAGCACCTCCTGGCTCAAAATATTTGAAGATTTCCCGAAAAACCGAAATCAATAAACTGCACGATCCCCGGAGACCTGCAAACTGTTCTTTTAAACTGTGCAGAAAATCTAACACATACGTAATTTCCAGTCAACATTTTTTTTATTTCGCATCTTTTACTTATCAGAATCTATTGCAGATCGCCGACTTTGGCATGCAATCGAACGATTATGCCCTAGCTTTGATCGACTCTCGGTTTTTTCGAACTTCCTGTCAAAACTTACGTTTTTTCAACCCATATTGCTGAATGTTACCTATTCGCATAAATTTACTATTGACTAGTTAAAGTGATCTCTGATACCATCACCACAGTTTTGTTCACAACAAACAACTTCTCCGTTGTCAATTTAAAAATCGAATCCTGGTTTTGAAATCTTTAACAAGCTATGAATTGCCCTGTTTGTAATCGAAATAACGCCGTTACTTTGTCGATTTGTCCGAGCTGCGGAGCGATGATCTACGATTCGGTCCGAGAGGAATTGAAGGATAAGATCTCGCCGATCGTTAGACCTGCTTTTCTCGATAAAAAGCCGTTTGTGCCGAAGACTTTTGAAGTGCAAGCCGCCGCGATCGAAGAAAACGAAGCTCCGAAAATTCCGAAGCCGGAAGTTCCTTTGATAGCAGCGAAACCGCAGCGCGCGCCCGCGCCGCCGGAGAGAACCGAGACGATGGAGATCTCCGTAAAGCCGACGGTACCGACGCTCGTTGAATTTCGCTACGAGAAAGCGACGGTGCCCGAATGGCGTCTGCATTTGCAGAATGCGGTGCAGCAGAGACAAAATCGCGGCGATATCGAAACGCAATCAGCGTCGCAGACGAGGCTTGTGACGAACGGCGCAACGGCGCTGAAGACTGAAACAAAGATCGAGCCGCCGCCGGTTTTTCATGAAAACCCGACGGTAAACAGCGCGCTGCAGCGAATCGAACAATCGCGCCGGCAGTTTTTGAAGGAAGAGCCGCCGATCGAACAACCGTTCTTCGCAGACGCACCCGAAGCGAAAAGTTTTCCTTATCGGATCGCGACAAAAAATGGCGAAACGCTTCACGATACGGAAAAGACCAGACCGGCGAAAATTAACATCACGTTAAAACCGAAAGGCGCGGCGACGCTCAGATCGGACACGAACGAACTCGATACGAACAAGCTTCCGAAAATTCCGGCGAGAGTTTCAGCGCGTTTTCAGGAAGAGCAAACGGAGATTGAAGAAACGGAATTGACGCTTACCGATGCCGAAGGATTTGTGGGCGAGGAAACTGACCTTGAAGAGGCGGACGATCTTGCGCCATTCGCGATGCGTTTTAATTCCGGGCTTTTTGATCTGATCATTGGCTCGTTTGTCAGTTTGCTTTTGCTTATTCCGTTTATGATCAAAAGCGAAAGCTGGTTTACGTCCGGCGGATTGATCGCATTTGCGGCAACTTGCGCGGTGGTGATGTTTATTTATCTTACCGTTTCGGTCGCGATTTACGGCAGAACTTTCGGAATGCGAATTTTCGCGCTCGAAGTCATCGATATTGAAGGCGAAGAATATCCAACTATACATCAAGCGGCGGTCAGCGCGTGTGTTTATCTTTTTTCGGTCGCGCTGGGCGGTATCGGTTTTCTCACGCTGCCGTTCAATGAGAATAGACGCGCCGTTCACGACCTGCTTTCGCGAACAGTCGTCGTCAGAGAAATTTAGTTTAACGTTCAAAGTTCAAGGTTCAAAGTTTGAGGTCGAGTTTTTTGATTTTGAACTTTGAACCTTGAACTTTAAACTCAGGAAAGTGAACGACAAAACTCTTCAAAAAGTATGTGCCGAGCTTGAAACCGCGCTTGCGGGACGAAAGTTCGGCAAAATTTTTTCACTTTCGCGGTTTCAGATCGCGATCGACTTTCGCTTGCACGATTCGCGCTATCTTTTTATTAGCATCGAGCCGACAAACCCTAGAATTTATCTCATCAAACGCCGCTTACGCGATCTGGAAAAGCAAACAAAAACCTCGAGCGCGTTTTTGCTTTTACTCAGAAAACATCTGTCTAATGCCGTTTTGCTAAATGTTGAAAAGCTGGAAGATGAACGAATAGTTCGGTTTGAACTGGCGGCGCAAAATGAGATCGGCGAAACGGAAAATTATGCTTTGATCGCACAGTTGACCGGACGCTCGGCAAATCTGTTTCTTTTGGACAAAAGCGGTTTTATCGTCGATTCGGCGCGGGAGAATTCCGGCGAAGGACAGGAAGTTGGGCATTCTTTTGCACCGCCAAAAAGGTTCAACGCAAAGGCGCAAAGACGCGAAGACGCAGAGGATTTTTCGCAGAAAGATTTTGAGACGCTTTCAGAAGCGCTTGATTCTTATTATTCGGAAAAAGAAGCTGAAAAACTCTTTCAGGCGAAAGCTCAGGCGGCGCGAAGCAAATTGAGGCAGGAGATCGTAAAACGCGAAAAGCTCGTCAAAAAACTTGAACAAGACCTCGCGAATCACGGAGACGCTGCGAAGTGGAAACGATTCGGCGATCTGCTTTTGGCTAACATTTCAACCGCAAAGCGCGACGGCGACAAAGTTTCCCTCACCGATTTTTTTGACGAAAACACGCCGACCGTTGAGATCGAAGTCGCAGAAAATCTTTCGCTGACGGAAGCCGCCGAAAAGTTTTTTCGCCGCTATACAAAAGCGCGAAATGCGTTGGAAGCAATATCAAAACGTCTGGCGCTTTTGAAAACGGAAATTACGGGTTTCAAATTTCAAATGGAAAAACTCGAAGCCGCGATCGCTGAAAATAACGAAGAATTTTTGGCTGACATTTTAGGCGAAAAAGCAGAAAAGGCGCCGACGAAGAAAGGAAAAAAAGCGGAAACCTTTACCGGCGCGAGAAAATATACTTCTTCCGATAATTTCGAAATTCTTGTCGGGAAAGGTTCGAAGGATAATGATTTCCTAACGTTTCGCGTCGCAAAATCTTACGATCTTTGGCTTCATGCGGCGGACTATCCGGGCTCGCACGTCGTCGTCAAAAATCCGACTCGAAAGGAAATTCCTCCGCGAACGTTGCTCGAAGCCGCGCAGATCGCCGCTTTTTTCAGCAAAGCAAAAAAGCAGGCGAAGGTCGCCGTGCATTACACGCAAAAAAAGTTTGTGAATAAACCAAAAGGCGCGGCGTTAGGACTTGTCAGCCTTGCGAGTTTTAAGACGATTTTGGTCGAACCGAAGATCGAAAGCGCATCAGAAACGCGCACGAAGTAAGCGTTTTAGTTATAAGAGGACGCTTACTTCGTGCGCGTTTCTGATCTTTTTTCCCTTTTATTCGTTAACCGTTTTCTCAACGGTCTGTTTCATTTTACCGATAACGTTCGGACCGCCGCCGGCAAAAATTCCGGTCATTCTTCCTTCGCGGTTGATCAAAACGCTGATCGGAATTCCCGGTATTTGAGCGATTCTCATAAACTCGTTGTTTAGCTTATTGTCAGCCCAACCAAGCTTGTAGTTCAACTTCATATCTTTGGCGAATGCCGTTATCTGTTCCTCAGTTTCCGGAACGCCTTCGCTACCGACATTCAGCCCAATGATCTCAAAATCCTTGTCCCGATATTTTTCCTGCATCTCGACGAGGTGAGGCATTTCGGCGCGGCACGGTCCGCACCAGGTCGCCCAGAGATTGAAAAGGATTACTTTTCCCTTTTGATCATCAAGCTTAAAAGTAGTGCCGTCCAGCATTTTGACTTCGGCTTGCGCGATCGCCGCCGGCGCGGGTGGATAAACGCTGTCACTTTTCTTCTGTGGTTCTGCGGTATTCGAAGTCGATCCCGCATTCTCGTTCGACGCGGTCTTAAGCTCTCCGGACGGACAACCCGTCAAACCTGAAAACGCAAATACGAACGCGATAAATATTGTAAAATTCCAAATTAATTTCTTCATAAAAGTTTTGAACGCATTCGCGTTCATTGCCGGCAAGATGCCGGCGCTCCAGCTAGGCGATATCCTGCATTCTGAGAACAATGAGCGCGGCAACTACCAACATACAAAACATTAACATCAAAACGAACTGATTCAAAAATTCATTCATCCACGGATGCAGAAAAGTTACGTACTCGCTCTTATCTTCCGGAACGACAACAGCTTTCGCGGGTTTCGGCGCTTCCTTCATTTCTGGCTGCTTGGGTTTTTTCGGCTCGCTGGATAATCGTCCCATCTGATAGTCTTTCATATCGTCCTGGTATTTATCCATATCCTTTTTGTATTTATCCATGTCCGCTTTCGCGTCCGTTCGATAGTTTTCGATGTCTTTTGTCGCTTTATCGATGTTTTCGTTATTTCTGTCTTCTATATCTTTAAAGAGCCCGCCACCTTTTTTCGCGCCTTCTTCTTCGAGAGTATCGAGCGGCGTAAAGCGTTTCATCGTGTCAAACGCCCACGTTGCCGGCATCGCAAGACCGACGACTTTGTTCAATCCGCTCGGCACGCCGACCAAACCCGAAAACAAAATTTGCGGAATAAGGATCAATGGAACGAGCGAAGTCGCCATTTCCGAAGTTTTAACGAGTCCGGAAATAAGAAGTCCGAGCGCGATGCCGACGGCGGCTGTCAAAAGCATTATCCAAAGCTGCGGAATGCCTCCAAAATCGCCCGGCATCGGCATCAATCCCGTAACATCAAGAAATTTCAGCGGAATAAACAGCATCAAACACTGCAGACCGACGATAATTCCGAGAATAAAAAGTTTCGAAAAAACATACGGCATCAATCCGAGATTGACCATTCGCTCGCGGTTATAAACGGCGCGTTCGCGGATGATCTCGCGCGCCGAAAGCGACGTTCCGAACCACACGGCGACGAGCGCGAGCACAAAATATGCAAAATCGCGCGGCTGATCGTCACCCATCACGAGAAATATCAAAAACGCGATGATCGGCGCTTGTATGAAAAGAATAAAAAGATTCATTCTGTCGCGCACAAGCACTTCCCAATACCGCCGCGAAAGCGTCAAAAACTGGCGGATCGAACCGAAAAGTCCGAGACGGTGTTTTGTTTTGACCTGGTGCGACGCCAGATTGCCGAGCTCTTTTAGCGGCTCGTAAACATTTTTTCTAAATTCCGGCGTCTGCGTAAATTTTTGTTTCCAGTCGTTTGCAACCTGTTCGGTCACCTGATGGCGATCGCCGCCGAATTTGAGCTTTTCCTCGATCGGATCTTCGATCTTGTCATAAAGCTCCTTAAAGCTTTTTGCGCCGACGTGGTCGAGCGCGGCTTGCGGATCGCCGTAAAACACGAGCTTTCCGCGCATAAGCAGCACGATCTTGTCAAAAAGTTTGACGTTTTCCATGGCGTGCGTCGTCAAAATCACGGTTCTACCCGATTCGGCGATCTGGCGAAAAAGCTTCATTATCTTTTCTTCCGTCGCCGGATCAAGTCCCGAAGTCGGCTCGTCGAGATAAATGACCGACGGTTTTGTTATCAGCTCGACAGCGATCGAAACGCGCTTACGCTGTCCGCCGGAAAGCTGGTTTATCGGAACGTCGCGCCGCTCGCTCAATCCGGTGACGTCCATCACCTCGTTGATGATCTGATCGATCTCCGAGCGCGAAACGTCGCCCGAAAGCCGGAGTTTGGCGACGTAATAAAGCGTGCGATATACCGTCAGCTCGCGGTGAATGATATCGTCCTGCGGAACGTATCCGATCGACTGCTTGATGGCGTCGAGATTTTGATAGAGGTCGGCGTTATTGACCAAAACGCTGCCGCTCGAAGCCGGACGCATGCCGTTGAGCGCGTCCATAAACGTAGATTTTCCCGCGCCCGACGGTCCGAGAAGCCCGACAAATTCGTTCGGCATAACGGAAAGCGAAACGCCGTCAAGCAAGCGGATCATTCCGCCGCCCGAGCGATTTTTCACTTCTTTTGTGATGTTTACCGAATCGATTCGCGTTTTTGAGCGCGTATCAAAAACGCCAATGTTGCCGACGTTGTCGATCTTGATCAGAAACGAGCCAATCTGAATGGAATCGTTTGGCGAAACG